>JAAYBV010000039.1 GCA_012744475.1 Phycisphaerae bacterium
GCGATCTCTGCGTTCTGCCAGCGGGGCGGGGCCCGCGCGCTGGCCCTGGATCTGCTGTTCACCGAGTCCTCGGTCTACGGAGTTCCGGACGATGAGGCGATGGGACAGGCTCTGAAAGCCGGCACGCCGGCGGTCCTGGCCCTGATGCCCGGCGGAAGCGTGGAGGCCTGGCCGGATTACGTGCCGCGTCCGGATGCAGCGACTCACACGGCGACGATGGCCGAGCCAGACCATCTACTGTTTCCGGTGCCGGAAGTGGCAGCAGGCGCTGTGGCTTTTGGACACGTTGCAGGCGTGCCGGACGCTGATGGCGTGTTCCGGCGGGTTTCCCCATTCTGCCGCTTCGACAGGGTCGAGATCCCAGCGCTGGGGCTGGCAACGTACCTGGCCGCACAGCCAACGACGATCACCACCCACAACGGGCGGCTTCACGTCGGCGACAAGATCGTTCCTCTCGATACGCGGGGTGACGCCATCCTTAGGTTCCGAGGTCGCAACGGCCTGCCGGAGGCGGTTTCCGCCGCCGCGGTCATCCAGTCGGAACTGCGCCTGCGCGACGGTGAGACGCCGGTGCTGTTACCCGAGACGTTGAAAGACTGCTACGTCTTCGTAGGCTGTAGCGCGCCCGCCCTGCTGGATTTGCGGCCGACCCCGGTCAATCCCAAATGCCCTGGTGTCGTGCTGCACGGCGCATTCGTCGACAATCTCCTTACCGATTCCTTCATCGCCGAGGCCAACCTGCCGGTGGTCGCCCTGGTTGTGCTGGCCACCGCGGTCGGCGCGGCCCTGTCTCTGACCTACGGCGGTCGCTGGTGGCAGGCCGGGCCTCTGGCGGTCTTCTGGCTGGCGGTGCCGATTCTGGTCGGCTTCGCCGCATACGCCCGAGGATGGTGGTGGCCGGTCGTCGCTCAAGGGAGCGCCTCGGCACTGGGCATGGTCGGCGCGCTGGTTGCGAATTACTGGATGGAGGGACGTCAGAAGGCGTTCATCAAGCAGGCATTCCGTCACTACCTCAGCGGCGACGTGATCGAGAAGATCATCCGCGACCCCAAGCACCTCCAGCTCGGCGGCGAAAAACGCGAGCTGACGATCATGTTCACCGATCTGGCCGGCTTCTCCAGCTTCTCCGAGAAATTGGGACCGGTTGAACTGACGACTCTTCTTAACGACTATCTCACCGAGATGACGGACATCATCATGGAAGAAGGCGGCACCCTCGACAAGTACGAGGGCGATGCGATCATCGCGTTCTGGAACGCGCCGCTGGGTCAGTCGGACCACGCGGTCCGGGCGTGCCGCGCGGCGATGCGCTGCCAGCGCCGCTTGGCCGAGCTTCGCGACGGTTTCCAGCAGCGGACCGGGGCCGTGCTGCGGATGAGGGTGGGACTGAACACCGGCGACGTCGTCGTGGGCAACATGGGCTCGCGCAAGCGGTTCAACTACACAATCCTGGGTGACGCGGCGAATCTCGCCTCCCGCCTGGAGGGCGCCAACAAGGCCTTCGGCACCGAGACCATGGTTTCCGGCAGCACGTGGCGCCAGGCATCCTCCGAATTCCGGGGCCGCAAGCTGGCGGACCTGCGCGTGGTGGGACGCAAGACCGCGGTGGAAGTATTCGAGCTGACGGGACTCGCAGCAGATCCCGCGCCGGCCGACTGGGAGACGTTCGCCGCCGGTCTGGCGCTCTTTGGCAAAGGCGACTTCGCGGAGGCCAAGGCCGTCTTCGAGCAACTGCCCGACGACCCTGCCGCGAGGAACTACGCACAGCGATGTACGCACCTGGTCACCCATCCTCCGACCTCATGGGACGGGGTCTGGGGACTGACGGAGAAATGAGCATGCGGCTTTTCATCGGCGGAATGCGTGGCAGCCAGCCGGCAATCGGGAGCCGTTTCGACGAGTTCGGCGGTGACACGACCTCCCTGCTGGTGACAGGCTCGCATGGCGAACGGCTGGTGCTCGACGCCGGCACCGGGATGCGCGCCGTCGCGGGGCAACTGGCCCGGACAGAACCAGGCGAGGTGACGGTGCTGTTTTCGCATTATCATCTGGATCACCTGGCCGGACTGACGATGAACCCCCTGCTCTACAACAAGCAGTGGTCCTTCAAATTCGTCGGTCCCGCCTTCCCCGACGGCAACGTTTGCAGCGCCGTGACGGGTCTGTTGGCCCAGCCATACTGGCCCGTTTCCTGGAAGCAGATGAGTGCGCGGATCGAGTTCGCCGAATTTCCGGCCGAGGGAATCCGCGTCGGCAGCCTGCGCGTGCGGGGCTGTCGTGTGCCCCATCCCGGCGGCTGCGTCGCCTATCGCATCGAAGACGGCACGCGTGACGCCTCCGTGGTCTTCGCGACGGACATGGAATGGCGCCAGCGCACCGACGACGATGAGAAGTCGTTCATGACAATGTGTTCCACTCCCCGACCGGCAGACCTGCTCATCATCGACGCCCACTTCGCCGAGGCGGAGAAGGACGCTTTCGCCGGATGGGGACACAGTTGCCGGGAGGACGACCTGGCGATGGCCCGCGCCGCGGGCATCCCGCGAGTGCTCCTCGGACACCACGCACCGAATGCCGACGACAGAACACTGCTGGCGGCGGAGGAGCAGGTGCGAAAGCTCTCGTCCGGCGCCCTGCTCGCACGGGCCGGACAATGGTTAACCATCTGTGGCTAAGGGGCAGTTATGCTGAAGTGGCTCGAACCGATCTTGCCGTACATCCAGGTCATCGCCTTGGCGCTGGGAACGTTGTTCGGCGCCTACCTGCTGACGATTCCACTGCGCCGCCGCTACGCGCCTGCCGAGAGCATGGAACCGGCGCCTCGCTCCGGCCGCCAGTTTGCCGCGATCGTGCTGAACTACCTGGCGTTCGCACTGGTGGTGCTGGTCCTCTCCATCCCGGTGGTCCACTGGCTCAAACACAGCGAAACGCCGCTCCTGCTGAAATGGTCGCGCCACTATGAAGTCTGGCTGCTGTTCTGGGCCATGTACGCTGTCGTCCGGCTCGCGGAAGGGCTGCTGGTGGAGACCTTCGTGCAGATGCGAAGGCCCTGCCCGCTCAGCCGGCTGACTCGCGGCCTGCTGCGCCTGGCGATCATGCTGGGCATCACCTTCATGCTGATCCGGTTCTATCTGGGTCAGCCCATCGGCGTGCTGTTGACCTCGACCGCCATCGTCACCGGCGTCATCGGCTTCGCAATGCAGGGTGTCCTGGGCAACCTGCTGGCGGGCATATCCCTGCATGCCTGTCATTCCATGGCGGTGGGCGACTGGATTGAGGTCGACGGGACGATCGGGCAGGTGACCCTCGTGAGCTGGCGAGAGACACGTCTGCGCACCCGCAGCGGCCACATCGTGATTGTTCCCAACGGCAAACTCGCCGACGCGACCATTCGCAATTTCTCCTCCCCCACACCCCTGCGCCGACATCAAGTGATTGTGAGCGCCAGCTACAACGATCCGCCGGGCGACGTGATCGCCGCTCTGGAGGAGGCCGCGAAGGAAGCACCCCTGGTCGAGAAGGACCCGCCCCCGTCGGCACGCCTCGTCGCTTTCAAGGATTTCTGCATCGAGTACGTTCTTCGATTCTGGTCGACCCAGTATCAGCGGCGCACGACGATCGAAGGCGGCGTGCAGCGGCTGATCTGGTACAAGTTCCAGCGCCGCGGGATCGAGATCCCGTTCCCGATGAGCGGCCGGCTGCTCGACAACTTCATGCAGGCGGTCCACGCCCAGCGGTTTGAGAAGCCGCTGGCCTCGGAGATCGAGCGCGCCGTCGACGACCTGGTCGGCAGCGATTTCGGGCGCAAGCTCATGGCCGATTCCGAGGGCGTTTGCCTGCTCAGCCGCGATGAACTCAGAAGCGTCGCCCGGGACGTGAAGCGCGTGCGTTTCACATACGGCGAGACCCTGATGCACCAGAACGACCAGGGAGAGTCGTTCTACGTCCTGGTTCAGGGGACCATCAAGGGCAGCATCGCGAACACCGACGCTGCCCGACCGATCGAGTTCGAATTGCGCCACGGGGCCCTGTTCGGCGAGATGAGCCTTCTGACCGGCCTGCCGCGAAGCGCGACCATGACCGCCGTGACGGACTGCGAATTGCTCGAATTCGACCGGGCCGCCTTTGCCCACCTGCTCTCGCTGAGGGAGGAAATCCCCCACGTGCTCTCCGACCTGGCGGCCGCCCGCGCCGCGGAGAACGCCCAGTCGCTGGAGAAGCTGCGGGCCTCGGCGGTGGTCCCGCCGGACCTGGCCAGGGACGGAATCCTGCACCGTCTCAAACGCATGTTGGGCGAATGGCGAGGCCGATGAAAGCGACACGGAAGTCGCCGATTCCCATCCAAAACGGAATCCTTGCAATCGGGCGGCTTTGCCTATACTATGGCAGGTGATTGGTGCGTGTGGATGCCGCTCGTTGTGATCCCGATGAATATCGGGATGAGGTGTCGTGCCCTCGCAGGCACGCGACGAGCGCCGACTTACGGTGTGGGCTGCTGGGAGGTACCTTCAATGAAATGGTGGAAAGTCGTCGTTTCGTTCGTGACCGTTGCGGTCGTGGCAACCGTCCTGTCGGGCTGCGGCAAATCGCGGGACCAGGAGAAGACCACGGAACTATCCTACAGCGTGTTCTTCCCGCCGACGCACATCCAGTGCCAGACCGCCGAGGCCTGGGCCCAGGAGATCGGCAAACGCACCAACGGCAAGGTCAAGATCACCGTCTATCCCGGCGGCACGCTGACCAAGGCCGACCAGTGCTACGAAGGCGTCGTCAGCGGCGTCTCCGACATCGGCATGAGCTGCTTCGCCTACACGCGCGGACGCTTCCCCCTGCTCGAAGGGCTCGACCTGCCCCTTGGGTATCCTAACGGCCTGGTGGCCACACAGGTGGCGACGGAGATGGTGCGCAAGTACCAACCGGCGGAAGTCGGCGACGTGCACGTGCTGTACGTTCACGCACACGGTCCGGGCATCCTGGCGACGCGGAAGCCGGTCCGCCGGCTGGAGGACCTGGCCGGCGTGAAGGTTCGCGCCACGGGCCTGTCCTCCAAGATCGTCCAGAGCCTGGGCGGCACGCCCCTGGCGATGAGCCAGGGCGAAACCTACGAGAGCCTCCAGAAAGGCGTCGTCGAGGCCACGTTCTGTCCCATCGAGACGCTCAAGGGCTGGAAACAGGGCGAAGTCATCACCCACATCACGGAAACGTCGGCTATCGGTTACACGACCGCGATGTTCGTGGTGATCAACAAGAAAGCCTGGGAGGGCTTGAGCCCCGAGTTGCAGAAGGTGTTCACCGACGTGAGCAACGAGTTCGTCGCCAAACACGGCCAGGCGTGGGACCAGGCCGATCAGGAAGGCGCCGCCTTTGTCAAGGAGCTCCAGCGCGAGGTCATCACGTTGGATGCTGCCGAGCAGCAGCGCTGGCAGTCAGCCGTCCAGCCGGTCCTCGATGAATACGTCAAGGCCGCGGCAGAAAAGAGCCTGCCCGGCCAGCAATTCCTCGACGACCTGCGAGCTTCCATTGCGAAACACTCTGAGGCCGCCGGCAGGTAAATGGCTGAATCGACAGGGTTCATATCGCTCCTGAAGACCGGCTGGGCAGCCGGCGGTAAGGCGCTGCGTGCCTTGGTCTACGCGATGGCGATCGTCTCCGGGCTCAGCGTGCTGGCGATCATGCTGGTCACGTGCGCCGACGTGATTCTGCGCCTGCGGTGGGTCAACCACCCGTTCATAGGGGCCTACGACATCGTCAAGATCCTCGGGGCGCTGAGCCTGGCCACGGCGCTGCCCTACACCACGGCGGTCAAGGGCCACGTGGCAATCGAGTACTTCTTCCACAAGCTCAACCGTCGCGGCCGAATCATGGTTGACAGTGTGATGCGGCTGCTGACCATGGTCCTGTTCGCGTTCCTCACCTGGCGCAGCGTGCTCTACGGCCTCGATTTCTACCGCAACGGGCAGGTCAGCCAGACGCTCCAGTTGCCGGTCTTCTGGGTCCCGTACGTCATCGGGTTCTGCTGTGCGGTTGTCGTACTGGTGGTCGGCCACAGCCTCATTCATCCGGACCGGGAGATGATCAAGCCATGACGCCGATCCAGATTGGCATTGTCGGTTGCCTGTGCCTGCTGCTTCTGTTGACGGCCAGCCTGCCGGTGGCGTTCGCCATGGCCGTCGTCGGCTTCGTCGGGTTCGCGGTGGTGGTCTCGCCCGAGGCGGCCATGAGCATGATCACGATGGACCTGTACGACACGTTCAGCTCGTACGGCCTGACGGTGATCCCGCTGTTCGTGCTCATGGGGCAGGTGGCCTTTCACGCGGGAATCAGCCGGGGCTTGTTCAACGCCGCCTATCACTGGCTCGGCGCCCTGCCGGGCGGTCTGGCCATGGCCACGGTGGGCGCCTGCACCGCTTTCGGCGCCATTTGCGGGTCGGGACCGGCCACCTCGGCGACGATGGCCTCGGTCGCTTTGCCCGAGATGAAGCGATTCAAGTACAGCATGGAACTCGGCTGCGGGGCCGTCGCCGCCGGCGGCGGCATCGGCATGCTCATCCCGCCGAGTGTAGTCTTCATCGTCTACGGGATCATGACCGAACAGTCAGTGGGCAAGCTCTTCATCGCGGGGATCGTGCCGGGTTTGCTGATCGCGCTGCTGTTCTGCCTGACGATCTACGTCATTTGCAGGCGTCGACCCCAGCTCGGGCCGCCCGCCCCGCGCACGAGCTGGCCGGCCAAGTTCGCGTCGCTGACCGGGGTCCTTGAGACGCTGGTGCTGTTCGTTGCGGTCATGGGCGGCATGTTCGCCGGGTTCTTCACCCCCACCGAAGCGGCCGCCATCGGCGCCGCCGGCACGTTGGTCATCGGTCTGGTCAAGAGGCAGTTGACGATTCGCAAAGTGATCCGCTCTCTCCAGGAGACGGTTCGCACCTCGTGCATGGTCATGTTCATCGTCACCGGGGCGGTCATCTTCGGCCACTTCCTGGCGGTGACCCGCATCCCCGATGAGCTGGCCAGGTGGCTGGCAAACCTCCCGCTGCCCGGCTGGAGCATCATGGCCCTGATCATCCTGTTCTATCTGCTGGCCGGCTGTTTCGTCGACGCCCTGGGCCTGATCATGCTGACGATCCCGATCTTCTACCCGGTCGTCATGGGATTGGGGTACGACCCGATCTGGTTCGGCGTGATCATCGTAGTGGTCACCATGATGGGCGTAATCAGCCCGCCGGTGGGTGTGTGCGTGTACGTGGTCAGCGGGATCGAGCGCGATGTGCCGCTGCAAACCGTCTTTCGAGGGGCCCTGCCGTTCCTGGGGGCCCTGATCGTCGCCGCGATCCTCCTGATCCTGTTCCCGCAACTTTGCCTGTTCCTGCCGGAGGCGATGAGATAGAGGAAATCTGCTTCGCGAGCGACCTGAGGAGACAAGGACGATGGACCCTCTCAAGCCAGACGAAACGACGTTTTCCCAGATCCTCTTCTGCACCGATTTTTCAGAGAACGCCGATTTTGCGTTTTCCTTTGCGGTCGACGCCGCCGGCCGGCGTCCGGGATGCCGGCTCCATCTGCTCCACGTGATCCCGGAAACCGAGGCCCAGTTCTGGAAGACCTACATCTACGAGGTGGACGACGTTGACGCCAAGGCCAAGCGCGACGTCGACGAGCGCATCGAGACGTACCGCGCCAGAGTGCCCGAACAAGTCGAGTTCCACGTCGAGATTCGCATCGGCAAAGACGAACAGGAAATCCTCGCCTTTGCGCGTGAGCGGCAGGTCGATCTGATCGTCATGGGCCGCCAGGGCCGTGGCGCCCTCCAGAAGGTCCTGTTCGGCAAAGTCACGGAGAAGGTCGTCCGCAAGGCCGACTGCGCCGTCCTCGTCGTCCCGCTGAGCTACCGCCGCAGACGCGTGCATTCCTCCGACAAATGACGTGAGATGCCAGGAAACGAAAGAGGTTCCCATCCGAAGATGGGAACCTCTCGATGTTCGCAGGAATGAATCTCTTTCGCGCCGGGCCTTGCCCGGTCCCGGCGCTGCCACAGACCGCTCTTTAGTATCCCAGACGGCCCCAGGTGGCCACCTGCAATCGGTGGAGATCTTCGAAGTCGGCCTCCGACTCCGGCGCCCGGCTGTTGCTCGCGTGCGCCTTCTGCTGAAGCTTGCCGTACTTGATCGTGCCGGTGCCCCTCCACTTCCAGTATTCGACGTGACCATCGGCGAAGGAGCCATTCATACCATCACCGTGCCGGACGGGAGCATCGTCCCACCAGGTCTCCTGCTGGTAGTACACGGCGTAGCTGTCGGGCGTCACCCACCCCTCATCGATGAAGACCATGCGATAAGCCGGACCCGGGCTGACGATCTCGTCGAGCCGACGGAGCCACACCACCGTCTTGCCCACGCGCGTCCCCACCATCTTGCCGCCAATCGTCGTGGTGGTACCCGTGCGGTACAGCCCGTTGACCGAGTCCATCGCGGCATAGGTCAGAAGCTCGCCCTTCGTGCCGGTCGGACAACGATAGGGCCCCGTGTCCCTGACGTAGGTGTACAGAGCGCCCGCCCTGATGCCTTCCCTCTGCAAATCCTCGTCCAGGCTGACGCCTGTCTGGTAGCTGTCATGCCAGCACTTGCCGACCCAATACGGCCCCTGAGCCGCCTGAGAGCTATCGATGCCGCCGGTGCCGTTGACGATCTTGCCGTTGCTCTCGTCGGCGTACATCAACCAGGCCAGCGTCAACTGCTTGAGGTTGGCCAGACACGCGGCGCGGCGGCCCTGCTCGCGGGCGCGACCCAACGTCGGCATTAAGATGGCCATCAAGACCGCGATAATGGCAATGACCACCAGAAGTTCGATCAACGTGAAACCCTTTGTTCTTTTATCCATAGTTGCGCTCCTACTTGTATCGCTGATCTTCGTACGACCCGACAATCACAGCCACGTTACCGCGGCCGTCACCCGCCACACGCCACATGCTGCTCGGCTCAGTAGTCCTTGTACTTGCGCATCCACTGAGGCCACTGTGTCGGATCGACTCCGCCGGCCTTCGTCCAGTAGTTGTTGACGTTGTACGTCTTGTGCCACTTCAGCGTCCACAGCTCTTTGAGACCGACGGGCCGGGCCGTCCAGTCGGCAAAGAGCGAATTGACGAAGCCGTCGTGCCGATCGACACAGACACGGTTCATCTCGTTGGTTCCCGGCGTGTCGCCAGGCCCCGCATCCGTCTCCGGGGGCTGATCGGTCTCGAGCGGCCATGAATCAACCCACCAGCTTCCGGTGAATACAGGCACCTCATTGGAGTGCTGGCCCGGCGGCCGGCCCCAGTGCCGCGACCTTCCCTGCGCATCGAGATCGTTGCGTCCCCAGGCGGATGTCTTGGAGCCCCTGGCGTCACGAATGTTCAGGATCCAGCCGTTCAGACCGTAGCTGCCCACATCGCTGGCAACCTCCCAAGCCGTGTACGACCAGCCGCCGGAAGGGATGCCACCGGTCGGACGCGGTTTCATCGCCTGCGGGCACAGCCACATCTTGACGTCTTTCGAGTAAGGTCGCATCGTTATGCGCCAGAACGCGCCGGACCCCACGTCGGAGGTGCTGCCGCTGACCTCTCCGGTGAAGAACTTGCCGTCGTTGTCCTCGCAATAGAGGGCGAACGCCAAGCCCCACTGTTTCAGGTTGGCCAGGCAGGTGACCTTCCTGGCCTGCTTCCTCACGCGGCTCAGAGCGGGCATCAGGATGCCCATCAGGATGGCGATGATGGCGATGACCACCAGAAGCTCGATCAGTGTGAAACCCTTGCGTCTACTACCCATGATCTCTTCTTTCTTCTCCTCTTGCCTCTCCAGACGCTCCAGAAATCGCGTACCACCCGCCTCTGCAACGGGAAAGGGCATCTGCGACTGCCGACAATCGCAGGCTCCGCGAGAGACGACCCGCCGCCGCAGAGCGCAGGCATCTGCGCAAACCACACCCGAATGGATGCGCACGCACCCTTGCCTGTTCCGTTCCCTCCGCCTCAAGAGCCATGGATTCTTCGCGCAAAACGCCAAGAGACCCGCACATGCGCCCAGCAGACCCTTCTGACCGCGCGGTACGGAGAGGGCAATATCACCAGAACACGTCAATTGTACCGCCAGATTGCGATCATGTCAAGAAGGCGGCCGCTATTTATAGGACAAAGTGCCCTTCTTGGGCGCCGACAGCCCCTATCTCGCCCCAAGCCTCTTCAAAACACCGCCCTCGTCCTATGCAATCGGCGCGGGTTCCCTATGGCCCCCCGAAACGCGCCTATCCCCGGCGCTGTTGGACCTATAAAACGCCCTTTTTCAGTATGACGTTTGCGTAGAGGGCCTTCTCGCTGGTCGCGACGACCGCGTAGGCCTTCCTGGCCCTCTCGTAGAAGTCAAACCGCTCGACGTACTCGAAATCGGAGAACTTCTCCCCGCTGGCAGCCACGATCTTGCGGTACTGCTCCCAGATCGTCGGCCTGGTCTTGTCGCCCGGGACGACCGCCATCAGGGCCACCGGCTGATCGACATAGATGTCCAGCGGGAAGAACTTCAGGATGGCCTCCAGGAGCACAGGCACACCATGGCCGTCGCAGCGGAGCAGCCGTTGGGCGACGCTGGCGGCCGGAAAGTTGCCGTCGGCCAGCACGATCTCGTCGCCGTGGCCCATTTCCATCAGAACCTTCATCAGTTCCGGCGAGATCACTGGCGGGATGTTCTTGAGCATGTCGTTCCTTTCTCCAGTCTGCCTGGTTCGGCGTTCCTCTTCCCACAACCTGCCGGTGAAGTATAGAAGTGCCATGCCGGATTTCAAGTCAGCGATGTGAATTTCCCCGCCCCGGACGAAATCGATTGAGCAGGCCTTCCAGCAGGTCTTTCGATCCTCCGACGCGACGATCACGAATAATTTGAGGTCGGATCGGCGGCCGTGTTGACAACGCGGACCAGCCGGTCTATGATAAGGTCCCGTTGGCTATTTCAGTTGGGGCGCGTAGCCGCAACGGGGCCTTTCCTTTTCCCATAGGTACAGCCACTTGAGCCGGATGACTGTGTACACGTACGAGTTCGAGCGACGGTGAAGATCGTAGTCTGTATACCTGCGCGGTACGATTCGACCAGATTCCCCGGGAAAGTTCTCGCCCAAGACACCGGCAAATACCTCATCCAGCACACGTACGAGCAGGCCTGCAAGGCCAGGCTGCCCGAGAGCGTCTTGATTGCGGCCGACGACAAACGCGTCGTCAGAGCGGCCGAGAGCTTCGGGGCCGCCTGCGTCCTGACCCGCGCCGATCACCAGAGCGGCACCGATCGCATCGCCGAGGCGGTGGCCGGTCTGGACGTCGATGTCGTCGTCAACGTCCAGGGCGACGAGCCCGAAATCGACCCGGATCACATCGACACCCTCGCCCGGCTCCTGGTCGAGAACCCCGACGTTCCCATGGCGACGCTGGCGACGCCGCTGCGACAGGCCGAGCAGGTCGCCGACCCCAACATCGTCAAGGCGGTCGTTTCGTCGCTCGTCGCTGGTCGCTCGTCGCTGGACAACAGAAGCGTAGCGGGCGCCGCAGCCGCAAGGGCGATCTACTTCTCGCGCAGTCCCATCCCGTACGACAGAGACAAAGGCGGTATCGGTCCGGCGGGCAACTACCTGCGCCACATGGGCATCTATGCCTACCGCAAGGCCTTCCTCGCCCAGATCACGAAGCTGCCCCAGAGTCCCCTGGAGAAACTCGAAAAACTCGAACAGCTTCGTGTCATCGAGAATGGGTATGCCATCCTCGTCAGCACGGTCGAGCACACCGCCGAAGGCATCGACACCCCCCAGCAATACGCCGCCTTCGTCAAACGATATCGTGCGCAGGACGCGAACGATCCATTTTGCAGGACCCCAGCATCGCAAGGATAGGATTCCAATGGCTGACAGCAAAGAGCTGCTGACGAAACTCAGTGACGCCTCGACGGAGAGCGAGTTCTTCTCGCCGGTTCCGGCAGGTTACAAGAAGGGCAAGACCAAGTACGTGTTCGTCATGGGCACGGTGATGAGCGGTCTGGGCAAGGGAATCTTCTCCTCGTGCCTGGCCAAGCTGCTCCAGGACAAGGGGCTGAAAGTCGCGCCGATCAAGCTGGAGGGCTACCTCAACGTCGACTCGGGCACGCTGAATCCGTTCCGCCACGGCGAGGTCTTCGTCCTCGACGACGGCATGGAAACGGACATGGACCTGGGCACCTACGAGCGGATGCTGGACCTGGACCTGAGCCGGACGAACTTCGCCACCAGCGGGCAGATCTTCAGCAGCGTGCTGAACAAGGAGCGGCACGGCGATTACCTCGGCCGCGACGTCCAGATGATCCCGCATGTGACCGGCGAGGTGAAGCTCAAGCTGCGACAGCTCGCCACTGAGAGCAAGGCCGACGTCGTCTTCGTCGAGATCGGCGGCACCGTCGGCGACCTGGAGAACGCCTACTACCTCGAAGCGATGCGCGAGCTGGCCTACGAGGAAGGGCCCAACAGCAGTTGCTTCGTGGCGTTGACGTACGTGCTGGAGCCGCCGGCGTTGGGCGAGCAGAAATCCAAGGCCGCCCAACTCGGGATCAAGCAGGTGATGCAGCTCGGGATCCAGCCGGACATCATCGCATGCCGGGCGACGAACCCGGTCAACGAGAAAGCGAGGCAGAAGATCAGCATCTACAGCAACGTCCCGGTCGAGCGGGTCGTCAGCCTGCACGACTCGGCCAGCATCTACATGATCCCGTCGATGCTGCGCGAACACGGGTTGGACTTCGAGGTGTTGCGGCTGCTGAAGATCGAGGACCGCATCAACCTGCGGTACGAGCGAAAGGCCTGGGCCAAGTGGTGCGATTTCACGGACAAGATCGGTGCCGCCAAGTACAAGGCCGCCATCGGCATCACCGGCAAGTACACGGCGGTCCGAGACAGCTACGCGTCGATCATCAACGCGCTGGAGCACGCGGGCATCGCGCTGGGCTGCGACGTGGGCATCGAGTGGATCGACACAACGGACATCACCGACAAGAACGCCGGCGAGCGTCTGGCGAGCGTCGACGGCATCATCGTGCCCGGCGGGTTCGGCACCCGCGGCGCGGAAGGCAAGATCGTCTGCATTCGCTATGCCCGCGAGAACGACCTGCCGTACCTGGGCCTGTGCTTCGGGTTCCAGATGGCGGTAATCGAGTTCGCGCGGAACGTCTGCGGTCTCAAGGGCGCCGGCAGCACCGAGCTCGACCCGAAGTGCGCCGAACCGGTGATCGACATTCTGCCCGAGCAGAAGAAGATCGAAGGCCTGGGAGGCAACATGCGTCTGGGCGGGCGCAATGTGGAGATCAAGCCGGAGACGGTGGCCTGGGACCTTTTCGGCCGCAAGGATTCGGTCCGGATGCGATTCCGGCACCGCTACGAGGTGGACCCGAAGTACATCGAGGCCCTCGAAGCCGGCGGCCTGGTCTTCTCGGGCAAGGCGCCCGACCAGCCGATCATGCAGATTCTGGAGTTGCCGAGCCACCCGTTCTTTATGGGGACTCAGGCCCATCCGTGCCTGACCAGTCGTCCGCTGCGGCCCAGCCCGATGTTCCTGGGCCTTGTCGCGGCCGCCATGAAACGCCGTCACGGCCAAGTCAACCTGCCCGACTGCCTCGAGGCCGTCAAACGAGTCCGCGTCACCGCCGAAGCATAGACAGGCGCCGGGAGCGTTTCGCTCATGACCAGGACGCAGGGGATCGCCGAAATTGTCAGCCGGCAGCGTCGATTCTTCGGTTCCGGGGCGACGCTGCCCTGCGAGGTGCGGCTCGAACGTCTGCGGCGTCTGCTCGATGCGATCGCGAAGCACGAGGACGCTCTGCATGTGGCCCTCGCGAAGGACCTGTGCAAGCCGCCATTCGAATCCTACCTGACCGAGACGGGCTTCTCTCGCTATGATCTGCGGTACACGATCAAGCGCCTGAAGAAATGGATGAAGCCCAAGCGGGTCCGGACGCCGCTGCTTGCTCAGCCGGGACGTAGTTGGATTCTGTATTGCCCCCTCGGCGTGAACCTGATCGTCTCTCCGTTCAATTACCCGATCCAACTGGCTGTCGTTCCGCTGACCGCCGCCATCGCCGCCGGCAACACTGCCGTGGTCAAGACCTCGGAGCTGACCCCTGCGTGCAGCGAAGCAACGCGGCAACTGATCGAAGGAGTCTTTGACCCCGAGTACGCCGCGTGTGTGACCGGAGGGGTGGAGGAAAGCACTGCCCTGCTGAACCAGAAGTTCGATCACATCTTCTTCACGGGCAGTCCGCGCGTCGGCGCCATCGTCATGAGAGCCGCCGCCGAGCATCTGACACCTGTCACGCTGGAACTGGGCGGCAAGAGCCCTTGCATCGTCCACCACGATGCGAAGATGAGCGTCGCGGCCAACCGCATCGCCTTCGCGAAGTTCCTCAACGCCGGACAGACCTGTGTGGCGCCGGACTACGTGATGGTCCATCGCCGCGTGGAGAGGCAATTCATCGACTGTCTCAAACAGCGTATCAGCGAAATGTATGGTCCGGACCCGGCGGCGAGCGGCGACTTCGCGCGGATCGTGAACGCTGAGCACTGTCGGCGCATCGCATCACTGATCGATCCGGCCAAGGTCGTGATCGGCGGGCAGTATGATGTCGACAAGCGGTTCATCGCCCCGACAGTGATGTCCGGCGTAACAGTTGATGACAAGGTTATGAGCGAGGAGATCTTCGGACCCGTATTGCCTGTGATGACCTACGACGAGCTCGATGAGGTCTATGAGACGATTGCCGGGCTGCCGCAGCATCCGCTGGCATTCTATGTCTTCAGCGAGAGCAAGACCGTCCAGCAGGAGCTGATTCAGCGGATTCCGTTCGGGGGTGGCTGCATCAACCATTGCATGCAGCATCTGGTCAACCCGAACCTGCCGTTCGGTGGCGTCGGCCAGAGCGGCATCGGCAGTTATCACGGATTCAGCGGCTTCGAACGCTTCTCGCACAAGAAGAGCATCCTCAAAGCCGCCACGCGCTTCGACCTGTCTCTGGTCTATCCCCCCTACCAGGGGAAACTCGCCAGGGTCCGGCGCATCATGAAGTGACGCCGTCTGAGCTAAGGTTCAGAAGGCTCGTCGGACAGATCGTCGAGGTCGTCGTCGAAGTCGTGCGATGACTGTTGGATTTCCGCGATAATCTCCTGGGCCTCTTCGGCGCGGGAGGCGGGAACGAGGACGCGGGGCGCCATGCCGTCGATGCTGTAGGCGGCCGAGACGTTCTCGTTGGCGATGTGGACCGCGATGCCGGCGTCCTCCAGATGCGCCTTGATCAGATAGGCCAGCGTGATATCGCCGGCAACATACACTTCCACCAACTTGTCCATGCGTCCACCTCCTGATACCGTTCTGTCAATTCCTCCATCTGATTGTACCGATCTCGGTCCCATCCGGCAAATGCACTGGGGCGGTGACAGCCATCGATATCCGTGGTATCATTCACTCGTCGGACCGGAATTCACGCGGATTGTCAAGCAGGAGCACACGAGAATGCAGACAAGAACAGCAAGAGCAGCGATCGTCCTCCTGGGATGGGCCATTCTGAACGGGCCGGCGGGTGCGGCCCGGATCGTCGTTGGGCCCTATCTTCAGGCGCCGTCGGAGACCTCGATGACCGTGATGTGGATCACCGACGCCAATTGCGTCAGTTGGGTCGAATATGGCCGGGACGAATCCCTCGACCAGAAAGCCCACCACAGCGAGCATGGGCTGATCGCGGCCAACCATACGATCCACAAAGTGACGATCGAGGGGCTCGTGCCGGGCGAGAAGTACCGCTATCGCGTCTGCTCCAGGGAGATCGTCGCGTTCAAACCCTACGAGGTCACCTACGGCGACACGGTCACGAGTGAAATGCATTCTTTCACCACGCTCGACGACCGGAAGGACAACGTCTCCTTCATCGTCCTGAACGACATCCACGAGCAGAACGAAACCCTCATCACGGTGACGAAGCTTGCGCAGACGCGGCCCTTCGACCTCGTCTTCCTCAATGGCGACATCCTTGGCCATATCGAGGACCAGCAACAGATCATCAATCACGTGCTGGCGCCGTGCACGGAGCTGTTCGCCACGCGGACGCCGTTCGTCTACACGCGAGGCAATCATGAGACGCGCGGCAAGTTTGCCCGCCGGCTGCCGGACTATGTTGCCCTGCCCGACGGTCGCTATTACTACTCGTTCGATCACGGCCCGATTCACTTCGTCGTGATGGACGGCGGCGAGGACAAGCGCGACACCGACAAGGAATACAGCGGGCTGGTCGACTTCGACCGCTACCGGGCCGTGCAGCGGAAGTGGCTGGAAGCGGAGATTCAGTCGCAGGCGTTCCGAGAGGCGCCGTTTCGCGTGGTGGTGGTCCACATGCCGCCGCAGCCGTCGGAGCGATGGCACGGCCCGGACGACATGTACCAGACGTGGCGGCCGCTGTACAACGAGGGCAAGGTCGACCTGATGATCTCCGGGCACACGCACCACTACGAGATCCGGCCGCCGGTCGAAGGGCAATGTGACTATCCGACGATCATCGGAGGCGCGCCCCAGAAGGGCGCCGCAACCGTCATCCGCGTGGACGCCACCGCTGACCATCTCGGCGTCACGATGATGCGTGATGACGGCCAGGTCGTCGGAACGTACGCGATTCACCGGGTCAAGGCTGACTCGCCTGCTGCGCCTTGAGCGCGACAATCTCCGCGCGGAGCGTTTCGATCTCTTTGCGCAGTCTGGCGTTCTCGTCCATCACGGCCGCCATGACGCTCTCGACCCGCGAGGCGATGCCTGCTTCAAGGTCCTCCTGAAGAGCCTCGACCTTCTTCTGACAAGCCGCCAGTTGCTCCTGCCGCTGCTCGATCTCTCTGGCGTGCCGGGCCTGGACTTTCTCCATCTCCGCATCGCGAGCGGCCAGTTGTTTCCTGAGCTGCATGCTCTCGGCGGCGATGAGCCGGGCCTGCTTCACCTCCGGTGTCGCCTCCTGCCGACAGCCCGATCCCAATCCCAGCAGCAGCCCAACAGCGACCACAACGGCCAACATCCTGTGTTCTATCGGTCTCACGGCAACAGCCCTCGTTCTCGCGTCTCTTGTCAGGCCTACTCAAACAGCGGCGCCAACTGCTCCTTGCGGGCGGCGTCGATCTGCTTCGGATCGGTCCAGACCGCCATCTCCAGGCTCTTACGGCACGCGCAGTCTTCGCAGACCAGCGGCGTCTCGACCGCCAGAACCGCCTCGATGAGCCGCAGGCAGTTGTCAGTGGCCGTCCGGAGGTTCGAGACGATCTCCTGGATCAGGGTCTGCTTGCCCTTGGATGGGTCGTGCGGCCGCCAGCAGTCGTAGTCGCTCACCAGCGCCACCAGCGCGTAGCACATCTGCGCCTCGCGTGCCAGCCTGGCCTCGGGCATGGCGGTCATGCCGATCAGATCGCCGCCCCAGGCGCGGTGCATCTTCGATTCGGCGCGGGTCGAGAACTGCGGCCCTTCCATGCACACATATGTTCCCTGAGAATGAACCCGGATCCCGGCCGGCTTGGCGATGCGCAGCAGGGCTTCGCGAAGCCGGTCACACGTCGGATCGGCCATCTCGCAGTGCACGGCGCCGTAGCCGGAAAAGAACGTGCCCGTCCGCCGGAACGTCTTGTCGATGAACTGATCGACCACGACCAGGTCGCCCGGCGAGATCGAGTCGCGAAGCGAGCCGACCGCGCCGCTGGCGATCACGGCGTGGACGCCCAGTTGCTTGAGGGCAAAGATATTGGCCGCGTACGGCACGTCGCTTGGCCCGAACTGGTGCCCCGGCCCGTGCCGGTTGATGAACGCGACACGCCGCTCGCCGAGCGTGCCGACCAGAACAGGCCCGCTGGGCGCACCGAACGGCGTCTGCACTTCGCGCTGCTCGGCACCGGCGAGCTTCGCCGCCAGGTCGTCACCGAGCCCGGTGCCTCCGATCACACCGACCAATTCCTTCGCCATATGCTTGTTCTCCTTTCCAGGTCGGGCTATGATAACCGGCGCGCGTGCCGATGTCATCCTCGAATGGCAGACGTGTGGCAGCCACCTGCAACGCGAGATTGGCCAAAGGAGCCTGGAAATATGGACTTACTGGTGACGGTCAAAGAGGTCAAGGGGCACTGCCCCGTGCACAAGGTGGGCGATTCCTTCACGCTGAAAGCTTGCTATCAACTGGTCAGCGAGATTCCCGTCTGCATGCACGGGCTGGCGTCGCTGATGCCGTGGTACAATGCCCTGCGCGTCTCCGAGCCGGCCGCCTGGGGCCTCGACGGCAAAGAGGACAAGACCAAAGCCTACGTCCAGTGCCCCGACGTCTGCCAGTACACCGGCGGCGGCACCGTCGTCTACGAAATCAGCAAGGTTCGCTGAGTCCCCATGGACTGACGCCCTACAGGTCGCGGGGTTCGTGGAAATCGTGGTCGTGGTCGGTGGCGAGCAGCTCGGCCTGGGTGCGGACCATGCGGATCGTCCGCCATTTCCCGCCGCGGTAGCGTCCGTAGAACACAAACGAAAACGATAGGAACGACAGCACGACTCCCGTCCAGGCGACCTCCGGCGAGAGCCTCAGCACGTAGAGGATGACGATCAGGATTCCCAGCATCAGCCAGTGCAGCACTACCGAGACGCACATCGCCCAGACGGTGTCGCCTGCGCCGCGAAGGGTTCCGCTGAAGACCACGAGAGCCGCTTCGAGCATCACGTAGATCGATGCGATCCGAATCATCCGCACCGCGATCGGCGCCGCTTCGCGGAAGATGGCGTCGACCTGCTCCGGACGGAACACCGCGACCAGGTCTTTCGGGAAGCCGACGAAGAGAATGAGGATGATGAGCGAATAGAGCGATCCGCACTTGAGCCCGGACATGGCGGCGCGGTGGGCGATGTCGGGCTGGCCGGCGCCCATGTAGCGTCCGACGAGGCTCATGACGCCGATCTGGATGCCGACCAGCGGGACGAACGAGACCATGTCCCAGTTGAACATGACCGTCACGGCGGTGGCCGTGGCCGGACTGTGGGCGTGGAACGCGACGATCATGGCGTTGAAGGCCATGAGGTTCAGAAACATTTCGACGCCAGCCGGATAGCCGAACCGCAGCAGCTTGGCCATGGCGTCCCGGTCGAACCGCAGCGAGTGCCACACACGGAACGTCTGACGCGTCTGCCCGCTGAGATAGGCGGTCAGAAGAACCCCCAGCCCGAAGACACCCCCGATGACCGTGCCATAGGCAGCCCCGCGAACGCCCAGAGCGGGAGAACCCAGCTTGCCGTAGATCAGGATGTAGTTCATCCCGACGTTGACCAGCATCGCGGTTGCGGCGCTGACCATGACGATTCGCGTCCGCCCGATGCCCGAGAAGAAGCTGCTCAGGCAGTTGCGCAGCAGGCCGACCACGGCCGCATAGATCACGATGTCGAAGTATTCGATCTGCGGGGCGAGTTGCCCGGCGGAGATCCCCGTTCTCGCAAACACCACGTGGACCAGCGGGCGGGCCAGCAGGATCAGTGGATAAGCGGTCAGGGCGATCAGCATCGCCTGCGTGGTCGCCGTCGCGCAGCGGTCCTTGCGGCCGGCGCCGAGATACTGGGCCACCAGCGCCGTCGAGTAGCCCGTCAATCCGAGGAAGAACGTCATCAGCATGTAGCAGGTCAGCCCGCCGGCCATCGAGGCGTTCATCTGCTCCGGACCCAGCTTCGACAGGAAGAGGCGGTCGGTGAACATCATGACCGTATCGCAGGCGTGCGAGATCACCATCGGCAGCGCGATCGCCAGCAGCTCGTGCATCCCGCCGGCCGCCGCGGCCTGCGAGGGGGCCCTCCGTTCAAGTTCTTCAACCCGCGTCATAACCCCTGCTCACAGCCTTGCATCGCCTTGACCTGCCGATCCATAAAAGAAAAGCCCTTCGGTTCCAGTTCCGAAAGGCCTTGGCATCGTTCTGACAAGTCCCGCCGGTGCATCTTGCACACACCGCCCTTCCACGACGGGATTTCGTTCTCGTCTTGTTTCACAGCCCGCGTACTGTACACGACAGATCACTCGCGGTCAACAGCACCCTGCAGATCGGGCCGCACACCCGCAGCGGACATCGCAAGGCAAAGGCTATCTTCAGCAAGGGGGTCTCACCAGCGCAGTTGGATTTCGGATGGCCCGGACAGGGTGAGGGTCAGCAGCTTTTGCTCGCGGCTGAAATGCGTCGTGGTTTCGCCTGCGCCACCATCGGTCCGGCGGACCATCACGCCGGAAGGCTCGTTTGGGACGCCGGAGACCAGAACGGTGAAAGCGGCGTCGCCCCAGCCAGCGACCTCGAAGCTCACCATGTCATCTGACTGCTGCAATGCCTCAATCTCGCACGGCGCGTGGATGAACCAGTTCCGCCCCTCTATCCTGCCGACGTTGTACAGCCGGCCCTGTCCATACAGCTCGGGCAGATGTGCCTGGACGGTGCCGGGATTGATGGCGGGCCCGTCGCTGATCTGCGCCCTGAGGTGGAAGAAATCGGGCAACAGGCCCTGGCGCTTCTCGTCGCTCTGAGGCCATGTCATCTGGAGACCCGTTGCGGTGATGGCCTTGGCGAGCATCCGCCAGGGTCCGGACGAGTCATACTGAGCGAGTTGATGCAGCGCCGAACCGTATACGAGGCCGCACCACTGGACCGGCTGGCCAAACCAGATCGGCGCTTTCCAGTTCGTCGCGCCCAGCACCGCAATCGTCGCATAGGGACCCACCTCGCCCTTTGTCGGATTCGCCAGATAGACAAACGGTACACCCGTCCAGGCCCAGTATCGAGCCTGTTCGAGATAGTCGGGCCTGCCCGAGAGAACGAAACCCAGCGTATAAGCTTTGACCATATAGGCGGAGGCGAGGATGTCCGGCGTGTGCAGAGGCACTTCCCAGGTCTGCGCCCCGCGCGGAACCGTGCCGGCATAGAGGTCCGTCTGCTTGTCCAGCAGCCCCAGACCCTGCTCGATGAGCGCCGAATCAGCCGACAGGGTCGCCGCTTCGAGGATCCACGCCACGTCGGCCGCCGCCAGACCGTTGGCGTGGTAGGTGAAGTGTCCCCTGGAATAGTCCACCTTGCCCGGCTGATAATGCTTGATCCCCTGCGCATCGAAATTCTTGAGCAAGGCGACGGCTTCAGACTGCCTGGACTGAACGTAGACCTCCACATCGCCCAGAACCAGCGCCGGCGTCGGGGTCCGCACATGGGAAACCGTACCCCAGTAGGGCTGTCCGGCCGGGCGCCTGCTCAGCGCCAGGTCCCGACCGTCGTTCAGCCGCGCAGCCAGATCGGCATCGCCGCAGTGACGTGCGAGCCAGTCCATGTACACCGGTGCGTCAGAGGCGGGCTGGGCCCCGAAGGCAGTCCCCCAGACTGCGTGGCGGAACAGGCCACCCTCGTTGATAGCCGAATCGAGCCAGCCATGTGAAAGCAACATCACGGCGGCGTCGAATCCGCCCTCGAACACGGGGACGGGCAGGAACCCTCGAACCTGAACATATTTCTCGACGGCAGGGATAATCGTCTGCCCTTCTCCGGCGATGATTATGGCGCGCGACCGGACCGGCCGATCCGCGAGGAGTCGGAACGGCGTGTGCGCCGCCAGGTCGTTCTCGAAGCGAAGGTCCCCCACCGCCGGCGCGGTCAGCGCCATCACGTGGGCGCCGCTGCCGTAGATCGTATCGGGCGAGTCGAAGACGGGCGCTGCCAGGTCGGACGGCTCCCAGATCAGTCCGATGTAGCGATCCTCGTGAGCGACGGCCATCAGCGGAAACGTGATCTTGACGGGATCGGGCACGCGGCGGACGTGCTCGGGGGTCGTGATGTCGGCCTGGCTGCTGCTCGGTTCATCCTCAAGGTATTCCAGGCCCGCCAGAAGCCCCTGGGTCTTGCGAAGGCCGAAGGTGTCGAGTCCCGCAAACAGGGTCAGCCAAGGCAGATAGACCACTTCGCGGTCCTGATCGGTCGCGAATTCTGTGTCTACCACGAGCGTTCCAGGGACTCGTCCCGGCGAGACCCGCCTCGTCAGTCGCCATTGGCCGCCTGCGGGATCGGTCAGACTCGCAACGCATGTGAGAGCGCCTGATGTCACACTGCAGGAGAATCGGGAGGACGACAGATCGAGCCAGTGGGGCTGCCCATCGAGCATGATCCCGACGATCTCCGACCCGTGCCCCGCCGCCATTTCGACACTACCGCATTCGATCAAGAAGTCGCCCCAGCGCGCGGGCGAATGCCTCAGAAGCAGGTCACCGGACTGAACCACCGCCAGGTCGGCCCGGGCTGCATCGAGGCGTTGCGGCTTCTTCAGCGGCGGTTGAGCCACAGCGGCCAGAGACTCCACGCGGATGGAACGGACCACGATCGAGCCCGGCCCTGTAGCCGGGTCGAGGCGAAATCGCGTGCCCGGTCCAAGCGGTTCACGGATCATCAGCGCGTAGTCATGCCATTGTCCATCGTTAGCCACCATGAACCGGACAGAGCGGCTCGCCTCGAAATGCCGGCCGTAGAAGAGTTCCCCACCGGCGTCGGCGTCGGACTTCATCGTCACGGTGACGCGCGTCATGGTCCCCCCGGGCAGGTCCACCGCTGGCCCTTCGATCCATGGATCGATCCCCGTCGAGACAAACGCCAGACCGTCGGAACTGGCGGTCAGGCCCGTAACAAAGCTGTTTCCGATCCAACCTCCAGTTCCCTGGGTGAAGTCCCACGTCACGATGGCGTCGGCCCACACCGAAGACGCAAGACACACCAGGATCACTCCGATCGTACCTGCCGATATTCCGCTGCTGTTCTTCATAAACGACCTCCGATTCCTGTCCGTCGTGTCGAACTCTGATCCGCCCGTAGTATAATGGCGCCCATGACCCTCGAACAGGAGATTAAGGATCGGGCGCTCCAACTCGGCTTCGATGCCGCGGGAATCACCGATGCGTCGCCGATCACCGACACAGACGTCGCACGGATTCAGACGTGGCTGCGGACCGGTCACGCCGGCCGGATGCAGTACATGCATCGCAACGTCGAGAAACGCATCCATCCGGCGGCCTTGCTTGAAGGGGCGCAGTCGGTAATCGTTGTGGCTCTGAACTACAAGCCGGACGGTTCATCCACGCCGCTGCAAGATCCTCCGCGAACAGGGGCCGTTGCCCAATACGCCTGGTATGAAGATTATCACCAGTTCATGAAACCACTCTTGTTCGAACTGGCGGATTTCCTTCGCGCGCGGACGGACCGGAGACACCGATTCAAAGCCTGCGTGGACTCGGTCCCGCTGGCCGAACGGGCCTTGGCGGTCCGCGCAGGTCTGGGCTTTGTCGGAACCAATCACATGCTGATCCACCCAGCGCTCGGGCCTCAGGTCTTCCTGGGGGAACTGGTGACCACCGTCGAGCTTGAACCTGACCGGGCAAGACCCGGATCGTGCGCCGCCTGCGACCGCTGCGTTCGAGCCTGCCCCACCGGCGCACTTGGGGCGGAGGGCACGTTCGACGCCCGCAAATGCATCAGCTACCTGACCATCGAACACAAAGGAGACATCCCGCCAGAGTTGGCGGCAAAGATCGGTGACAGGGTCTTCGGCTGCGACGCCTGCGTCCTGGCATGTCCCCATCAGCACGCCGCACCACCTCGTGCGAACAGGAGACTCCGATTCCATCCGGAGAACGTGCGACTGAACCTGGAGGAGTTGCTCGCGCTGAGTGCGGAATCGTTCGAGATCCGATTTGGCGATTCACCTGTCCAACGGGCCGGCCTCGACGCGCTTCAGCGCCACGCGCGCGTCTGTCTGAACAACGAGCGCCGCCGGGATATGTGACACCCTCCCCTGTGGCTCGATCCGCATCGCATCCCACCGCTCAGGGAGCGACGAACGCGTCTTTCTCGGAGCAGGGCCGTTCATAGCCGCGCATCTCGCAACCGTCGGTGATCTCCGCCGGCGTGAAAATATCGTCCTCGGAGAGACTGGTGTGCCGCTGCCGAAGGAATTGAATGCTGCCGTCACTGAACGCGACATTCTGTCCGCGTCCGCCGTGGTTTCGGCTGTTTGCCCTCAGGAACTCTTCATCCACACGCAGCCGGAACTCCGCAGAATAGTCCGCCGGGAGCCTTTCGGCGAGGGGATTCTGGTCGGCCATGAGCACCCTGCGCGTCCCGGAGTTGGTCTCTCTCGATTGCGGACAACCGATTCGAATGCTGAAAGAGATGAAGCTGCGCTCGGGGAAGTCGCTGTAGTCTTCCACCTTCAGATTCTCGAAGGAAACCTGGCCGTCGACGGGCCTGGCCGGACAGAGGAACTTGTCCAGCGACACGTATCCCTCTCTGACAAGCTTATAACCGCGACGCGTGTTGGAGTAGTTCTCGGGCCCCTGATAGCTCACTTTCCACCATGGCGCGCCGGCGTCCATCGGCACGCTGGGAAACTGCCCGTCGTGGTCGCCGGCATACCTGACCATTCCCTCCTGAACCGCGCCCAGATTGGTCTGGCACCGGGATTGCCAATACTGCTGCCTGGCAAAACTCAGCGTCGGCAACAGGACCCCGACCGTCAGGACCAGGACCGCCGCCACCGCGGCGATATCCCCCCAGTTCCTCCAGAAGGGAATCCGGATCGTCGAGAGGCCGATCTGTCCGACCGGGAGCAGCTCTTCGGCCCGGTCCGGCTGCAAGGCGGCTTGCGAAACCTCCTTCAGACGCAGAACCGTTCTGGCGGCCAGCTCCTCAGGACACGGCTCGACTTCCAGGGCGTCCAGTGGAGATAGGACGCTTCGTAGCGTGTCGTAAAGGCCTACTGCTTCCTGAGACTGGGCCAACAACCTCTCGGCTTCCACCGTCTCGCTTTCGGATGTCAGACCCAGAGAGTAATCAAACAACAGTTCTCGATGCTGATCAGTGAACGACGTCATTTGACCTCTTGACTCCCTGCAAATGCTTTCCAATCTTTGGCAAACCGGGCTATGGCCGCATGCAAGCGGCTCTTGACAGTCCCTATGGGTATACTGAGGGCGTCGGCCATTTGTTTGTACGAAAACCTCTGGAAATAGGCCATCAGCAGGATCTGACGGAGGTTCTCGGGCATGCTCCCGATAACCTCGTTGACGCGGGCCGCGGTTTCGTTCCTTTCCAGCTCATCGTAAGGGATGCTGTTATTGGACGATAGGGTGTTGAGCATCTCGTCGAACGACATATCCTGTTCGTCGGAGATGGCTCCGATGGGTACGGCGCTGGTCCGCTGGGCCTTGCGAAGGGCATCCTTGGCCTTGTTGGCCGCGATCGTGAACAGCCACGGCCTCAAGGGCCGTTCCGGATCGAAGCTCTCACGGCTGTTGAAAAGCTGGAGGAACGTCTCCTGAAAGACGTCTTCGACGAGGTCCATGCGATTGAGAAACTGCCGCAGAAACGCGTACAGGCTGTTTTTGTACCGGTTGACGATCTCGGCAAATGCGGCTTCGTCGCCCTCGATGTAGTGCAGGAGAAGCTCGGAATCCGTCAATTTCTCATGCTTTGGCTTCATACTTCCTTCCAGAATAGCATCTTATTATAGACGATCAAGAAACGACTGGATACTCCCTATTGCCGCGATCCAGACGAGGAACCTGGTCTGCCGGCCCGGGTATCCCTGGCGTCCCGCCATCCTGAGCGCCGGCGGCCGCACGAAATCCGCACGAAAAACCGGAGAATTACTGAACTGCAACTTCGAGTTCGCAGTAGTACGATCTTCAAGTAAGGCGCATAGAGTCTCTAACAGAGCAATGGGGAAGAAAAATACACCTCTCTGAGTCTCCAATCCGCATGTGTAAGCCGTGCGTACCGGTTCGCATCCTGATCGGCCAACGACCCGTTCAAGGCGATCATACGATCAATGCGACCCGGCGTGTGGACATGGCCATCGGCATTTCCTATGAACATGATATGAAAAAGGCCAAGAAGGTCATCGATGGCGTCTCGGCCGCAGATCGGCGGATTCTGCCCGATCCGGCTCCCGTGGTGGAGGTCTCGGAGCTGGCCGAGCAGCGTGAACCGCGTGGTCCGGCCTCGGGGCACCTGCGCCGACTACTGGCCTGCCTATTTTGACTTGACCACCAATATTAGACTTGCACTCGGGGAAAATGGGCTTACAATACCATTCCCGCAGCGTGATGTGCATCTCAAGAACGGCAATTTGGTGGCCGCCGCAGGACGAAGAACGTGAGGGCGAGAAGAATAGTCCGGCTGATGCGCCGTGCGATGTCTGCCATTTGAACTGACTGAAAGGAGACCCGAGAATGTATCGTACCCTGATATTAGCAGCAATCTGCCTTGGCCTGCTGTCGGCAGTGGTGCAGGCCGACGAGCTCTACCTGAAGAACGGAGACCGCCTTACCGGCACGCTCGTCAAGCTCACCGAAGGCAAGCTCGTCTTCAAGGCAGACGCCGCGGGCGAGGTGACCGTCGCCCTGGCGGATGTCCTGACCTTCAGCACAACTGCACCCGCGGAGGTTCACCTCAATGACGGCACCGTCCTGAACCAGCCCGTGATGGCAGCCGAAGCCGGCACCTTCGCCATCGACACCGGCACGGCCTTGAGAGCCCAGACCTTCCGACTGTCGGACCTGGCTTCCATGAACCCGCCGCCCAAGCCCCCGGTGAAGTGGACGGGAAGCATCTCTGCCGGCGTGACCGCCACCAGTGGAAACACCTCGACCGAGGCCGTCAACGCCAACATCAGCGTCGCGCGGCGCAGCGAAAAGGACCGCACCACTGCCAGCGCCAACTATGCCAGGGGAAAACAGGAGGATCCGGACAGCGGCGAGGAGAGGACCACCGAAGACTGGTGGCGGGCCAAGGCCCAGTATGACTACTTCTTCTCGAAGAAGTTCTTCGGCTTCATCAACGGCAGCTATGAGAAGGACGCGATCGCCGAGCTGGATCGACGCGTTGTACTCGGCGGCGGTGCCGGTTATCAGTGGATCGAATCCCCCAGGACGAATTTCTCCACCTCGCTCGGTCTGGCGTCGCTCTACGAGAAATTCGACAACGAGACCGACAGCAACAGCGAGCTGTCCGCCCAGGCGGGGTACAACTTCGATCACCAACTGAACGACAGCGTCAAGTTCCTGCACGACCTGACGTACTATCCGGCCCTCGAGAAGTTCTCGGACTATTATCTGACCACCACCGCCGAGATTCGGGCCAGCCTGACCAAGAGCATGTTTGCCAGCTTCAAGACCATCTTTAATTACGACGCCACGCCGGCCGAAGGCCGCAGCAGCACCGACGTGAAGTATCTTTTCAGCGTCGGCATGACCTTTTGAGCCCGCGTCCGATACGCCACAGCCGGTCGGGACCTTTCCAGGCCCCGACCGGCCGGCGAGCTGCCCTGGCAAATGCATGGCCGGATGCGCTTGACAGAATCGCGCCGGTATGCTATGCTGAGCAGCAATGAGCAGGAATTCTCGAAACAACAGGACCGAACAAGTGAAGAGTTCATCCAGAGCCGTCTTTGAGCCGATCCGGACGACAACGTCCGGAGCGGCCGCTGCGCCGGCTGTTCCGTGTTGGCGGCCGGATTGCACCTGTCTGCTCTACGGGTGGAACCTCTGACGGTCGGCGAATACTCTTGCAGGTACAAGCCGGCCTTCAACGCCGGCTTTTTTTTTGCCGGCACACATAAAGAGAAACGATTTACGGAAATGACGGCGCCACAGGGACCGCCGGGACAATGTCTGCTGTTGGAAGGATAAGGATCATGACTTCGAAAGAACTGCGAGAGATCCTGACGCAAACGATTGACGACCGCCCCAGAGAGGGTCGACAGTACTTTCACGTGTGCTGGTGGAACGATGGGCTGTGCTGCCTGCCCACGATGCACACCACGGAGAAGCACGACATCTTCTTCATGGCGCCGGACACGGTTCTCGACGCCGGCCTGTCGGAACGCCAGATGGAGCTGATCGGCGAGCGCGTGACTGACTTTTGCAGCCGGCGGCGGATTCGATTGACCCAGATTCGTCGACGTCCCGTGCCGGCTTCCGGCCCTTCGGCACAGCAGGGGCTGCAGATCACGGACTTCGACCGTGCCCGCCTTCAGACCCTGCTGGGGCAACTGGACCGCCACGACGCTTCCCGGCGCAAAGAGGCCGCACGCCTTCAGATGCTTCTGAAGAAAGCCGATGTCGTCCCCTCCCGCGAGATCCCCCAGGATGTGGTCACGCTGAATTCAAAGGTCCGCGTCAAAGACGGTCGCAACAACCGATCCATGGTCCTCTCCCTCGCCTTCCCGACGGAGACCCCCTCGAAGGAAACCACCGACGAGGAGAACGTCTCGATTCTGAGCCGCGTAGGCCTGTCGCTCCTCGGACGGCGCGTGGGCGAGCAAATTGACGGGCGTATGAAGGTGGACGAGCTGCTCTATCAACCCGAAGCGGCGGGCGATTACCACCTGTGACGAAGCGTCCGGCCCCGATGAGGACGACACGTCTGACCTGTTCGAATCGACCTCGGACAGGTCAGACGCGTCGATGCAGGCCGAAACAAGCGCTGTTCAATCCGCCCTTATGTGGAACACGTCAATACGTGTGACCGTGGACCTTCGAGGTCCGGAAGCCGAAAATGGCGATGACCACGAAGCAAATCAGCGGCAGCACAAACGACGCTCGCGTGCTTGACAGAGTCATGAAGCCCAGGTTGAAGGCGTTCATGTCCATGATGGCGCCCTGCATGGGGGGCATGAGGCAGCCGCCGCCGATGGCCATGATCAGGCCCGCCGCACCCAGCTTGGCGTCGTCCCCCAGTCCCTTTAGAGCAATCCCGTAGATCGTCGGGAACATCAACGACATGCAGGCGGAGACGCCGACAAGGCAGTACAGGCCCGGCATGCCCTTGACGAAGATGGTGCCGAAGACCAGCCAGAAGCCGCCGATGGCCAGTGTCATGAGCAGGCCGCCCGGACTGAAGTACTTCAACAGGAAGGTGCAAACGAACCGGCTGCTCACGAAAATGACCATCGCGACCATGTTGTACATCTGCGCGGTCGTCTTGGCCATGCCCAGTTCATTCTCCGCGTATTGGATGATGAACGTCCAGCACATGATCTGGACGCCGACGTAAAAGGCCTGCGCCACGACGCCCTCGATGTACTTGCGGTTGGCCAGCAGGCGTTTCAACGTCGGCAACAGATCGATCCGGTTATCCTCCTCACCTTTGACCTTCGGCAGCCTGGCGACCGCAAAGACCACCAGGACAGCCAGAACTACCAGACCCAGAACCATGTAGGGACCGATGATGACGTTGAGATCGTGCTGTTGAAGGGAGGCGAACTGTTCCGGGCTCGCATCGCGCATCACGATACGTGCGGCCTCGTCGGCTTTGTCGAGTTTGGCCAGAATGAAGTTTCTGGCAACCAGCATACCGATCAACGACCCCATCGGGTTGAACGACTGGGCAAAGTTCAGACGACGGGTAGCGGTTTCCTCCGGTCCCATGGCCAGGACGTAGGGATTGGCGCTGGTTTCGAGGAAGGATAGGCCGCAGGTCATGACAAAATAGGAAATCAAGAAGGCCCAGAAGGCCATCATCCAGCCCGAGGGGATGAACAGCAGACAGCCGGTGGCATAGAGCGCCAGCCCCAGAAGGATGCCCGTCTTGTAGCTGAATCGCTTGATGAACAGCGCGGCCGGGATCGCCATCACGCAGTAGCCGCCATAGAAGGCGAACTGAACCAGCGAACTCTCGAAATTGCTGATCAGCAGGATGTTCTTGAACGCCGCCACCATCGGGTTGGTGATGTCGTTGGCGAAACCCCACAATGAGAAGAGACTGGTCACCAGGACGAAGGCCCAGAGGATGTTCGGGGGAATCACTCGTGGTTTCTGCGTGCCATCCTGGAAGTCGCGAGGCGAGGTCTCTGCCATGGGTTGCGTCCTGTTCTTGAAACGAACATTGCCTTTCAGCATCGGCCCGGTCACATTCCAGGCCGTTGAAAGTCACCATAGAATGGCGTGCGGGACCTCGCTCGTCAAGCGTCTACTGCCGGTAGATCGGGCGTTTCCATCCGCCGGGCCGCACACGTCGATCCTGGCCCCGCGCCGGGATCGGTAAAAGGTTGCACACCCGCCGGAAAGCGACTATCCTGAGACACAATCGTGGGCGGGCTGGGCCACGCGGTGCGCATGTGACAGGATTGGATGGGAGCGCAGATCATGAAGAACGCGGTGTGGATTGTCCTATTGGTCGTGCTGGCTGGAATCCTCGTGACCGTGGGTCTGCTTCGCAAGGGCGGCGCCGACGGGTCGCGCAAGATCGGCGTGATTCCCAAGGAAACGGTCTCGGTCTACTGGGAAGGCGTTCGACAGGGCGCGTTGAAGGCCGGCGAAGAAGAAGGCTTCGACATTCTGTGGAACGGGCCCGAAGTCGAGACCGACCGCGAGAAGCAGCTCCAGATCATCGAGGACATGATCGCGCAGAAGGTCGCCGGCATCGTCCTGGCGCCCAGCGATCGCAAGGCGCTCGTTCCCGTGGTGGAGAAGGTCCACGAGCGAGGGATTCCCTGCGTGATCGTCGACTCCGGCGTCGACACGGACAAGATCCTCTCGTATATGGCCACCGACAACTACAAAGGCGGAGTCCTGGCCGCCCAGCGCATGGGCGAGATTCTCGGCGGCAAGGGAAAGGTCATCATCGTCCGCTGGACGCCCAACTCCGGATCGACCGACGCCAGGCTGGCCGGCTTCACCGAAACGCTCGCCAAGGAGTCTCCCGGGATCGAGATCGTCGACGCCCAGTACCCCAGCCCGCCTACGACGGACAAGGCCCGCGACGTCACCGACGACATGCTGACGAGAAACCCCGCAATCGACGGTATCTTCGCCTGCAACGCCACCACCGCCGGCGGCGCCCTCACGGCGCTGCGCAACGCGGACCAGGGACAGAAACGGATCAAGATGATCGGGTTCGACGCTTGGCCCATGGTCGTGGACGGGCTGGAAAAGGGCGACCTCGACAGCCTGATCATTCAGAACCCGTTCAAGATGGGCTACGAAGGGGTCAAGGCGATCGTTCGTCACCAGAAGGGCCAGACCGTCCCCAAAGAGGTCGACACCGGCGTCGAACTGATCACGCAGGATCGGCTCAAAGACCCGAAGGTCCGGGAGCTGCTCGACTCGCAGATATGAACGCCCCTTTGCCACAGGCTGTTGCCGATCGCGACGCGGCGCTGCGCATGACGGGGATCTCAAAGCGCTTCGGCCCGGTCCAGGCGCTCTGCGAGGTGACGTTCCACACGCGCGCCGGCAGCGTCCACGCCCTGGTCGGCGAAAACGGCGCGGGCAAGTCCACGCTCATGAAGATCCTTGCGGGTGTCTACCAGCCTGACAGCGGCTCCATCGAGATCCACGGAAAGCCCCAGATCCTGGCAAACCCGGCCCAAGCCATCGAAGCGGGCGTCTCGATGATCTACCAGGAACTGGACCTGGCCGAGCATCTGACCGTGGCCGAGAACATCTTCCTGGGGGCCGAACCACAGGGTCCCCTGCCTTTCACGGTCAGCCACCACCAAATGGCCGCCCAGACGCGGCGTCTCGCCGAGCAGTACAACTTCCGCATTCCTCCGGACGCAAAGGTTGAAGACCTCTCCACGGGCGACTGCCAGATCGTCGAGATACTGAAGTCTCTGCGCCGAAACGCTTCCATTATCGTGATGGATGAGCCGACGTCGTCACTGTCGGAACGCGAGACCGTCCGGCTTTTCGAAGTCGTGCGGCAGCTCCGCAAGCGCGGCCTCTCCATCATCTACATCTCGCACCGGCTCGAAGAGATCGTCGAGCTGGCCGACGAGGTGAGCGTCCTGCGGGATGGGCAGCTCGTCCACTCCGAGTCCATCACCCAACTGGATATCCCCAAGATCGTGCACCACATGGTCGGCCGCGAGCTGACGGACTTCTTCCCCCAGCGCAAGGCCAACATCGGCGACGTGATCCTCGAAGTCGCCGGCTTGTCGTCCGAGGCGGGCGTTCGCGACGTGGCGTTCCAGATTCGGCGAGGCGAGATCGTCGGCATGGCCGGCCTGGTCGGCGCCGGACGCACCGAGATCGCCCGGGCCATCTTCGGCGTGGACGCCAGGACTTCGGGCCGCATCGTTCTGGAGGGCCGGGAATTGGACGTCACCTGCCCCGCCGACGCCATCGCCAGCGGGATCGCCCTGCTGACCGAAGACCGAAAGCGAACAGGTCTGTGCCTGCAACTGCCTTGTAGCTGGAACATCACGCTGCCCAACCTCGCCCAGATCGGGATGAAATCCCTGATCTGTCCGGCGCAGGAGCACCGGATCGCGGCCGAGGCGGGGGCGCGCATGGCGGTCAAGTGGGCCGGGCCCGAGGCCCCGACCGATTCCCTCTCGGGCGGCAATCAGCAGAAGCTGCTCATCGCCCGGTGGCTGCTGGCCCATTCGACGTTCATGATCTTCGACGAGCCGACGCGCGGCATCGACGTCGGAGCGAAGGCCGAGGTCTACGGCCTGCTCAACCGCCTCGCCGAACAGGGCAAGGCCCTGCTGTTCATCTCGTCGGAATTGCCGGAGCTGTTCGGCATCGCCGACCGGATTCTCGTGATGCGGCGGGGAAAGCTCGTCGGAAACCTCGTGACGAAACAGACGACACCCGAAGAAGTCATGCACCTGGCGGCCGTCGAGGAGAATTGAATGAGCAAGTTCGTCAGACAACTGCTGCCCTTTGCCACCCTGGCGATCATCGTCGCGGCGCTGGCGGCGCTGGAGCCGGACACATTCCTGACCACGGAGAACTTCCTCAACGTGCTGAGCCGCTCCAGTGTCAACGGGATCATCGCGATGGGCATGACCGCGGTCATCATCTCCGGTGGCATCGATCTGTCCGTCGGCTCGATGCTGGCGCTGGCGGGTATGGTCGGCGCGGGCGTCATGCTCAAGGCCGGCGGTCCTGACGCAGGCGCCGCCGCGATGGTCCTCGGAACGCTCGTCGGCATCGGCGCCGGGTTTCTGTGCGGCCTGCTCAACGGCGTCCTGATCACCAAGCTCAAGCTGCCCCCCTTCATCGTGACCCTCGGAACCATGAGCGCCTTCCGAGGCCTCTCGTACATCATCAACAACAGCAAGATGTACGATGTCCCGACGTACACGTTTCTCGGCCAGAGCCATCTGTTCGGCGTCCCCGTCAGCGTGCTGATCCTGGCGCTCGTGGTGTTGTTCGGCTTCTTCGTGCTGCGGTACACGCCGCTGGGCCGGTACACGTACGCCATCGGCTCGAACCGCGAGGCGGCGTTCCACGCGGGCGTCAACGTGGACCGCAACCTGATCGCCATCTACAGCATGATGGGACTGTTCGTCGGGCTGGCCGCGATGATCCAGGCCAGCCGGACGATCTCCGCCCAGCCGACTGCGGGCATCAGCCTGGAACTCGATATCATCGCGGCGGTTGTCATCGGAGGCGCCAGCCTCGCGGGCGGACGCGGCACCGTCGTCGGAACCATCGTCGGAACACTGCTGATCAGCTTCCTGCGCAACGGGTGCACCCTGTTGGGCATCTCTACCAATATCCAGCTCGTCGTCATCGGAGCGATCATCATCGGCGCCGTGGCCCTGGACCAGATCGCGCGATCCAAGGCCGAGGCAAGTTAGTCGTAGGACTGCCATGCGGCTCGAACGGCAAGCAAGAATGCGTAAGGAGGATTTGCCATGTCTGAAATGCTATCACGCAGACGATTTCTCGAAATGGGGATCACGACAGCCGGCGCTTTGTCTGTGCCCGGCGTGGCCGCAGCGGCCGTCGGCGACGCCGCCGCGCGTCCGGAGCTACCTTTCAAGATCTCGCTGGCGGAGTGGTCGCTCAATCAGAGCCTCTTCGGGCGGACCGACCTGAAGATCACCAACCTCGATTTCCCGCGCATCGCACGCCGGCTCGGGATCGAGGGGCTCGAATACGTCAACCAGTTCTTCATGGACAAGGCCAGGGACCAGAGCTACCTGGCCGAGCTGAACCAGCGCGTCAAGGACAACGACTGCAAGTCGGTCCTGATCATGTGCGACAACGAAGGGGCCATCGGCGCGGCCGACAAGGCCAAGCGTCTCGAAACGATCGAGAACCACATCAAGTGGCTGGAGGCCGCCAAGACGCTCGGCTGCCATTCGATCCGGGTCAACGCCCAGTCAGAGGGCAGCTACGAAGAGCAGCAGAAGCTGGCCGCCGACGGGCTGCGCGGGCTGTGCGAGCGCGCGGTGCCGTACAGCCTGAACGTCGTCGTCGAGAATCACGGGGGTCTATCGTCCAACGGCGAATGGCTCGTCGGCGTGATCAAGCTCGTGGACCTGCCCAACTGCGGCACGCTGCCTGACTTCGGCAACTTCGGCGACTACGACCGCTACAAGGGCGTAGCCGAAATGATGCCCTACGCCAAAGGCGTCAGCGCCAAGGCCACGCGGTTCGACGACGAAGGGAATGTTCTGGACACGGATTTCCCCCGCATGATGAAGATCGTCCTGGACGCCGGCTATCACGGCTACGTCGGAATCGAATCGGGCGGCAGGGACCAGATGAGCGAAATCGACGCCATCCGGGCGACCAAACGCGTGCTCGAACGCATCCAGCGCGAGCATCGGGCGAGCGCTCCGGCCTGACCCAAAGACCGCGCCCTGTTCCTCGCTTGTCAGGACGTCATTTAGCCTGGCGACATGGGTGGCAGCCTCAAGGCGCAGCCTTGGGGATGGTGGGCGCGGCTTGTCCACGGGCGACGGGCCGCCAACCGTAGCCGTCTTCTGTACCAGCGATCGTGATTTTCCCCAACAGGAGCCACCTCCCGCGCGTTAAGGTAGATGAAGAGTCCCGGTGCACGGGAGGTCAGGTGCGGATTGTGGCAACGGAAAACGCAGAGTCGACAGGGTCGTCTGACAACCGGGCAGCTCGCGTGAGACCTGCCGAGGTGTTCCTGGCAGAGACGGACCTGTTGAGAAAGGTCATCGCCGGCATGGGCTTGCGCAGCGGTGATGCCGAGGACGTCCTCCAGACCGTGTCGATCAAGTGCCTCGACCACGCTTCTGCGTTCGCCGAGCCATCCCAATGCCGCCGATGGCTGATCCGCGTGACGATGAACGAGTGCGTCACGGAACATCGGCGTCGCCGGCGATTTCGCCGGCACGCAACAGGCATTGCCAAGCACGGGCGCGGGCTCGCCGCAAAGGACCCCGCTCAGGATGCCATCTCTTCGGAACAACGGGACGCCGTACAAGGTGCCTTGCACGACCTGGCCGATGAGTTGCTCCAGCCGCTGGTGTTGAGGTACTTGTGCGACCAGAGTTCCGCACAGATCGGCGAGATTCTGAGCCTGCCGGCCTCGACGGTGCGCAGCGCGCTGTGCAAGGGGCGAATGGCCCTGGCCAGAGCCTTGATGAAACGAGGGATAGAACGATGAATCGCGATTCCTGCCAGATCACTGGAGAGCTGCTCGTCGATTTCGCGGACGACACGCTGAGTTGCGAAGAAGCTGCTCGGGTCCGCGAGCACGTCGAGCAGTGTCCGCAGTGTCGCGCGACAGTCGAAGCCCTGAAGCAATCGCTGGAGACGGCCCAGGCGATCTGGCGGGACAACGCGTGTCCCGCAAGCAGCGCCCGGACGCTGCCACTGCACTGGCGGCGTTACGCCGCCGTCGCCGCAACGGTCCTGCTGGCTGCGGGTGCGCTAATGTACCGGCCTGCACGCCAGCCGGCGCGGGCCGATGCGCCGACGCTCGCGGAGATCGAGAATCGCATGACGCAGTCGGCCCAAGCGGCGCGCCTGCTGGTCACCGTCGAGCAATTGGAATCGCAGGCGTCGTTGCGAGACGTTGCGAAAAGTCAGTATCGCTACATCCTGGCAGAGTACCCCGAAACCAGCGCCGCGAAAGCGGCACGATTGAAACTCGAGTCCTTTCGATAGAAGGAGAACCGACCATGACCCGGAAATCCGCTCTTGTGTTGCTTCTGTCCCTGGCAACCACAGCTTTCTCCACCTCTGCCCCGACCGAGCCCAACGAGACACCGGAGTTGGAGTTTCAGATGAGCAACGAAACCACACGGTGGACCATTGAGGCAGTCGTCAACGACACATCCGTCTACTACGACGACCCTGGATCGATCCGGCCCCGGTATGCGGCTCAGCTCATCCTGCCCCGCCACAGTTGGTTTAATAGCACGTGGGTTCTGGAGCTGGCGATGAACAGTCCGCTAGCCCAGAAGCTCTCACCGGCACAAAAGGAGTTTCTCGCCCAGGGTTTCGGCACCCGGGTCGATAAGAGCGCTGCCAACATCCCGAACTATTACTCGATCTACCTCTATGCCGTCAGCGAAGAGGATGCCAAGATCATGGCCCGGGCCGCCATGGACGGTCTCACCACGCTGGCAAGAAAGAACCTTGCCACGGGATTGCGTGGTTGGGAGAAATGGAAGCAGGACTTCGAACGCAGCCGTCGCGAGCTGGTCGAGAAGCAGGAACAACTCAAGAAGGTCGAGCCCCAATATGACAACCTGAAGATGCGCCTTCATCCGGGCCTGGGCGACGATAACGCAGAGCAACTGGCCAGGGAACTCATCTTTCAGATGAACAAGGAAGGCAATACGCTCGACATCGAACTGGCCGGTATCCGCGCCAAGCTCCAGATCATCGACGACTACCGCAGGCGATCGGACTTGGACAAGAACGTCAGCGACCGGCTCGAAGCCATGAGAATCGATCAATTGATCGAACTGAGCAGTCTCGAAGCCCGCCGGAAAGCCATCGAGAGAATTCTCGCGGCGGAGCAGGAATTCTGCCGCCTTTACGGTGAGAAGAAGGAACTCCGTGAGACTATCCCCAGACACGTCGAGAACATCCGAGATGGCGAAGAGAGACTCAAGGGGGAGCCGGAAATCCTCAAACAGAAACGGGAAGCACACGCCACACCGCGGATCTACAACGACACCGTCATCCTCTATCCCATCGCGGACAGCGAGGTGAAGAACTGACTGCTGCAGGCTGTCCCGGTCCCGGCGCATCTCGGGTTTGAGCATTGAGGATTGCGGATTTCGGATTCGCCGAGGCACCTCAGTCCGAAATCCGAGATCGCCAATCCGGCGGTCAATCCTCCATCCGCCACCGCGAACGATCCGCTTGGCTTTCGGCTTCGGCTGTGGTATCCTTCTGCCCGATTGACCCTGTAATCAATCACCGATAGTCAATTGAGAACCGCGTCCATGAGCCATCTGGCATCGACGACCGACATCTACAGGCTCTTGAACGTCCATCCGGGGGGCCTCTCGGAGGCCCAGGTCAGAGACCGGCTGAATCAGTACGGCCCGAACGAGCTCCAGAGCGTTGCCCGGTTCAAGCTGCTGACGATGATCGTCTCGCAGTTCTCGAACATGTTCCTCATCCTGCTGTTGTTCGCCAGCCTCGTTTCCTGGCTGACCGGCGCCGGGTCCGACGCGATGATTATCGCCGCCATCGTCCTGGCCAACGCCACGATCAGCTTCATCCAGGAATACAAGGCCGAACAGGCGCTCAAATCCCTCCAGAGCATGATGGCGGACCTTACCCACGTCGTGCGCGGCGGGTCCGTCCGGCGAATCCCCGCCAGGCTCATCGTGCCGGGCGACATCGTCCAGGTCGAAGCCGGCGACCGCATCCCCGCCGACGGCGTCATCCTCGAATGCATCAACGGCATGGTCAACGAGTCGTCGCTCACCGGCGAATCGGTCCCGGTCTCCAAGAGAGCGGTCCGGTCGGCGCAGGCGCCCGTGGATGAGGAGAAGGTGTTCGCCGGAACGACGCTCAGCTACGGCCGCCTGACTTTTCTGGTATGCCAGACGGGCATGAACACGCGGATCGGCAGCATCGCCCGCGTGACGACCGACATCGCCGTGGAGAAAGGCCCGCTCCAGGTGGAGCTGGACGCCATCGGCCGGCGGATCGCGCGGGTCGCGGCGGGCATCTGCCTGGCCGTCTTCCTCATCATGGCCATTCGCTACGATCTGACGGTCACCTCGCTGCGCGACGCCTTCCTGTTCGCCATCGCGCTGGCGGTGGCCATCGTTCCCGAGGGGCTGCCGGCGACGGTAACCATCGGCCTGGCCTTCGGCATGAGGAAGATGGCCCGCGAGAACGCGATCATTCGCAAACTCTCGGCCGTTGAGACGCTCGGCTGCACCACGGTGATCTGCACCGACAAGACGGGCACCCTGACGAAGAACGAGATGACCGTCCGGGCGGTGTACGCCGGCGGCGAGTACCTTCACGTTTCGGGAGCCGGCTACGGGAAGGAAGGCGACTATACGGACGCGTCGGGTCGCGCCGTCGAATCGGCCGACGAGCGCCTCAGCCAACTGCTGCGGCTGGCGGTGCTGTGCAACAATGCCCACTACACCGACCACACCGCGCTGGGAGACCCCACGGAGATCGCCCTGCTCGTCGCCGCCGTCAAGGCCGATCCCGGCGCGCCGGGAGCCCTTCGCACGCACTACCCCCGTCTCGACGAGCTGCCCTTCGACTCGGACCGGCGCATGATGACCACCGTCCACGAGCATGTGGGCCATCGCGGGTTCTTCTCGGCCACGAAGGGCGCCCCCGACCGTATTCTCGACCATTGCACGCACTACTTCGACCCCAAGGGACGTCGGGACCGCGTTCGGCCCCTCGATGAGGAAACCCTCAAGGACCTTCGGACGGTACGCTCACGGATGGCCACCGGCGCGATGCGCGTGCTCGGGTTCGCCTACAAGGATCTCTCCAGCCCCGATCCGGCACATCGCGGGAATCTGGAAGAGGGTATGGTCTTCGCCGGATTCATGGGCATGGCCGACCCGCCGAGACCGGACGTCGAGGAGGCCATCCGGCTGTGCAAGCAGGCCGGAATACGCGTCATCATGACCACCGGCGATCAGAAGGAAACCGCACTGGCCGTCGCGAGGGAAACCGGCATCATCCCGATGGACGAGGAACGGGTGATCCTGGCCGATGAGCTGCACCGCATGGACGACGCGACGCTCGATCGCGCCCTGGAGCAGGTCAACATCTTCGCCCAGATCTCCCCTGAGGACAAGATGAGGCTGGTCGAGAGCCTCAAGAGAGACGGCGAGATCGTCGCCATGACCGGGGACGGGGTCAACGACGCTCCGGCCCTGAAGCGGGCCGACATCGGTGTCGCCATGGGCAGGAGCGGCACGGACATCGCCAAGGACGCCTCGAAGATGGTCATCGCCGACGACTCGTTCTCTTCGATCGTCACCGCGGTCATGGAAGGCCGGGCCATCTACGACAACATCAAGAAGTTCATCCTGTACGCCTTCTCGGGCATCACGGCCGAGTTCTTCGTCGTGTGCTTCTCCCTCCTGCCGGGCGTCGGGCAATTGCTCTCGGCGATTCAAATCCTCTGGATCGATCTGGGAACCGAGGTGCTGCCCGCCCTGTCGCTGAGTCTGGACCCGGCGGCGCCCGACATCATGTTCCGAAAGCCCCGCAAGCGACAGGACCGCCTGATCGACAAAGAGCTGCTGCTGCACGTCGGCTTCAACAGCGTGGTCATCGCCATCGGCGCGGTCCTGCTGTACTTCGGTTACCGCGCCGGCGGCTGGCCCGAGAAGGCCGTGACGGTTCCGTTCGTATCCATTATCCTGTTCCAGATGTTCAACATCTTCAACTGCCGTGACTCCCGAGGGTCGATCCTCCATATATCGCTCTGGAAGAATCCCTACGTTCTCGGCGCCGTCGGCATCTCGACCGTCGCCACAATCCTGCTGGTGTCGCTGCCATCGTCGGCCCGGCTGTTTCACATCGAGCCTCTGTCCATCCTCGACTGGGCCATCCTGGCCGTGGTGTCCGGCTCGATCATCGTGCTGAACGAGATCGCCAAACGCCTCTACTGGAAGACCCCGTAAGCCCCGCTCGACCCTTCTCCGAGGCGGATGTGGTAGGGGCGAATCATCATTCGCCCCTACGTCAGGTCTTCCGGAGCTACGGCAACTCCAGTTCCGCTACCGGAGTGAATTGTCGGTGCCACTTGTACCGGCACACTTTCTCCAGCGCCACGCGCTGGACGTGCGCCCCCTTGAACAGGATGTTGATGCCTCGTCCATGGCGTTCCAGAAGGATGCGCGTGAGCTGGTTGGGGCTCATGCGATAGGGTGCTCCGGGGATGCCGGAACCCTTCAGGTCCAGGAACCTCGGTGTCTCGGTCACGTGCGAATCGTCCGGCCACGCGTCCACCCACCCGCCGTCCGAGATCAAGGGGCTGTCGCCGCGAGCGCCATCGTACTTGAAGCAGTGCTTTTGCACTTCCGCGGCGGGATAGCTCGATTTGCGTTCGGCGCTGAGGTCCTGCATCCAGCCGTTGAGCGTGTAGCTGCCTTCGTGCACCTCTTCCCGTCCCTCGGCGTTCACCTGCGACTGCCATCGCCAAGCCAGGTCGTGCGCCCCGTACAGAGGTGAGGTGTCATTGTATGGATTGCGCCACACGGCGGCCCCTGGACACCGCAGAACCTTCAACACGCCGCTGCGGGTGTCGCCCCGACCCTTGGCGAATTCCTTGGCGCTGAAATACGGCCCCAACTGATAGAACCAGAACCCGCCGCTGGCCCACTGCGAGGAGGGCGCGTATTCGATATTGAAACCGTTGTTGTCGCCGGCGTATTGGTCCCAGGCCAGCCCGTACTGCCGCAGTTGAGCCGAACAGGCCGCCATCCGCGCTTGGCCCCTGGCCCGACTCAGCGCCGGCATCAGGATGCCCATCAGCAACGCGATGATGGCGATGACGACCAGCAGCTCGATCAAGGTAAAGCCGTCTTGTGTGCGCATGACGTTAGCTCCAACAACCGACCGCCGCGATTCGTCTGCGTCTCAAAGAGCCTCATGGGCCTCGAATCCATCACCTATTGTAGGACGGCGGCGGGCGAGATGCAAATATTCCTGTGTATTGGCCTTAGGCACCTGTTATGCTGGTTCGGACAATAAGGAAGAGCATCCGCACCCTGACCTTGAGGAGACCTGCGATGAGAATGGCTCTGCTGCTCGCCTGGAGCATATGCCTGTGCGGTTCCGTGGCGTTCGGACGGGACTATTATGTCGCGACCGATGGCGACGACGCCAATCCGGGAACAATCGAGAAACCCTTTGCCACGCTGGAGAAGGCCCGTGACGCGATCCGCCAGCAGAGATCCGAAGGTGCGACGGTCATCCTTCGCGGTGGCAAGTACTTCCGCACGGAGTCCTTCACCCTGACCGAGCAGGACTCCGGCCAAACGGACCACCCCATCGTCTATCGCGCCTATCCGGGCGAAACCGTCCAAATCATCGGCGGATGGCAGCTTGCCGCAACGGATCTTGTACCGGTCTTGCCGGCGGATCCCATCTGGAACCGACTCGATCCGAGCGCTCGTGGCAAATGCGTTCGTAGTGACGCCGTAAGGCGTTACGGACAACAGGCTCCGCTGCGATTGGAGCTGAGCGTCGACGGCAAGCTGATGCCGTTGGCCCGCTGGCCCAACGAAGGGTTCGTGCGCACGACGTCAGCCGCCAACGACATCGCGTTCGGCTACGACGATCCGCGTCCCGAACGCTGGCTGGATGCGCCCGATGCGCACGCCGTTGGCTACTGGTGCCACGGCTGGTCCAACCAGATCGTGAAGATCGCGAAGATCGACACGACCAACAAGACAATCACCGCAGATAAGACCCCGCCGTACGGGATTCGAGCGAAGAAACCCTACTACGTCGTCAACCTCGTCGAAGAGATCGACCGGCCGGACGAATGGTACTTCGACCGAGAGGCGGGGAGTCTCTATCTCTGGCCACCCGACGATTTCGGCAAGGGCGACATTCTGATCTCCACCCTGGATGCGCCGATCATCGCATTGAAGAACGCATCGCACGTTCGGCTCGAAGGGCTGACCGTCGAGATGGGCGTCGGCGACGGGATCGAGGTTTCGGGCGGCAGCAACGTCATGATCGAGCGTTGTACGGTCCGCAACATGCGAGGCAACGGCATCGAGATCAGCGGCACGAACCACGGCGTGGCCCACTGCACCATCCACGGCATCGGTCAGACGGGCGTCGGCGTCTCCGGCGGAGACCGCGCCAAGCTCACGCCGGGCAACAACGTTGTGCGTCACTGCACGATTCACGATTTCGGCCGCTGGCAACGAACCTATGCACCGGCGATTCGCATCAACGGCGTGGGCAACATCGTGGCCAACAACCGGCTCTACGATGCCCCGCACTCAGCGATTCTCTTCAACGGCAACGAGCACCGGATCGAGCTCAACGAAATCTACGGCGTCTGCTACGAGGTCGATGACGCCGGCTCGGTCTACGCCGGACGCGACTGGGGCCTGCGCGGCAATGTGATCGAGAAAAACTTCTTCCACGATATCGAAAGCCATCTGACCGGCAGCAACGGCGTCCACGCAGTCTACCTCGACGACTGCGCCAGCGGCATCACCGTCATCGGCAACGTCTTCTACCGCATCAGCGGGCGGGCCATCATGTGCGGCGGCGGACGCGACAACACCATCGACAACAACGTCATCGCCAGGTGCGGCTCAGCCCACTTCACCGACCGGCGCGGCAAGGCCTGGATAGACAAGGACAACAGTTGGAAGCTCCTCGACAAGATCAAGCGGTACAACTACACGCAGCCGCCGTGGAGCGAGCGCTACCCGCGACTGGCCCACATCCTCGACAACGGTCTCGAGATGGCCAAGGAACCTGAAGGCTGCATCATCGCACGCAACATCGGCTGGAAGAACGAACGCTGGCTGGAGAAGAACTGCCTCGGCGCCTGCGGCGGATTCGATTTCTACACCTTCCAGGACAATATCGAGGACCAGGACCCGAAGTTCGTCGATGAGGCGAACCTGAAGCTCGCGCTGCGCGACGATTCGCCCGCGTATTCAATCCCGGGCTTCAAGCGGATTCCATTCGAGAAGATCGGCCCGCAAGAGAGCAACAGCAAGCTGGGCGGCTACACCATTGACCCCGCGTGGATGGCTGAGGCGATGAAGGTCTTCAACGCTCCCAAGCCGAAGCTCGAATTCCCGACGAGGCACCCCGACGCCCAGTGGTTTCCCGAGGCCAGTTTCGGCCTGTTCCTTCATTGGGGAATCCACAGCGTCGCGGGAATCGATCCATCGTGGTCGATGATGAAGGGTTGTCCCTGGCATGGCAGCTCCGATCCCTACAAGGACTACAACCAGGATCAGTCGAAATATTACGGGCTGGCGGAGAAGTTCAATCCGACGCAGTACGACCCGGACAAATGGATGGCGGCGGCGAAGAAGGCGGGCTTCACCTATGCGGTGCTGACGACGAAACACCACGACGGCTACGCGCTGTGGCCCACCAACTTCGGCGACTTCAGCACGAAGCAGCACATGGCAGGCCGGGACCTGCTCAAGCCCTACGTCGACGCCTGCCGCAAGCACGGCCTGAAGGTCGGCTTCTACTTCTCGCCCCGCGACTGGCACTATCCGGGCTACCCGCAGGCGATGGAGTACCGGGCGGAGTATCCGCTGCCGCCGGCCGAAGAGAACTTCGAGAACTTCAAGGCGTTCTACGCCTACACGCTCGGCCAGATCCACGAGCTGTTGACCCGCTACGGCAGGATCGACCTGCTCTGGTTTGACGGCATGGGCTGGAGCGGCGTCGGCGACATGCGCGCCGAGCAGACGCTGGCCTGGGTGCGATCGCTCCAGCCGGGCATCGTGATCAATCCGCGCTGGAGCGGGTTCGGCGATTTCGCCACCACCGAGTGTACGCCGGGCAAGCCCGAGCACTGGAAACCCGGCCAGTGGTGGGAGGCCTGCGACATCTGGCCCACCGGCCACTGGGGCTACGTCCCGAGCGAACGGTTCAAGCCGCTCTCGTGGGTCTTCGACCGCCTGGCCAACTGCCGTGCGTGGGGAGGCAATTTCCTGTGCAACGTGGGCCCGCGCCCCGACGGCACGATGCCCGACGTGTTCTATGACCGCTGCGAGCTCCTGGCGGGGTGGATGGCCCACAGCGGCGCGTCGGTCATCGGCGCCGGCCCCGCGCCCGGTGAGGACCGCGCCAACGTGCCAATCACCACGCGCGACGACGCATGGTACCTGCACATGCTGCCCTCGCACGAGGGCCCAGTGGTGCTGTCCGGCGTGCCCGAGCCCAGGGCGATCACGCTGCTGCGCACCGGCCGGACGCTCCCCTGCCGGCGCCAGGGCGATGACCTGACCATCGCCATCCCCGCGGAGCTGCGCACCGATCTCGACGACGTCATCGCCGTCCGCTTCTGAGAAGATCGAAAGCCAAAAAGCAAAGATCAAAACAGCGGAGTCCGCCTTCTGCGGATGAGTACGGGCGAATAGTCATTCGCCCCTACGGCCTTTTTGCACTCTGCGACCTGATCTCTGCTTACATCTTGCCATTTCATTCGCGGCCCAGCCGGCGGAGCGAATTCCGGGGTTTCCCCTTGCGTGAAGGCCGGGGATGTGGTATGAATTGATGGTGCTGGAAGCCCGTATCTCGGGCGTCGAATCGTGCCCTCGCCGGACGGAGACAAAGCGGCGGCCAGGGGCACAAGTGGGTCCGGAGGCACACGTCGAGTCGGAGGCACTGATGCAGTCCGCCGCAGGCGGGCGGTCGAGGGAGTTTGAAGTCTCAAGTCTGAAGTGTCGAGCCGCAGACTTCCCACTTCAAACTTGACACTTCACACGTCAAACTGGGAAGGAGGACCGTCATGGACAAGAAACTGGTTTTCCTGATCTGTTTCGCATCGATGCTGGTCTGGATCGCCCCGATGGACCTCGGGGCCGCAACCCTTCACTGGACCGGCGCCGGCGGCGACAAGCTCTGGGACAATCCGGCCAATTGGGAAACGGGCACGGTCCCCACCGCCGGCGATGAAGCATACGTCGACGTTCCTGCGGCGGCCGCACCGAACGGCCCGGTGATTCAGGACGGCATGGCCGCCAAGGTCTCCGGCCTGGCGTGCGAGGTCGCCGGCGAACCGACGATGACGATGACCGGCGGCACGCTCGACGTCGCAAGCTGGATCTGGTGGGGCGACGGGGCCAACTGCCACGGCACGTTCACGATGACCGGCGGGACCATCACCACCGGCGCCGAGTTCGAACTCGGATGGGGAGGCGGCGAGGGGACGTGGATCATGACGGGCGGCACGGTCAATGCGAAGGAACTTGTCATTCCCACCGCGACCGGCCGGGCCGGACAACTGTACCTCCACGGCGGCGCCGTCAACGTCGGCAGCGATGGGCTGAGAATGTCGCCCGCCGGGCTGATCGACATCACCGTGGGCACGCTGACGCTCGAAGGCGATCTGCGCGCGGAAATCGAGACCTTCATCCGCGCCGATCAGATCACCCCCTACGCCGGGGCGGGACGCTTCGATATCGACTTTGACCTGAGAAATCCCGGCCTGACCACCGTGACCGCCATCGCGCCGATCACGGAGAAGGCATACGCGCCCCTCGACCCCACGGACGGCCAGACCGACGTGTACCGCGACACGAATCTGACCTGGGTTCCCGGACTCTACGCCGATACGCACGATGTGTACCTCGGAACAGCGTTCGAGGATGTCAACAACGCCACTCGGGCCAATCCGCTCGGCGTGCTCGTCAGCGAGGGACAGAAGGCCGACACATACGACCCGCCCGGACACCTGGAGCTTGGCCGGACGTACTACTGGCGGATCGACGAAGTCAACGGACCGCCCGACCACACGATCTTCAAGGGAGACGTCTGGAGCTTCACGACCGAGCCGTACGCCTACGCCATCGAGAACATCATCGCGACCAGCAACACCACATCCGAGGCGGGCGCAGGTCCCGAGAACACGATTAACGGGTCCGGCCTGGACGCCGACGACGGGCACTCGACCAAGAGCACCGACATGTGGCTCGGCCTGCCTTCGGGCGGCGAGCCGGTCTGGATTCAGTACGAGTTCAGCCGGGTCTATCAACTGCACGAGATGTGGGTGTGGAACTATAACGTCGAGTTCGAGCGAGTCCTCGGCTTCGGGCTCAGGCTCGTCACGCTTGAGTACTCCGCCGACGGCACGAGCTGGACGGCGCTGGGCGATATCGAGTTCGGCCAGGGATCGGCAACGAGCGGATACGCGCACAATACGACCGTCGATTTCGGCGGCGCGCCGGCGAAATACGTCCGGCTCACCGTCCACAGTGGCTGGGGCGCGCTGCCCCAGTACGGGCTGAGCGAGGTCCGGTTCTTCCAGGTCCCCGCCCACGCGCGGGCGCCGCAGCCGGCGTCGCAGGAAACGGGCGTGACGCCGGACGTCGTGCTGAGCTGGCGAGCGGGACGCGAAGCCGCACGGCATGAAGTGTACTTCAGCGCCGACGAGCAGGCGGTCATTGACGGCACGGCCCAAATCGATACGGTCACGGAGAATCGCTATCCTCTCGACGAACTCGCGATCACTCTGGGAACAACGTACTACTGGAGGATCGATGAAGTCAACGACGCCGAGAGCCCCGCTGTGTGGGAAGGCGACCTCTGGAGCTTCACCACCAGTGCGTACCTCGTCGTGGACGACTTCGAGAGTTACACCGACGACGTCGACGCCGGCCAGGCCATCTTCCAGACCTGGATCGACGGGTGGACCAATGGGACCGGTTCCATGGCCGGCTATCTGGACGCTCCCTTCGTCGAGAGGATGGTTGTACACGAAGGCAGGCAGTCCATGCCGGTGTCCTACGACAACCAGGTGTCCCCGTGGTATTCCGAGATCGAACGCGCCTGGTGGGAGCCTCAGAACTGGACCGTCGGCGGCGCCGAGGCTCTGGTGCTCTACGTCCGGGGCGATGCGGACAACGATCCCGAAACGCTGTACATCGCCCTCGAAGACGACCGTGGACGGACCGCCACCGTCACGCACCCCAATGCTGACGTGCTCACGACCGGCGAATGGCAAGCGTGGCAGATTCCGCTGGACGCGCTCGGTGCGAACGGTGTGGATGTGACGAACGTCGCGAAATTGTACATTGGCGCAGGCGACCGAGAGCATCCGACGGCGGGCGGCGCCGGCCAATTCTATCTCGACGACATCCGGGTGGGCCTTGCAATGCCGGAGGAATGATGACACAATAGCGTTGGCCCGTGCAGCCGACACACAGACATAGGGTTTCTTTCTGAAGGAGGACTGTCATGTCGAAAAAACTGATGCTTCTCGCTTTTGCCGTGCTGTTGCCGATTCCGGCCTTTGGCGCGGTCAATCTCGGCACCGACCCGGACCTCGTCATCTACTTTTCCTACAACGACGAGTTCACGGACATGGTCATGGACCAGTCCGGCAAGGGCCGCAACGGGACCGTAGAAGGCGAGATCACATTCGAACCGCTGGGGCTCTATGGCGGGGCCGCCAAATTCACCAAAACCTCGTACCTCGACCTGGACGGTCCGAGTGTCCCGCCCGAGTACATTCCCACCTCTGCGATCACCCTGGCGGCCTGGGCCAAGTGCGAGAACACGGGCGACCATCACGCGATCTTCAACGCCCGCGCCAACGACTCGACCTGGCTGGTCCACCCCGAATTTCGTAGCGGAGGCAACTTCCGCTGGCTGCTGCGGGCCGCCGGCGGAACCGGCATGTTCGATATTCAGGCCGGCACTGTGATCTGGGATGAATGGATGCACTACGCGGGCACCTACGACAAGGCGGTCGCCAAAGGCACTCTGCACATCAATGGAGAGATCATCCAAACCGCCAACGTCACGGCGGGCGCCGAGATTGCCGGCGACTGGGGCTTGGGTGCGCGCGTCGGATACAACATCGACAACGCACGTCCCTTCACCGGTCTGATGGACGAATTCTGCCTGTTCACCAGGGCGCTGAGTCAGGAGGAGATTCAGGTGCTGATGGAGGGCATCCGTCTGACGCCGGCCGAACTGGCCAGCAATCCCAATCCCGCACACGAGGCCAACGACGTGTCGTGCCAGACGGCCCTGAGCTGGACGCCCGGCGAATACGCCGCGACCCATGACGTCTATCTGGGAACGGTGCTGGATGACGTCAACAACGCCAGCCGGACCGATCCGCGAGGTGTCCTGGTCAGTCAGGGACAGAGCGAGGCAACGTACGTGCCACAGACCCCGCTGGAATACGGCCAGATGTACTACTGGCGAATCGACGAAGTCAACGCCGCGCCCGATTCGACCATTTTCAAAGGGCTTCTCTGGAGCTTCGCCACCGAGCCGTTTGCCTACCCGGTCGAGGACATCGTCGTGACCACCAACGCGGTTTCGGCCGCCGGATCCGGGCCAGAGAAGACCATCGACGGCTCCGGGCTCAACGAAAACGATGAACACTCCACCAAGATCCCGGATATGTGGCAGGCCACACCAGGCGACGAAACCCCCGTCTGGATTCAGTATGACTTTGGCCGCACGGTGAAGCTGCACCAGATGCTCGTCTGGAACTACAACGTCGAGTTCGAGCTCGTGCTCGGGTTCGGGTTCAAGGATGTCACCGTCGAGTTCTCCGCCGACGGCGAAACCTGGACGACGCTCGGCGACGTGGAGTTTGCCCAGGCGATCGCCAAGGCCAACTACACCGCCAACACCGCCGTCGATTTCGCCGGCGCTGCTGTCCGCTCCGTGCGGCTGACCGCCAACAGCACGTGGGGCGGCATGCCGCAACACGGCCTCAGCGAGGTGCGCTTCCTCTACATTCCCATACAAGCCAGGTATCCCGAGCCGGCCGACGGCGCGACGGACGTGAGCGTCGAACCGACCCTGGCCTGGCGTCCCGGCCGGGACGCGGCGACGCACAATGTCTACTTCGGCGCCGATGCGTCGGCCGTCACCGACGGAACCGCGCTGCTCGGCTCGACGGCGGAGAATCAGTATGCGACCGAGGGGCTTGATCTCGGCACGACGTACTACTGGAGAGTCGATGAGGTCAACGACGCCGAGAGCACCCCGACATGGGAAGGCGCAATGTGGAGTTTCGTCACGCAGGAGTACTTCGTCGTCGATGACTTTGAAGGCTATACCGACAACGTCGACGCCGGCGAGACGATCTACCAGACCTGGATCGACGGATGGACCAACGATACCGGCTCCATGGTCGGGTACGTCGACGCGCCGTTCGCCGAGCGGAAGATCGTCCACGACGGTCGCCAGTCGATGCCTCTGGCCTATGACAACACCGATGCGCCGCTCTACTCCGAAGCGTCCCGAACGTTTGCAGCCGATCAGGACTGGACCATCGGAGCGGCCGACACGCTGACCCTGTACGTCCAGGGCAAGGCGACCAACGCGCCCGCGATACTCTACGTGGCTTTGGAGGACAGCGCCGGGCACGCTGGCGCCGCCTCGCACTCGAACCCGGACGCGACCCTTGCGGTCGAATGGCAGGAATGGCAGATCCCGCTGAGCGCCTTTAGCTCGGCCGGCGTGAATCTGGCGAAAGTCAGCACGATCTACATCGGCGTGGGCGACCGCAACAGCCCGAGCGCCGGGGGAACCGGCACGCTCTACATCGACGACATCCTCGTCGGCCGGCCGGTCCGGTAGGCGGCATCGCAGCAACCGGCCTTGTCGCCGGACAATGCAGACCATCGCGGCGGGCCGTGGATCACGTCCACGGCCCGCCGTTGCTTTTTGTGGGCCCTCCACTTTTCACGTCCCAGGGTTTTTCTGGTTGACGGACGCACTGTCCCCGGGTATACTGTGACCCAGAGACATGGAGGGTCGTGCGGCGGGATCAGCGTGGATTTTTACTTCGCATGTCGCATCACAGGAGGGATTCCCTGCTCTGGAGGAGCCCGTGGGACACGCGTGGCTCCCGGGGTTTGTAGTGTACCCGTAAGGGCATATGGTAGGGGCGAATGATTATTCGCCCCTACGTGAAGGCAACGCCTTGTCCCGATGCGTCGGGATCACTACGAACCTAAGCGTCTCAACGACACGCCAGGAAGGCGCAGATAAGGAAAGGCGGAGTTGATGGCGAGACGACATCTTGATTGGCGATTGGGAATCGTTCTGATCCTTGCGACCACGATTCTTGTGACGGCCGTGTACCTTCTCCAGCGATGGGAGCGCCACACGCGCCCGTCCCAACGTCACTCCACCATCCAATCCTCCATCCGGTGACCGTAACGCAGCGATGTGGACTTATGTCCCTCCGGCCTCGGGCGGCGTTTCCGGCGGCGCGGGAAGAGACGCCGGCGCCTCGGCCTCGGCGCCCTGAACGGCTCGGGCCCGTGCGTCGACCGTGCGCGGGACATCCAGTTCGGGGCCGCCGACGGCGCCAAGTTCCTTGAACTTACGGGCCGAGACGAGGACGCGGCTTTCCATCGATCCGACCGCCTTGTTGTACGCTTCGGTGGCGCGGTCAAGGTTCCGGCCGATTTCGTCGAAGTAGCCGACAAGCACGCGAATCCGGTCGTACAGCTCCTTGCCCAGATCGCTGATCGCCTGGGCGTTCCGCGCGATCCGCTGCTGCTGCCAGCCGTACGAGACGGCGCGGAGCAGCGCGATCAACGTCGTCGGCGTCGCGAGGATGACTTTCTTCTCGACGCCCATCTCGATCAGTCGCGGCTCCTGCTCGAGCGCGGCGCTGAAGAACATCTCGCCCGGCAGGAACATCACGACAAACTCGGGCGCCTGGGCGAACTGGTCCCAGTAGCCTTTGGCGCCGAGGTTCTGCATCTGGGTCAGCACGTGGCCCGCGTGACGCTTGAGCTGCTCTTTCCGCGTCACCTCGTCCACCGCTTCGATCGACGCCAGGTACGCATCGAGCGGCGTCTTCGAATCCACCACCACGATGCGCTCGTTCGGCAGGCGCACAATCATGTCGGGCCGGATGCGTCCGGCGCCGACCGGCGCGGACTCCTGCGTCACGAAATCGCAGTACTCCACCATGCCCGCGATCTCGACCACGCGCTTCAACTGAATCTCGCCCCAACGGCCGCGCACATCGGGCCGCCGCAGCGCCGTGACCAGGTTGGCCGTCTCCCTCTTGAGGTCGGCCTCGCTCGTGGCCAGCGACTTGATCTGCTCGGTCAACGCCGCAAAACCGCTGGCGCGAGCCTTCTCGATCAGCCCGAGCTTGTCGTCGACCTTGGTCAGTGACTCCTTCAACGGCTTGACCAGCTCGTCGATGGCCTTTTGGCGTTTCTCCAGCTCGCTCTTGGCGCCTTCCTGGTACTTGTCGAGATTGGTTCTGGCCAGCTCCAGGAACTGGGTGCTGTTGCTCTTGAGGGCCTCCTGCGAAAGGGCCTTGAAGGCATCGGAGAGCTTCTGCCGGGCCTCGTCCAGCAGAGCGAGCTTGTCCTTGGCGGCTTTCTCCTGCTCTTCGAGCCGCGTGGCCAGTCCGACGCGCTCGGCCTTCTGCGTCGAGCATTCCTGCTGCAACTCGGCGATCTGCCGGTCCCGCGTGGCGATCTGCGTCTCCAGTTCGGGAATCCTGGCGTTGCGTTCCTCCGCGACGGCGCGGGCCTGGGCCTCGGCCATGTGCTGCTGCGCCAGCGCGCCGATCCTGCGTCGAAGGAGGCTGTAGACAACCAGAGCGGCGAGGGCGGCGCCGACGATGACACTGGCGATGGCAATCAGGACGTATTCCATGAGCGGACCTGCAAAACGAACTCGATTCGCCGCGATTATACGCGCCGGGCATCCCAATGTACATCGCGATCACAAATCGGTAGGATGGTCACGTTGCAGAGCGCGTAGCTCTGCCGTGCTGGTGGTGTGCGATGGAACGAATCGAGGCGATCCTGTTGGACTGGGGTGGCGTCCTGATCGACAATCCGGCGCCCGGACTGATGGCGTACTGCGCCGAGGCGCTGCGGGTCAGCGTCGCGGACTACCAGCAGGCGCACAACCGTCACGGCGAACCCTTTCAGAAAGGCCTGATTCCCGAGGCCGTGTTCTGGCAGCGCGTCTGCGCCGACCTGCACCGCCTGCTGCCCGAGGTCCCATCGCTGTGGGGCCAGGCCTTCCGCGCGGTCTACTCGCCCAGGCCGGACGTCTTCGCCTGGGCCAGACAACTGCGACAGCAGGGCTACAAGACCGCCCTGCTGTCGAACACGGAACAGGCTGCGATGGAGTTCTTCCAGGAGCTGCTATACGACGTGTTCGACGCGGCGGTCTTCTCCTGTTCTGAAGGAACGATCAAGCCGGAGCAAGAAATATACGAGGTCGCCGCACGCAAGCTCGGCCTGTCCCTGCCGCAATGCGTATTCATCGACGACAAGCAGTTGTTCGTCGATGGCGCGATCCAGGCCGGAATGAAGGCGGTCCTCTACGAGAACCTCGACCAGGTCAAGCAAGCACTGAAGTCGCTCGGCGTCTGCGACGGTGCATAACTTGCCCTCAGACGAAAGGATCACCGTGGGTTTCCTGAGTCTGCTCAAGAGCAAACCTGTCGTCCTCCTGGACGGCGCCATGGGCACCGAACTGGACAAGAGTGGTCTCATGGGCCGGGGGCGGACGAATTTGGAGTCACCCGACGCCGTCGTTGAAATCCATCAGGCTTATTCCCGGTGCGGCTGCGATGCGCTGACGACCAACACGCTGACCATGAATCGCATTTATATCGAGACACACAACGTGGGTGTCTCGGTCGAGCAGGTCAATCGGGCCGGCGTCCAACTGGCCGATCGGGCCGCCGGCTGCGCCCAATACATTCTCGGCAACATGAGTTCGACGGGCCAGCTTCTGCAACCCTACGGCACGTACAGCGAGACGCAGTTCTGCGACGCGTTTCGCGAGCAGGCCAAGGTCCTGGCTGAGGCCGGAGTCGACGGCTTCCTCATCGAAACGGTTTTCGACCTGCGAGAGGCGGTCGTCGCACTGCGGGCGTGCAAGGAGGTTTCGTCGCTTCCGGCGATCGTGTCCATCGCGTTCCAGACCGAGGACAAGGGCGGGCGAACCATGATGGGCGACACCGCCGAACAGTGCGCCAGACAGTTGACCGAGGCCGGCGCCGACGTCATCGGCGCCAATTGCGGGGACCTTGACCCGAGCCAGATGGCCAAGGTCGTGGCCCTTCTCAGACAGGCCACCGACCGGCCGATCCTGGCCCAGCCCAACGCGGGCAGGCCCAAGCTCGTCGGCGACAGGACGGTCTTCGACATGGCGCCGGGACCCTTTGCGGAAGGCATCGCCGAGTGCGTCCGCGCCGGCGCCCGAATCGTGGGCGGCTGTTGCGGCACGGGCCCCGAGCACATTCGCGCCGTCGCCGATATGATCCGGGCAACGAACCCAGCCGGCTCGACGCCGTGCAGCAGAAGGCAGTAACCTGCCTTGCTCTCCAGCCACTATGGGGGTGGATGTGCCGAAGGCCGGAACGCCCGTGCTAAAGGCAACCATGTGGAAAGGAGCAAATACCATGTCGCGACGAATGATGATCGGTGTAACGGGAGCAACGTTGTTGATCGCCGCTGGACTACTCCTGGCCCAACCCGGACCGGGCGGCAGACGCCGACCCGGAGGCCCTGGGTTTGGCCCCCCAGGGGGACGGGGCATGGAGAGCAAGCCGCCCCTGGCCAAAGGCCCTGCCGAGCAGAAGATTCTGGACATGCTGAACGATATGAACCGGAACGAACGCGGCGGCAACATGAACGTGCCCATCGAAGACGGCCGCCTGCTACGACTGCTGGCCGAGTCGATCGGCGCCAAGCACGTTGTCGAGATCGGCACCTCCAACGGATACTCCGGGATCTGGCAGGCCCTCGCGCTGAAAGCCACCGGGGGCAAGCTCACGACGTTTGAGATCGACGAGGGTCGAGCGGCAATGGCCCGACAGAACTTCCAGCGGGCCGGCGTCCAGGACATTGTCACGCTCGTTCTCGGAGACGCCCACGAGAAGGTGGCGGACGTGGTCGGGCCCGTCGACATGGTCTTCATCGACGCCGACAAGGAGGGCTATGTGGACTACCTGAACAAGCTGCTGCCCAAGGTGCGGCCAGGTGGACTGATCGTCGCGCACAACATCACGCCCGGCATGGCCGACGCCGAGTACGTCGCCGCCATCACGACCAATCCCGAGCTGGAAACCGTTTTCTACAGCCAAGGCGGCGGCGTGAGTGTTACACTGAAGAAGCGCGCCCTGAATTAGAGCGGCCCGCGCGAAGTCGGCAGAGAACGGCACAGAAGAACAGCAGGCTCCGGTCAGGAGGACAGGAATGCCGAAAGAGGATCTGCAACGAGCGTATGGCTTGTCGACCTCGACCTACGTCGTGATCGCCAGCATGATGGGCACAGGCATCCTGGTCTCGCCGGGTTATATGATGGCCTCGCTCGGCAACTACCCCGTCATCTTCGGGCTCTGGGCCCTCGGAGGACTGCTGGCCCTTTGCGGGGCGCTCTGCGTGGCGGAGCTGGCGGCGGCTCTGCCTCGCGCGGGCGGGGAGTACGTCTACCTTCGCGAGGCATACGGTCCGATGCCGGCGTTCCTGTCCGGCTGGACTTCGTTCTTCGTCGGCTTCTCCGCCCCGCTGGCTGTCGCAAGCTATATCGCCGCATCCTACCTTCTGACACCATTCGGCCTCGACACGCAGGGGAATCGCTACACGCTCAAGGTCGCGGCGGCGGTCATCATCCTGGCGGTGACGCTGCCCAATCTCATTGGCCATCGTCATTCCGCTCGAACGCAGAGCCTGACCACGATTCTCAAGCTCGGGTTGTTTGCGGCGCTGGTTGCAGGCGCCTTTCTGCGGGGCACAGGCCGATTGGCGTATCTCGGACAAGGCCGCGCTCTCGGCACTGTCGGATTGGGCACGGCGGCAACCCAACTGTTCTATGTGATGTTCGCCTACAGCGGGTGGAACGCGGCCAGCTACCTGGCCGGCGAGGTCAAGAACCCCGCCCGAACGCTACCCCGGTCCCTGCTGCTCGGCACCGGCGTGGTGGTCGTGCTGTATCTGGCCCTCAATCTCGTCTTCGCCTGCGCGGTGCCGCTGACCGACGTGGGATTCGACAACGCCGAACAGGTGCCCCAACTGGCGGTCGCGAATCTGTTCGGATCCGGAATCGGCAGCGTCTTCTCCGTGCTGCTGGGATTGACGTTTCTGGCCACGGTCAGCGCCTTTGTCATCACCGGTCCGAGGGTGTACTATGCGATGGCCTGTGACGGCTTGTTCCCCGCGATCGCCGGACGCACCAGCCGGCAAGGGGTCCCCGTCCGTGCCATGATTCTTCAGAGCCTTTGCGCGGTCATCATCCTGTTCGCGACGGACTTCCAGAACTTGTACCAGTATGCCGCCGTGGGCCTGTCGCTATTTGCACTGCTCTTCATCGGAGCAGTCTATGTTCTGCGCTGGCGACAGCCGGAAATGGAAAGGCCCTTCCGCATGCCCGGCTATCCGCTCACCCCGGCGATCTTCATGGCGGTGACGCTGTTCATGGCCGTCTACGCCTTCAAGCAGTGGCGAACCCCGTCGCTCTGGAGCGTCGGCAGCATCCTTCTGGGCATCCCGGTCTACTACATCTGGGGGTTCGCCCGTCGTCGGCTGGACGCGATGGGGCAAACCAGGCGATCCGTCAATTGACGTGGGCAATGCGAAGGTCGGAAGGCTTGTGACGAGGTGCCGTGCGCGCAGATCGTGCGGGGCGCCGGCACTACTGGACGTCGCGAGGAAGATGAACGGCTTCGGGAGAGATGTCGAACTTGCGGCACAGCGATTCCAGCAGCATCTCCAGCCGCTTCAACTGGTAATCGGTCGGTAGCGACGAAACGCCGTTTCCCACCAGGCATATGCGGATCGTCTGCTCGTCGCCCCGCCATGCGGCAGCGGGCCGAATCCGACATTGGCTCAGCCAGTTCTCCGTGGTCTGGATCTCGCCGTCGCCGGCGCCGACGCCGTTGCCGACGAGGAAATGGCAATCCAGATCCGCCGGATTGGTCAGCCCTCGAACGGTCGCCAGACGTTGAATGTTTCCGCCTTTGGTCCCGCTGAAAGCGATGTCGATGCTGCTCCAATGACTCCGCGATGAGTCGATCCTGCATCGCAGCGCGTGATCGACGGAGTCGAGTCGGTAGTAGGCAGACAAACAGAACAGAGGTTTGGAAGGGGGATTATCCCCGAGGGCCATCAACATGACCGCACCGGTCGTCATGGAGATCAGCAGTGCGGCTAAGACCTTAACTACCCTTGGCTGGTTCGACATCCGTCTTCGACTACTTCCCACATGTCCATCCGGGTGTTGCACCCTACACCCTGCAAGTTGAGCAGGTTCACAAAAGGGCCTGCTTCTTATATACCACTACATCGACTCTTGCCAGCGTGTTACTTCAAAATTTCTGCGAATTTGCCCAGGCTACACCTGCGTGACATTCAGTTTGTCTCTCGGCTTGCCGAAAAGAAGAAGGTGAAGCCCGGCGTGCGGTCGCCGGAACACCTTGACCATCACCGGCGGCCGGACTACAGCGCGCAGCTTCCGGCAGGCGCCGCGCGGCTCGACCTCGTCGTTTCATGGATGTCACCGTGGCGTCGAATGCGCGGCTCGCAATGGAAAAAGGAGCGTCACAGTGTCACACTGGCGATGTTTATCGGCCGAAGAGATCTCCCAGCTCACCACGCAGGGTTGCTTCTGTGAGGATTGGTCGCGCGTTCAGGTAGCCGAAGAGTTCCGGCCCGAGCGCGTCCGCGACGCGCACTTCTCCGGAAACGTAAAATTGGGCAAGTTCGACGGTTACGTCTCGTTCTTTGGCGGCGTCCGCAAACCCACCGGGGTCTATCGCGTCACGCTTCATAACTGCATCGTCGGCGACAATGCCTACCTCGGCCACGCGCGCAGCTACATCGCCAATTATCTCATCGAAAACGACGTGGTGATCGACAACGTTGACCTGCTGGCCGTCGAAGGAGACTGTTCGTTCGGCAACGGCAAGGCCGTGTCGGTTGTCAACGAAGGCGGTGGTCGGGAAATTCCCATCTACGATCGTCTTTCGGCGCACACGGGCTACATCCTGGCCGTCTATCGCCATCGGCCCGCGGCGATCGGAAGACTCCAGGAGATGATCCGGCAGTACGCCGCGTCTGTAACGTCGTCGATGGGGCGCATTGGACGAGGGGCCCGGATCACGAATTGCGGCATTCTCAAGAACATCAAGGTCGGGCCGGCCGCCGTCATCGAGGGCGCCAATCGACTGGAGAACGGATCGATCAACAGCAGCACCGAAGACCCGGTTTATATCGGACCCGGCGTCTATGCCGAAGACTTCATTGTCGCCAGTGGAGCGAAGATCACCGACGGAGCCATCCTCTGCGACTGCTTCGTCGGACAGGGCACGGTTCTGGCCAAGGAGTATTCGGCCGAGAACTCGGTCTTCTTCGCCAATTGCGGCGGCTTTCACGGCGAGGCCTGTTCGATCTTCGCCGGACCGTACACGGTAACGCACCACAAGTCCACGATACTGATCGCCGGGCTGTTCTCGTTCGTCAACGCCGGAAGCGGAACCAATCAGAGCAACCACCACTACAAGCTCGGGCCCGTCCACCAGGGCGTCGTGGAACGCGGCTGCAAGACCGCCAGCGACTCGTACATGCTCTGGCCCGCCAAAGTCGGCGCCTTCACGGTGGTCATGGGCCGGCACTACCGCAACTCCGATACCTCCGATCTGCCCTTCTCCTACCTCATCGAGAGCGAGGATCAGAGCGTTCTGGCGCCCGGCGTCAACCTGCGCAGCGTAGGAACGGTCCGTGACGCTCGCAAGTGGCCGCATCGCGACCGCCGCAAGGACTCCAAGAAGCTGGACCACATCAATTTCAAGCTGCTCAGCCCGTTCACCATCCAGAAGATGATCAACGGCCGCGACCTGCTCGGTAAGCTCAAGGCCACCTCCGGTCCGACCAGCGACTACTTCACCTACCACAGCGTCAAGATTCCCAGTGCCGCTCTCGAACGTGGCATCACCCTTTACCAGACCGGGATCGACAAGTACCTCGGCAACTGCCTGCTCAAGCGTCTCGAAGGCCGGAAACTGCATTCCGGGGAAGACCTGCGGGCAGCGCTGCGACCGGATACCGACGTCGGACAGGGCAGGTGGATCGACTTAGGCGGCATGTTCGCCCCGGAGCAGACCGTCGAGCAGTTGCTCGACGACATCGAGAGCGGCCGAATCGATACGCTCGACCAACTCGAAGCCCGATTCGCGTCCATCCACGAGAACTATCCCACCTACGAATGGACGTGGGCCGCCGAGGTGATCGCCGGGCAGACCGGCAAAGCCATCGACGCTCTGACGCCCGAGGACATCATCGCCCTGACGAACCGCTGGAGAGAAGCGGTTTTGGACCTCGACCGCCAGCTCCACACAGACGCCAGGAAGGAATTCGCCGCGACCGTTCAGATCGGCTTCGGCCTTGACGGGGATCAAGAAGTCCGGCGAAAGGACTTCGAGGCGGTGCGGGGCTCGTTCGAGGCCGACAACTTTGTTGGAGAGATCGAAAAGCACATGGCGGCAAAGAACGCTCTGGCCGATGAGTTGATCCGCCGGATCGAGCCACTGCGAGGCCAAGTGTAGCCGATCCCCACAGAACTGTGGGGTGTGCATCGCACACCCTACGAGTCTTTGCTGTGCCGCACAGCCGACAGGCGGCGAAAATCAGTTTCCCGTCGGCGCCGGAGTGGCGGGCGCCGCGGTCGTTGGCGCCGGCCTGGGAGCGGGCGGCTCAAAGCCCGGCGCATACACGATCGTCGCCGTGTCCTTCAGACCCTCGACATACTCCTGAAAGGCCTGTTGCTTCTTCTGGTTGCTCAGTCTCTGGATGATGCCCGCCTTCGCCTCGTCGAGAGCAACCGTCTGCGCATCCGTGTGCTCGGTCGTCTTGATGACGTGGTAGCCGAACTGGGTCTCCACTACGTCGCTGACCTCACCCGGCTTCAGGGCGAACGCCGCATCCCCGAACGGCTTGACCATCCTGTCCCGCCCGAACGTGCCCAGGTCGCCTCCCTTGGCCTTCGACGGGCAGCTCGAATTCGCCCTGGCCAACTCGGCAAAGTCAGCACCACCCTTGACTTGCGCCAGCAGCGCCTCGGCTTTTGCCTTGGCCGCCGCTTTGGCTTCGTTCGGATCGGCCGCGTTGGGGTCCGGAGAGATGAGGATGTGGCTGGCGCGAACCGTCTCGGGCTTCACGAATTCCTTCGGATGCCCCTCGTAGTACGCCTGTGCATCGGCATCGTTGACGTCGATCTTGCCGGCCCACTGGGTCTCCATGAACTTCTGGCGCGCCAGACCCGTCCGGTATTGGGTCTTGAACTCGTCGAAATTGCCTCCTTGCGATTCGACCATTTCCTGGATCTTCTCGACGGTGATCGGTGGGTTCTCCTGGGCGCCGCGTTCGGCAATATAGGCCAGCGCCTCGGCCTCCGTCACCTCGATGTGGGCCGCCTTGACCTGCTGGTCGAGCAGGGTCTGCTTGACGAGCGAGTCGAGGGTATTCTGCCGGATCGTCTTCTTGAACTGCTCGAGATACGCCGGCGGCAGGTTCCCCATCTGCGCCCCGGCTGCCTTGACCTGCCGTTCGACGGCCTCATCCACCTGCCCTCTGGTGATCTTCTCTCCGTTGATCGTGACGGCCACCGCATTCGGATCGGCCTTCGGCTCCGGCTGGGCCGCGACCGGCTCGATCGCGCTGGGTGCGGGCGTCGCCGGCGCCTGGTCGGTGGCTTGGACCGCCGCCTGGTCTGCGTCCGGCGTCTCGGAATCCTTCTTCCCACAGCCAACCACAACCAGGACGAAAACAAGCGCCAAGCCCACCGCGAAGGCGACGACGTTGAGGTTCCTGCATTCTGTCATACTCTTCATAAACATCTCCAAGACAAGACTGTTGTCCATTCTGATCGATGATGGCGACAGGCTCAATACCCGCTGAGGAAGGCCATGTGGGGCCTATTGTTTCACAGACCCACAGGCAAGTCAAGAAATTCACTCCTCTTCGACGACCGTGTGTGTGTCCAGATTTCAGGGCACCGGCATTTCTGAGCCATTGAAGTGGCTGGGTGGCGGCCTCATCCGCCGGAGGGCGTTTTCACGAACGACGGATGAAGGCGCCGTGTACGAGCGACGCACGCCGCCGTCCGCGGCGCCCTGTCGCGTTTTTTTCTTTCGAAGAAGACGCTTTTCTATTGACTAATTCAATTGCTTAGTTAAACTATGTGAATGACTTGTTGTTGCGAAAGGGCCGGCGCATGAAGAAAAGGATACGAAAGGACGCGCAGGAAACGCGGGGACGCCTGTTGGCGGCGGCGGCCGAGGTCTTCGCCGAGAAGGGGTTCTGGGAAGCGACGCACGCGGAGATCTGCGAGAAGGCCCAGGCCAATACGGCGTCGGTGAACTACCACTTCGGCAGCAAGGAGAACCTGTACGTCGAGGCGTGGAAGGACTGCCACGCCGAATCGATGAAGGCTCACCCGCCGGACGGCGGCCTGTCGCCCGATGCACCGCCGGAGAAAAGGCTCTACGGCCGGATTCTGGCCTTCATGCACCGAATCGCCGACCCGGACAACCACGAGATCGAAATCGTCCATAAAGAAATGGCCAATCCCACGGGGCTCCTGATGCACGCGATGCATTCCACCATCGAGTCCGAACGTCAGACCACGCTGGCCCTCGTCCGGGAATTGCTGGGCGAGAACGCGAGCGAGCAAGCGGTGTGTCTTTGCGAAATGAGCCTGATGAGCCAGTGTTTCGGCCCGATGCTGCACTTGCGGCGGGGCAAGATGCCGCCCGGCGCGCCGCGTCCGCCCGCCCCGCTCGCCGAATTGAGCGTCGAGCAACTGGCCAATCACATCGTGCAATTCACTCTGGCGGGAATCCGAGGGATTCGCGAGAACCTCAACAATCCCAAGAAGAGCAGCAAGAGACGACGTTCGCGCAGGGGTGAATGACTATTCGCCCTTGCTCCAGACAGGAGTAATCCATGCGTGTTGCATTCAAGGCAGGTTTCGTCAAGCGGTCGTTGCAGCGGTATGGGGTAGTGGCGATGGTGCTGCTGGCCGGCTGCAAGGTCGGGCCCGACCACACTGAGCCCGAACTCCCTGCGTCGGCGGCCTGGCACAGCGAGCTGGCGGAGGGTCTGACCGCCGCACCGACGGACCCCGACGTGCTGGCATCATGGTGGACGACGCTGGGCGATCCGCAACTGTCCGCCCTGATCGAACGCGCCGTAGCGGGCAATCTGGACCTGAAGACCGCACAATCGCGGATTCGAGAATCGCGGGCGCGGCGGAGCATCGCCAAGGGCGCGATGTTTCCGACCCTGAACGCCTCCGGCTCGGCCACATCGAGACGGACCGACACAAACGTGGGCTTCGACTCACACGGCGAGGTCTACTCGGCCGGCTTCGACGCGGGCTGGGAGCTGGGTCTTTTCGGCGGAGTCCGTCGGTCCATCGAGGCGGCCCAAGCCGACCTGGAGGGCACCGAGGAGAATCTGCGCGACGTGCTCGTCTCCCTGCTGGCGGAAACGGCGCTGAACTACGTGGAGGTGCGAACGTTTCAGTCGCGCCTTGCGGCGGCGCAGGCGAGCCTGGCGACGCAGAGCGAAACCTACGAGCTGACCGCGTGGCGATCGCAGGCGGGACTCGATGACGAGCTGGCGGTGTACCAGGCCCGGTACAATCTCGAGAGCACGCGTTCTCAGATCCCCACGCTTCGCGCGGGACTGGAAGAGGCGATGAACCGCCTGGCGGTGCTGCTGGGCGAGGCGCCGGGCAACCTTCATCGCGAATTGGCCGAACCACGGGCGATTCCGCTGCCGCCGGACGAGATCGCCGTCGGTGTGCCGGCCGATACGCTGCGACGACGTCCCGATGTGCGGCGCGCCGAGCGGGAGCTGGCGGCCCAGACGGCGCGCGTCGGCGTCGCCACGGCGAACCTGTATCCGCAACTGACGCTGAACGGCTCGATTGGATTGGAGACCACGTCGCTGCGCGATCCCTTGTCGGAGCGGACCTGGACCATCAGCGGCGGCCCGCGTCTCTCGTGGCCCATCTTCGATCCGACCATCCGCCCGAACATCGAGGTGCAGTCGGCTCTCCAGGAGCAGGCCCTGATCCAATACGAGGCGACGGTCCTGGCGTGCCTGGAAGAGGTCGAGAATGCCCTGGTCGCCTACGGCCAGGAATTGCAGCGACGGGACAATCTGCGGCAGGCGACCGAGGCGGCGCAGGCAGCGGCTTCGCTGGCGCAGTACAAGTATCAGGCGGGCCTGACGGATTTCAGCAACGTCCTCGACGCGGAGCGCTCGCTCCTGTCGTTCCAGGACCAGTTGCACCAGAGCGATGGGACTGTGACATCCAACCTGATCCGGCTCTACAAGGCGCTCGGCGGCGGATGGACTTCGTTGGCGGTGGTCCCAGAGCCGAAGACCGCGAAACAGCATTGAGAATTGGAGAGAGCGAATGAGTGCGAAATCCCATGCACAATCCGATATCGCCGAGACGCTGGGCGTTGGCCACGCCGCACGTCGCGGCAGACGCTTGAAACGATGGCTGCTCGTCATCCTCCTGATCGTCGCGGTGGTCGCGGTCCTGGCCATGCGAAAGAGATCGAGCCCGTCCGGAGCAGTGCGTTTCGAGGCCCAGGAGATCCGGCGAGGCAACCTGGTCGTTCTCGTCACCGCCACCGGCACGCTGGAGCCTACCAACCAGGTCGAAGTGGGCAGCGAGATCTCGGGCATCGTCAAGAGCGTCGAGGCCGACTACAACGACAAGGTGAAGGTCGGCCAGGTCCTGGCCCGGCTCGACACCTCCAAGCTCGAGGCCCAGGAGACGCAACACAAGGCCGCTCTCGAAGCGGCCAAGGCCAGGGTCCTCCAGGCCAAGGCAACCCTCAGCGAGACGCAAACGAAACTCGCGCAGCTTCAGCGCGTACGCGAGCTGAGCGGCGGGAAGGTGCCGTCACAGACCGAATTCGACGCGGCCCAGGCGGCGTTCGAGCGGGCCAAGGCCGACGACGCCAGCGCCGCCGCCGCCGTCGCCCAGGCCCAGGCCACCCTCGAAGCCACCCAGACAGACATCGGCAAGGCCGTGATCCGTTCGCCGATCGACGGGGTCGTGCTGACGCGCAGCATCGAGCCGGGTCAGACCGTGGCGGCCGCGTTCCAGGCCCCCGTGCTCTTCACCCTGGCGGAAGACCTGACTCAGATGGAGCTGCACGTGGACGTCGATGAGGCTGACGTCGGCCAAGTGAAGGAAGGCCAGGACGCGGAGTTCAACGTCGCCGCCTATCTGGATCGGCTCTTCCAGGCCAAGATCGTGCAGACCCGCTTCGGGTCCCAGACCGTGGACGGCGTGGTCACCTATGAAACCGTGCTGGAGGTGGACAACGCCGACCTATCGCTGCGTCCCGGCATGACCGCGACGGCGAATATCACGGTCCACAAAGTCGAGAACGCGCTGCTGGTTCCCAACGCGGCCCTGCGGTTCTCGCCACCTGCGCAGGAGCAGAAGCAGTCTTCTCGCGGCCTAGTGGGCATGTTGCTGCCGCGGCCCCCGCGTTTTGACATGCCGCAGGAAACGGTGGACACGAACAAGAGACAGCAGACCGTGTGGGTCCTCCGGGAGGAGCAGCCGGTGGCGGTGCCCGTGACCATCGGGGCCTCGGACGGGATCATGACGGAAATCGTCTCGGGCGAACTGACGCCGGGAATGTCGGCAATCGTCGACACGATCAATCCAGGAAGACCAGCATGACAGCCTCCACCGAAACAAGCCGTACGCCTTTGATCGAGCTTCAGGGCGTCACCAAGGTCTATGGCGAGGGCCAGGCGGCCATGCAGGCCCTGGCCGGTATCGACCTGCGCATCGAACAGGGTGACTTCGTGGCGATCATGGGCCACAGCGGCTCGGGCAAGTCCACCTGCCTGAACATCCTCGGCTGTCTGGACTCGCCCACCAGTGGCTCGTATCGCTTTCGGGGCGTCGAGGTCTCGCAACTGACCCGCGACCAACGGGCGAAGCTGCGCCGCTTCTACCTGGGCTTCGTCTTTCAAGGCTACAACCTTCTGAAGCGCACCACCGCGATCGAGAACGTGGAGCTGCCCCTGATCTATCGCGGCGTGCCCACGCGCGAGCGGCACCAGATCGCACGCCGGACCCTGGCGTCCGTGGGACTGGAGGGCTGGGAATCACACAGCCCCAGCGAGCTGTCCGGCGGCCAACAGCAGCGCGTCGCCATTGCCCGCGCCATCATCGCCGGCCCCTCGGTGCTGATGGCCGACGAGCCCACCGGCAATCTGGACACCGCGCGCAGCGAGGAGATCATGGACCTGCTGTGCCGGCTGAACCGCGAGGACGGCATCACCATCGTCATGGTCACGCACGAGCAGGACATGGCGCACTACGCCAAGCGAATCGTCCACTTCAAGGACGGCCGAATCGAATCCGACCAGCAGAACGGGAGGGCCAACTGATGCTCTGGAACACACTGCTACTGGCCTTGCGAGAGATCAAACGCAATGTCATGCGGTCCTTCCTGACCGTGCTGGGCATCGTCATCGGCGTGGCGTCCGTGATCACCATGGTGACCCTGGGCAACGGGGCGACGCAGCAGGTGACCACGCAGATCGCCAGCCTGGGCAGCAACCTGCTCATGGTCACGCCCGGCCGGCGCATGGGCCCCGGCTCGGCAGGTTCCTCTCCCTCCTTCAAGGTCGAAGACGGCGAGGCCATCGCCCGGGAGATCACGTCGGCCGCCCTGGTGGTTCCTGTGGCGAGCCGATCCACCAGCGCCATCTTCGGCAATCAGAACTGGTCCACCACGGTGACCGGCACCACCAACGCGTTCCTGGAGCTTCGCAGCATGAGCTTGCACAGCGGGCGTTCCTTCAGCGACAGCGAGGCCCGGGCGGGGGCCGCGGTCTGCGTGATCGGCCAGACCGTTCGCGAGAAGCTCTTCGGCAGTCAGGACCCCATCGGCAGCCGGATCCGTCTCGGCGCGCTGTCGTTTCAGGTCATCGGCCTGTTGGAGGCCAAGGGCCAGAGCACCATGGGCCAGGACCAGGACGACACCGTCCTGCTGCCTCTGCGCACCTTCCAGCGGAGAATCTCGGGCAATCAGGACGTCGGCATGATCCAGGTCTCCATCCGGGAAGGACAGCCCACCGAGAAGGCCCAGCGCGACATCCGTCTGCTCATGCGAGAGCGTCGCCGCCTCGCCGTAAGCGAAGAGGACAACTTCAACGTGATGGACACCAAGGAGATCACGCGCATGCTCACCGGCACCACGCAGGTGCTCACCGGTCTGCTCGGGGCCGTTGCGGCGGTCAGCCTGCTGGTCGGCGGGATCGGCATCATGAATATCATGCTCGTCTCCGTCACCGAGCGCACGCGCGAGATCGGCACCCGCCTGGCCATCGGCGCGCTGGAGCGCGAGGTGCTCATGCAGTTCCTCGTCGAGGCGGTGGTGCTGTCCTCTTCAGGCGGGCTGTTCGGAATCCTGCTGGGTCTCGGGGCCTCCTTCGGCCTAAAGAACCTCTTGCAGGTTCCCTTCGTCTTCAATCCGGGCATCGCGATCATCGCGTTCTTGTTCTCGGCGGCGGTCGGAGTCCTCTTCGGCTACTTCCCAGCCCTCAAGGCCGCTCGTCTCGACCCCATCGAAGCCCTGCGTCACGAGTGACAGCACGCGCCGGCTATCTACGCGATGGCGAACCAGCAGGCGTTTTTAGAAGCTCCGCAAGAATGGTGCGATGGCAATGGCGCGCATCCTTGCAGCTACACAGGAGCGTGACCGTCCGTGTCTTCGCCAGCGTCGCCAGTTCCGCGATCTTGTCCTCCTGACTCTTCAGGGCCTTGATGTAGTCTCGTTGGAACTGAGGCCATCCGATGCGCTTGCTCTTCCATCGCTCGATGAGTTCCGGCGGCGTGCCGAGTTCCTTCTGCCAAACGTCGATCTTGTCCTTCGCCACGCCCCGCGGCCAGTAGTGCATCACCAGGACGCGATACCCGTCCGACGCCTCTGCCGGTTCGTAAATCGACTTCGTCTTGACCACGGCATCCTCCCATCATCGCGGCGTTTGTGCTTCGACCTCGATGGCCTTGGGAAACAGGATGTTGTTCTCGAGGTGAATGTGCTCGTGCAGGTCCGACTCCATCTCGCGGAGGCCGTCGTAGAGAGCTCGAAACGTCTCGCAGGCGTCCTCCGGCAGCCGGAAGTCCGAAGTGATCGCCCGTATCCGGGCGAGGATCTCGCCCGCCTGATCGTGCTCGAACTCCATCTGGCCGATGGGATTGGCGACCGTGCCGCAATGCATCTCCGGGACCGGACCTCCACCCTGCTGCCAGGCCTCGATCTGGCGGATGAACGGAAACAGAATTTGTTCTTCCTTGGCCAGGTGCAATTCGATGTCAGTCCGGAGCGCGGTGAGACTGTGCTGGAGCTGTTTGAGCATGTCCCCATGTCGCGGCCCATGCGCCCGGAGCGTTTTGTCCAGCAGGCCGACCAGGCGTGGCAGTTGCTCTTTCATGAAGACGTGGTGCGTCCGCTCGATGTGGTCTGCCAATTCGGTCGCGGATGCCGCCGTCCAATCCTCGGCGGAATCGCTGCTGCGGCCGGCCTCCAACGCTCGATCCAGTTCGGCCAGGACCTGATCGACGGAAACCCCGGCGTGCTGTGCGGCCTGGGTCAGGGGCGTCTTGCCCCCACAGCAGTAGTCGATGCCCAATCTCTCCAGAACCACACGGGTTTCGGGATGCGTGACGACGATATCTTTGACGGCCGTGTTGCCGGTGAAACCAGCGGTCATAAGAATTCTCCTTTCGGTCGTGATCGTTCACTTCGCGTCGGCGGCGATCATTCGTCGCAGCGGCCGCCAAAAGGCCAGTCCCTCTCTGTCCCGATCGAAGGCATCGCCGCGTACTTCCGACCCCGAGCGGCCGAGGTTAGTGAATACTGACTCCTGCGGTCTGGTACGTCGTTGTCCGGCGCGCGGTTCGGCGGCTTCTTTCTGATGCAGGGCGCTGCTCCCCGGATGGTGGATCTACCGGTCGGTTTTGCAGCGTTGGGTCCAGGCGCGGAGGGCCTGGACGGAGGTGGTCAGGGTTCTGATGCCTCCGGCGTCGAGGAAGGCGTCAGTGGGGACTTCGAGAATGATCCGCTCGTCGAAACCGTGGTCGATCAGCAGCTTGATGAAGTCCCGCCACGGCATGGTGTTGTAGATCAGTGGCTGGTGGTCGCCTTCGTTGACGTCGTGGCAGTGGACGTGGCCGACGCGGCCCAGCACCGCCGGCGGGGGTTCCATCGGGCACCCGAAGCTGCGTGCGTTCCAGTACGCATGGCCGAAGTCCCAGCAGATGCGGACATCGCTCTGCGTCGCAATCTCCAGCAGTTCGTCGTAACGGTCGCCAATGCGCTGGATCGGCTCGTCGGGGTTCGGGCGAATCTGTAGCTCGACCGTCACGCTGACTTCCGGGGCGTTCCGACGGCACCAGTTGCGAGCCCACGCGAAGAAGGCGATCGAGCGCTCGACGAGGTGCGGGCGGACGTCGGCGGAGGTGCCCGCCGCACCGTGAATGTTCACGAGCGTGGGCGCCTGCTGGCGCTGCGCGATCTGGGCGGCGTGCGAGAGAAACCGCTCGTGCAGGAGCCGGCAGGGGTTGTCGCCGCTGTCGCAGAAGTGCGCCGGGTTGAAGACGCTGCCCTCGGAATACGGGTGCAACGTCACCTGCAACCCCGCGTCGATGCAGCGGGCGACGTGCTCGCGCAGGGCCTCCGGCTGCGTCTGTGGCCCGATGGGCGTCTCGGCCAGCTCGACGCCCAGCTCGCGCAGGAACGGTAGAATCTCCCGCCCGCCGTACAACCGCCGGTAGCCCTCGTCCTGCGCAAAGCCGATATCCAGTTTCAATCCGATCAGCATCGGAGCATTATGCCGATCTTCCCGCCCAAATCAAGTCAGACCTTGGGACCGTCGTGCTGAGCCAGAACCTCCACACATGGCGTGACCCCGCGGGAAGGGGAAAAGCCAACGGTCGGATTCGAACCGACAACCCCTGGTTTACAAAACCAGAGCTCTACCGTTGAGCTACGTTGGCACAAGGATAGCATTATAAGCGGCTCGGGTCCGTCTCGTCCAGCCGGAGATTCAAACTGCGCCGCCTCGACCGCGCCTGCCCGCATGACGCTCCTTGGCGAGCGAGGCCGCTCGACCCGCGCTCGGGGAAAGGGCTTGCGGATGGGGGCGGGGTGTCTTAGGATGCGCGGGTATGGCACTGGGAATCGATCTGCGATAAGGAAGAGCCATGGCGGACGACAAGCTGCGCATCTACGAGAATCCGACGTTTGCGAATCCCCGGCTGGTCGTCGGGTTCTCCGGGTGGATGGACGGAGGCGACGTCTCGACGGGGACGATCCGCATTCTGGCGGAGAAGCTGGGGGCCCGGCGGTTTGCGGAGATCCAGCCGGAGGGGTTCTACATCTACAGCTTCCCGGGGGCGATGGAGCTGACCGCGCTGTTCCGGCCGCACTGCCGCATTCAGGGCGGGCTCGTGCGGGCGTTCGATCTGCCGGACAACGCGTTCTTCGGCGCGCCCGACAGCGACGTGATCCTGTTTCTGGGCAGGGAGCCGAACCTGGCGTGGCACGACTTCGCGGACTGTATATTCTCGCTGTGTGACACGTTGGGCGTGAAGATGATCTACTTCGTCGGCAGCGTCTCGGGGCTGGTGCCGCACACGCGCGATCCGCATCTGTTCTGCTCGGTGAGCAGCGAGTCGATGAAGCCGGTGTTCGCGGCGTACGGCATCCGGTTCAGCGACTACGAGGGGCCGGCCAGTATCGTGACATACCTGACGGCGCGGGCGCAGGAGCGCGGCGTCCAGATGGTCAGTCTTGTGGCGACGGTGCCGGCCTATGTGCAGGGAGGCAATCCGAAGTGCATCGACGTGGTGGTGCGGCGGGTGGCGGGCCTGCTGGGCCTGGAGCTGCGCCTCGACGATCTGCGGACGGCCGCCGATGACTTCGAGCGCCGGCTCACCGACGTGGTCAACGAGCAGCCGGAGTTGGCCGAGACGGTCACCAAGCTCGAACAGGACTACGACAACGAGATCTTCAACAATCAGATGACCGATCTGAAGCAGTGGCTCCACCAGAAGGGCGTTCGCCTGGACTGAGCCGCGCCACGACGACAAGGAGGATTCTGCCATGTCATTCTCACCGTGTTTGCGAAGAATGTCACTGGGCCTGCTCGGCGCCATCGCATTGAGCCTCGGCCTGGCCGCGCCGGCTGCATCGGCCGAAGTCGTCGGCCGCCCCAACGAGACTCCCGAGCAGCGCGACGCCCGCATGAAGTGGTGGCGCGAAGCCCGCTTCGGCCTGTTTATTCACTGGGGCGTGTATGCCGTGCCCGCCGGGACGTACAACGGCCAGCAGATCGGCGGGATCGGGGAATGGATCATGAACCGGGGCAAGATCCCGGTGGCGGAGTACAAGGCGTTCGCCAGGCAGTTCAACCCGGTCAGGTACGATCCGGACGCGTGGGTGCGGCTGGCGAAAGAGGCGGGCATGAAGTACATCGTGATCACGTCAAAGCACCACGACGGCTTCGCGCTGTTCGACTCGAAGGCGACGGACTGGGACGTGGTGGACGCGACGCCGTACGGCAAGGACGTGCTGGCGCCGCTGGCCGAGGCCTGCCGCAAGCACGGCCTGCGTCTCGGCTTCTACTACTCGCAGGCGCAGGACTGGAACCACCCGGGCGGCGCGGCGGCCGGCGGCCACTGGGACCCGGCTCAGGATGGTGACATGGACGCGTACCTTCGCAACATCGCCGTCCCGCAGGTGCGCGAGATCCTCTCGAACTACGGCAAGCTCTCGGTGCTCTGGTGGGACACGCCGACCGACATGACCAAGGAGCGGGCCGAGATGCTGCTGCCCCTGCTCGATCTCCAGCCGGGCATCATCACGAACAACCGCCTCGGCGGCGGCTACGCGGGCGACCTGAGCACGCCGGAGCAGCGCATCCCCGCCACCGGCACGCCCGGCCGCGACTGGGAAACCTGCATGACCATGAACGGCACCTGGGGCTACAAGAGCTACGACCACAACTGGAAGCCGACCGAGACGCTGATCCGCAACCTCGTCGACATCGCCAGCAAAGGCGGCAACTACCTGCTCAACGTCGGGCCCACCGCCCTCGGCGAGATCCCGCCGCCCAGCGTCGAGCGCCTCCAGGAGATCGGCAAGTGGATGAAGGTCAACGGCGACTCGATCTACGCGACCACCGCCAGCCCGTTCTCGCGGCTGGCCTGGGGCCGCTGCACCAAGAAGGTCGGCGACGAGCGAACCACGCTCTACCTGCATGTGTTCGAATGGCCCGCCGACGGCAAGCTGCTGGTGCCGGGTTTGCGGAACAACGTCCGCCGCGCCCGCCTGCTGGCCAACGACGAACGGCTCGATGCGACGAACACGCCGGAAGGCGTCGTCATCGACGTGCCCGCCAAGCCGCTCGATCCGATCGACACGGTGATCGTCCTGCGCGTGCGCGGCGAGCTCGATATCGAAAAGGTCCTGCCGACCCAGGCCGACGACGGCACAATGGCCCTGCCCGCGCCTCTGGCCGAAACCCACAGCGAAGGCGGCTCCAGCCCACAGGTCGAGGACATCGGCGGCAAGGCCAGCATCGGTTACTGGACCAACGACCGCGCATGGCTGAGCTGGCAGTTCAAGATCGCCAGGCCCGGCACGTTCGACGTCCTCGCCGAGATCGCCACCACGGCGAGCGCCAGCAAGTTCGAGATCGCTGTCGCCGGCGAGAAGCTCGCCGCTCAGGCGCCGAACACCGGCGACTATCGCAAGTTCGAGACGGTCATGCTCGGCCGGGTCCGCATCGCCAACGCGGGCGACTGCGAGCTGACCATCAAGCCCGTCCGCGGCCAGTGGAGTCCCATCAACCTCCGCTCCATCGTGCTCAAGCCCGCGCAGTAGATGCGTGAAGCGTCGTGCGTGAAGCGTGAACGTATCTCGCTTTTCGTATCTCGTATCTCGCCCTCCGCGCGAGGTGACAGGCGGGGTGGCAGCCTCAAACGCGCAGCGTTTGGGGATGGCTTACCACATAGGATGTCCTGGTATCGTTGCTGCAACCAGGTCCACCATCCCCAAGCCCTTCGGGCTTGAGGCTGCCACGCACTGGTTCAACTCCCTATCACGACGCGGGCTTGCGGCGTGCGCCGTTCTTCTTGCCCCTTTTGCCGCCGGCGATGGCACGCGTCTTCTTCCTGGGCGTGGTCTTCTTCGCCTTTGCCCGCCTGCGTCCGCGCTTTGGCTCTTCACTGGGCCCGGCCGCCTTCGCCTCGGCGCGGACCTGCGCTCGCCGCTCCTCCGGCCATTCCTCGGGGAAGTTCAGGTTGGCGAATTCGCCGAAGATCTCGACCGCCTTGCGATCGTATGCCCGCGCCGCCTCAGCCTCGTCCTCGAAGTAGCCCATCCAGAAACGGACGCCCTCGACCCGCAGCAGGGCGTACCATTTGCGGCGCGCCTTACTGTAGCCGACGCCCTTGAACCTGGAAGCCGACTTCATGTGCTTGCCTTTGTTGCGCATGTTCTCACGCCGCGTGCACATCCGTAGATTGGCCCGCCGGTTGTCGAGCTTGTCACAGTTGGCATGATCGATCAGCGTCCCTTCAGGCGGGCGCATGATCTCGCGATGCATGTAGAGTCTTCTGCCCTTCTCCTGCCTCATGGCGTAACCGGTGTGGAGACGCCAGTTATACCGGCTGAGCCACTCATAGTCGGCGGCGTCCACGAGCGCGTAGTGACCGCCGCTGAGCGGAATGCGTTTCACGCCGCCTTCGGGCTGGACGTGCCTGGGCCGGAAATTGAAGCACGGCACACCCGGCACGTCCCGCAGCTCGCCCGGCCAGTTTGGATGGTTCGCACACATCGGCACCAGCGTCCGGCCCATGAACAAATCCCGCAGCCACCGCTCCGGATCGACCCACACGTACACGCAGTCGTAACAACTTTGCCTCGCCATGATCGCCTCCTTTCCCGCGTCCCGCGCGATCCACGTCGCTATCCACTCATCATCATACGCATGTTATTTGGTTGTATGCTAACACAACCTCGCATGCCTGTCCACCAGAAAAATCAGATATTTTCTTCGGCGAGGCCGGCAGACGAGAACACCCAACCGCTCCGCCCAAAACCGCCACACCGAAGCCCCCTGCCAACCACAAGCATCGAACACGCAACGCTTTACGACCCACCACCATGCCGAGACGCACGGATTTGCCCGCGTTGGTTGGACCGGGATCGCAGGTCGGCCATGTGGCAGCCTCAAACGCAAAGCGTTTGGGGATGGCTTCCCGCATAGCATGCACCCTGGCATCGCTCCCGCAACCAAATCCACCATCCCCATCCGCCTGTGGCGGATGAGGCTGCCACCCGCCACCACCCCCTTGCCCCCTTCACCCTCCACGCTTCACGCTTCACGCACTTTCCCCTTCCCTTTCCTCCGAATTCCGCCATAATAGACCCGATTGAGACGAACGCGGCACAAGAGCTCTGACAAAACTTGATGCGCGAGAAGCGTTCCGCAAACCGACACCTGCGATTCGCGCGCAGGGGCAGTGTGGGGACACCATACTCAATTTAGGACCGGAACAAGTAAGATGTCCGCGGAATTCCACATTCTGTTTCTTTGAAGGGAGTTGCGCAATGTTTCGTATCCGTCGTGTTCACTGTGGACTTATTGTGCTGGTAGTACTTGCATTGATCGTGCTTTATAGGATTTTCATCCATACGCCTCGCCCAGGGTTCTACTGATCTTTGAACAGTGCGTGAGGAGTTCATGACGACTTGAGTTCTGGGGGTAATGTGGGGAGACACCATACTCGGCAATGCGGGGACGCCATACTCAATTCAAGACCGAAATAGGTAAGGTGTCCCCAGACTTGTGTGGCAAGAAGGCGGATAGATATGGATGCGTCGATGGGATCGGGCGTTGTCAAAGGTCTGGATATGGCTTTGACAAAGATAGACAGTACGAGACCGACAGTGACAAATCCGGAACCGTAGACGTACGCCTTTTGGAGATTGGAGAGATGGGAGCAAAAAGGAGACGGATTGTTTGGGCCCTTGGCCTTGTTGTTGGCATCACCTGCGTGGCTGGCGCTGGGCAACCTGGATTCACAATCACGGAGCAGATGCGGACAGAGGCCAAGATCAAGCAGGAGTTAATGAAAGCGGTTTTGTCATGGCTGTCCGACGGGAACGTGCGGGCTGGGGACGAATGTGATCGCCTGGTCCATGCCCTGCTGACCACCGGTGAGCCCAGCGTGCACGCCTGTTTCATGGGGGCACAAGTGGCGAACCTGCGAGGAAAGCCTCTGGAGGCGATCTCTGCTATCGAGGGCGCCATCGAGAAGTACCCTGACGAGAGGGCTCCCGTAGGTCTAAGGGTTCCGACAAAGGTCTGGGGGTGCTTCTGGATTGCCAATCTGGCAAAGGAATCTGGAGATATGGCACGAGCCAAGAGAGTCTATGAAGATCTCCTTTCGACACTGAAAGACATGCAGACGAGCGATGTCGTGACCTACAAGACCGAGTCGATCATGACCTGTGAACTGCTTCTGGCGGAGATGGAGAGGGAACATGGTCAGGACAAGCAAAAAGCTCTGTCGTACCTGAAGGCCGCGGAAGACGCCGGAGAAGCAGGTGGTGCGCGAAGAGCAGGTATTGCCTTGCGCCAATCCTGGGCTCGCTACGAATCCACTCGAGCGACAAAGGGCAGCGCCGTCGCCAACGCAGAGTTGCCACCTGTATCAGACGCCTTCCCTGCGTATGAATTGGCCGCCCACCATCTGTTCTTAACCGGAATCTCAGGTAGCCCACTGGCCGGGTATGTAAAAGGGATGAACGTTGTCACCAAGATACTGGTCGATCGAACCGTCGAAGGAAAGCACAGTCAGGTGGACCGTGATCTGGCGAGGCTGGGCTACGGATACGATCAGCACCACAAGGGAAACCTGGAAGAGGCCGAGAAGTACTTTGCGTCGCTGTTTGAGGATGATTCGTTCTTCTCCCCCGTGGCGGGGATTTCCCTGGCTCGCGTCAAGAAGGCGCAGCAAGACACAGGCGAAGCCCGGGCGGTCCTGGACCGGGTGCAGTCGAAATATCCCGGCTATGATTCCGTCGTAACAGAAATCAGGCGATCCTGGGAATAGCAGATGTGCGAGAGAGCGTAAAGGACCAGACAGCATGAAAGGCAGAAGCTCCTGGCGGCTATAATAGCCGCGAGAGAGGTTCAGACGAAAGGAGGTTCTGCCATGTACTACGCAGGGATCGATTACCACAAACGCTATTCGGTGATCAGAGGCGTAGGGTGTGCACCGCACACCGATTCAACGGAATGCAGCGAAGCAGAGCCTTCGGGATGGCTTCTCGCATGGAATGCACCCTCGTGTCGCTCCCGCAACCAAATCCACCATCCCCATCCGCCTGTGGCGGATGAGGCTGCCACCCGCCACCATCCCCCGCTTCACGTTTCACGCACTTTCCCCTTCCCTTTCCCCCGAATTCCGCCATAATAGACCTGATTGAGACGAACGCGGTCCCGACAAGTGTAGGGTGGGCACCGCCCACCAATTCCAGCGTGTGGCAAGGCGGATCGATATGGATGCGTGGGTGGGGTCAAGGCAACGGTCGGCGGCGTTGTCAAAGGCAGGGGTGTGCAGCGCACACCCTACGAGACTGTAAGCCATGGCCCGAGAGGTATTGCATTGGTGAGAGAGAGCATGGAGATAGAGGTATTCGCCGTAGAGTTGACTGGAAAGGAACTCCAGGCGTTGCCTAAGGATGACCGTGTGCTGCTGATTCAGTTGGCTCACCTGGCGAACACAATCATCGTTCTGCAGAAATGGATGATCTTCTGCAGCAATCGTTCGGAAAGTGGCAGTATTCATGCGGCGGCTGAGACGACCCAGCAGATGCTTGTGATGAGGATACTATCCGGCGTGCTCTACGAGGGTTGGCAGATGCTATCCCAATCATACTTCGGTACGCAGCTTTCGAAGAAATACCATTCGCGTCTGAGCAAGGAGGACCAGGAATGCCTCAAGACGCTCAAGTGTTACTTCCGGAAGAAGGAGAATCCAATAAAGAGAGTGCGCAATAGATTCGCATTCCACTTCGACAGAGGTGCCGTGGAAAGCGAGCTGAAGCTTGTGCCCCCTGATGCCCGATACCACTTCTACCTGTCGGAATTCCAAGGGAATAGCCTCTACTATCTGTCTGAGGAACTGGTTGGCTTGGGCATGCTCCGTGCCCTTGAAGATATTGTAGATGCGACTGATGTGTCTGGAATTCTGAGATGTTTATTCAAGGATCTCGTATCCATCAGCAGCACATTTGCTCGTTTTATTGGCGCATGGCTGGTCCTCATTGTTCGCGACTATCTGCCCGGGGTTACTCGGGATGACCTTGCTCCAATCCACGTCCCAGATGTGCTACCGCTGGACAAGATACGGATTCCGTTCTTCGTGTCGAAACCAGAAGGCGATACACTTCTTTGAATCAGGGAGCATAGGGTGGGCACCGCCACCAATTCCATTGTGTGGCAAGGCGGATCGATATGGATGCGTCGATGGGGTCAGGGCAGCAGTCGGCGGTGTTGTCAAAGGTAATGGTGTGCAGTGCACACCCTACGAGACTACTTAAGAAGGTAACAGGAAAGAGAAATGGAAGATCCAAAGCGCTTTCTGAGATACGTGATGCCTGGAATCCTGTTCGCGGCCCAGACGGCATTTTTGCTGTGGATCGTCTACCCGACCTGGACCAAAGACGGCCTTAGAGTACTCGCCGGTGCTTCTTTAGGTGCTGCCTTGGCAGGAGTCGTGACTTCTGGAGTGTTGGGATACGTATTTGCTACGTTCCATCATTTCTTGCACTGGTACTCACCGACAGACCATCGAATCATCGATCACACCGAGAAAATCAAGGATCTCCGAGAAAGGGGACTATTAGACATAGAGGATGACAAAGAGCACATAGATCGTCTCAAAGCCTTCGACATTATGACTGCCGAATGGTTCAAGAGAAACCAGGAGAATACGTTCATCGGCAATGCAACCGCTCGCGCTGCCGCATTCAGCGATCTGGCGCATGGTGCAGGAACGGCGCGGGTAGCATCCGCTGCGTCTCTGCTGACAGTACTCATTGCGTGCCCGCTTGTCGGGATTTGGTCGCCAAGCCTCGGTCCGGCTGTTCGTCTAGTGGGGATCATCCTTGTCGGCGTGGCTCTTGTGTCACTATTTCACTACACTTACCGCCGAACCGGAGGGATGGCCCAGAGGTTCTATGATAGAGTGTTGGAAACGACACTGATCCATGAGCATAAATTAGCCACAGAGGCGGCTAACAAGGCTAATTCAGCCGACATGAAAGGCGCGGCGTCTGATTAGCAGAGTTCTGCCGCCGATCGGAACAGCAAGATGAGCGAGTACGAAATCGTCGAGACCAATGCGGAGAACATCGACGCGTGCAGCTTGTGCGGCAACAAGAGCGCCAACAACGCGGGGCGTCGTCGGAAAGCGAACTGGCTCAAGGAGCGCTATGCGGAAGGCCTGAGGTACAAAGTGCTTCGCTCACGAGAATTCGGTGATGTTGGGATGATCGAGTACGCCCCCGGCAGTCATGCGTGGCGACCCGTCGAGGCGGCGGATTACCTGGTCATCCACTGCCTGATGGTCAGCCGCAAACACCAGGGCAAAGGGCTTGGGTCTCTCCTGTTGGACAGTTGTCTGGCGGACGCGAAGAAGAGCCGGTGCCGAGGGGTCGCCGTGGTGACCAGTTCCGACAGCTTCATGGCACGAAGTGACTTGTTCATCAAGGCGGGTTTTGTCTCGGCGGACCGCATCGGTCCCTACGAACTGCTCGTCAAGAAACTCAAGGCAACAGCGCCTGATCCTCGTTTCATCGTCGACAGGGAGCGACTGTGCAAGAGGTACAGCAAGGGCCTTACGATCCTCGCTGCCGATCAGTGCACGTATGTCATAAAATCGGCGGAGAGGATTGCGGAGACGGCCAGGACGTTGGGGCTTGAGCCGAACGTGGTTCGAGTCGGCGGCGCCAAGGCGTCAAGGGAGCTTCCGACGCCCTATGGCGTGTTTTGCATCCTCTACGATGGAAAGCTCATCGCCGAGCGTCCGATCAGTGCCACGAGATTCAGGAGCATCCTGCGGACGAATGCAGAACAAGCGGTTCGAGGCGATCGGGCGTCCGCGAGCGGCCCCGCTTCGTCTCAGCCGCAACGTCCCGGCAAATGAACCATCCCCATCCGCCTGCGGCGGATGAGGCTGCCACACGTATCGAAGGCAGCCCAGCCTGCACGAGTGAGCCATCCTCAAGCTTCGCTTGAGGCTGGGTAGTGTAAAGGATGTTTCGCACATTTTCTGGGAGTAGTCACTCGGGTCAAGGGATCGAGGTCCACCTTCCGGTTCCTGGCCCCCTTAAGGGGGCCGCACGTTATCGGATGCTCACGCGCTGAC
>JAAYBV010000040.1 GCA_012744475.1 Phycisphaerae bacterium
CAGCGGTCCCGATGGCCATCGGGAGAGCAAGGCGGAGTCTGCCGATGGCTTCGACGGCACGCGTATCACCATCGGCAAGCCTGCGCTTGCCGCTGCCACACGGCTGCCAGGATGTTTTCACAGACACCGCGTGAAGGATACCGAAGGTGTACGCCCATCCTCCTGGAGGATGCAGAGGCGCCAACTACGGCGGGGGAAAGGGGAAGCCCCAGGTCTCCTGGCATTCGCAGACGTCGTCGACCCACTGCCAGAATCCGCCGGCGACGTAGAGCTTGTCCCCGATCACCCCGGCGGCGCCGCAGCAGCGGCCGTTGGGCATCGGCGCGACCTGGCCGAACGTCTCCGTGGCCATGTCGAAATACGTCGCCTTGTCGCTGCGCGATTCGGTGACCTTGCTCCAGCCGCCCAGAATGAACAGCTTCGAGCCGATTGCCACGTGGGTCGAATGCTGCGTCAGGTACCACTTGCGCTGCTCGATCCGCGGGATCGCCAGCTTCGTCCAGGTGTTGGCGGCGACGTCATACTTCAGCACGCCGTCGGCATAGGTCTCCAGATCGGTCTCTCCGTGGACGGCGTAGATGCAGCCTTTGTAGCTGCCGTGCACGATGAACCGGGCCCCTTCGGGCAGGTCGGCCATGCGGGTGTAGGTGTTCCGGCGCGGATCGTAGCGGAAGGTGCTGCGGTCCGCCCGGCCGTCGGACCGGAGGGTCCTTGCCCCGAAGACGTAAATGTGCCGGCCGACGGGCACCGCGTGACAGTACGACCGCGCGTGCGGCAGCGGCGTGATGGTCTGGTACGTGTCGGTTTTGGGGTCGTAAACCCACGACTCGGTCGTCATGCTTCGATCGATGGCCTTGTTGTCGCCGCCGAAGATGTAGATCCTGTCCTGGTAAACGGCAATGGCGGGCCAGCCCTTTTTGTCGGGCATCGGCGCGGCCTCCCACCAGCGATCGCTCGCGGGATCGTAGACATGGTGCAGGTCGACGGCCTCGGCCTTGTCCTGGCCTTCCGGCGTGTGCGGATTCATGTTGACCCCGCCGAACAGGTGCAGGCGGCCGTTCACCACCGCCGCCGCTCCCCCGAAACGCCCCACCGGAACATCGGCCAGGATGCGCCACGTGCCGGTCTCCATCGCCCCATCGAGGCAGATCGCCCCGCTCCCGCTCGTTCGACACCCCGCCAACGCGACGGCAGAAAGCAGAATACCCGATACAACCAACAAGGTCCTTGGCGTACCTGTCATGTGTCCATCCTTTCTCCATCCCTCCGATTGGCACTGTTCTATGATGTGTGATAGATGGTACACACAGGCTCGAGCCGAATCAACGGGAGGTCGGGTGCGCTCTGAGAGGAGATGACAGGCACAGGCAGCCAAATGCGCAACCTGCCATTCACGCGCACCGGTCGGAACCCGGTCACGGTTGGTCGGCGAGGACCCTCTGTATGAAGCCCTTGAGTATCGGCAGATTGCTGCGGCAAGTGTCCCATACAACCTTCAGAACGACGCCGAAATACTCGTGGATCAGGACGTTTCGCATGGCCTTGATTCGATGCCACGGAACATCCCCATGCTGTGAGACAAAAACATCGGAAAGATGCTTTGCGGCCTCGCCGATGATTTCCAACTCCCTCACCACGGCGTCGATCATCATGTCGTTGGTGCAGAATGCCTCGTAGTCGGTCTGAGCGATGTAGCGCTCGATCTTCTCGATCGCGTCGCGGATATGGCACAGATAGGTGAGATCAGAATCCATAGACGCGTTCCGCTTGCTTCAACACCTCGTCACGAAAGTACTTGCTGAGGGACTGCGGGGTCAGCAGATCGACCCGGCGACCGAGCGCCTCGGAGAGCTGCTCCTGAATCTCGACGAACTCGAACAGACCGACGGTCGCCTGAGGGTCGAAATCGATCAGCACATCGATGTCGCTGTCGTCCGTGGCCGTGCCGTGAAGGTATGAACCGAAGAGGGCGACGGAGCGGATGCTGGCCCGGTACGGGCTGTCTTCGACGGCGCTACGCAATCGTGCTGTAAGCTCTTCCTTCACCATGGCTTCAGTGTAAGACTCCGCAGGGCGATTCGTCAAATCGAATTCCCTGCCGGACGAGGCACGGCCTACGAGATACGAGCGACGAGATACGCTTTGCGGTCTTGCCGTCGGGGGCAGGCCGCGCTATAATCGCGGCGTTTTATTGGACCGATCCGGGCGGTGTGGACGCCCGGCTCGACAGGGGATAGTCGGCCATGGATGAAAGCTACAACACGATACGGCTGGGCGACTGCATCGAAGGGATGAACCGGCTCCCGGCAGGCAGCGTCGATCTGGTCTTTGCGGACCCGCCGTTCAACATCGGCTACCGGTACGACGTGTACGAAGACTCCGTCGAGCATCAGCAGTACATCGACTGGTGCGGCCGGTGGATCGCGGAGGTCCATCGCGCGCTGAAGCCCGACGGGACGTTCTGGCTGGCCATCGGCGACGACTACGCCGCCGAGCTGAAACTCGAAGGCCAGAAGGCCGGGTTCCACTGCCGCAGTTGGGTGATCTGGTACTACACCTTCGGCGTCAACTGCTTCCACAAATTCACGCGGTCACACACCCACCTGTTCCATTTCGTCAAGGACCGGGACCACTTCACGTTTCGCGACGACGACCTCGACAATCGCGTGCCCTCGGCGCGCGAGCTGGTCTACAACGACCAGCGGGCCAACCCGAAGGGCCGGCTGCCCGACGACACGTGGATCATCCGTCCCGCCGGCGTTGCCGGCGAGCTGGTCGGCGACGACGGTACGTGGGCGCCCGCGTCGATGCCGGCGCCGGCCGACGCCGACCGGACCTATACGCTGCGGCCGCAGGACCTGGAGCACGCGTTCGGCTCGACGGAAGACACGTGGTACTTTCCGCGCGTGGCCGGCACATTTCGCGAACGCGCCGGTTTCCACGGCTGCCAGATGCCCGAGCAACTGCTCGGCCGCATCATCCGCACCTGCTCGAATCCGGGCGAATTGGTGCTCGACCCCTTCTCGGGCAGCGCCACGACGCTGGCGGTGGCCAAGAAGCTGGGCCGGCGTTTCCTCGGGTTCGACATCTCGAAAGACTATGTGCAGTACGGCCTGGAACGGCTGGCCGCGATCCGCGTGGGCGACCGGCTCGACGGCTCGCCCGAGCCGGTCAAGAGCGCCCCGCGAACGGACCGTGGCAGGCCCAAGGGCCAAACGAAGAAAGCCCAGGCGACGAAAACCAGGCACGACCGCGTGCGCGAAAGCGAACAGCGCTATGACCGGGCGCAGCTCGAACTGACGCTGCAAGGCGTCGCGGAGGCCTTCGCGCGGACGCACGAGGGGTTCAGCGCGGACCGCGTCGTCGCGGACCCCGACCTGGACGAGGCGTTCGTCGCGGCGTGCGCGAAGCTGGGCCTGGTCGGCGATGCGCGGACGTGGAACACGCTGCTGTTTCGGCTGCGCAAGGCGGGCAAGCTGACCCACGTCCAGACGGCGCACTCGACGGACCTGTCGTGGGAGGACTGCGACCGGTACATCTTCGCCAGCGAGATTGCCTGGCAGAGCCTGCTGAACGACAAGGCGGCCGGAAGCCTCGACGAGATTCTCTGCGATCCGGCCCTGGCTACCGAATTCGACCGGCGCGCCGCGCAATTCGCGCCGGGATACCAACCGCGCGAGTACCGCTGGGCGGCGCTGAAGTTGCGCAAGGAGGCGAAGACCGCGCGAAGCCGGGCCAGCGTGCTCGAGACGCTACGGCCGATGGGACCGCGATTCGGCGAGGCCTGGCCGATCGACGATCTGAAGACGGCGGGCCTGCCGGCCGAGCCCGGCCTGTACGTGCTCAGCCGGACCCGCACGAACAAGCTCTACGTCGGCGAGACGCTCGACCTGCGCCGCCGGTTAGCACTGGAGCGCTCGCAGATCGAGGCCTGGCGGGAAGTCTGCGATGCGATCTCCGTACAGGCACTGCCAATGGACTGCTCCGCAGCCGGAAAGCTGGCGTGGCAGAGCTGTTTCGTCAAAAAATACAAACCGCTACTCAACTGCTTCGAGCTTCGCTCCGCCTCGTGATCGGCGCCGCCCTTTCGAAAGCGGCCCGCGAGAGGCGCCAGCGCAATGAGGTGAACGATGGATCAAGATGCGAGTCTGCCCCGCTGCATCACACGGCGGGATGCCATCCGGATGACGGTGACTGCGGGTGTGGCGGCAGTCGTCGGGGGGTGCGGAAGTCGGAACGCCAAGACGGACAGCATGGGGGGCGATCCCTATGCCACACCCGCCAAGGAGCGCGCCGTGTTCGTCTGGCCCAAGGGCAAGCGAGCGGCGCTGAGCCTGACGTTCGACGATGCACGCGTCAGCCAGGCGCAGGTGGGTCTGCCGCTGCTCGACCGCTATGACGTCAAGGCGACGTTCTACGTGTCACCCGGTCCGTTCCAGGCCCACCTGCCCGCGTGGAAGCAGGCGCTGGCCAACGGCCACGAGATCGGCAATCACTCAATGCGTCACCCCTGCACGGGCAACTTCTCCTTTGCGCGGGACAAGGCGCTGGAGGACTACACGCTGGCGCAGATGGAGCGGGAGTTGGAGGAGGCGAACCGCGTCATCGAGTCGGCGGTGGGCGTGCGGCCGGCCACCTTCGCCTATCCGTGCGGCCAGAAGTTCGTCGGGCGCGGGACGCACCTGCACAGCTATGTGCCGCTGGTGGCGCGGATGTTCGAGGCCGGACGCGGCTGGATGGACGAGGCGGCCAACGACCCGGCGCTCTGCGACCCGGCCCAACTGCTCGGCATCGAGCTGGACGGACGCGACTTCGCCGCCGCGAAGAAGCTCATCGACACCGCCGTCGAGAACGGCTCGTGGTTGGTCTTCGCCGGCCACGAAATCGGCGAGGGCGGACACCAGACCACGCGGATCGACACGCTCGAAGCAATCTGCCAATACTCCCGGGACCCGAACAACGGGATCTGGATCGACACCGTCCAGAACATCGTCCGCTACGTCCGCCAGGCGCCAGGTCAGGGTGAATGATAATTCGCCCCTACGGGGGCGCCCTGCGCTGGGTGGCAGCCTCAAGCGAAGCTTGGGGATGGTGGACTGGCTTGCCGCACCGATCGCAGAAGGTCGCTGATGCCTGGACCCATCGGATTGGGAGAGGAGACATGGAACCGCAGGATGTGCATGTGTTTGTGTTCGACGGTCTGTCCGACTGGGAGGCGGCTTATGCGGTCGCGGGGATCAGCGATCCGCAGTTTCAGCGGCAGCCGGGCCGGTATCGCGTTCGCACCGTCGCGCCGCGAGAAGGCCCCGTGGTAACGATGGGCGGGATTCGGATCGCGCCCGACCTGACGCTCGACGCACTTCGGCCCGCCGACAGCGCCATGCTCATCCTGCCGGGCGGCGTCGCCTGGGAGCAGGGCAAGCACGGCGAAGCGGTGGAGATGGCCCGTGCGTTTCTGAAAGCGGGCGTGCCGGTCGCGGCCATCTGCGGCGCGACAGCAGGACTCGCGCGCGGGGGCCTGCTGGACGACCGCCGGCACACGAGCAACGCGCGGGACTACCTGGCGGCGATGAAATACAGCGGCGCAGCGCTGTACGAGGAAGCGCCCGCGGTGACGGATCGTGACGTCATCACCGCCTCGGGCCTGGCGCCTCTGGAGTTTGCCCAGCACATCTTCCGCCGCCTCGATCTGTACCGTCCGGCGGTCCTCGACGCCTGGTACCAGCTCTTCAAGACCGGACGCGTCGAGCACTTCGCCGCAATGATCCGGGCCGCCGGCCCGTAGGATGGGCTCCTCTGAAGCAGGCCCGACAGGGCCGCATTCATGCGCGCTCATAGCGAGGCAATTGGACGGTGACGGAAGTGCCAGCCTGCGGATCGGAGGTGATGGCGATCGTCCCGTGGTGTCGCAGCACGATCCGGCGGGCGATGGCCAGACCCAGACCGGTTCCGCCGGCGGTCTGTGATCGTGAAGAATCCACGCGGTAGAGACGGTCGAAGACGTAGGGGAGCTTCTCCGGCGGGATGGCGCCGCCCTCGTCGTGCACGCAGACCGTGACCTGCGGACCGGGGCCGTCGTCCAGCGTGACCCGCACGCGGCCGGTGCGCGGACCGTGCCGCAGCGCGTTGTCGATCAGATTGCTGAAAAGCTGTCGCAGCTCCGTCTCGTTGCCTTGGACGGAGCGGGCCGGGCCGTCGGTCCACGTGACGGTCGCGCCCTGCCGGGCGGCCGGATCGCCGAAGGCCTCCGCCAGGGACTTCAACAGAACGTCCAGACGGACTTCAGCCGGATCGGGCAGTTCATCCGCCGCATCCAGACGCGCCAAGGTCAGGAGCTGTCCGACCAGTTGCTCCATGCGACCGACGTCCAGCAGCGCATCGTCCACCCCCTCTTCGTATTCGGCCGCCTTGCGAGGCTGCATCCGCAGGGCCTGAAGCGTGCTCTTCATGATCGCCAGAGGCGTCCGCAATTCGTGCGCCACGTCGGCGGTGAGCTGCTCCTGCTGTTGCAGGGTCTTGTTCAGACGCAGCAGCATCCTCTCCAGAGCGGACTTGAACGGACGCAACTCGGCGGGAACCTCGCCCATCACCTTCGCCTCGTCACCGAGACTGCGATGCGTGATCTGCTCCAGCCGCCGGCCCGCCGTGGCGACCGGCCGCAACCCCCAGGAGACGATCGTGCGCACGAGCAGAACGGCCAGCAGCGTCGCCGAGCCGCCCAGCACCAGCAGAAGGCGGAGAAACTCCCCCACCTCGTGATACACGTGCGCGCTGGAGCGAGCCACCAGGATGTTCATGACTTCCAGCCCGATGCGGTAGCGCATCCAGATCACGCGGAACGCGCCCAACCTCGTCCCGCTGGCGACGTTGAACAGACTCAACGACCCCACCTCCGGCTGTTCTTCGGGCGGAAGACGGAGCAACTGCTGCATGAGTGGCTCGTCGGGCGGATCGCTGAAGAACAGGTCCTCGTCGCGGCCCTCCACCCAGACCCGATATCGGCCGTGACGGTCTGGAGTGTCGCTTCCCGTGATCGCTCGCAGTTCGGTTTCCCGGCGCTCTCCGGTGTCCTCCTCGTCGAGTTCCGCTCGAATCCCCTGCGCCATGGCTCTCAGCGTGGTATCGATGTTCCTCAGCAGGGACTCCTTGAACTCGATGTATGCCGCCGTGGACAACACGGCGATGATGATCAGGGTCAGCAGGGACATCATCAGGGACAATTGCAGGCGGATCGACACGGGCTTCACGCCGGTCCCTCCCCGATCACGTACCCCTGGCCTCGGACGGTGCGAATCAAGGCGTACGGAGAGCCAGCCTCCAGCTTCCTCCGCAGGGCGGAGATATGCACCTCGACGACGTTGGAGAAGGTCTCGGCGTTGAAGTCGTAGAGATGTTCGAGGATTTCGGTCCGGCTGACCACCTGGCCGGCGCGCAGCGCCAGGTACTCGAGGAGCCGATACTCCATCGCGCGCAGCTCGATGCGCTGTCCGCGGAGGGTGACGATGCGGCCGGCCGTGTCGATCGACAGCTCGCCGACGTGGACGACCGGACTGGGACGATCGTAGGTCCGGCGCACCAGTGCCTTGCACCGGGCCAGGAACTCGCCCATGTCGAAGGGTTTGGTCAGGTAATCGTCGCTGCCGGCGTCGAGGCCCCGGATGATGTCCTGTGTGGTGTCTCTGGCCGTCAGGATGAGCACGGGGACGCGGCGGCCCTCGCCGCGCAGACCTCGGAGGATTTCCAGCCCATCTATCTTCGGCAGCATCAGATCGAGCACGATCAGGTCGTACGAGTTCGAAAGACCCTGGTGCAGACCGTCTTCGCCGTCGGTGGCGATATCGACGGCGTACAGCGTCGTCTCTCGCAGCGCCTTGGCAATGTTGCGGGCGAGTCGAGCCTCATCCTCGACGATCAATACTCTCATTCTCAGCTCACCGATTTCCTGTGGCCCCCGCCGGATTTCATGACTCTGACCTCGCCGCCCAAATGCCCGCGCGGTCTTATTGTATCGGCCCGGCAGGTCCGTGCAACCATCTCGGATCGCCAGCCGGCCACGGGGCGGAGCCTGCGACCCACGAAGATTTCGCCGTTTCCTGCGATTTGTGGCTTTTTCTTCATGTTCTGTTCATGTTTGGGCGGTATTCTCTTGCTGGGCTGCGCTTGACGGAGGAGATACTCTGCCGGCCGGCCGGATGACGATCCACCAGGCCTCCCTGGCAATGCCCAGACGTGCAAGGGAGTTCGCGTAAGGACCCCGGGCTGCGATTTGTAGTTGACGACACGCCACACAGATGGCGTAAAGCAAGAGGATGGAACACTCTATGAAGGGCTCGGGCTCACCCAAGGCCATCCACCTGGAGTTCTCGGACAAGTACGATCACGACCACGCCGAACACTACTTCCGCAAGCACCGGGCGGGTCTGGCCCGGCGATTGACGACGTGGCGGGAGCTGGCGATGGCCCGACGGGCGCTGGCGATGGCGGGCGATCCCGACGTCGTGCTCGATCTGCCCTGCGGCGCCGGGCGATTCTGGCCACTGCTGGCGGAGAAACCGGGGCGCCGGATTCTGGCCGCCGACAGCAGTGAGGAGATGCTTCAGGTGGCCCGCCGGATGCAGCCCAAAGAGTTGGTCGATCGCGTGGAGTGCTTTCAGTGCTCCGCCTTCAAGACCGGGCTCGACGACGGCTCGGTGGACAACATCTTCTGCATGCGGCTGCTCCATCACATTCTCGAACCGGCCCACCGGCTGGCGATGCTGAGGGAATTCCACCGCGTGACCCGCGATACGGTCTGCATCTCCCTGTGGGTGGACGGCAACTACAGGGCCTACCGGCGAAGGAAGCTGGAGGCGACCCGATCGAAGGCCGAACTCCAGAATCGCGGCGTGGTGGAACGCGAGCGCATCGAAGCGGAGTTCCGCCAGGCGGGGTTCCGGATCGTCGGGCACCTCGATTTCCTGAAGTTCTATTCCATGTGGCGAGTCTACGTCCTTCACAAGGAGTGAGTCTTGAGCAACCAATGCATCGTTTCCGAATCGGATCGCAGACTTCTGGCATACAACGGCCTCGACGGTTTCGAGTCGCTCTGGAACGCCGATCTGAGTTGGTTCGAGGAACCGAATCGCCGCCGGAATGGCTGGAGCGGTGTCTCGCGCCATATCCTCAAACAGCCGGAGGGAGGCACGCTGGCGGTCTTCATCAAGCGCCAGCAGAACCACAACTTCCGCACTCTGCTCTATCCGGTCCGAGGCCTTCCCACGGTCTACAGAGAGTACCGGAACATCAGCAGGATGAAGAAGCACGGAGTCCCCTGCCCCGATCTGGTCTTCTATGGGCATCGGACTGCCGGCGGCCAGTGGCAGGCGATTCTGGTGACGCGGTCGCTGGAGGGGTACCGGCCGCTGGAGGACAGCCTGGGCGCGATCGAGCAGGACAACCTCGATGCCCGCCGAGCGCTGCTCGCCTCGGTCGCTCAGACGCTGAGCCGGATGCACGGTCACTATCTACAGCATAGCTGCCTGTATGCCAAGCACATCTTCGTCCGGGCGGAGCACGCCGGCGGCTCAAACGGCAACGGGACACGCAGGTTCGATGCGGCGGTGATCGACCTGGAGAAGATGCGGCCCTGTTTTCCCTTGTCGCGACTGGCGATCCACGACCTCGATCAGTTGTACCGGCACTGGGAGCGCCAGGAGGGGGACTGGGAAACCCTCGTGGAGAACTACTCGGCTCACCTCGCGTCCGGCCCGCTGGGCACGAAGATCCGCAACGCCTGGGGCCGGCGTTTGTAGTGTACCCGTAAGGGCAGGCCCCTTCAACGGCGTTCAGGGCAGGCTGCCCGCCGAAGGGGCATAGGTTTGTAGTGACGCCGTCAGGCGTTACGCATTCTATGGAAGGTATGCCCTCACGGGTACACTACAAACGGCTAACGCCTCGCGGCGTCACTACAAACAGAATCAAATCCAGTCCGAGCCGCGCTGAGCGCCTCGCACCAAACGGAGCGTCGGGTGGCAGCGGCAAGCGCAGCGAAGCGGAGCTTGCCGATGGTTCCTTCAAATCGGAGGCAGTACGCTGACTTGCGTCGCGTATGGTAGGCATGCTATCATAGTGGCCGTGTGACAAGAGAGGCGGAGCCGGAAGGCGACCCGGCATCCGCTGCGGAACAAATGAGGAAGGAGTGGAGAAGACCATGAGCAAGAAGATCATCATCGCAACGGCCGTCGCATTTATCATCGGTAACCTGCTCGGCCCGCCGGACCTCATATCTCAGTTGACATTTGGCGCAATGGCGGCGTTCCTCTGCGCGGTCCCTCTGCTGGTCCTCGCACGGCTGGCGTTCGTCAAGACCGCCTCCCAACCTATGCACACGCTGGTCTGCGTCCTGGTCTGCATTATCTCCGCACTGTCGATCTTCTCCCATCTGCTGGCTTTGAGACTCACCCACGCCCACGAAAGGCTCCAGGTCCCACCGACGGCCTCGTCCCAGCCGTAGCCGCCTGGGTTGCCTCGCAGGGCCCAGGCGCCATCGGCAACCGCAAGGTTGCCGCTGCCACCCGCCTTCAACAACCAGCCGCATCCCTTATTTGTTGATCGAATGGGCCTATTATGTTAGGATCGGGCTGTGTGGACGGCCCGGCTCCGGTCGGGTCGCGACGTAGACTTAGGCGCGAAGCTGAAGGGGCCTGCCGATGAAGTCACGATCGCTTTTCACGTCGATGTTCTCCTGGGGAATCTGTGCGTTGCTGGCCTGCGTGACAGCGTCACGCGCCGTGGCGGAGGACCTGCCGAAAAGCTGCCAGGAGACGACCGAGCGGGTGCTCAAGCCGTTCCTCGACCAGTTGGCGGCGGCCGAGGAGGCGGCCCGGCAGTACGAGAAGCAGAACGCCGACAATATCGCATCGATCCAGGAGCAGATTCGTTTGCGGCAGGAGTCGAAGAAGGTCTTCGACGACGCCAGGGCGAAAGAGGATGAGGACTTCGGCAACCGCATCCGGTGGGGCAACGAGGCTATCGCGGAGGCGCAGGCCGATGCGCAGAAGCGGATCGCCGAGCAGCGCCGGTTGGCCGCCGAGGCACGGGCGGCAGGCCGCGAGCGCGACGCCAAGGCGCACGCGGATGCCGCGGCGCAGATCGCGGCCGAGCTCGCCGCCGGGAAGATCGGTTGGTACAAGAAAGAACTGGGACTGCGCAGCGACATCAACGGCTGGAGAGAGTATGTCGCGAAGCAAGCGCAGGACCGCGCCCAACGCATGGCTGCCTACGACGCCGGCGAGGTGGCGCACTACATCCAGACGCTCGGCTGGCGGGGCACCTGGAAGGATGTTCTCGCCGGCATCGCGAGCAAGCAGGAGGATCTGGCCAAGGCGCAGCGACGCGAATACGCCTACTATCTGCCCGCGATCGGCACGCGGCTGACCGGCCAGGGCATCGACGATCACCTGGCCCTGCGTCAGGAAGAGCTGGCCGACGCGCGGGCCCGGATCGCCGCCGGAACGTTCGTGGTGTACGTCCCGGCGCTGGGCACGCGCCTCGACCGCAATGGCGTGCAGAAGATCGTGGCCGAGGCGCGCGACAAATACCGCAAGACGGTCAACGCCTGGGCCGAAAAGACGTACAGCAACTACAATCCCCTTGCGGGCTCGCGCCCCGCCAACGGCGACATCGAGAAGGCCATCGAACAACGGCGACAGGAATTGGCGGATTTCCAGGCCGCCGGAGACGATGCGCGGGCGTATGCCGCCGGCGCGTACCGAATGGGTCGCGACATCCGCCAGCAGATCGCCGCCGCACAGGGCAGAGGGGACACCGCGGGCTATAACCAGGGGCATGAGATACTTGCCGCGTGGAAGAAGGCGTGCGCCGAATGGATCGCCAGGAAGCAGGAGGAGATTCGGCATTGGGAAGCGGTCCTGGCCAAGCACGAGGAGGTCCACAAGGAAGACCTGAAGAACCAGAAGGCCAACATCGATGGTCGATTGCAGGATGCGCTGAACCAGACGCCCTGCGGCGGCGAGGGCGAGACCGGCGATCCTGATCTCGACATCATCAATCGCCACCGCGACAAGCTCGACGGACTCAGTGAATCGGACGAAGAGAGGCAGCGGCGGCGTGACTGGTACGACGACAAGATCCACGTCGAGCGTGACGGGACCGTGCACGGCGATCCGTGCGACGCCTGGCGGAGCGCCCTGCGGGACACCGGCCTGAGCGGGCCGAAGCCGCAGACATTCGGCGAGTGGCTGCTCAGCCTCCAGAGCATTCTCGGCACGAAGGATTTCACCGACTGGCTGTCGGCCTTCCGCGAGGCCAACCAGATGCGCGAGGCGACGAACACCATCGATGAGTTCATCGAGGCGATGCAAAAGATCGACATCAATAAGATGACGCGCGCCGACTTCTATAAGAAGCGGCGCGAGATTCGCCAGATGCTGGTGAAGATGTCGGAAGCCCTCGAGAAGGGCATACTCAGTTCGAGCCGGATTCAGCAGTACATCGAGGCCCTGGAGAAGTCCGGCAGCGGGACGCGCCAGACGCGCGAGCAGATTCGCGCCCTCAACCGTCTGCGGGATATGTCGAACGACGCCTGGAACATGTGGCGCAGCAGCAGCGCGATCTGGAACGTCGGCCATGAACTGGGCGACGACGTGGTCCGGTCGTACCGTGCGTTCGTCTCCGGCTCGGCCACTAAGGTCGCCCAGCGTCTGGACAGCCACTTCGCCAAGATGAGCAAGCTCGACAAGGGACTGCTGTTGCTGAGCGTCGCGGCGGCCACCGCCGAAGCGGTCGAGCGCATGAACCAGGGCGAGGCCCCCTCCGAGGCGATCGCACGCAGCAGCGTGAACTTCGTCATCGACCTGGCCATCGCGGGCATTCCCGTCACCGCGGCGGCGGAGATGACCACCCAGATCCTGTTCAACACCTACGCGTACACCACCGGCGACGAGGTGTTCGCCGAGGCGGTGCTGAGCAATACGTCCAAGTGGGTGGCCCAGCAGGCCCTGAACCAGGTGGCTGACGGCGCCGCCTATCTGGGCGAGGCCTCGATCGCGCTGGAACGCATCGTGTTCAATGAGCCCAACGTCGGCGAGATCCTCGGCAACGTCAGCTCCGAGCGTCTGCGCCAGTCACTCAGTCGGGTCGAAGACCAGCTCGATGCGCTGCCGCCGGGCCATGCCGATGAAGCGCGGCTGATGCGGATGCGCGAGACCTTCCGCATCCTGATCCGCGCCAAACAGCAGGAAGGCTGATTCGGCGTGGTCGTTTCGCTGCTCACCAGATGCAGGGGATTGAAATCCGAAGCACGAAATCCGAAATCCGAAACAAATCCAAATCGCGAATTGCGAATGATCGAAACAACTGGCACTGGTCCGATCCTCGTTGGAGTTTCTGATTTCGGGCCGTCGTGCTTGTTTCGGGTTTCGATATTCGCGCTTCGGACTTGGCCTGCTGATGCGGACCCGCACGGAAGCGAAGCCGCCCTTGCCGGCTTGGCAGGGACGAGGGCGCATGAAAAAAGGACGCCTCGGATCATCCGCAGGATAGGACCTCGGTCCACCGCAAGCGCCCCCCAGGTACGGTCCCGGTTGTATGGCTCTACTTACTATACGTCCGACCCGGGCGGCATGCCGACGGACAAAGAACTATATCGCACCGGTAAATGGCTCGACGGACCACGCCTCAGGCTGCATTCCCCCGGAGCCTTCTGCCTACAGACACAGAATCACGCGAGGAACGAGCATCGCCCGGACGCAGGGGCAGGAATTTCCTTGTGGGCTGCACCTTTCCACCGGCCCGGCGTACCAAGGACCATCGAGACATGAGGTCTTGCGTATTGGCCTGATATCCATCGGGATATCGATTGAAAGGAGCGAACGATGAAAGGGAAAGTGAAACCCATTCCGAAGGAATACCGAACGATAACACCGGTGCTGACGGTCAGTGACGCAGCGCGCGCCATCGAGTTCTACAAGAAGGCCTTCGGCGCCGAGGAGCGATTCCGCATGCCCACGCCTGACGGTCAGCATGTGATGCATGCGGAACTCAAGATCGGCGATTCGGTGTTCATGGTGGGCGACGAGATGCCCGGGCAGGACTGCCGCTCGCCGCACGCGTTCGGCGGCACGCCCGTCGGCTTCTATGTGTACTTCGAAGACGTCGATCGCGCGTTCGAACGCGCGGTCAAGGCCGGCGCCGAGGTCAAGATGCCGGTGGAAGACATGTTCTGGGGCGATCGGATCGGCACGGTGACCGATCCTTCCGGCCATCTCTGGACCCTCGCGACCCACGTCGAAGACGTCAGTCCTGAAGAGACCGCCAGACGCGGACGCGAATTCTGCGAGAAGATGATGCAAAGCGCCGCGTCGCCGTAGCCCCCGTTCGTAGCGTGTCCGTAAGAGACTGCCCCTTCAATTGCGCTAAGGGCAGGCCCTGAGCCTGTCGAAGGGGCACAATTCCCACAGAAGACAACGCCTTATCCCGATGGTCATCGGGATCACTACGAACGGGCTCTGGTAGGGGCGAGGCATGCCTCGCCCTATCCTTGCCGACGGAGGATGGAGTCGGCGTGCGGTGCACGCCCTGCGTGGAGACTATCGCTGCCTGGCCTTGCGAGGGTGCCTTCTCGTCAGGTCAACGATTCGGCCTTTGTCGAGCACGTACACCGGTGTTCCGGTTTGGAGCCCGATCTGCAAGGCCCGCCTGGCCGCCCGACGCAGCGCCGCGTAAGACCCCACGATGTCCGGGTCATCGGAATCCAGCAGTCTCTTACTCATCGGTTGCCTCCTGTCGCAGTAGGTATCGGCGCCGGTCCTGAGTTGTCGTAGATGATCCACGTATTCACCAGTCTCTGGTAGACGTTCTGGAAATTCCTCAGTCCGGCGTCGAAGCGACGCCGGATGACATCTTCGGACACATCGTGCCCACCCTGAGCCACGCGTGCCGAAACTCTGCGCACAGCCAAATCGGCTGTGGGCAAGCGGAGGAAGATCAGTTTCACACAGTATCCCGCCGCACGCCAGCGCGGGATGAGCCTCGCGTAGTTGCGCCCCGCCAGCGTTGTTTCGAAAGCGAAACTCTCCCCCACACGCACCCGGGGCTGATCTCCTGGAGCATCAGCCGACCCGCGCGCAGTGCCACACGATCGGGATTGAAGGGCGACAGGCCGGCCGCAATCAGGTCCACGTTGATGAAGTCCGGACAACCAGCCTCTCGTGGCAAGAACTCGCGTGCGAAAGTTGTCTTTCCCGCGCCGTTCGGTCCGGCAATGATGACTATCTTCTTTCGTCCCTTCATGTGCTCCGATGTGTGGGCTCTATGACGGCTTTCGGTTTTCCTGGCAGAACTTGCCCATCAGCTCCATGGCCTTGCCGGTCTTGTCGAGAGAGCCGTCGAGGTGGGCGAAGGCATCGACCAGTTCGAGCAGGGCCGGGTCGGGCTCGACGGTGCCGTACTTGTGGGCGGTGTTGACGATTCCGGCGTCGAGGCCGTACTCCATCGCCTTGGCGACGTAGGCCCGGCAGACGCCGATCTTGCGGCCGGGCAGATCGCGCACCGAATTGCTCACGCCCAGCGAGAAATGCGCGCCCTTGAACTTCGGGTCGTTCTTGATCTTCCTGATGGTCTCGAACGTGCGGTAGGTATAGCCCGGCACGCCCGGCTCCATCGGCATGTCGATCGCCAGCGGAAAGACGGTCGAGTCGAAGAAGATCTGCTCCGGCTTGAATCTGTACCGGCCCACCGCCTCATCGAAGATACGATGCGCCAGGGCGCAGAGTTCGTCAACCGAGTGCGACCCGCCGGGACCGGTGGGTCTGTCCTCGCTGACCAGCAGCGCGATGACGGAGAAGTCGTACTGCCTCTTGAGAGGCAGGATGCGGTCCATCGTGTAAACCTTGACCGAGTTGATCAGCGGAGGCCTGACCGATTCGGACGTGTCATACCATTCCTTCAGGCCCGCTTCGAGCACGTCGTCGTTGCTGCTGTCGATGCAGATGGGCACACCGTCGCCCCAACGGCGCACGAGCTTCGTGTACTCGACCATCATCTTCACCGCCAGTTTCGGATCGTCCTCGCCGAAGGCATCGAGATTGACCGCAATGTAGTCGGCGCCGTCGGCCGCCTGCGACTCGATCAGCGCGCGGATGTAGTCAAGCTCCGGGCTCGGCTTCGTGTAGGCGTCAGGCCCGAGGTCCTGCAACCGGCGCATGATCTGGCCGGTCTTGGGGATCGAGGCGTGAACGGCTTCGCCGATCGAGATCAGTGCGTTCTTCATCGTGTGGTCCCTGCCGAACAGATAGTTAAGAATCGAGGAGGAGTGCTGGAGCGCCGGATTGCGGCGCGGGTTGATCGTCGTCCGCAGCCGCTGGCGTCCGCCCTTCTCGGAGGCGGCGGCCTCGTAGACGCGATTGCCCACGCATGCCTGCCTGAGGTTGTTACCGCAGCAGCCGTCCACGGTGGCGTCGCCGCACGGGGCGTTGTCGATGCCCTTCTCGCAACTGCCCATGGTGCAGACGCCGAAGTTCTCGGGCAGGAAACAATCGCCGCACTCCTCGCAATCGAACAGTGTGTACTTGAACGCCTTCTCGTTGGCGTTGAACAGTTTGTAGACGAGGCCTTCGCCCTTATCGGCGCCGAGGAAGCCCATCGTCTTGCGGAAGGCGTGAAAACCCACACCCTCGGGATCGAGGAACGCGTGGTGCGAGAAATCGAAGAACCGCTTGCCCGCCGTCGGTCGCGGCTGCGACAGCGTGCGGGGCTTGCCGTTGTCGTCGTAGAGATAGAACGCGTCTCTGGCGGGCCAGCAGAGGTTGTCCTTGAACCGCTCCCAGCCGGATCCGATCTCGGCGGCGCGCTCGACGATGCGGGTGAACGTCGCGAAATCCTGGACGCCTCCGATGTCCACGCCGGCGGCGCCCATCGCCTTGTACATGGCCACCTGCTGGGCGGCCCGCTCGATGTGGTCGTCGAGCTTCTCGCTGTAGACTTTGGCGAGCAGCTCGTCGCTGACGAAGCAGCCGGGCAGCTTGATATCGTGCATCAGACGCGGCGCGGGCGTGATCGTACTGAGCAGGTACACGTTGCCGATCACCGGGACATCCAACATGGGCGAATGATTATTCGCCCCTACGCGCAGGTACGTGAACAGCTCCAGGCTCTTGCGCCAGTCCCAGCCGACCTGGGTGATCAGAAACGCGGCGCCGCAGCGGACCTTCTTTTCCATCTTGTAGTACTGCTGCATCTGCGTCGCTTCGGTGTACTTGAAGGGCGAGACCGCCGCACCGGGCACAAACTGATGCACGCTCGCCAGGGCGTCCGGCTTGGCGCTGAGATAGGCGTCGTGGTTCATCTTGCGAATCAGGCGCAGCAGGCCGAGCGATTCGAGCTCGAAGACACCCTTGGCCGCGACCGGCTTGTCACCCGTCAGCGCCAGCACGCTGGTGACGCCCGCCTTGCGGAAGCCGACGAGCGAACTGACGATGGCGTCGGCGTTGGCGTCCTTGCAACTGATGTGCGGCACGACGTCGAGGCTGTCGAGCAGGTGGTTCGCTTCGAGGACGCTGACAATGGCGGCCGGCTCGAGGTTGGCGACGCCGCCGGGGTTCTGCGGTAGCGTGATCGCGGCGAAGTCAAACCCTTCCGGCAGGATCGCCCTGCCACCCTCGGCCGCCTCCTGATACGCCCGGCCGAACCGCTCGATGGGCGCGAAGCTGAACCCCGGCCCGCCGACCAGTTCCGCCAGCACCAGCAGGCCCGATCGCTGCCGGAGTTTCCGTCCCAGACTGTTCTGCTCCATCGTTGTCTCCATCGGGTCCATGCATCCGTTCCCGGGTCTCATACGATCTGCAAACACCGCAGGATACCAAATCCCGGCATCCTCCGCCATCCCCTTGCCGGTGGGCGCTCCTGTGCGGGTGCACTGCGTGTTTGTAGGTGGGTTCCTGCCGAGGCCAGCAAGGGGGTCTGTCATCTCGGAGAGCGTGGCGGATGTCATTTCGACTAAGAGCTTGCCCTGAGCGAAGTCGAATGGGGCGAAGCCCGCACGGAGAAATCTGGCCGAGGATAAGGCAATGGCCCCTTCGCAGCCAGATTCCTCCACTACGCTGCGCTCCGGTCGGAATGACAAAGTCGATTGCAGTCGCCCCGTGAAGATCTACCCACAAACTTGAAGTGCACCCCTCCTGTGCCGGGTGGCAGCGGCAAACTCCGTTTGCCGATGGCTTTCAGGGGCTTCAGGGATATCACCATCGGCAAGCTGGCGCTTGCCGCTGCCACACTTGGGCGCTTCACGCGGTTCGCGTTATGGCTGGTCTGTGCGCCGAATACGTCGCACTGTCCGGATCTGGCGCATCGTCTTCATGCCGAAAAGGACACGGATTTTCGTCCCAAACACGCAACGGTCAAACGACAAAATGCGCGTGACATGCAAAAAGTTTTTAGTCCTTTCTTCGCCTGGACTTACACGAATCAACTACGTGAAAAACGCCGTTTTTTTCGTCCCAAACGTGCAACACCGTCCAAGGGTAGAGGGCCGCATCGTTTTGCGGCCGGCAAGGAAACCTGAAAGATGGAGGACGAGGAATGGCCGCGAAACGCAAACGGGCGAGACGGTGTTCAAAGGGCGGAGCGGGCGCGTGCGATCCATCGGAGCGGAGGTGCTCGAATTGCCTGTTCGCCATCCCGCCGTCGAAGGAGCAGTGGGTGGTGTGGATGGTGACCCGCTGGCCGCCTCCGATGAGCTGTTTCAACCACCCGGACAGCCCCGGCGAGCGCCGCGACGTACGCGGGACGGGCACCTGCCGGAACTGGCGGCCGCGCCGGCAGGTATCGCCGCGTCAGCCGCCGCCGGAGCCGCCGAACGACGAGATTCGCTACATCCCCTTGACGCGCGGCAAATTCGCGATCGTCGATGCGGCGGATTACGAGCGGATCAACCGCTACCGCTGGACCGCCTGTCCCTGTGCAGACGGCGGCTTCTATGCGCGCCGATCCGTGCACGGCGGGACGGTCCTGATGCATCGCGAGATCATGAACGCGCCCAAGGGCATGGTGGTCGACCACATCGACTGCAACCGGCTGGACAACCGCCAGGCAAACCTGCGCGTTTGCACGCCGCAACAGAACGAGTTCAACAAGCGTCCTCGCAGCGGACGCTCCCGCTTCAAGGGCGTCTACCCGCACCGGGACAAGTGGCAGGCCGCGATCAAACACAACGGCAAGACACACCATCTGGGCATCTTCGACGACGACGTCGAGGCCGCCAAGGCCCGCGACCGCAAGGCCTTCGAGCTCCAGGGCGAGTTCGCCTACCTGAACTTCCCCGACGAAATCGACAGATGACCGGTGATTCAGGATGAGCGAGATTCGGCTTAGCGTGTGTCACCAAATCCGAATTCCGAATGTCGAGACCCGAAACAAGCGCGAAAGACGAAACAACAAATTTGCAACAGGGGCGCGCGGACATCGTGACTTGGGCCAGTGAGCCTCTGAACCTCCAAGAGTGTGAAGACCTTCCTCCTGCGCGTGCGGGCCCCTTCATGTCACGGGGGCAACTGATAGAGCGGCGTTCGCCCGTCGGCGTCGGGTTTCAGAAGGTCGCGCAGGATCGCCTGCCCCTGGGGGCTGGTGGCGGCGACCCATTGGTCGTCTTTTTCTCGCTTGATCAGTCGGCCCTGGGCCCAGGCCTGGAAATCCGTCATATCCTGCGCGGTTGCCTTTGCCCCGGTGGAAGGGTCGGGCCGTTCGAGAAAACCGATGAAGAGCTCCGATTCGCCCGGTTCGAGCACGTAGCTGTACACGTGCGCCCGAAAGCCGGCGTGTCCCCCGTCGCTCAGAGGCCCGGACGGCGCCGGGATCGGGCCAGCCTTCCTGAAACTGTCCGCGAACAGCCGGCCGGTGTTGGCGTCGTAGAACCAGGCCTGACGACTCTGCAAGACCGGCGCCGGGCGAGCCGGCCACAGGACCCGAATCAGCATGAAGCCGAGCAGCGCCGCGCTCAGGCACGCCACGACGATCACCGCACCGGCATGCCGGTCGATCCACTCCCGCAGGCCCCAACGCTCCAGTGCCCCGCGCCACCGCTCCAGGCGATGGCGGAGCTCATATTGCAGCAGGTCGGGAACTTTCAACGCCATGCGGTCTCAATCTCCACTCTCGGGTCTGGAGGCGCGACGATCTTCCAACGCATTGGGATCGGGGGCGCGATGCACCGTCAGTGACTCGATCATGTATTCGAGGTCAGGGTTGTTGTCCGAACCCTGTTTGGGGTCGGCGATCCGGCCCTGGATCAGCTTGCGCGTGCGATCGTCCTTCCAGTGAATCCACTCGCCGTGTGCGTCGGCGAACGACACGTTGCACCCGTTGCGGTGCCGGTTCGTCAGGCCCTGCAATCCGGGCGGCCAGGACCACGGGCGCCACAACCACCGGTCGTCGTCCAACACCAGCGGCCAGAAGCAATCCGAGCCCCGGCGTTCCTTGTCGATGAAGACCATCTTCGCACCGGCGCCGGAGACCCGGTGCAGCCGTGCGAAGGGGACCACCCCGTCGCGCTTCTGCCCCCCCATCGTATTCGACAGGCCGTACGAATTGCGATGTTCGCCGTCATCGTCGGTCTTGCAGAGCAGAACGTCCTGCGACTGGAGATAGGGTTTGAGGTCCGCTGTCCAGGACTCCGGCGGGCAGAGTCGGTCGTCGTGGTCCGGTGCATACAGCAGCCAGGCCAGCGTCAGTTGGCGCTGGTTCGCCAGACAGTGCACTTGTTCGGCCTGGCGGTGCGCCTGGGTCAGGGCAGGCAGCGACAGCGACACCAGCAGACAGATGATCGAGACGACGACCAGCAGCTCCACCAGGGTGAACCCCCTGCGTCGAAGTTCGCCTCTCTCTTGCCTGTCGCACAGCGTCCGCATATCCAACCGACTCCGCTCATCGGTTTCCGACAGAAGGTCCGGACTGGCTCGTCCGGCCTCACGCCGCAACGCATCGCCATCGATCCGATCATAGCCGCCCCGCCCGCCATGTCAACCTACAAACAGCCGGCCATCCGGACTGTGGTGGGAAGACCTCTGCTGGCAGGAACAGGAGGTTCTGTCACCCCGAGCGCAGTCGAGGGGTCTGGCCGAGATTGGAGGAGGCGCCGTATACGATGCCAGATGCCGCGACTGCGCTACGCTCGGTGAGACAAGGCAGGGACGCCAGGACGATCAGTCACACCCTCAGACTGTGTCCGGCAGATTTCACGCCAAGCCCCTTTCAAGCGTGGAACGCCGTGTGGCAGCGGCAAGCGTCCCGATGTACGTCGGGACCGATGGAAGACGCGAAAGGGCAGAAGCCATCGGCAAACTCCGCTTCGCTCTCCGCCCGCGCCGGACCGCGGCCACATAGTCCCGACGCGGAATTGGACGTGGTGTTTCGATTCGGCTGTGCGGTACAATGGGAATGGGTGAAGACGACTGCACGTGGAATGAACGCCTCGCAAAGAAGGAGATGGTCATGCGTATGAGATTGACAATGGGAATGGCGGTTCTGCTCGCGATCGCCGGCAGCGCTGCGGCGACGGAGATCAACGTCACCGTCGATGGGTCGGTGCGGTATCAGACGATCGAGGGGTTCGGGACGTGCTTGATCGCGTGGGTCGGTCGCTTTCGCGATCTCTATCGTACCGAGGACTTCCAGCGGATCTACGTCGAGGGCGTCGGCTGCAACATGCTGCGCGTCAACATGTGGGGCCCGACGTTCGAGAAGCCGACCGAGGACTGGACGCAGATTCGCGGCGAGGATTTCGACATGGGCGCCGACGGGGGCCGGCCGCAGATCTTCGTCGACTTCGGGCAGGCCATCCGCAAGCTCAATCCTGACGTCAAGATCATCGGCACGGTCTGGAGCCCGCCCGCCTGGATGAAGGTCAATCGATCCATCACCGACAAGAAGTCCGGCGCGATTCGCGCCGGCGGATACGGTGACATCGACAATCGCGTCGAGCCGAAATACTTCAAGCACTTCTGCAAGTGGATGGTCGAGTACGTCAAGCTGCACGAGGCGCATGGAGTACCCTTCTACGCCGTCAGTCCGGGCAACGAGGTGCAGTTCACGCAGTCGTTCGAGAGCTGCGTCTGGGACGGCCAGGACTTCGTCACGATCGTCGCCATGCTGCGCGAGATGCTGAACGCCGAAGGCTACGGTCACGTGAAGATCTTCGGGCCCGAGACGATGACCAGCCACCTGTACGAAGGCGGGACCGGCTCCTACGTGAAGGCGATTCTGAACGATCCGAAGGCGTTGGCGGCGCTGGACGTGTTCGCGACGCACGGCTACGAGGACGGCGTCAAGGGCGAGATGTCGGCGACCTCGTCGCGGCGGTTCTGGGACTTGATCGCGCAGACGGGCAAACCGTTCTGGATCACCGAGGGCGGCACCGGCGATCACGACTGGCCCGCGCCCATTCAGAAAGGAATCGGCAACGCGCTGCACAACGCGCTGGTGGCGGGCCACTGCTCGGCCTTCGTTCCGTGGCAGATCACGGAGGGGCGCAAGAGCATTCACGCGCTGATGGTGATGAGCACGTACACGCCGAAGACGCACACCGCAATGCACTACACGCGGTTCATCCGGCCCGGCGCCGTCCGCATCGACGCGACGCCCGGCTTCGGCGCCGTCCAGGTCGGCGCGTTCCTGCACGAGAAGGCCGGCGAGCTGACCGTCGTCGCGCTCAACCCCACCGAGCAGACACATGCCCTGAATTTGAGTTTCCGCCATCTCGGGCCGCTCAGTTCGTTGAAGGTCCGCCGCACCAGCGCCGCCGAAGAATTCAAAGAGCTGCCCGACGTGCCCGTCCACGACGACGAGGCCCGTTTCGACATGACCGCGCAGAGCATCGCCACCTTCCGGGCCGCTCTGTAGGGCGCACGCGTGATCTCGCCGCGCGGCACCGGCATGCACCAGGCCGACTTTGCTGGTGCTGCTGTAGAACATGTTGATCGATGACATCGACGTCGCCAGGAGGTATAATCCCTTCATATGGTCGCGACTGAACAACAAAAGGAGAAGATACTACACGAGTTGGCCGCCTGTCTGGCCCGAGAGGCAGAGGTCTGCAAGGTGGTTGTCTTCGGATCGTTCCTGACCAGCGCAATGCCGAACGACCTGGACGTAGCCATCTTTCAGGACAGCGACGAGTCTTATCTCCCTTTGGCACTGAAATACCGCCGCCTGCTGCGCCGGATCGCTGATCAGGTTCCGATTGATGTGATTCCCGTTCGATCCAGCTCCGCTGCCGGTCCGTTCCTGGCGGAGATACAAAAGGGAGAGGTCGTCTATGAGCGGTGAATCGGGAGCATGGCTGCAATATGCCCGTGAGAACCTGAAGGTGGCCGAGATGACCTTGCAGGCGGGGCTCCTGAATCCCTGCCTGCAGAATGCGCAACAGGCCGTCGAGAAAGCACTCAAGGCAATTCGCGGGCGGCGAGGCCTGGCGCTAAAGCGAACCCATAGCATACGGGACCTGAATCGCGATCTCGTCGCATCCGGAGTGACGACAGGCCTTGGCGAAGACGACTGTGATCTGTTCGATTCGATCTACGTCCGTTCGAAGTATCCGCTGGACTCCGTGCTGCCCGATTCGCCGCCCGACGTCTCAACTTGCGAACACTGTGTCAAACGCGCAGCCCAGGTACTCGCCATGGCCGAGGGTCTCTTGGAGGGATGAGCTCCGTTTCGACATGACCGCGCAGAGCATCGTCACCTTCTGTACTGCTCTGTAGGGCCGGTTCGACCTCATCAGAATCGACGATATCCACGGAAATCACTATATATTTCGGCGTTTGCGGCGCTTTCTTGCTTGACAATCGCGTCAAAACGACATATCTCTGCCCAAGCTTCCACGGTAGAGGCCGTGGATTGGCGTATGGAGTGTTCACTCTGTCTTTGTCCGTGTAAGGAGACCCTGTGTTATGGCAACAACAGCATCGGAAAAACCCATGAGCAAGACGGAAATCGTGTCCGGGATCGCCAGCGCGACCGGTCTGACGAAGAAGCAGGTCAGCGGCGTTTTCGAGGCCATGGCCGATCAGATCAAGAAGAGTCTCGGTCGTCGCGGCCCCGGCGCGTACACCGTCCCCGGTCTGATGAAGCTCATGGTCGTGCGGAAGCCTGCCACCAAGGCGCGCAAGGGCATCAACCCCTTCACGGGCGAGGAGACCATGTTCAAGGCCAAGCCGGCGCGGAACATTGTGAAGATTCGCCCGCTGAAGAACCTCAAGGACATGGTCTGACCTCCGGAAGGGTCATGACGAATTGCACGGGCGGCACCACATGACTTGTCATTACGCTCTCGACAGCCGGTGGGGCGTTCGGCCAACGTATAGGGTGGGTTCCTGTCCCACGCGAGGTCTTTCTCGAAGGGCCCGTCGTGCGTGGGTGGAGAACCCACCCTCTTTTATTGGCCTGCTTGCGGGCCTGGTGCTCTGCACGGCCTCGGTTGCGCGAGCGGAATTCTGGCCCGGCTGGCGCGGCCCGCGCGGCGACGGTACCTGCGCCGAGCAGAACGTTCCGGCCCGATGGGACCCGGCAACGGCGATCTGGAAGACCGCGCTTCCCGGCGTGGGGCACGCCTCCCCCATCGTCTGGGCCGATCGCGTCCTGACCGTGACCGCCCTGTCGGCGACACAGCAGCGCATGCTCCTCTGCCTGGATCGCCACACCGGCGCGATCCTCTGGCAACAGACCGTCGTGCAGGGACCGTTGGAGAAGATCCACAGAGAGAACAGCTACGCCTCGGGCACACCGGCCACCGATGGGCAGCGCGTATACGCCGCCTTCCGCGTCGGCGATGACATCGTTGTTGCGGCGCACGACGTCGACAGCGGCCGACAGCTCTGGCGGGTCCAGGTGGGAACGCACGCGGGCGAATGGGGCTTCAGCAACGAGCCGGTGTTGTTCGACGACAAGGTCATCGTCGACGGGGACAGCAAAGGCGACTCCTTCCTGATCGCTCTGCGTCGCGAGGACGGCAAGACGCTCTGGTGGATCCGCCGCGAGAACAAAGGAATCAGCTACAGCGCCCCACTGATCCGCAAGATCGCCGGACGCCACCAACTGATCCAGTGCGGCGACCGGTGCGTTACCAGTTTCGATCCCGACACCGGCCAGGTGATCTGGAAAGTGGATGGTCCTTCGCAGGAATTCGTGGCCACGCCGGTCTACAGCGAGACGGCCGGACTGGTCTTCGTCAGCAGCAGTTGGCCCAAACAGGTGCTTCTGGCGATCCGACCCGACGGCGACGGAGACGTCACAGAGACCCACGTCGCCTGGAGCGACACGAAGGGGGCCCCTTACGTTCCCTCCATGATCGTCGCGGGCGATTTCCTGCTGACCATCAACAACTCCGGCGTGGCGTTCTGTTACGAGGCCGCCACCGGCCAGGCGCTCTGGCAGGAGAAGCTCGGGCGGCATCACGCATCCCCCGTGCTGATAGAAGGACTGGTCTTCTTCATCAACGACGACGGCCAAGTGAACGTGATCAGACCGGCTGCGCAGTTCGAACGCGTCGCACAATACGAGCTGGGCGAATCGTGCTATGCTTCGCCTGCGATCAGCGATGGCCAGGTCTTCCTGCGCGGCTTCCAACACCTCTTCTGCTTCGGTCGAAAGTTCGATTAGGCCGGTTGCAGCATCTCATGGTGTCTGAGCGGAGCAATCCTGTCGGCGGTGCCGATGACGATGAGCCGGTCCTGCTCCAGCAGTTGCTCGTTGGGACCGGGTGAGGTGAGACGCTCGTCGCCCCGATGGATGCCGACCACCGTGACTCCGTAGCGCTGGCGAAATTGCAGCTCCGCGAGCGTCTTGCCCGTCCAGTCGGGCCTGCCGTCCAGGGGGATTTCAGCGACCTCGAAGCGTTCGCGCCGGTTCACCGACTCGACGGTCTCCATCTGGTTGATGAGTCCCTCCGCCTGCTTGAGCACTCCGGGCGAGCCCATGAGGATGATGCGGTCGCCCGGATAGACTCGGAAATCCGGCGCCGGTTCGTAGTGAGCGTGTCCGGCCCGGCTGACCGCCAGGACCGAGACGCCCGTCAGCGAGCGCAGCGGGATGTCCCGCAGGCTCTGCCCGGCGAAGGCGGAGCCCGATCGCAGGCGCACCTCCTGAAAGGCCACGGGCCAGTCCACATCCTGCGGCAGCAGATGCATCGCGTCGGTCAGCGCATCGGCCGCCTGCTCGGCGGCGTCGCTGAACGGACGCAGAATCGCGTGGACGCCCGCACGTTCGTACAGCGTCGCTTCCGCCTGGTCGGCCGCCGTCAGCGCCACCTTGCCCTGGTAGCCGCGCTGCTTGAGCACCGCCAGCAGGGCGAAGCTCACGTCCTTCGAGCGAACGGTGCTGACGACCCAGCGTGCGTTGCGCATCGGCAGTTGCTCGAACACCTCCGGGTCGGCCATGTCCCCATAGAGCACGGAGACGCCTCGGGCGCGCCACCGCTCGAGGGCCTGCGGATCGAAGTCGACGCCGACGATATGCATGCGCCGCTCCAGCAGTCGCTCGGCCAGGCCGCTGCCATAGTTGCCCAGTCCGACGAGGATGACGTCCACCGCCGCGTCCATCGGGCCAGCCGGGCCGGCGGTGTCGCCGGTGGTTTCGCGATACGGATTCTTGCGCTCGAAGATTCTCAGCACCGGCGAAAGGAACTGGTACAACGGCTGCGAGTAAAGAATCATGTACGTCGAAGCGAAGATCGTGACCACCCCCACCAGCGTGATCAGGCCCATCGTCTCCCGCGAAATATGGCCCAGTGAAACGCCGAGAGCGCCGACGATCAGCGAGAACTCGCTGATCTGGGCCACCGTCAGACCGGCCAGGAAGCTCGTGCGGCGCCGATAGCCCATCGCGCCCATGATGATCAGGACGATCAGGGGATTGCCGAGGAGCACGAACAGCGACAGCCACAGCGAGGCCCCGAGCTGGGCCCCCACGGTCGACCAGTCCAGGCGGGCACCGAGGTCGATGAAGAAGAACAACAGCAGGAAGTCCCGCAGGCTCACCAGCTTGGCGCTGATCGCATCGCGGAACTCGGTCGTCGCCAGGGAGATGCCGGCCAGAAACGCGCCGATCTCCTTGCTGAATCCCAGACTTTCACTGGCGGCTCCGACCAGCACCGCCCAGGCGATCGCGAAGAGCACGAGCATCTCCTGCGACTGGGCGAGCTTTGCCAGCAGCCGAGGCAGAACGTATCGCATGAGCAGGCCGATGCCGACCAGAAGACCCGCCCCCTTGAGGGCCATGAGCAGCGACGTCGTCACGGGCGACTGGCCACGAGACAAGCCCGAGCCGAAGGTCGTCAGGGCTACGAGGGCCAGGACGGCCGCGATGTCCTGCACGATCAGGAACCCCACGGCGATGCGCCCGTGCAACGCGTCGATCTCCCTCTTGTCCGACAGGAGCTTGACGATGATGATCGTGCTGGAGAACGTCAGCGCCACCGCAACGTAGACCGCGCCGACCACGGGCAGCCCCAGGGCCAGCGCGATGACGAACCCGATGACGGAAGTGAAGACGATCTGGCCCAGACCGGTGGCCAGGGCCACCGGGCCGGTGGTGCGGATCAGGTTCAGGTCCAGCCGCAACCCGACGATGAACAGCAGCAGGGCGATCCCGATGGACGCCAGCAGCTCGATCTGCTCGTAGTTGCGAATCACGCCCAGACAGGCCGGGCCCGCCAGGATCCCGGTTGCCAGGAACATGATGACCAGGGGCTGGCGCAGACGCTGGCCGAGGATGCCAAGCACCGCCGCCAGACTTAGAATAATCGCGGTTTCGTAAAAGGTGTTTCCATGAACCATCGAAAGCATCGTCCACCTGTCCAATCACGTCAGCAGCACGCGAGCGGCGCCCCCTGGGACAGTCGCGTTCGGAGCCATAGTACCCAGGGGCGACCGCACTGGGAAGAGTCTGCCCAACCGGTCGTGCCGTGCGACCCGAATCCGGGGGCGCATTTTCCAACATTTTTTTTGAAGAAAAAGACCCCTTGTCAGGTCAATATAAGCAGCGACCAGGATCAGGGTCGGACGTGAACGTCGGGGGGCCGGGAGTGGCCGTACAGTGGAAAGCCTATGCGAACAGAACACCGCTGTGGCATGGAGCTCATGCCGGAGCCCGCGCGAGGCGTTCGAGGTGGTCGTCAAGACGCACATGAAAGACGCCTACTTCATCGCGCTGGGTCTGGTGGGCAATCGCGAAGACGCGCTGGAGCTTTCGCAGGAGGCGTTTTATCGGGCGTACAAGCACTTCGACCAACTCAACAGTCAGGAGAAGTTTTTCCCATGGTTCTACCAGATTCTGAGGAACCTGTGTTTCAGTCACCTTCGCAAGCGACGACTGCGGCGGGCCGAGAGTCTCGACGAAATGGGTGGCGAGCCGATGCCGAGCGGTCCGGCCGATGTCTTCGATCCGGAAATGGTGGCCGAGAGAAACGAATCCAAGGACCGCGTCTGGCGTGCCATCAGCCGGCTGGATGAAAAGCACCGCGAAGTGATCGTCCTGAGACACTTTCGCTGCCTCTCATACGACGAGATGGCCAGGGTGCTCTTCTGCAACCGGGGGACGGTGACCAGTCGTCTGTACTACGCACGCAAACGCTTGAAAGAGATATTAGAGGGCTCACCCGACATGGACGCCGGGCCCGATGACGATCGGACCGAGCCCTGGAAAGGAGGTCAGAGACCATGACCTGCCGGGATTACAAGGACTTCATGATGGGCTATCTTGACAACGAACTCGACGACGCGCAGAGACGGGCGTTCGAGGCACACCTGGCCTCCTGTTCCGATTGCCGCAAAGAGATCGAGGAGTTCACGAAGCTCAAACAGATCACCGACAACGTGACGTTGGTGGAGCCGGAAGACCGTCTCTGGCAGCAGTACTGGGGCGGCCTGTACAATCGCATCGAGCGCGGGATCGGATGGATGGTGTTCTCTGTGGCCGGCATCCTGCTGCTGATCTATGGCGGATTCACGGCCATAGAGACCGTCATCAGGGACCCGACCGTCAGCACCCTGCTGAAAGTGGGCCTGCTGGCGCTGCTGGCGGGACTGGCGATTCTGTTCGTCTCCGTGGTCCGGGAGCGAATCTATTTCTGGAGCAGAGACCGCTATAAAGAGGTAAGGAGATAGACCCATGCTTCTGTCGACGACGGATACGATAGAGGGAAAGACGATCACCAAACACCTCGGTCTGGTGCGCGGCAACACGATTCGCGCCCGCCACCTCGGCAAGGACATCCTGGCGGGCCTGCGTAATCTCGTCGGCGGGGAGATCGCCGAGTACACCAAGCTGCTGGGCGAATCGCGCGAGCAGGCGATCGACCGGATGATCGAGGACGCCCAGAAGCTCGGGGCCAACGCCATCGTGGGGGTTCGGTTCTCGACGTCGGAGGTGATGACGCACGCCGCGGAGATCCTGGCCTACGGCACGGCGGTGGTCGTGGCGTAGAAACCGGCCTGTGACATCGACACCCGTGCGTTCTGGAAAGGACGAGATATGGACTGGCTCAACGATTTCGCGAAGCCGGAGCTGATCTGGTTCGTGGTGGGTCTCGTGCTGCTGGTGGCGGAATTCATCCTCCCCGGTCTGATCGTCGCGTTCTTCGCGGTCGGCGCGTGGATTGTCGCGGGGGTGTGCCTGGCGACGCCGATCTCGCTGAACGCCCAACTGGGTCTGTTCATCGTCTCCTCCGTCGTACTGCTCGCGGGGGCGCGGCGCTGGGTCAAGGGCATGTTCGGCGGGTTCACCACCGACAAGCAGGATGCGAACGTCGATCTGAACGAGTACGTCGGACAGCGCGCCATCGTGACGAGCCCGATCACGCCCAAGCTGGCCGGGCGGGTGGAATTCCACGGAACCCACTGGACCGCGCAGGCGGACGAGGAGATTGCCGCCGGTGCGGTCGTCCAGATCACGCAGAAGAGCAGTGCAACGCTGACGGTCAAGCCGCTATAGGCCGTCTTCGTCCGGACAGAACACAAAACGCCCTTTTGAGAGGAAACCAACCATGCTGGCGCAATCTACCTTCAGTGCCTGGACTGTGATCCTGATCGGCCTGCTGGTCTTTGCGGTCATCGTCTTTGTCAAGACGATCCGCATCGTGCCGCAGAAGCAGGCCTTCATCGTCGAACGCCTCGGAAAGTATGCCGCGACGCTCGAGGCGGGCTTTCACGTCCTGATGCCCTTCGTGGACAAGGTGGCCTACCGCCACACGCTCAAGGAGCAGGCCATCGACGTCCCGTCGCAGTCCTGCATCACCAAGGACAACATCGCGGTCGAGGTCGACGGCATCCTCTACATGCAGGTCGTCGATCCCAAGAAGGCGTCCTATGGGATCGACAATTATCGGTTCGCGTCCATCCAGTTGGCCCAGACGACCATGCGCAGCGTCATGGGCAAGCTCGACCTCGACAGGACGTTCGAGGAGCGGGAGAACATCAACAGCGTGATCGTCGGCGCGGTGGACAAGGCGTCCGAGCCGTGGGGGATCAAGGTCACGCGGTACGAGGTGAAGAACATCCTGCCGCCGCAGAGCATCAAGGACGCCATGGAAAAGCAGATGCGCGCCGAGCGCGAGAAGCGCGCCGAGATCGCGGTCTCCGAGGGCGACCGGCAGGCCAAGATCAACCGCGCCGAGGGCGACCGGCAGGAGATGATCGCCCGCTCCGAGGGCGAGAAGCAGAAGCGCATCAACGAGGCCGAAGGCCGCGCGGTCGAGATCCAGCGCGTCGCCGAAGCGACCGCCGAGGGCATCCGCAAGATCGCCGCCGCCATCAGTGACAAGGGCGGCGCCGCAGCGGTCAACCTGCGGATCGCCGAGCAGTATCTCGGCGAGTTCGGCAAGCTGGCCAAGACCAACAACACGATGATCATCCCGTCGAACCTGGCCGACATCGCCGGCGTGATCAAGGCCGCCGCGTCGGTGATCCAGCCGGCGACCACCACGACGAGCTGAATCACGGACCAGAGAGAGGAGCGGCAGACACATGGATGAGAGGCAAATCGATCCCGGCCATTCGAGCACACGAAACGTGCTGCGCAGCGTCGGGCCGTTGCTGGCGCTACTCGGCCTGGGGCTCACCGCAGTTGGTTTCGTGGACTTCTTCCGCGCCTTCGGCGGAGGCGGACCGCCCGAATATTTCTGGTGCGCGCTTGTCGGGCTGGCACTGCTGGGTGTTGGCCTCATGCTGACGAAGCTCGGCTATCTGGGCAAATTCATACGGTACATGGCCCAGGAGGCAGCGCCGCCCGCCAAGGACACGTTCAACTATATGGCCGACGGCACGCGTGAGGGAATCAAGACGGTGGCGGGTGCCATCGGGCAGGGGCTCAAGGATGGTGGACTCGGTCCCGGCGGCGCGGCAACGAAGATCCGCTGCCACAAGTGCAACGCACTCAATGACGCCGGCGCCAGATTCTGCAACCAGTGCGGCCAAGCGATGGCCAAGAGCAAGCCCTGCCCGCAATGCCGCGAACTGAACGACGCAGACGCGAAATTCTGCGACAACTGCGGACATGCGTACGCGTAGCTCGCGCAACTCGACACCATAGGACCCCTGGGACGGATAGGACCTATACCCTCGGCGTTCAGAGCATCAGCAGGCTCAGGGCCATGACCAGCATACCGAAGACGATCCCGCCGATGACGAGGTGGCCGTGGCCGTAGCGGTGGGCAGTCGGCAGCAGCTCGTCGAGCGCGATGTAGATCATCACTCCCGCCACAAAGGCCAGTGTGCCGGCCAGCACCGTCGGCGTCAGGAAGGGCATGAGCACGACCACGCCCAGCAGCGCGCCGACCGGCTCGGAGACGCCGGAGAGAAACGAGTAGAGGAACGCCTTTTTCCGGCTGCCGGTTGCGTAAAAGACCGGGACCGACACCGCGATCCCTTCGGGGATGTTATGGATCGCGATCGCAAGGGCGATGAACGCGCCCAGCTTCACGTCGCTCAGCGCCGCCGCGAACGTCGCCAGTCCCTCCGGGAAATTGTGCACCCCGATCGCCAGCGCGGTGAACACGCCGGTGCGCATGAGCTTGTGACTGCCGTGAGCGACCCTCGGCTCGTCCATGTCCTCGAAGTTGTGGGGATTCTCCGGTTCGGGGATCACCAGATCGACCAGGGCCATGACGCCGATGCCGAGGAAGAACACCAGCAGCGCCCAGGCCTCGCCCATCGTCTCCATCGCATCGGGGAGCAACTCCATGAACGAGATGTAGATCATCACGCCGCCCGACAGACCCAGCGCAAAGGCAAGGTAGACGATCTTGGGGCGCTTGATGAAATAGGCGATGGCGCTGCCGATCCCGGTCGAAAGGCCGGCCAGCAGCGTCAGACCCAGAGCGATGCCAATGTTCCCGGAAGCCGACATGGCTACACTATAGACGCGCGACCACCCGTTTGGCAAACGTCTTTCGACGGCAAGCCCGCAATCGTGAGCGAGGCGTTTCACCGGACCGTCGAGTAGGTTAGAATGACCGGACACAGCGACCGGCATAGAATCGGTGATTCGATCTCAGAGGAGTGATAGAGATGAGCAGAACCCTTGTGACCCTGACAGCCGTCTTGGTGTTGACCGCCCTTGTGACCGGTCGAACTTGTGGCGCTGAAGCCGCGACGTTGTACGTGGCGCCGAACGGCAACGACGCCTGGTCGGGCCGGGCGACGCGGCCCAACACGGATCGCACGGACGGACCGTTGGCGACGCTGGGCGCCGCGTGCCGGGCGGCTCGCACGCTGGGGACCGAGGCGCCGCGGCGGATTGTCGTCCAGGCGGGCGAGTACTACATCGATGAACCCATCGTTCTGACCGACAGGAACAACGGGCTGACAATCGAGGCCACGGCCAGCACCGATGTAACGCTGTACGGCGGCCGCATGGTCACCGGATGGCAGAAAGACGGCCCGGACTTCTACGCCGCAACACTGCCCGGCGTCAAAGAGGGCCAATGGGACTTCCGCGCGCTGATCGTCAACGGTCGCTACTGCCCCCGGGCTAGGCTGCCAAAGGAAGGCCGTTTCGAGCATCGCAGCGTCTTCGACGTGCCGTGGATGAGCACCACCGGGGGCGGCTGGAAGCGCAAGCCCACCGGGATCGAGCTGACTACGATGAAGTACCGACCCGAGGACCTGGGCCCGTGGCTCGATATCCGGAACGCCGAGATCACCGTCTACCACATGTGGGACGACTCGATGGTGGGCATCGCAGCGATCGATACCGCCACGCATACGCTGACGTTCTCCAGCCCGACGGGGCACCCGGCCGGCGCGTTCGGCGTCAAGACCTACGTCGTCTGGAACGTCCGCGAGGGCTTGACCGAGCCCGGACAGTGGTATCTTGACCGCACCGCGGGCAAGGTGGTCTACTGGCCCCTGCCCGGCGAGGACATGAGCCAGGCGAAGGTCTTAGCGCCGGCCGTCGAGTCGATCCTCCGGATTCAGGGCCGCCGGGACCGGCCCGTTCGGGACATCACCCTGAAAGGACTGACGCTCTCGGCGACCACCACCCCGCTCAAGGCCGGCGGCTTCGGCGCGGGCCTCTTCGACGGCGCGCTGTCGGTCAGCGGAGCGGAGAATTGTGCCTTCCGCGACCTCGAGATTGTCAACGTCGGCGGACAGGGCATCAAGACGACGGGCACGAACCTGAGAATCCAACGATGTCACGTCCACCACGTCGGGGCCTGCGGCATCCGCTTCGGCGGCACCGAGCTGGAGATATCTGACAACCACATCCACGACGTGGGCCTGACGTACCCCAGCGCGATCGCCCTGACCGGCGGAGGCAAGGACTCGCTGCTCGCCCATAACCACGTGCACCATGCTCCGTACTCGGCGGTTACCTGCGGCGGCGAAAACAACGTGATCGAGGCCAACCGGATCCACGACGCCATGCTCGAACTCCACGACGGCGGCGGCATCTACTGCTTCGGCGGCAAGAACCTCATCCTGCGCGGCAACTACATCCACGACATCATCGACACGGGCGGCTACGGCGCCTCGGCCTACTACCTCGACGAACAGTCGGAGGGCTGCGTCGTCGAGGGCAACCTGTCCGTCAACGTCGTGCGTCCCTCCCACAACCACATGGCCAGGGGCAACACGATCCGCAACAATGTCTTCGTCAACGACGGTGACCTGCGCCTGACCTGGCCCAAGTCGTCCGACTACCGCTTCGAGAAGAACATCCTCTGGGCCAAGGGCAAAATCGTGTTCGACAACCGCGAGGGCATCACCACCCTGGCGGGCAACGTCCTCTACAGCGCTGCGGGCCAGGTCGAGTGCAAGAAGCTCGATCAGTACACACAGACAGGTGCGTACGAGATGCAGCCCGAGGCGGCCAACGTCCTGGCGGACCCGAAGCTGACCGCCTTTCGCCACGGCAAGGTGGAGTTCGCAGCCGATTCACCCGCACGGGTCCTGGGCATCGAGCCGATTGACGTCAGCGGCGCCGGCCCTCGGCCGTAGGACCACGCTGCCGGCCTTGCGCATTTCCGTCTTGACCGAGCGTAAGGCCTTTGCTATAAAGCCGTAACGGTTTTCACGGCGTGCAGAGCAGGAGTCGAATCATGGCAGAAGAAAGCGGTTCCCGATGGTCGCAGGCAACGTCCTCTTCCGGCTACGACGCAGACACAGGGCAGCAGACGGAGACCTCTCAGGACGCGCGGAATATGGCGATGCTGTGCCACATCCTCGGTGCAGTCGGCTTCTTCGGCCCGCTGGTCATCTGGCTGATCGAAAGGGACAAGCACCGGTTCGTGGATGAGCACGGACGCGAGGCCATGAACTACCAGATCTCGCTGCTGATCTACAGTGCGGTTTCGGCGGCGCTATGCGTGCTCAGGATCGGGTTCATCCTGCTGTGGTTGCTGAGCCTGGCTCACCTCGTTCTGATCCTCGTGGGGACGCTGAGGGCCAATCGGGGCCGGACCTGGCGCTACCCGATCGCCCTGCCGCTCCTGAAGTGATGGCTCCGGTACGATTAGAGGGACTTCTGCAATCCCCTGGCGCGCTGCCGGAGCGATTCGACGTGTTCGGAGCGGACCGCCCCGCCGTACCGCAGGTTGGCGTACTCGACGTACCAATCCGACACCCGCGCCCAGTCCCGATGGCTTTCGGCCCTGCCTGAATCCTGGATGCGCAGCCGGCCGGCGAAGGCGTGCAGCGTCTCCGTCAGCGGGCGCCGGACGCCGAGGGCCCCGAGCCTGCGATCCATTCGGGCCAGCATCCGGTGCAGCGCGGCAACCGAAGGGTCGCCACCATATCGTGACGCACTCGGTCCCGCCGTCCTTCGACAGCGTCGCGACAGACCCCACCACAGCGCCACCACCGAAAGCACCGCCAGCGCCAGCAGCGAGATCGATCCACCGTGGTACGTGAACAACCAGCTCAACGCGCCGAGGAGGCCGTACTCGTACAAGGCATGAAGGAACTGCCCCAGCCATACGCTCGTCGCGTCGCCGGAAGCATCCGCTCGTTCTTCGGCGGCCGCGGCGGCGTCGCTGCTCTGCGCCGTCGCTTCGACCGTTACCCATCGATTCTCCTGTTCGTCCCACGCCTCGACCCAGGCATGCGCGTCCATGTTCCGCGCGATCCAGGCACGGGTGCGGCTGTCCCGTTCTGTGACGAGGAACCCGACGACGTACCGCGTGGGCACGCCCGCCAGGCGCAGCAGGATGGCGGCACCGGAGGCGAAGTACTCGCAGTAGCCTTGGGAGCCCTCAAGCAGAAAACTCGTCAACCTGTCGCGGCCGGCGGAAATCTGCGGGTCGTACGCATAGGTGTAGTTCTTCTGGAAGTGTCGAACGACGGCCGCGATCTTCTCGGCGGTGCTGTCGCAGCCGGAGAAGATCCGATTCGCAAGCTGCTCGACACGCGGATCGAGCGAGGCGGGCACATCCAGGGACCGGCTCCGTTGCATCCCTTGCGGCGGAACGGGCCTCGGCGTCGAAAGGCAGGCGACCCGATACCGCTTGCCCCGCGCCAGTTTCGGAGTGTAGATGATGTCATCGTCATCGCGCAGCAACAGTTTGAACGGTGCTTCGACATACGACAGGTCCAGAGGCGCGAACGCCGCATCGTCGAACTGAAGCGCGTGCCGAATCATCATCGTCTCGACGCCCGAGGCGTCCTCCTCGTGCAGCCGGAAGATGTTCGTGCGGCTCGAAATATACAGGTTGCCCGGCTGGGGAAAGACGGCTTCCTGATATGACAGATCGTGCCACTGAGACTGACGGTACACCTCGAACGCGCGGCCGCGCAGATAGCCGGGCGACTGTTCGCTCTCGATCTCCAGGACCACCGTCGTATCCTGCTCTTCGAGGACCGACGCCAGGCTCGACAGGCGGCCCGTGGTCGAAAACGCGATGCGCGCCGCGTCGGCCGTCGTCGAGTCCATGTTGATCACCTGCTTTCCGAACCAGGCGGGCAGGTACTCGAGCAGCTCGACGTGCCGATAGAGAATCGAGCTGATGATCCATCCGGCGTTGGCGGCCACCACGAGGATCAGCGCGCTGGCGGCCCATCTCGGCATCCTGCGACGGCATGCGACGATGAGCCTGGCATCCTCACGGGGCCGCAGCGCATCCGGCCGGAGTTCCAGGGGGGCCGGGCCGCACGTAGTGGCGGCGTAGAGCACCACGAGGACTGCCGAGAACAGCTCCAGCAGACGAAAGGCGATGAATCGGTCGTTCAGCAGCAGGACCTGGCCGGCGCAGATCGTGCTGGCCAGGTGAAAGAGCCCCAACGAGGCCGGAAGCTGGCGCGGCGATCCGAGAAAGAGCATCAGGATCATGCCGGCCAGAAAGTACCGGGCGACCGTCTGCCAGGCCAGACTCATGGCCAATTCGTGCGCCACCCAACTGTGCGGACGCGTATAGCTGTAGTGAAGGGCGAAGAAGATCGCCAGAACCAGCATGAGCAGCGACGTGATGATCCGCCGCTCGGGCTTGAAGTTCCACGTGAACCTTCGCGACAGGCCCAGCAGACCCAGCATGCAGAGAATCGCCGGGTACGCGATATCCACCGAGGCCCAGGCGGTGACCGCCGAGCTGGCCAGAACCATGATGACGGCAATGATCTTCTGCGGCTTCATAAGGGCCCCAGGCGGCCGGTCAGGATATCCTCGGGCGACAGCAGCGTTACCGAATCGCCCGGCAGCGCGTCGCTCTCGGAGCTCCGGGCGTCGGCCTCGGCCACCCGATACACGCTGCAATGGCAACGGGATGCGGCGGCCAATCCCAACAGGTCCAGATACGCCCGGTCCGGTCGCAACAGAATGAAGACGACCTCAGAAATACGATGGAAATGGCTTGTCAGTGCGGCCGCGGTCCGGTCCAGGTCGTAGTTTTCCGCCGGTGCCACGGTCGCCAGGATCTCGTGGATCGCCTCGACACGCGCCCCCTGCCGCGCGCGTCCTGCCCGCGCGCCAAGGGCCGGCCGGCCTCGCGACACCGTGAAATCGTGCAGTTCGGGCCCGGCCAGGAACCACTCGACGAGGCAGTCCCGCTGGATGCTGAAGGCGATGGAGGCGCAAAGAGACACTGCGGCTTCGAGTTCCGGGATCTCCTCGTCGCCCGTTCTCTTCCTGTCGGGACGGATTCGCGTGTCCAGCACCAGCGCCGCACAGCGGTCGGCGTCGTTGTGGTACTCCTTGGTCGCCGGAACGGACAGGCGCGCCCAGGCGCGGGTGTCGATCCGTCGCGGCGAATCGCCCGGCAGGAACGGACGGTTGCCCGCATACTCGGGGGAGACCTCCGCCCTTCCGGCGAATCCGGCCACGCCACTGCGCCCCTGACCGCTCAGACGCGCCAGACGCATCTGGAGCTGGTAGAACACCGGCAGAACCGTGAGCGTCCCTTTGTCTTTGCGATGCGAGCCGAAGACAAGCAGGTTGAACGGGAAGCTCGACTGGCACATCGGCAACGGGATCAGATGGTTGCCCCGTCGTCGGGCCCGCATCGTGACGGCCACCTCCGTCGACTCGCCCGGCCCCAGACGTGCAACCATCTGGGCGCCGCCCACCTGTTCGATCGTCTGGGGCAACCCGACGAAACGGACGTGCAGATCGTAGGCCGGAACGCGCGCCACATTCTTGAGTGTGTAGCGAAACTGGGCGTCCTGCCCTGCCACGACGTAATCGGGAAGGTGGGCGGTCACCTCGATCCGGGGCCGCAGAACGAAGCCGACGGCCAGGACCGTCAGCAGGACCACGATCAGCGCCGAGAGAACGCCGAAAGCCGGAACGAGCTGCGCCGCCAGGCCGAAGAACACCGTCCCCATCAGAAGCATCCGTCCCGCTTCGGTCACGCCAAGACGCATTCTCGTACGGGTGGCGGCCATATCGAGTGCCTGTCCTACACCGGAACCTTGATCCGCCCCAGGATCTCCGCAACGATCTGCTGGGCGGTCGCGCCGCCGTGCTGCGCCTTGGCGGTCAGCAGCAGGCGATGCGGCAGCACGTGCGGAAGGCTCCACGACACGTCGTCGGGAATCACGAACGCGCGATTCAGCGCGTAGGCTCTGGCCCGGGCGGCGAGAGAGAGCATCAGGGTCCCGCGCGTGCTGACGCCCAACTGGAGCCGGCTGTCGTTCCGCGTCGCGTGGACGATCTCGACGATGTACTCGAGGATCGCATCGTCGACGTGCACGTTCGCCACCTCTTCCTGAATCCCGCGGACCTGGTCCAGACCCATCACCGGCTCGATGGAATCCAGCGGCTCGCGGTTCGCGTGCGACTTGAGGATGTCGACCTCGACCTCCGCCGTCGGATACCCGATCGCCAGCCGGACCAGGAAGCGGTCCAGTTGCGCCTCCGGCAGCGGGTAGGTCCCGTGGAACTCGATAGGGTTCTCCGTCGCGATGACCATGAACGGCCGGGCCAGCGGGCGGCACTGGCCCTCGATGGTCGTCTGGTTCTCGTTCATCGCTTCGAGCAGAGCCGACTGCGTTCGAGGCGAGGCGCGGTTGATCTCGTCGGCCAGCAGGATGTTGCAGAAGATCGGGCCCGGATCGAAGCGGAAATCGCCACTGACGGGGTTGTAGATGGACGAGCCGAGGATATCAGCCGGCAGCAGGTCGGGGGTAAATTGAATCCGCCGATACTTGGCATCGATGCTCCGCGCCAGCGCCTTGGCCAGCGTGGTCTTGCCTACCCCCGGCACATCTTCGATCAGGACGGAGCCGCCTGCCAGCAGCGCAACGACCATCACGTCGATGCTGTCGCTCTTGCCGAAGATGACGTTCTGGAGGTTCCGCTTGAGCGGCGTCACTTGCGGGTTTTCCATTCGCTCGGTCGTCAAATCACATCTCCCTGAGTGCGGCTGGATTCATACGTTCATTCCTGCGCGCCATTATACGCGCCGAACCGATGCAGAACAAGTCTGCCACAGATTGCCGCCAACACGACAAAGGCTGGATCGGGATGACGAAGCGACGTATCATAGGGCCGTGGCCAATCACTCGGATACGACAGAAGGAGGCTCCTGCATGATACGCCGACAGATTGGGTGGATCGGACTGATCGTGGCAGCGCACCTGGCTTCGTGCCTTGGCGCCGATTTCTTCCCGACGTCGGCGCGCCGCGAGGGCTTTCTCAAGGCCCTGGCGGCGCAGGATCAAAGCTACGACGGGACCGCGAGGATGCTGGCGGGGCCGTTCTCGTCGCCGGGCTACCACACGACGCTCGAATCCGGTACGGTCCACCGCACCCGCGATTCGCTGGTCTACGCGGTGGCTCTGCTCGATGCGGGCGACCCCAACCGTCTGGAGCGGGCCGAGCAGATTCTCGACCGCGTGACCGATCTTCAGGACCAGGACCCCGACAGCCGCACCTACGGCATCTGGTCGTGGTTCCTCGAAGAGCCGCTCGATCAGATGTCGCCGCCCGACTGGAACTGGGCCGACTTCTGCGGCACGCAACTGCTCCAGGTGGCGATCGACCACATGGACCGCCTGCCCGGACCGTTGCAGGAGAAGGTGCGAGAGTCGATCCTGCACGCCGCCCGTTCCATCCAGCGGCGCAACGTCGGGCCCGGCTACACCAACATCGCGATCATGGGGACGTATGTCACACTCGTCGCCGGCGAGCGATTCAAAGACAGCGCCCTGTTCGACTACGGCAGGCAGCGCCTCCAGCGATTCCACAACTACACCGAGCAGAAAGGTTCGTTCAGCGAGTACAACAGCCCCACGTACACCGTCGTGGTGATCAGCGAGCTGACCCGCATCCTGGCCCACGTCAAAGACCCTGAGTGCAGGCGTCTGACCGAGGACCTTCACGGTTTCGCCTGGTACCATCTGGCCCGGCGTTTTCACGCGCCGACGAAGCAGTGGGCCGGACCGCACAGCCGATCCTATGCAACGTTGCTGCGCCCGAGCGTCCTGGCCTTCATCCAGCAAGGAACCAGAGGAAGAGTGAGTTACATGTCCGAGGCCCAGGCGTATGAATCCATCGACGCCCACCGCATCCCTCTGGCATGTCCCGAGGACCTGCTGCCCTACTTCACATCACTGGCCGAGGCCCGCGAAGAGATCGAGACGTTCGTTCTGAATCCGCAGGGCGAGCACGACGTGATCGGGCGGACGTACCTGCATCCGGATTTCACGATCAGCTCGGTCAACTGCGGCGATCTCTGGAACCAGCGAAGGCCGCTCGTGGCGTATTGGAACACCGCCTCCGGCCCGGCGGCGATGCGCATCCGCTTTCTGCACGATGGCTACGACTACGCCTCCGCGAGCATCTTCACGATCCAGGACGGCGCCGAACTGCTCAGCGCGGTTCTCTTCGCCACCGACCGGGGTGACACCCACATCTCGCTCGACCGCATCGCCAACGGCACGATCCAGGCCCGCGACCTTCGGATGCGGCTGCAATTCGAAGGAGCGATCGGCAGCCTGAAGCTGCCCGCTCAGGTGCAAGTCGGCGATCCGGTCAACGTCGAGTCCGGCACGATGGAGGCGCGATTCTGCGTCCACGGCGCCCAGATTGACGAACTGCCGGTCCGCATGGAGACGGGGCGCGACGACGAGGGCGCCTGGATCGACGTGGTCCTCTACAACGGCGTGACGCGCGAGTTCAACTTCAACAAGATCGCCGCCGCCGGCGTTGTCTTCACGCTGTCGGTGGCGAGATCGACCGCTCCGATCCGCGTGGCCGATCCGAGCGTCTACAAGACGATGGCTGGAACCATGATCGTCGAAGGCGTGGTGGTCCCACCCCGTGACAAGTGGCAGTGGCGCCGGCCGGGCAAGACCTCGCTGATCCTGACAGTGCCGATGACTCCCCTGCCCACGCAGCGCCAGATCACCGCGACCGCCGCACAAGTCGACGTCGAAGACCCCTGGAAATCCCTCCAGTGACGCGCCGCCGGGACCAATCTGGAGATAATTGCAGGATTCTTCTGGAAAAGTCTTGCATCCGGGCGGCCGATATGTATACTTGAATGATCTATGGGTACCACGAAGGGCACAATTCGTTCCATCCTCAACGGCCGCATCGGCCTGATCGCCCTGATCCTGCGCCGCTAAGGCGCATACAACAGAACCACCACAACTCGTTGCAGTCCCCAATCTTACGCAAAACCGTAGCATTTCGGCCGCTGTTGCGGCATAATGCCGGCGGCTCGAAATGATTTTCCGGAGAACTACTATGCCTGACGACAAAGTCTTCATCTTCGACACGACGTTACGTGACGGCGAACAATCGCCCGGTGCCTCGCTCTCGATCCCGCAGAAGCTCGAGATCGCCCAGCAACTGGCCGCCCTCGGGGTCGACATCATCGAGGCGGGCTTCCCGGTCTCCTCGCCGGCACAGTTCGAGGCGACGCGGCTCGTGGCAGAACAGGTGCAAGGTCCTGTCATTGCAGGACTTGCGCGAGCAAAGGACGTGGACATCGAAGCCGCGGGCAAGGCCGTCGCACCGGCCAAGAGGAGGCGCATCCACACCTTCATCGCGACTTCGCCGATCCACATGAAGCACAAGCTCAACAAGAAGCCCGACGAGGTGGTGAAGATGGCGGTGGCTGCGATCCAGTGCGCCCGGCAGTTCGTCGATGACGTGGAATTCTCGCCGGAGGACGCTGGACGCAGCGAAGTCCCCTTCCTCATCGAGATCCTGGCCGCCGTGATCGAAGCCGGCGCCACCACGTTGAACATCCCGGACACCGTCGGCTACATGCTGCCGTACGAATACGGCCAGCTCATCGCCCAGCTCAAGAGCAAGGTCCCGGGCATCGACAAGTGCGTCATCAGCACGCACTGTCACAACGACCTCGGTCTGGCGGTCGCCAATTCGCTGGCGGGCGTGCGCAGCGGGGCCCGGCAGGTCGAGGTCGCCGTCAACGGGCTCGGCGAGCGGGCCGGAAACGCCGCGCTCGAAGAAATCGTCATGGCGATCCACACCCGCGCCAACTTCTTCGCCGACGGCAGTGCCAACGGGCTGAACACAAACATCAACACGAAGGAAATCTATCGCACCAGCCAGTTGGTGTCCCAATTGACCGGATTCGTGATCCAGCCCAACAAGGCCATCGTCGGCGCCAACGCGTTCGCGCACGAGTCGGGCATCCACGTGGACGGGATCCTCAAGGAGCGCAGCACCTATGAGATCATGACGCCGGAGACGATCGGGCTGGGCGGGTCGCGCATGGTGCTCGGACGTCACACCGGCCGGCACGGATTTGCCGACCGCTGTCGACAGCTTGGTTATAAGCTCACCAAGGAGGAGGTCGAACAGGCCTACGCGCGGTTCCTCGAAATCGCCGACAAGAAGAAGGAAGTGTTCGACGAGGACGTCGCCGCGATCATCAACGATGAGGTCCGCGTGGTGTCGCAGGTGTACGAGCTGAAATACCTGCACGTCGCGTGCGGCACCGGCACGTTGCCGACCGCCAGCGTGCGGATGAAGATCGCGGACCAGGAACGGCTGGCGGCCGCCTGCGGCGACGGCCCGGTCGATGCGGCGTACGAGGCGATCCGCGAGGCTACCGGCCTGTCGCCCAAGCTGGAGAACTATTCCATCCGCGCCGTCACGGGAGGCAAGGACGCGCTGGGCGAAGCGACGGTTCGGATCGTCGAGGCCGGACGGACGTTCATCGGCCGCGGCGTCTCCACCGACATCATCGAAGCCAGCGCCAAGGCCTACGTCGACGCCATCAACCGGATGACCGCCGTCCAGCAGGCCAACGGCCAGGCGACGACAAACGCATAGCTTCAGCCGAAAGAAAAAGGAATCTACATCATGGGAATGACGATAACGGAGAAGATCTTCGCGCGGGCCAGCGGACACAGGAAAGTGACGCCCGGGCAACTGGTGGATGCGAACATCGACGTGGTGATGTGTCACGATGTAACGACGCCTCCGGCGATCTCGATGCTGGTCGAGCGCGGCATCGACCGCGTGTTCGATCCGGAGAAGATCGTCGTGACGCCGGACCACTTCCAGCCGCCCAAGGACGTCAAGAGCGCCGAACTGCACAAGCGTCTGGACGCGTGGGCGAAGCAGCACAAGATCAAGTACTACTACAAGCTGGGCCGGGCGGGCGTCTGCCACGCACTGCTGCCCGAGCAGGGACACATCCGCCCGGGCGAGGTGATTGTGGGCGGCGATTCGCACACGTGCACCTACGGCGCCCTGGCCGCCTTCAGCACCGGGATCGGCTCGACCGACCTGGCGGCCTCGATCGCAACGGGCCGGCTCTGGTTCCGCGTGCCCGCGTCGATGAAATTCGTTTTGAACGGCTCGCTGCGGTCCGGCGTGTACAGCAAGGACGTGATCCTGACGGTGATCGCGCGGATCGGCACGGACGGCGCGCTCTACAAGGCGATGGAGTTCGTCGGGCCGGCGCTGGCCAAGATGTCGATGGAAGCGCGCATGACGATCACGAACATGGCCATCGAGGCCGGGGCCAAGAACGGCATCATCGGGTTCGACGATGTCACGAAGGCCTATCTCGACGGGCGGTTGAAGGGCAAACAGGACTACACCGCCGTTGCCTCCGACGACGACGCGGACTATGCGGCGGTCGAGGAATTCGACTGCTCGGCGATCGAACCGATGGTGGCTCTGCCGCACCTACCCAGCGGCGGGGTTGCCATCGGGAACTGCGCCGGCATGGCCATGGACCAGGCGTACATCGGCAGTTGCACGAACGGTCGCATCGAAGACCTTCGGATCGCCGCCGGCGTCCTCAAGGGCAAGGAGGTGAAGATTCGGACGCTGGTCGTGCCGGCCACGCCGGTGATCTGGAAGCAGGCGGCGGACGAGGGGTTGTTCGACGTGTTCTACGACGCCGGCTGTGTGATCTCGGCGCCGACCTGCGGCGCGTGTCTGGGCGGGTTCATGGGCGTACTGGCCGCCGGAGAGAAGTGCATCAGCACGACGAACCGCAACTTTGTCGGCCGGATGGGCAGTCCCAAGAGCGAGGTCTACCTCGCCAGCCCCGCCACCGTCGCCGCCAGCGCCGTCGAAGGCCGGCTCGCCGACCCAAGGAAGCACCTGTAGCAAAATACGAATATCGAAAACCGAAATCCGAGACAAGCTCGAATGACCAAGGCTCAAAACCCCAAACAGTACGATTTGGAAGACCGGACGCTTGCCTTTGCGCGCGCCGTCCGTGAATTCGTCAAGAGCCTGAAGCCAACGACCGCCAACATCGAGGACGGCAAACAGCTCGTCAGGGCGTCAGGTTCCGTCGGGGCGAACTATATTGAGGCGAACGAGGCTCTGGGTAAGAAGGATTTCCTGATGCGAATCAGGATCTGCAAGAAGGAATCCAAGGAGAGCCGGTATTGGCTCAGACTCGTCGATACCTGCGATGACCGGAAACTGGATGCCCGAAGGGAAGACTTGATACAAGAGGCCACAGAGTTGATGAATATCTTCGGCTCAATCATCCGGAAGAGCGAATAGCGTTTGCGGATTCGATATTTGAGAATTCTGATTTGTCTCGGATTTCGATATTCGGATTTCGGATTTTGCGGACGCGTGATTTTGATGTTTGCGATTTGATCTTTGATATCCATGCCATGGTGACTCGATCAGAAGTGAGGATAGAGGAATGAGCAAGGCACATGTATACAAGCGGGATCATATCAATACGGATGAGATCATTCCGGCGCGGTACCTGAATACGGACGCGGAGGCAGAGTTGGCGACACACTGTCTGGAGGATCTCGACGTGAACTTCGTCAAGAAGGTCCGGCCGGGTGACGTGGTGGTGGCTGGCGATGACTTCGGCTGCGGCTCCAGCCGCGAACACGCCGTCTGGGCGATTCGCGGCGCGAAGGTCCAGACGGTGATCGCGCGGTCGTTCGCGCGGATCTTCTACCGCAACGCGATCGACTGCGGATTCTACCTGATCGAATCGGCGGAGGCGGTAAACAAGATCACCGACGGCGACGAGGTCGAGATCGACTACGACGCCGGCGTGATCCACGACAAGACCAACGGCCGCAAGATCAAGTTCCAGCCGCTGCCTGACTTCGCACTGGAGATCATCGCCGCCGGCGGCCTGCTGAACAAGATCGCCGCTGAATTGAAAGGCTGAGATCGATGCCTTCGAGACTTGGACGATCCATGCGATGGACCGCGCTCGTCTTCGCAGCGCTGGCGCTGGGTCTTTGGGCCCCTGCGCGCGCCGCCGTGGTGACCTACCCAACGCCGGAAGGTGCGCCGCAGGCCTCGGATTTCCAGGTGAAGGTCGACGGCCAGGCGCAGTTCGTCCACGACTCGGCGATTGCGGCCTTCTGCACTTTCTCGTTCAGAGGAAAGGTGCGCGTTTCGGTGACGCCTCAGAAGGAGTTCGCGAGGGTGGACATCCGGCCCAAAAGCCGCAACGTGAGCTTCACCGTCGAGGATGGAACGATCCATTTCGACCTGGAACGTCCGTGCCAACTGAGCATCGAGCTGGATGGGGACATCGAGCGGCCGCTGTTTCTGTTCGCCAATCCGCCCGAGAAGAAGACCCCGAAGCCGGACCACGAGCGGATGCACTACTTCGGGCCGGGCAAGGTTTACGATGTCGGCGAGATCATCCTGACCAGCGGCGAAATGCTCTACATTGCCGGCGGCGCCGTGGTGCGCGGCCGCGTGCGGGCCGAGAACGCCAGGAATGTGCGTGTGGCCGGGTATGGTGTTCTGGACGGCACGCATCGCGACACCAAGACGCAGATGCTCAAGTTCTCCAGGTGCACCGGCGTCGAAGTGAGCGGCATCGTGATCCTCGGCAGTTACGGCTGGACCGTGGTGCCGATCCGGTCGGACAACGTAAAGATCGACAACGTCAAGATCGTCGGCTGGCGTGATAACGACGACGGCGTCGATATCGTCGGTTGTCACAACCTGACGGTCTCCGATTCGTTCCTGCGAACGAAGGACGACTGTATTGCGGTCAAGGCCTCGCCGGCGTATTTCGAGGGCGGCGAGAGCGGCCTGCGCGACGTCCGGAAGGTCGCGGTCGTCAATTCCGTGCTGTGGAACGCCGAATGGGGCAACGCTATGGAGATCGGCTTCGAGCTCCAGACCGAGTCCGTTCGCGACATCGTGTTCAAGGATTGCGACATCATCCACGTCGAGCGCGGCGGCACCTTTACGATCCACAACGGGGACTGGGCCACCGTTGAGAACATCCGCTTCGAGGACATCCGCGTGGAGGACTCGCGCGATAAGCTGATCGAGTTTCGCATCGGCCTGTCGATCTACAGCGGAGATTGTCCCCAGGAATATCATCGGCAGAACCCGGATCGCAAGCGCAGCCCGCTCGGGCAGTGGATGTTCGTAACGGACGACGAACTGAGCACGTACGCGGCCAGGCGAGGACGCATCCGCAACGTGCACTTCAAAGACATCGACGTGACCGCAGATAAGCCGCCCGTCTCGTTCCTGGTCGGCTACGACAACGACGAGCACAGCGTGCAGAACGTCACGATCGAGAACCTGCGCATCAACGGCGCGCTCGTCCGCAGTCCGAATGAAGGCCATTTCACCATCGAACGCGCAAAGGGAATCCGCTTCGCCCCGTAAGAGCGACAGGTGCCTATGAACCGACGCGATTTTCTGAGAGCTCTGGGAACGGCCGCACTGTTGCCGGCCTGCGGCGTATCGCGCGCGCTGGCAGACAGCAGCGGGCCGCGAAGGCCGAACTTCGTGTTCCTTCTCGTCGACGATCTGGGCTGGACGGATTTGGGCTGCTATGGCAGCAAGTTCTACGAAACGCCAAACGTGGATCGGCTGGCGGCAACGGGGATACGCTTCACCAACGCCTACGCCGCCTGCCCGGTGTGTTCGCCGACGCGGGCCAGCATCATGACGGGCAAATATCCGGCCCGGCTTCGGACGACCGACTATTTCGGCGCGCCGCAGCCGGACACCGTACAGAAGCACTGGACGCGGAACAAGCCGCTCCTGCCCGCGCGCTATCGCGACCGGGTGCCGCTGGAGGAAGTGACTGTCGCCGAGGCCTTGAGGCAGCATGGGTATGCAACGTTGTTCGCGGGCAAGTGGCACCTGGGGCCGGAGGGATTCTGGCCGGAAGACCAGGGCTTCGACGTGAACAAGGGCGGACATGACCGGGGCGGACCTTACGGCGGCAAGCGATACTTCTCGCCGTACGGCAACCCGCGACTGCCCGATGGGCCCGACGGCGAGCACTTGCCCGACCGGCTGGCGACGGAGACGTGCAAGTTCATCGAGGAACATCGGGATGGGCCTTTCCTGGCGTACCTGGCGTTCTATTCGGTGCACACGCCCCTGATGGCCAGAGAGGACCTCAAGGCCAAGTACGAAGCGAAGGCCAGGACCGTGACGCACGATGGCCCGGCCTGGGGCAAGGAAGGCGACCGAGAGGTCCGGCTCGTGCAGGATCACGCGGTCTACGCGGGCATGGTCGAGGCGATGGACCAGGCCGTGGGCAAGGTGCTCGACGCGCTGGACCGGCTCGATCTGACGCAGAACACCGTCGTTTTCTTCATGTCTGACAACGGCGGGCTGGCGACCTCGGAGGGCCATCCAACGTGCAATCTGCCGCTGCGGGCGGGCAAAGGATGGCTATATGAGGGCGGGATTCGCGAACCGATGATCGTTCGCTGGCCCGCACAGGTCCGGGCGGGCAGCGTGTGCGAAGAGCCGGTGATCAGCACGGACTTCTATCCGACCATGCTGGAAATAGCGGGTCTGCCTGCGGCGCCGCAGCAGCACCTGGATGGTCGCAGCATGGTCGCCCTGCTGCGGCAGCAGGGCCCGCAGAAGGACCGCGCGTTGTACTGGCATTATCCACACTACGGCAACCAGGGCGGCTCGCCCGGCGGAGCAATCCGGCTGGGCGACTATAAGTTGATCGAGTTCTATGAGGATCATCGCGTGGAACTGTATAATCTGCGCGACGATCTCGGCGAAAAGAAGGACCTGTCCGGGGCAATGCCCGAGAAGGCCGCTGAGCTTCGCCGGATGCTGCACGAATGGCGCAACAAGGTCGGGGCGGCCATGCCCACGCCAAACCCGAATCATGGAGTCTGAAATCCCATCGAAGTACGTTTGACATTGTGAAAGAAGGAGAACCGAAGGTGTACAAGATTGCAGTGATGCCCGGAGACGGGACGGGGCCGGAAGTGACGGCCGAGGCCGTGAAGGTGCTGAAGACCGCCGCGACGAAGTTCGGCTTCCAGGTCGATCTGACCGAATTCGATTTCGGCGGCGAACGATACAAGCGAACGGGCGAGACGCTGCCCGACAGCGCCGTCGAGGAGTTGCGGAAGTTCGATGCGATCTTGCTGGGGGCCATCGGCCACCCGGACGTCGCGCCGGGCATCCTGGAGAAGGGCATTCTGCTGAAGGCCCGTTTCGCGTTGGACCAGTACATCAACCTGCGTCCGGTCCGGCTTTATCCGGGCGTGGAGTGCCCGCTGAAGAACAAGGGCCCCAACGAGATCGACTACGTGGTAGTCCGCGAGAACACCGGCGACGCGTACACGGGCACCGGCGGCTTCACGATGAAGGGCACACCGCACGAGGTGGCCGTGCAGACGGCCGTCTACTCGCGTCATCAGGTCGATCGCTGCCTGCGGTACGCCTTCGAATATGCCCGCAAGCACGGCAAGAAGGCCCGGGGCAAAGGCGACAAGAACACGCTGGCGCTGTGCGGCAAGACCAACGTGCTGACGTACATCTACGACCTGTGGGAGCGGGCCTTCCATGAGATCGGCAAGGCCGAGTATCCTGACATCACGCGCGAGTACTATCACGTCGACGCGACGTGCATGTGGATGGTGAAGAACCCCGAGTGGTTCGACGTGATCGTCACGGGCAACCTGTTCGGCGACATCATCACCGACCTCGGCGCCATCACGCAGGGCGGCATGGGCATCGCTGCCGGCGGCAATATCAACCCGGAGGGCGTCAGCATGTTCGAGCCTATCGGCGGCAGCGCCCCGAAGTACACCGGCAAGGGCGTGATCAACCCGCTGGCCGCCATCTGCTCGGCGCAGATGATGCTGGCGACGCTGGGCCAAGAGAAGGCCGCCGACACCATCGAGAAGGCGGTGATGTACGTGACCGCGAACAAGCTCAAGAGCCTGGCCGCCGGGAAGATGGGCTACTCCACCAGCCAGGTCGGCGACCTCGTCGCCGAAAAGGTCGCCGGGTAGCGACGCGAAAGGACTTGTTGCGGGCGGCAGTGTGTTTGCGGTCACGCCGGAAGGTGTGTCTCATGCCCTGAGGGACACCTCGCAAACAGGCTGCCGCCCGATTGTTTGAAGGCCAACGGAACCTCACGGACGATCCGGTTCAAACGAGACGAGCAATGAAACAGGCCATCCGATTCTGCGTTGCACTATGCTTGATGAGCGTGTCGACGAGCGCCGCCGATGAACTCCAATGGAACATTCGAAATGTGCCGCGAGAGTCGGTCACGGTGATCGCGCATCGCGGCGCGGGGTATCTGGCGCCGGAGAACACCATGGAGGCGCTCGAATTGACCTGGCGCATGGGCGGGATCCCGGAGGTGGACGTCCGAACCACCAAAGACGGCGTCATCATGATGTTCCACGACAACAACTTCGCCCGGATTCTCCCCGATGCCTCCGAAGAGGCCAAGAAGAAGGGACTGGAAGACCTTACCTATGACGAAGCGCGACGGCTCGACATCGGCGCGTTTCGCGGTGCCGCGTTCGCCGGGCAGAGAATTGTCAGTCTGGAGGAGATCTGTGAGGCGCTGCGTCAGGATCGCTGGCGCCGCGTGTATATCGACGTCAAGAATGTCGATTTCCGTCTCTTGGCCAGAGCAACCGAGGGACTTCACGAACAGATCGTGCTGGCAACGGGCAAGGATGACGAAGCCCGGCGATGGCGCAAGATGGCGCCGCTCTCCGGGGCGCTGCTGTGGATGGGACTGGGAAAGGCGACGGACGAGGACATTGAAGAGCGGTTCGCGGCGCTTCGGGCATCGGATTTCGAAGGTGTCACGCATCTTCAGATTCATGTCCGGTTCAACGAGGATGGGACAACGATGCCCTCCGAATCTTGCCTGAGAAAAGCGGGCAGCGAATTGCGTCGTCGGCGCATCGAGTTCCAGACGATGCCCTGGGGCGTCGGCGAACATGGCGACAGGGTCGATTATTACAGACGTCTTCTGGACCTCGGAACGGCAGGCCTCAGCACCGACCGACCGGATGTCGCGATGCAGGCGTTGGATGAGTACTATGCGCAGCCGCTGGCGGGCGTCTGGAACGTGCGGGATCACATTCCGTTCGAGGAGGTCATCGTGCAGGCGCATCGCGGCTACGGAAACGCCGCTCCGGAAGGGTCGCTGGAATCCTTCGAGATGGCCTGGAGACTCCACATGGTTCCGGAGGCGGATCTCCGCATGACCAGGGATGGAGTCATCGTCTCGTTCCACGACACCAACTTTGCCCGCATTCTCCCGGATGCGCCGGAGGAATTGAAGAAGAAGGGAATCGAAGACCTGACCTTCGCGGAAACGCAACAGCTTGACATCGGTGCGTTCCGGGGCGAATCGTTCGCCGGCCAGCGGATCATCAGCCTGGCCCGGATGCTCGAGGCTCTCGGCGGGCATCCCGATCGGATGCTCTATATCGATATCAAACAGATTGACTTCGACGTCCTGGCACGGCAGACCCTGGGGTATCATCCCCGGCTGATTGTGGCCTCGACGAAGTACGCTGAACTCACAGAGTGGAAGCGGGTAGCGCCCCGTTCCAGGACACTGCACTGGATCGGCGGCAAGGAGGACGATCTGGCCCGGCGACTGGCCGCGTTGCGTGACGTGAAGTTCGCCCATATCGATCAGCTTCAGATTCACGTCTCGATTGCCGAGAACGGCGTCTTTTCGCCCAGCGAGACATTTCTGAGAAGGACCGGCGAAGAACTACGTCGCTATGGGATTCTCTTTCAGACGCTCTCCTGGACGCAGGGCGACCGGCCTGAGACCTATCAACGACTCCTCGATCTGGGCTGCGCCAGTTTCGCCACGGATTATCCCCAGGAGACGATGGATGCGATCAAAGCGTATTACGCCGGGAAGGAGCAATCCCGATAAGCCTGCGTGAAGATCGCCGCAGTCGAGTCGTGGCGATGGGGGGTTCTCATCGGGGGCCGATCCTGTATAATGGGGCAAGCGTAGCCCAGAGAAAAGCATAGCGGCTGAGTGTGGTTCCTATGCCGGCGAACCTGACACCAGACTACTTCAAAGCGGAGCAGTGGTACCGCAGCGCCTCGACGAACGAGGAGAAGATGCTCGCGCTGGAGCAGATGCTGGCGGTGATGCCCAAGCACAAGGGGACCGAGCATCTCCAGGCGGATCTGAAGCGCAAACTCAGCCAGCTCAAGGACGCCAGCGCGCAGCAGAAGAAGGCGGGCAAGCACGTGGACATCTTCCACGTCCCGCGTTCGGGGGCCGGGCAGGTGGTCCTGCTGGGGACTCCGAACTCCGGCAAGAGCGCCATCCTCGCGGCCCTGACCCACGCCAAGGTCACTGTGGCGGAATTCCCGTTCGCCACGCACGCGCCGGTGCCCGGCATGGTGCGGTACGAAGACGTCCAGATTCAGCTCGTGGACATGCCGCCGATCACCGCCGACTACGCGGCGCCGGGCCAGGTGGGCACGTATCGCAACGGCGACCTGATCGCGATCGTCGTCGACCTGTCACAGGACGTGGAGGAGCAACTGCTGATCCTGCTGGACTTCCTCGAATCGCGGAACCTGCTGCTGGACGAGAAAACGCCCGCGACGGACGGACATGGCAACGCACTCGGCCGCAAGGCCTTCTGCCTGTGCACCAAGGCCGACATCGCGGCCGACGGCGCGTTCGAACTGGCTGAGAAGTCCTGCGAAAGGCCGCTGGAGTTCGTGAAGATCTCCGCGCAGACCGGCGAGGGCCTGGACGCCTTCGCGAAGTTCCTGTTCGAGACGCTGGCGATCATTCGCGTCTATGCCAAGCCGCCGGGCAAGCCCCCCGACATGAACGATCCGTTCACGCTGCCGGCCGGCTCGACCGTTCACGACCTGGCCCGCACGATCCATCGCGAGCTGGCCGAGAAGCTCAAGAGCGCCAAGTGCTGGGGAACTGGCGTCCACGACGGCCAGAACGTCCACCTCACCCACGTCCTGCACGACAAGGACATCGTCGAACTCCACTTCGGCTAGGCCTGGCCCTGCGATCGGAGAATGGGGCTTAGCTGCCGGCGGGGTGGACGCGAGGCAGATAGTCCTCGCGGACCGGCGAGAAGACCTCGATGGCGACGCTGTCCTCGAGCACCTCGGCGCCGTGGATCACGTCGGGCGGAATGCACCAACTGTCGCCGGGGCGGGTGTCGTGCTGCTCCTGTCCCACGGTCAGGCGCAGCCTTCCGCGCACGAGATAGCCGGTCTTCTCGTAGGGATGCTGGTGCAGGGGCAGAACGCGTCCGCCCTCCAGCCGGAACTCCGTCATCAACGTCCTGGCTCCATAGGCCAGAGTCTTCTGCCGAATGCCCTCGATGGGCGTCGAGTAACCGTCGTCGTTGCCCTGCACAAACATGCGCTCGCCCCTTTCATGCTCACGGATATCGAATGTGTCACCCGGGCCTTCTTAGCACAAACGAAGGACCCCGTCAATGCCCCGCCTGCGTCCCGCCACGCAAACCGCCGAGTGCGTCACGAATATCCGCGGGGCTGTGACAGGTGCGGTCGGGCTTCGCGGCGGCGAGCTCCTCCATGCTGCCGAAGCCGTAGGTCACCGCGATGGTGCGCGTGCCGTTGACCTTGCCGGCCAGAATATCGCTGGCCCGGTCGCCGACCATGATCGCTCGCTCCGGCCTGATGGCTCGCTCGCGCAGGATATGGGCGACGAGTTCGCCTTTGTCGTCGAACCGGCCGTCCAGGTCCGGTCCGAACACATCTTCGATATACTCCGCCAGATCAAAGTGATCGATAATCCGCTCGGCGTAGACCACCGGCTTCGACGTGACGACGAAGAGCCGGAACCCGTCGTCGCGCAGCGACCGAAGCGATTCGGGAATGCCGGTGTAGAGTTCGTTCTCGAAGAGGCCCACGTCCGCGTAGCGTCGCCGATAGTGTTCGATCGCGGCATCGACCATGGCCTTGTCATCGGTCGCCAGCAGGCGAGGGAACGTCCATCGCAAGGGCGGGCCGATGTACTGCACCAGTTCGGCCTGCGGCGGAACCGGACGACCGAGCTGCGCCAGAGCGTATTGAAGACACCGCGTGATCCCTTCCCTCGGGTCGGTCAGCGTCCCGTCCAGGTCGAAGAAGACCGTCGTACCATGCCCTGCCCGGTCACCCATTCGAGAATTGCTCCGCCAGAAGACTATCGTCAGTTTGATCCTTTCCGTCGCTGGGCACCAAGACGACGTCAGGGACCCGTCGGCCTGCCCGGCGATTCGCGGCAGGCGGCGCAGCGCTCGGCGATGATCTGGCAGTAGCCACAGACTTCCACGGTGTCGCCGAGGGCGGCCCCGGCATAGGTCTCCACCGCGGTTCGTGTCGAGGCGTTCAGGGTGGTCACGTTCCTGCACACGGGACACACGCATGTCGTATGAGTCAGTCTCGCAACCGGCAAAGCCCGGGTCTGTCTCTTGCAGACCGGACAGGGCCGGCCGGTCCGGGTGGCCTTTTGCAGGCCGTGACAGCCGGACAGCAAGAGCCACAGGACCAGGACAACGGTCAGCGAGACAGTCAAAAACCTCCTTCGTGAAACCATCTTCATCGAATCTCTCCTTTGCTGGCGCCGGACTACGGCATACGGCGGACAAGAGAGATTGTCCAGCCATGCCGCCGGTTCGTCAAGACGGCAACCCGCAGGGGCGAGTAATCCTTTGCCCCTGCTCGATTCTCCGTCAGCGTGTGTGTGAAAATATCGTGGCATGTGGGTGGCAGCCTCAAAGCGTAGTGCAACGGAGCTTTGGGGATGGCGAATGGGAGTGGCGCATCCGTACGGAAAGGCCTCTGCGAGGCGATCCATCCCCAA
>JAAYBV010000001.1 GCA_012744475.1 Phycisphaerae bacterium
AGACGAGCCAGTCCTCTTGCTCATCCAGGGCAATGATCCCCTGCTCAATGCAGCTATAGGCAATCTCTACGGGTGAATCATTGCTCCATATCTCAGGGCCGCCATTGGACACAACGCAGTTCACCACACTGACATGGCTGGACCTCGGATCGCTGTTGATGTCCACCGCAAGGAACGGGGCCTCCGGCGCGCGATTCTCCAGGATAGTGCAATTGATGATCTCCAGGGAACTGCCTTCCCGCGTGCTCCACGCCCCTCCACGCCTGCCGGCTTGGTTTCCGACCAGAAGCGAATTGACCAGTGTCACATCGCCAAACTGGCTGTGGCAGACCCCTCCGCCTGAGACGCCGGTGTTCCCCACAAACAGACTGCTCTCAATACGCGCGCTGCCTTCACACAGGATTGCGCCTCCTACATAGGGTGTAGCGGCATTTCCTCGGAAGACACAGCGGACCACCGTATTGGTCGTTGAAATCCCATCCAGGTACAGCGCCCCTCCCTGTCTGGCACGGTTGTCTGCGAACGTACAACCAACGACCACGCCAGCCCCTATCAAGCTGGCGGAACCTCCCTTCCGCCACGCATAGTTCTCGGTAAACACACAGTGGTTCAGAACAACATTGCCACCTCTTAAAGCCCCTCCTTCTTCCGCTGCATTCCTGACGAATTGGCATCGCTCGATCACCGCAGACGCTCCCCATGTCACGAGACGAACTGCCCCCGAACAGTAGGGATGCCGGCCGTCGGTGCAATTGGCGAAGAAGGTGCAGTTGCTGATCGTCATGTTGCCCAGGATCTCTAACGCTCCGAAGCTCGATCCCCCACCCGTTATGACGCATCCGTCTAATCGCGATCCATCGCCGTAGATGTACATCACACTCGAATTGTCCGTACGCGTGGGGTCGTCTTTCATCATCGCCGGATCGGTCACTTCTGCATCGTTGCCCAGCAGATCGCCGCTGAGCACGGTCTGGCATGTCTCGCTGTCCCGCCGATTCGGGTCGTCCGCACCGATCCCGGCGCAGCCTCCCAGAAGGCTCATCCCGCCGCTCAGACGGAAGGAGACATTCCGATCGCGCCCCCCATCAGGGTTCCGACGATCTCGATCGGGCTTATAGATTCCTTGCGCGACGCGGATTTCGATGGGTTCGCCCACCGCTTCGGCATCGGCGAGGGCATCCTGGAGGAACCGATACGCCGTGGTCCAGGACCGGCCGTCGCCATTCGCCGCCGCGTCGTCATCGACGTAGACGATGCGCTGGGCCGCTAAAGCGGCGGCGCCGGCAACCAGTAGAAAGACTCCCGTGATGAATGCGACTCTGCGAACCATCCTCCGCATCATGATGCTCCCTCCGTATCCGATCTCGGCATTCAACTCTGTCAGAAATCATAGCACATCCGACGGGATTTGTCCAGCGTGTTCGTAGTTTGCTCGTAAGAGCATACATGGTAACGCCTCACGGCGTCACTACAAACAACTACGAACGGGCGCGGCCGTAGCCGGCCTGGAGCTGGCCGCAGGCGGCCTGGATTTGGCGGCCGAGCCGGAAGCGGGTGACGGTCTCGACGCCGGCGTCGGTGAGGACCGAAGCGAATCGGGCGATACGGTCGCGGCTGCTGCCCGCCAGCTCGCAGCCCGGGTACGGGTTGTGCTCGATCAGGTTGACGTTGCAGGGGATGCCGCGCAGCAGCTTGACGAGCAGGTGGGCATGGGCGGTCGAGTCGTTGAGCTTGTCGATCAGCACGTATTCGAAGGTCACGCGCTGCTGCGTTCGCGCCTGGTAGGTATGCACGGCCTTGAGCAGCTCCGCGAGCGGGTACTTGCGGGCGATGGGCATGATGCGGCGGCGCAGCGGATCGCTCGGCGCGTTCAGCGAGATCGCCAAGCGGGGTCGGACGTCTTCGTCGGCCAGCCGGACGATCGCAGGCGCGACGCCGCACGTGCTGATCGTGATGTGCCGGATCCCGATGTTCTTGCCGGAAGCGTGGTTCAGGATGCGGATGGACTTGAGCACGGCGTCGTAGTTCTCGAACGGCTCGCCCATGCCCATGTAGACCACGTTGTTGATCTTACCCGCGTCTTGCTCCGCCTGATTCACTTCGTCGGCGATCTCGCCGGCGGTCAGGCTGCGGCGGAGCTGGATCCGCCCCGTCGCGCAGAACGCGCAGCCCATCGCGCAGCCGACCTGCGTCGAGACGCACAGCGTCAGCCGTTGCTCATCGCGCAGCAGCACCGCCTCGACCCGCTCGCCGTCGGCCAGCTCGAAGAGGTACTTCCGCGAGCCGTCCGGGTCCGCCAGGCAGTCGAGCGTCTTGAGCTGCGAAATGAAATAACCCCGCGCGCCGAGCGTCTCGCGAAACGCCTTGCTCAGCGGCGTGATATCCGAAACGGCCGCCGCGTTCTTGGCGTGCACGAAGCTGAAGATGTACTTCGCCTGGTAGGCCTTCTGCCCCAGTTCCACCACGAGCCGCTCCAGCTCGCCCAACGTCATGTCCTTGATGTCCTTGCTCATCGCCGCATTCTACCACATCGGACGTTCGCAGGCGAACGGCTCTCTTGGCCCGGTGGGCCGAGTGCTCCTGGCTCATCGCCCGCCGGAAGGCAAAGGAATAGCCGGCTTTGGGCTGACCCACGGGACGACCCTCATGACGTGACAGAGCAGCAGAGACTAACACGGTCCACTCTGGAGGAAGCGCGCTCGTGAGGCGGGAGCAGCTTGTGGATCGAACAGCATTCGTCCGACGTCGCGGGGCAGGTCGGTCTCGATGAGGTCGATGCCCATGTCCAACAGCGCACGGTATTGCCGGCGCAAGTCGTTTACGTCTGTGACCTGTCGCTCGACGAGCAGGCGGTCGATGTTGCGAGAGGTGCCGCCCATGCAACTGGCGCCTCTGGTGTGGATCATCTCGCACAATTGAGGCTCCTGCGGCGGCGAGTGGCCGACGAACGCGACGATGTTGGACCACGGCACGCCGGTCCGGTCGAACGCCGCCACCTGCTCGGCGTTCGGAATCATCACCTCCATCATGATGTGCGGGTTCATCGCGTAGCACCGCTGCGCATCGGCAAAGCTGTACACAATCAGAACGGCGTAGGCCTCGGCGTTGTGCTCGGCGAGCTTGCGCGCGCGGGCTTCGACGGGCACGTCCTTCTGATCCAGCACGAGGATCGTCTTGCCCCGCGCCCATTGCAGCGCCTCGTCGAGCGTGGGAATCGAATACTCCGTGAGGACTCCCGCGGCGTCTTTCAGCCGCAGCGCCTTCAGTTCCTCCCACGTGCGATCGACCACGCGCCCGGTTCCGTTGGTCGTCCGCTCCAGCGTGGGGTCATGGTGCAGCACGATGACGCCATCCTTGGTGTAGCGGGGATCGACCTCCATCATCGCGTGCGTGTGCCGCAGGGTGTTCTCGAAGGTCGCGATGCAGTTCTCCGGAAGACCCTTTCCCGCGCCGCCCCGATGGGCGCTGACCAAGTGCAGCGATTGGCCATCGTGCCGGAGGAGGTTCTTCAGGCCCTCCGGGGTCCTCGCATCGATGGTCCACAAGGCCGGTGACGGCTGCGAGGTTGTCGCCGCACCGCAGGCCGGCCTCCATGCCAGAAGGCAGAGGGCCGCGATTCCAATGACACTCGTGCGTTTCACAGTGTCGCCTCCATCCGGGGCACGGGCTTGCGGCTCAATCGTCGTCGGCGGTGCTGGAGATGTAGCCTTGCTGGCCTTCGCTGGCGTAGGCGCGAGCGGGTTCCGGGTCCTCCTCTTCCTCGGCCAGATCGGCGTAGCCGGCCTCGCCGTCGTCGCTCATCTGGCTGCGGATCGCCTCGTATTCCTCCAGCGTCATCAGCACCTCGCGGGCCTGGCTGCCTTTGTACTCGCCGAGGATGCCGGCAGCCGCCATCATCTCGATCATGCGCGAGGCGCGGGCGTACCCGACGCTGAGTTTGCGCTGGAGCAGGGACACGCTGCCTCGTTTGCTCTCGAGGACCACGCGCACGCCCTGGTCGAACAGCTCATCGCGCGGCATCTCGCCGGCGTCGACGCGCTTGAGCTGCGTCAGCTCCGGATGGAACTGCGGCTCGGCGACGTCCTTGAGGTGCTTGATGATGCCGCGAATCTCCGCCTCGTCGAGGAACGTGCCCTGGGCGCGGATCAGGTCGCTGGTGCCGGGCTTGAGGAAGAGCATGTCGCCTTCGCCCAGGAGCGTCTCGGCGCCGTTCTGGTCGAGGATGATCCGGCTGTCCATCCGGGCGGCCACGCGGAAGCCGATGCGGCACGGCATGTTCGACTTGATCAGGCCGGTGACGACCGTTGCCTGCGGACGCTGCGTCGCCAGAACGATGTGGATGCCGACGGCACGGCTCTTCTGGGCCAGGCGGACGATGTAGGCTTCGATCTCCTTCGAGGCGGTCATCATCAGGTCGGCCAGCTCGTCGATCACGATCATGATGTAGGGCAGCTTCTTGGGGATCTGCGCCTCTTCGTCCGGGGTGCTCGGCGCAAATCGCGCGACGACTTCTTCGGCGCCCAGCTTGTTGAACTCAGCGATGTTCTTGACTCGCGCCTCGGCCAGCAGGGCATAGCGCTCATCCATCTTCACCGTTGCCCACTCGAGGATCTGCACCGCCATCTGCGTCTCGGTCACGATCGGGCACATCAGGTGCGGGACCGTGCTGAAGGCGGTCATCTCGACCATCTTCGGGTCGATCAGGATCATCTGCACGTCGTCAGGCCGCTTGGTCAGCAGGATACTGACGATGATGCTGTTGATGCAGACGCTCTTGCCCGATCCGGTGGTGCCCGCGATCAGCAGGTGCGGCATGCGGGTCAGGTCGGAGACCAGCGCCTCGCCCGCGGAGTCCTTGCCGAGGAACAGCGGGATTTCCATCTTGCTCGCTCGCGTGCCCCCCAGGTCCATCAGGCTCTTGATGCGGACCTTTTCCTTGGCGCTGTTGGGCACTTCGATGCCGATGGTGTGCTTGCCGGGCAACGGCGCGACGACGCGGACGGCGCCGGCGCTCAGCGCCCGTGCGATGTCGTTGGACAGGTTGGTGATCCGGCTGACTTTGATGCCCGCGGCCAGCTCCAGCTCGAACATCGTCACGACCGGCCCGGTATCGGCGGCCACGACCCGCGCGTTGATGTTGAATTCGCTCAGCAGCTTCTCCAGCGCGCTGGCCTTGGCCTTGACGACCTTCTCCTGGATGGCGGCGTAGCCATACTCGGGATCGGCCAGCAGCTCCATCGGAGGCAGGGTGTAGTCGTCGTAGGAGGGCTGGACGAAGGGCGGCGGCGGGCGTTTCTCGACGCGCTGCCGCACCTCCATCGGCAGCGGACGCTTCACCGCACGCGCGACCGGAGCCTCAAGGGCTTCCTCGACTTCTTCGTCCTCTTCCGGGCTTGCCGCCTGGTCTTCGTATTCGTCCTGCTCGGCCTCGGCCTCGTCGTCGGCATAGTCCTCTACTTCCTCACGGGCTTTGGCCGTCCCGCCGCCGGCCGTGGCCAGCGATTTCTGCCTGGCGCTGAGCCGTTGCCAGATTTCGCTGAGCGCTTCGGAGTGCTCCCTGGCGACCGACCAGGCGGGCACGACGAAACCGATGACCCGGCGCACGGCGATTCCGCAGGCGGCCAGCACGCCGATGATGATGCTGTCGGCCAGCAGGGCCAGACCGACCGCCCAGGTCGCCGAGACGAGGATGAACGTGCCCAGGACCGCGAAGCGGCTCCGCAAGAACGTGGCGGCCGAGACCCCGAGCACCCCGCCCGAGCCGAGCGGGAAGGCGTAGACCTTGTGCGGCCAGAAGAAGTAGAACGTTGTCGAGACCGCGATCGTCAGCAACACCATCCCCACGAAGCGGAAGACGACCTGGCTGACGGTGCGATCCGCGATCCGCGCCAGCAGGTAGCACAGCAGCGATCCGAGCAAAACGAAGGCGCCGGGACCGACGTAGTACAGAAGATAGAACGCCGCAAAGGCGCCTATCGAGCCACACCAGTTCGTCGCCGGCTCGTTCGGCGGATACGAATACGTGCTCGGACGGTCTGCAATGTCGAAGCTCAGGCAACTGAACAGAAGCACCAGACAGACAACGACCCCGATGCACAGAAGCGCCAGGCGAACCCCCGCCCCGATGATCTTGTGCCTGTTCCTCTTCGCTCGTGACTTCCTGTTCGTGGCCACCGTACCGCACCCCCTTCAATGGGTCCTATAAAATCCAACGCCACGGAAGCGCACACCCTCCGGGCTCTTGTCCAACCTGTGTTTATATCGGCACCACACAGGTCTTTTCTGCAGTATTGTCTGGCCGGCCACGAGCCGCCGTCGGCGCGTTCGCTGAAAACGCGCGTCAGGGTTTGGCGATCGTGGTGGCGTAGCGGTTAGTGATGGGCAATCGGCGGTCTTTGCCGAAGGCCTTGGGGGTGATGCGAACGCCGGGCGGGGACTGGCGGCGCTTGTACTCGTTGCGGTCGATCATCCGGATCACGCGCTCGACGTCTTTGGCGGGCAGGCCGGAGGCGACCAGCTCGCGGGCGGACAGGTCCTTCTCGACGTAGCCCTTGATGATTTCGTCGAGCAGATCGTAATCCGGCAGCGAGTCGGCGTCCTTCTGATCGGGCCGCAGCTCGGCGCTGGGCGGGCGCGTGATGACGGCGGACGGAATCAGCTCGCGGCCGGCCTTCTCGTTCATGTAGGCAGCGAGGCGATAGACCACCGTCTTGAGCACATCCTTGATGACCGCGAATCCACCGGCGCTGTCGCCATAGAGCGTGCTGTAGCCGACGGAGGTTTCGCTCTTGTTGCCGGCGGTCAGCACGAGCGCTCCAGCCTGGTTGCTCAGGGACATCAGGATCGTGCCGCGAATCCGCGCCTGGAGGTTCTCGTAGGCCAGACCCTTCTCGTCCCAGGTCGGGTCCGCCTGGAGCGCCTTGTTGAACGGCGTCAGGATCGGCTCGATGGGAATTGTCAGCAGCACAAAACCCAGGTTATTGGCCACCTTGGCCGCATCGGCGATGGTCTCGGGGCTGTTGAACCGCGAGGGCATGGTGATGCCCAGCACGTTCTCGGCGCCGAGGGCGGCCACGGCGATGGCGGCGGTGACCGCCGAATCGATCCCGCCGCTGATGCCCAGCAGCACCTTGCGAAACCCGTTCTTTCTCGCGTAGTCCCGCGTGCCCAGGACAAGGGCCTGATAGACCTCGTCCAGCAGTTCCTCGGCCCCTGTGACCGGCGGCCGGACCGGGGCGATGGTGACGGTGCCGGCGGACCGCGCCACGTCGGCGATCAGCAGGTCCTCGTCAAAGGCTCTGGCCCTGGCGGCGATCCGACCGGCGGAGTCGGCCAGGATGCTCCGGCCGTCGAAGACCAGTTCGTCCTGTCCGCCGATCAGATTGCAGTAGGCCACGCCGCAGCCAAAGGCTTTCGTGCATCGTGCGATGATACGGCCCCGTTCGTCAAGCTTGCCCATGTGGAAGGGCGAGGCGGAGACATTGACCAGCAGATCGAAGGGATCGACATCGGCGAAGAACCGCCGGAGAGTCTCGGTCTCCCAGAGGTCCTCGCAAATGGTCAGGGCGACTCTCAGCCCGCCAATCTCGATGAGAACGGGACGGTTGCCGGGCTTGAAGTAGCGACGCTCGTCGAAGACGCCGTAATTGGGCAGCTCGCGTTTCTGGTAGGTTTCAGCGATGCGCCCCTCCTGGATCACGACCGCGGCGTTGAACGCGGTGCCGTTGACGCTCTCGACGAAGCCGGCCACGACAGTCTTCCGGGGACAGGCGCCCGCCAAGGTTTCGACTGCGGTCCAGTTGTCTTCCAGAAACTGCCTCTTGTACACCAGGTCTTCGGGAGGGTAGCCACAGACCGCCAGTTCGGGGAAGACCACCAGGTCCGCTCCGGCCTCGACGGCCTGTGCCCACATCGTCTTCATCTTCTCCACATTGCCCGACAGATCGCCGACGGTGGCGTTGAATTGGCCCAGAGCGACTCGCACTTTTGCTCTAACTCCAAACGACTCGATGCACTAAAAGCCCGGCACGACGCTCTTGCCGTTCGCAGTGTGCCCGCAGGGCATAACGCCTGATGGCGTCACTTCAGACGATTCTATCGGTCCGCCCTTGGGCGGCAACTCTTTTTGTCGCCGCCTCGCCGATCGGGCGCCTGCCGGTAGGGGCGAATAATCATTCGCCCCTACGCGGGTTGACCGGCAGGCGGGCCCGTCTATAATGGCCGTCGGTTGCGGATCGCGGTGACGTGGTTCGCAGGCAACCTCGAACGCCTGGAGATGGACATCCCGAGCGACCATGGAGAACCGACCGACATTCCGCCTTGCCCGCTCGCTGGACGATCTGATCAAGGTCTTCATCGTTCGCGGTATCGTCTTCATGGACGAGCAGCACGTGCGCTACGGCCAGGAAATGGACGAGCACGAGCATGCCGCCATCCATATCCTCGGCGAGCTCGACGGCGAGCCTATCGCCGCCGGGCGAATTCGTTTCACCGGCCCGTTTGCCAAACTCGAACGGCTTGCCGTGCGAAAACCCTATCGCGGGCGGGGCTACGGCGACCAGCTCGTGCGTTTTGCCATGGACGTCGCTCGGGGGATGGGCTCCAACCGCTTCAAGCTCAACGCCCAGTTGGCCGTCCGCGATTTCTACGCCCGGCATGGGTTCCGCGTCTGTGGCGAGAATTTCACCGAGGCCAACATCGAACACTGCCCCATGATCCGCGAAGACTAGACCCGGGTACAGTCCAAGATGACAACCATGAGCGGGGCCCGATATGAAGACGACCATCACAATTCTGTGTTGTGTGCTGGTGACGGGGGGTGTTCTTGTCGCGAAGGAAGCCGCAAGAACGTATCGCGACGAGTCCTTCCTCCAGGACTACAGCGAGAGGGTCCCCCTGGCATCTGAGCTTCACGGCGCCCAACTGCGGAAGGTCCGCGCCGACCGCAACGGCCGAGTCCTTGTGCTCTCGGACAAAGGGCTGTTGCAGGTCCACGAAGGCAGGCTCAAGCCGGACCGGCTTCATCGGCCTCTGGCGGATATGCAGATCAGGGACATGGAAGTCCACGAGGGCCAATTCGTGTTTCTCACCGACAAGCACGTCCTGAGCAACGCCTGGGCTGGCCGATTTCTTGCGAGCCACAAGATGCGCGATGCCGAGAGGTTTGCGATGGGGACAGCATTCGATTTCCTGGTCGCCGGGAGCGAACGTGTCGCCTGCTTTCGTGGGCCGGATGCGGTCCGCGAGCTATCCACCGAAGGCGGCGTCAGACAAGCCGTCTTCGACCCTGTGCGAAAGCAATTCCTCGTGCTCACAGAGACCGCGTTGTGGCGCGTGACGTCGGCCGGGGAGCAAGCCGCTGTCTTTCGGCACGGGCAAATGAACTGCCTTGCCCCGACAGACGAGGATTGGTGGATGGGCACGTCAAACGGCTACCTGCGTCTCGATCGGAGGTCGTTCGAGCAGCGGTCGGACATCGAAACGAAGGTGCCCTGCACTGAGATTCTCTGCATCCGACCCATCGGCGACAAGACGTGGTTCGGGACGCCGCGAGGCGCATTCGCCATGAATCGCGACGGCACGATCGATTACTATGCGTCGAATCGCTGGCTCGTGGATGATGCGGTGATCGACATCGCGCCGGGGCCCGACGGCTCGGTGCTGATCCTCTCGAAGACCGGCCTGAGCATCATTCACTTCGAGCCGATGACGCTGGCCGGCAAGGCCGAGCACTTCGACAAGCTAACGCGCCGGCGGCACATTCGCTATGGCTTCAACAGCGCGTTCGCCATGAGCGAGCCGGGCGACCTGTCCACCGGGACGCTGATCGACGAGGACAACGACGGGCTCTGGACGTCGATGTACCTGGCGGGCGAGCTGTTCCGCTACGCCGTCACCCGATCGGATGAGGCGCTGCGCAACTGCTATGAGTCCTTCGAAGCCATGGAACGGCTCACCGAGATCACGCCGATGGAGGGCTTTCCCGCCCGCTCCTTCGACCGCGCCGGCTATCAGGTGGCCGACAAGCCGCGCTGGCAACCGGCGGCGGACGCACATTGGGTCTGGAAGGCGACCACCAGCAGCGACGAGATCGTGGGACATTTCTTCGTTTATGCGATCTTCGCCGAGATCGTGCCGGACCAGAGCTGGCGCGACCGGGCCGTGGCGCTGATCGACGCCATCATGGACCACATCGTGCGGAACGACTGGTACTTGGTGGACTACGACGGCAAGCCCACGCAGTGGGGTCGCTGGCACCCGGAATACGTGAACCGGTTCCCTCGTCAGGTGGGCGACCGGCGGCTGAACTCGGTCGAGATCATCGCGTTCCTCCAAACCGCCTGGCATTTCACGGGCAAGGACATCTACCGGCAGAAGGCCTTCGAGCTGTTCGAGAAGCACGGTTACCTCGACAACATCATGATCCCGATCTGGGAGATCGGCCGCGTGCCCGGGATCGATCTGACGACGGAATGGAACCACTCCGACGATGAGCTGGCCTTCCTGAGCTACTGGAACCTGTACCGCTACGCCTTCAACGAGGATCTTCGTGAACAGTATCGCCGGACCATCAAAGAACACTGGCAGATCGAGCGGCCTGAGAAGAACCCGCTGTGGAACTTCATCTACGCCGATACGGGGGCCGAGCAGTTCGACCTGGCCGAGTCGATCTGGAGCCTGCAGCAGTTCCCTCTCGACACGATCGGCTGGGACATCCGCAACAGCGACCGGCGAGACCTCACGTTCCTGGAACCGAATTTCCGGGAGCAGTCCACGCCCGAGGTTCTGCCGCCCGACGAACGGCCGATGAGCAAGTACAACGGCAACGCCTTTCGCCTGGACGGCGGCGAGGGCGGCCGGCGTGAATTCAGCGGAGATATCTACCTGTTGCCCTACTGGATGGGCCGCTACCTCGGCGTCATCCACTGACGTGCGCTTCCTTCTCACACAGCACAGGCCTGCCGGCCAAATGGGCGTGGTCTATCGCGATCGAAAGTGGTAGGATGCAGCGAGATCGGACTGTCGTCGCGGCCATCCGCGACACAATTTCCCAGAGAAGGAGAATCCATCGACATGAGCTTTGATTTCGAGACCGTGCCCGACCGCCGGAACACAGACAGCCTCAAGTGGCGCCGCTACCAGGGTCGGGACATCATCCCGATGTGGGTGGCGGACATGGACTTTCGGGCGCCGGCGTGTGTGCTGGAGGCGCTGCATGCACGGGTCGAGCATGGGGTGTTCGGGTATGCGGTACCGCCGGAGGGGCTGATGGAGGCGGTGGTCGAGCGGGTGGAGCGGCGGTATGGATGGAGGATCGAGCCTTCGTGGATCGTGTGGCTACCCGGCCTCGTTCCGGCGCTGAACCTGGCGAGCCGGGCCTATGGCGACGACGGCGACGAGGTGCTGACCTTCACGCCGGCGTATCCGCCTTTTCTCGCGGCGCCGGGGCACGTGCACCGCGAAATGAAGGTGGTCCCGTTGCGGCGGGCCGGCGACCGCTGGACCTTCGACCTCGAACGGTTCGAGCGCGAGCTGTCGAATCGCTCCAGGGTCCTGCTGCTGTGCAATCCGCACAACCCCGTCGGCCGGCGGTACGAGCCGGACGAGCTGCGCGGCGTCGCCGAGATCTGCCTGCGTCGCAACGTGGTCATCTGCTCGGACGAGATTCATTGCGACCTCGTCCTCGACGGCGGCCGGCACGTGCCCATCGCCACACTCAGCGAGGAGATCGCCGCTCGCACGATCACCCTGATGGCCCCGAGCAAGACGTTCAACATCCCTGGACTCAACTGTGCCTTCGCGATCATCCCGAACGTGGAACTGCGAAAGCCCTTCAAGAAGGCCCGCGAGGGAATCGTCCCTGGCACCAACGCCCTGGGTTACGCCGCCTGTCTGGCCGCCTACCGCGACGGCGAGCCGTGGAGGGCGGCTCTGATCGAGGTTCTCCGCCGCAACAGCCGTCTCGTCTACCAGGCCGTCAACGAAGAGATTCCGGGGCTGTCGATGGACCAGGTCCAGGCGACCTACCTGGCGTGGATCGATACCACGGAACTGGGTCTGTCCGAGCCGGCGAAGTTCTTCGAGCAGGCGGGCGTGGGACTCTCGGACGGCGCGGACTTCCTGGGGCCCGGCTACGTCCGGCTGAATTTCGGATGCCCGGAAAAGACCCTGCGCGAAGGCCTCGACCGCATGAGAAGCGCTGTCGCGCAACTTGCTCGCCATCGATAGACCAATCCTGCAACGCGATTGCTTTCGGAGGTTCCGCTTATGAAGCCATCCTGTTTGATTCTCAGTCTGGTCCTGTCTTTCGTGTCCCTGGCCTGGGCCGTTGAAGCGACGCAGGACGACTACGGTGCGCCCGCGGTGGAAGTCCGGCAGGAAGACGAGCGATGGGTCGTGCAGGGGCGCAGAAGCCGCGTCGAGGTCAATCCTTCCGATCTGCAAATGACCCTCGGCGCCGGCGGCCGTACTTGGTCCACTGTCGCGTCGGCCGCAGGCGATCTGATTGTCGAAGCGGATGGAAAGACGTACACGCTGCGACTGGCCGATGCGAAGAGAAGGGAAGTATCGCCCTACCAGACCGGATTCAAGACCGGTCTCAAGATCGCGCTAAGCGGTTTCGCTCACGAAGGGACGGAGATCGACCTTTCGATCGCGCTATCCGCCTGCCTGGAAGGTCCGCGGGAGGACCTCGTCTGCGAGTTGATTGCTGACGAGAGCCGTTGCCAAGTGATGGAGTGTCTTTGGCCGCCGGCGCTGGCCGACAGCTCGTTCGATACGACGATCGTTCCGTTCATGCAGGGGATGCTCCTGCCCAAGGACTGGCCGCAGAAGGTCTACCTGTATGATACGCTGAGTTATGGGCGCGGTTTGTACATGCCGTGGTGGGGACATCAACAAGCCGACTCGGCCCTGCTCGTGGTGCTGGAGACGCCGGACGATGGGGGCTGCCACTTCGATCATCCGGCGGGCGGGCCGACCCGGATGCAACTGCGATGGGTCCACTCCCTCGGCCGGTTCCGCTACCCGCGACGCGTCCGCCTCTGTCTCTTCGACAAGGGCAACTACGTGGACATGGCCAAGCGTTACCGCACGTATGTCCGCCAGATTGGCCACTTCGTCTCACTCCAGGAGAAGATCGCCCGCACGCCGCTCGTGGCCAAACTCGTCGGCGGCCCCGTCATCCACGCGGGCATCCTGGTTCACATCCAGCCCGAGTCGCAGTACTACAGCAAGGACGACCCCTCCAAGAATCACATCCTCACGACGTTCGACCAGATGGCCGCGTACCTTCGCGGTGTGGCCGGCAAAGGCGTGCCGCGCGCGTACGTCCATCTCGACGGATGGGGCTTCCGTGGCTACGACAATCTGCACCCCGATGTGCTGCCGCCGAGCCCGGAGGCAGGAGGCTGGGACGGGATGAAGCGGCTCGCCCAGACGTGCGAAGACCTGAACTACGTGTTCGCCATCCACGATCAGTACCGGGACTACTACTGCGACGCGAAATCGTACGATGCGCGGCACACCATCGTCGACCGCAACGGGGAGCGGCCCCTGTATGGCCTGTGGTACGGCGGGCGGCAGTCCATCCTCTGCTCGCGACTGGCGCCGGGACACGTGCAGAAGAACTACAGCGCCCTGCTGGACCACGGCATCAAAGTGCGCGGCGCCTATCTGGACGTCTTTGCCGTGGTGCCTCCCGACGAGTGCTACAGTCCCGAACATGCGGCGACGCGCGCCGACTGCCTGACGTATCGAGGGATGTGCTTCGACTTCATCCGCTCGACCGGGGGTGTGGTCAGTTCCGAGGAGCCGGCCGACTGGGCGATTCCGCACCTTGACTTGGTTCACCATGGGCCGTACGCCCTGACGCCGGGTCCGGGCGAGGGTCCGGCCATGGGCGTTCCGATCCCCTTGTTCAATCTCGTCTATCACGATGCGCTGCTGATGCCCTGGTCGCTGAGCAAGGGCGCCTGGGGCATTCCCGAGACCGACCTGGGCTATCTGCACGGCCTGGCCAACGCGGGCCTTCCCTATCTGTCGCTCGATCCGGGCGAGGCAGAGCTGGAGCAGGTTCGCACCATGTGCGCTCTGCACCAGCGCGTCGGACTTCTGGAGATGACGAAGCACGAGTTCCTCGACGAGTCCCGCCGCAAGCAGCGCACGACCTTCGCCGACGGCACCTCCGTCACGATCGATTTGAACGATGACAGCTTCCGCATCACGCCGGAGTTGCCGTCGGCCGCCAGCCCCGCCAAGTACATCGGCGGCAGGCGGAACTACCACTTCGACGGTGCGATCTCCCGCGCCGTGCTGGAGAACTACCTGTCGCGCGCGATCACCATGAGCGAAGTCCTGCACGGACAGGGCAACGTGGACGATAACCTTCGTATGCTCGGGAACATCGGCGCCAAGTTCATCGGCCGGGCCATCTATCGCTGGGGCGGAGAGGCCGGATTGGAGAACCTGCTCGCCACGGCCAGGCCCATCGCTGAGCGGATGCACGCCATCGATCCGAACATCATCCTCCAGGCAGCCGCCTTCGAGATCGTCAGCGAGCAGGTCAACCGGATTCCCATTCCGGCGAGCCTCTTCGAAGAGTTCGGCCTCGAAGCGGAAGAGCGGAACTTCCACTACGAGAACATGCTCTATCCGGATGGGCACCGGATCGACCAGTGGGGGCGCGGGTCATCCGTGCCGGACATGAGCCGGCTGGAAACGCGGATGTGGTTCACCTACCTCTGCCAACGCTATATCGACATCGGCGTCGAGGCGATTCACTTCGGGCAGGTCGAGATCATGGACGACCGCGATCCCGACCACGTCCACTGGCGTGACATGATGCGCCGCGTTCGGCAATATGCCCGCCGGCACGCTCGGCGGCACATGGTCATCTGCGACGCGCACGTGCCGAGCGGAGGCATCGTTCACGAGGGCGAGCTGATGTTCGACCTGCACTCGTTCCCGCTGCGGATCGACGAGGTCGTCGAGCGGCCCCAGGAGGGTGTGCTGAAGGTCGGCTATCTCGATAGCCTCTTCGGCCGCAGCAAGGGCGGCGTGACCCCGAGCGGATGGTCGTGCGAGAGCCTGCCGTATCTGGTCGAGCTGGACAACTTCGGACGAAGCGGACGCGAGGGGCAGAACATCGGCGACCATTGGATCTGGGGCTACGACGAGATCTGCTGGTTCGCTCACCAAAGCCTCGAATACCGCAACCAGTGGCTTCGCTATGCCTGGGATTGGATCTGCCGGCACGACCGCAACGGTTACCTGCAGATGCCCGGCAGCCGCACGCTCGCGGCACCCGTCGGCGATGTGCACTGGTACTGGGCCAACACGCCGAGCGACGCCGTGCCGACCGGCTTCGGCCAGGAAGAGACCATCAAGGCCATCTGGACCGACGAACCATAAACGATGGACGACGAGCCTGCCTCCTGCATGGCCCGCAAGTGGACCTGCCGGGCAAGCGCCCTCGCTCCCTGCCCCCGGGGCCTCGCCCGATCGAAGCAGATCCCAAACGGGGTACGTTCTCGTAAGACATGACGTACTCACATGCAGGATGCTCAGCTGCTCCAGGGAATGTTGCCTCCATGGGAGAGCGACACTGAGTGAAACGTGTGTGCGTAAGGAGTCCTGGCAAATGATGCTGCTGAGACAGAGAATTGGACGGGCCGGAATGTCCCTGCTGGCGTTCGTCGTTGGCGCTCTTGTTGGCCTGGCCGCTTCGGCGTACTTGTATCATAAGTACGTCTTCTCCTGGACCGCGACCAACCAGGCCGCAGACATCGCCTGGCAGTTGAGAACAGTCAGCCATCTCCGTTTGGGAGAGACCGAAGAGGCGGTCGAGCTTATCGAGGAGCAGATCGACTTCCATGTCGTGGCTCTCGGCCAAGAGAGGAGCACTGCGAAAGACGGCTACCCTTATCATGTGCTTCGCGAAGCGAGAACCTATCGAGATCTCTTTCCGTCGGACTCATCGCATTCTTCGAAAGCCATCCACATTCTTGAAGAGTATCCCGCGCTTGGAACATTTGAGTGTGTGAACTCCCTGGCTCGGCTGGCTCAAAGGTCTCGATCGCAAGAATCACCATGAGGCGACAGTGGCGCCATCATAGCGCTTGGTGGGTTCGCTTCTATGATTTGTGCCCCTTGTGCACAGGGGATCTCACAGGGGTCCTTCGGCGGGTGGCAGTCTCAAAACCGAAGGCTTTGGGGATGGGTCATACGCGAACCGCGGCTGAGTCCTGCGGACTTGAGGCAGCCACGCGAGGTCACGGTAGCACCGGTCAGTTCTGGAGGACGTGGCAGTGGGTCCGCAGTAGCTCGCGGATGTCCACCAGGCCGGCTTCGGAGCCGAGATAGCCGCGCAGGGCGGTCACCCTCTTCTCCGTGTCGGAATTGCTCTTGGGGTAAGCGAACAGGTACTTGATCGAGGCATCGACGGCGCCGGTGGTGTTGCCGGCGGCTTCGGCTCGCTGGGCCTGTAGGGCGAATCGCTGCCCGTGCTTGCCGCAGGCCGTCTCCAGAGCCTTCTTGAGCTTGCCGACCGCCGCATTGGCCGCCGCTTCGAGAAGCCTCCCCTCGTCGGGCAAAACCAGTGGGTCTTCCGGGACGTTGTGCGCCGCATCGGGTGAAACGAACTGGTCCGACTGAGCGTGCTGGCCCTCCACGCGCTCGGCCAGCAGCACCTCGCCCGTTGCGGTGTCGAGCATCTTCAGCATGCAGCCGACCTTGGCCGTCCAGGTCGCCGTCTGGATCGGGTACTGGAACGTGACCATGTGCGGCACGAGCACCTCCCTCGGCGTGGTCGCCGCGAGCATCTGAGCAGCGCCGAAATCGGTCGCCGCATTCACCAGACGCTGCTTGGCCTCGTCCACCTCGGCGCGGGCCCTGCGCTTCGCCGCCTGTGCGCCGGCATCGTGCGGGTCGGCGTGGTCGTACCGCGCCAGTCTCGCTTCGGCCTCCGCCAGTCTATGTCGTGCCCTGTCGAGTTCTCTCTGCGCGTGGTCGAGAGTCTTGATCGCCTCGCCATACTCCGGATTGGGTTGGGACACGAATCCATCCTGGTAGGTGGATTCGCCTTGGCCGGTCTGCCTGGTCTGGCTCGTCACGTTGCCTTCGAGCACCTGGCCGACGAGCAGCGCATCGACACCGTGCAGCTTGCCGGCGGGCACGCGGAACTGCGGATCGATCAGGTCTGTGGCGCTGAGCTGCTGCTCATCAAGGATGGTCTGAAGGTCGCGTCGCTCCACCAGCATCATGTTGGCCGGTCGCGCGTGGGTCAGGTGCTCCAGCGAGATCGATGCGAGCGTATCGGCAATCACCTGTTGCTGCGGCGTTGCGCGAAAGCCGACGAACCCCACCGTATACTGCACTGCCTGCTGCACCTGGCCGGCGCACTGGCCGAGCAGGCGCCGGGCATCGAAGTTGTCAGGCTCGTACCCTAACGCCACGACCGCATGAAACAGGCCGCAGCCGTCGGCACCGTCCCGCGCACATTGCTGAGAGGCCTGCACATGTTGACTGGCCAACGTTGCTCGCGCTTCAGCCGCAAGAGTCGCTGCACCGCCGTAACCCCCGAGCAGGTCCTGGCTCTTCAGAAACAGCCGCAGCGCTGTGGCGTAGTCGCCGCCGGCCATGGCCTGGCGGCCCTGCCCGATCCAGCGGTCGCACACCGCCTGCCTGGCCTGCTCCAGCAGACCGGGAAGCTGGGGATGGAAAGCGTACAATTGCTGCGCCTGCTCCAGAACGCGCAGCGCCTCTTCGCAATCGCCCTGTGCCAGAAGCGTTTGCCCGCGCGCGACCAGCCCCGTCGCCTCGCGCCGGTTCTGCACGGTCTGCAGGATGTCTTTCGCCTCGTGCCCATCGCCGCGGTAGTTCAGCGCCGTCTGGGCCTCGGTCACCGCCGTCTCCAGGTCGTTCGCATACAGGCGGTCTTTGGCCCGCGCCAGGTAATACTGATACGCCCGCTCCTGAATCTGCTTGAGGTCGCCCTGCCCGCCGGGCATCGTCCGATTGAGGCGCAACGCCTCGGTCATTCGCCCGACGGCAGCGCTCCACTGTCCCTGCTCGGCCAGCGACAGCGCTTCGCTGCGCATCCGTTCAGCATCGGCCACGGCGCCGGCGATGCGCTGGCTCATCGAGCGATACAACGGCTCGGCCGGACAATAGCGGACGCAGCGCTCGATGAACTTCTGCGCGCCCGCCAGGTCGGCCTGCCCGAAGCAGAGTTCCGCTTCGCGATAGTAGAACTGGCCCGCCTGCTGTTTGGTCTGTTCGAGCTTCTCCCGATAGCGATCGGCCGCTTTGTTGTTGTTGCCCTTCTCCGCCAGGGCGACGGCCTCTTCCAGCTCCTCGATGGCCTTCTCGTACTGGCCCTCCTGCGAGAGCCGGGCGCCCTTCTTGTATGCCTTCTGGTGCGCGCATCCGGCCGCGACCAGAAGGACCGACAACGCCATCACCACGGGCAACAGCCTGCCCATCCATTGGCCTCGATTCCCACGTGTTGTCCGCATCATTACGCCCCGCCTTTCTTTCCAGCTTCATTCGACGTCGTCGTCACTTGCCGGCCCATTCTATCGCGTCCCATTTCTTCGGCAACCGCCATGCCCCGGGCGCGCCATACAGGACGCATGGTTCTGCGCCTCTGCCTCTTTAAGGCCACGGTGCCTCCGCCCGTCACGCCGTTGACCGACTTGAACCCCGGCAAACCGCCCCCAGCGGCCAAATCCTTTCAAGAGAAGCCCAAGAAACGCCGAAGTATATTGCGACAGATTATCATATATGATAAGATATTGCAATGAAATGGCATGAATTGCTCCAAATGGTGGCCGATGTACCGGTCTTCCGCACGGGTTTTCTGGCCGCAGGTGCCGAAAGCCTGCCCGCTCTGCGACTTCAACTGAGCCGTTGGGTCAAGGCCGGCAAACTGGTCCAGCCTGCCAAGGGACTCTATACACTGGCCGAGCCTTACCGCAAGATCAGCATCCATCCGTTCGTCCTTGCCAACGCGATGAAGAAGGCCTCGTACGTGAGTCTCCAGTCGGCGCTGGCGCACTTCGGGATGATCCCCGAGCACGTTCCCACGGTGACGAGTGTCACGACACAGCGACCCCAACGGGTCGAAACCCCCTTGGGGGTGTTCGTATTTCGGTGCATCAAGACAAGCTGGTTCCACGGCTACAGGCAGGTCGACTTCGGGAATCGTCAGCAGGCGTTCATCGCCACACCCGAAAAGGCGCTGCTCGATCTGGTACACCTGACCGCGGGCGCCGACAGCCTTGATTTTCTGTCCGAGCTTCGCCTCCAGAATCTGGATACGCTCGACATGGACGCCTTGATCACTTTGGCAGAGGCAGCGCAGAGTCCGAAGCTGTGTCGCGCCGCGCGACGGATTGCCGGACTGGTCGCGGAAGAGACCGGGGAGAGACGATGAAAGACTACCTCAGACAGATTCTCGTTGGCGCGGCCGACGCAAACGTGGCGCGACGTGTGGCGACGGAGTATCTCCAGGCCCGGCTTCTCCAGTCGCTGCAGGACCAGGGCGCGTACGCCACGTGGGCTTTTCAGGGTGGGACGGCGCTGCGATTTCTCTATGCGATGCCGCGATTCTCAGAGGATCTCGACTTCGCCTTGGTCGAGCCGCAGATCGATGCTCGCTTCGGCGAAAACGTCACCGGCTGCCGCCGCACCTTCGAAGCCGAGGGCTACGATGTCGACGTTCGCATCAAGGAGACCAAGACAGTCAAATCCGCGTTCGTGCGTTTGCGGGGTCTGCCGTATGAACTGGGGCTCTCGCCGCACCGGTCCGAGACGCTCTCGGTCAAGGTGGAAGTGGACTCGCACCCGCCCGCCGGGGCGCGCATCGTTTCGTCTCTCGTCAGAAGATACGTCATCCTCAACCTGCGCCACTACGACAAGGCGTCGCTGCTGGCAGGCAAGCTGCACGCGATCCTGACGCGTCCCTACACCAAGGGTCGCGACATTTACGATCTGATCTGGTATCTGTCGGACCGCACCTGGCCTGTCCCGAATTTGGAGTTGCTCAACAACGCCCTGGCGCAGACGGGTCGGCAGGACCCTGAAGTCACCCCGGAGAACTGGCGTGGCCTCATCCGCCGGCGCATCGAAACCCTCCAGTGGAAGCAGGTCGTCGACGACGTCAAGCCCTTCCTCGAACGCCCTGGCGATGTCAACCTACTGACCCGGGAGACCCTCTTATCCGTCCTGGAGCGACCTTCGGGGGCGTAAGCGCCCTGCCCAATAGGCCTTATGCGGCGTTGATCTGGAAGACTTGAAATCGCGTCGGCTCCGATGCATAATCAGCCTGTTGATGCCCAGCCGTTTGGCAAGAGGAGATACGACAGATGCCGACGATGCCCACACGACGGACGTTCTTGAAGGCGGCGGCGCTGTCTGTCGCGGCGATGGGATGGCCCGGCATGGGCAAGGGGCGGGAGCGAAGCACATCGCCGAATTTCGTCGTTGTCTTTCTCGATGACTCAGGATGGGCGGATTTCAGGCCGTTTGCCACACAGGACTACCCGACGCCCCACGTCGAGCAACTGGCGACAGAGGGCTGCTGCTATCGGAATTTTTACGTGCCCCAGGCCGTGTGCTCGGCCTCGCGGGCGGCGCTGCTAAGCGGCTGCTATCCGGGCCGGACGAAGGTCTTCGGCGCGCACGGGCCGGGGGCCAGAGGGCTCGATCCAAAATTCGCCACACTGGGCGAGGTGCTCAAGAGGCGCGGTTACGCGACCGCCGTTTTCGGCAAGTGGCACATCGGCGACCAGCCTGAGACGCGTCCGCCGGCCAGGGGATTCGACGAGTCGTGCGGGCTGATGTACTCCAACGACATGTGGGAATTCCATCCGGAGAACCCGGACTACTGGGGTCGGCATCCTCTGCAGTTCTGGGAGAACGGCAAAGTCACGATCGATCGCGTCACGAAAGAGCATCAGCCGATGCTCACGACGTGGTACACCGAGCACGCGGTGGACTTCATCGGGCGTCACAAGGACGAGCCGTTCCTGCTGTACGTGCCGCACTCGATGCCGCATGTGCCGCTGTTCTGCAGCGACAAGTTCAGAGGCAAGTCCGGCGTGGGCCTCTACGGCGACGTGATGATGGAACTCGACTGGTCCGTAGGCCGGATCACGCAGGCGCTCAAGGCCAACGGACTCGAGGACAACACGCTCGTGATCTTCACCTCGGACAACGGTCCATGGATCTCGTACGGCAACCACGCCGGCAGGACACCCTTCCGCGAGGCCAAGGGCACCAGCTTCGACGGCGGCACACGCAGCGCGTGCATCATGAAGTTCCCCGGGCGGATCGAGGCAGGCACAGTCTCGAAGAAGGCCTTCTGCTCGATCGATATCCTGCCCACACTGGCGCATTTGGCCGGAGCCGAGATGCCCGCCAATCCCGTCGACGGCAGGAACGTATGGGACCTGATCGCCGGCAAGGGCGGCGCGACGAACCCGCATGACTACTATCCGTTCTCGACGGGCGAGACCTTCGAAGGCGTTATCAGCGGGGACGGCCACTGGAAGCTGCACCTGCCGCACAAGTATCGCACCCTGGTGACGCCGGGCCGCGACGGCGCCGCCGGCAAGTACCGCCAGGAAGACATCGTCCTGTCCCTGTTCGACATGGAGCTCGATCCGCACGAGACCGCCAACGTGCTGGACAAATACCCCGAGGTCGCCGCTCGAATGAAAGGATACGCCGACCGCCACCGCGAAGAATTCTACCCGCCGAAGCAGGGATAGCGCAGGCAGCAATCAGGGCAGTGAACCCTTGAGAGGCGACAGCTTGTCGGAATGGGCGATCTGCTGGCCGTCGGCAAAGACGCGGAATCCGTTGTCTTTGCCGTACTTCGAGCCCACTCGATCCCAGAGGATGGTGAGCGTTCGCCCGTGGTACAGCACCCCGTCGAGGCAGAACCAGTCCCATGCATCCGGCAGGATCAACGGATGGACCTCGACGAGATTGTCCCCTCGCGGAACCAGCCCAACCAGCCCGCTGATGACCAGGTCGCAGAAGGTCGAGTGATTGTAGTACCGGCTGCGGTCCGAATCGGGCTTGAGCCACGTGCCGTTGACCTCGTCGAGATACTCGCCGATGTAGGGCCTGCCTCGGGACTGCTGCGACCGCGCGTAGGTCAGCAGCGCATCGAAGTAGTCCGCCTTCGTGACGTAGGACTGCTCGTAGTGACGCAGCAGGTTGGCCAAAGCCACGAGCGTCTGGCTCGTCGCGAAGGGCCAGACGGCGCCGTCCCACTCGCACGTTCCGACGCCGTGACTGCGAAAGTCCGGATGCCTGCGCTCGGCGGTGGTGATCCCCATCGGCGCCTTGAACCCCTGAGGGTCGGTGAGCTGCCGCCACGCTCCTTCGCAGCCCGGCTCGGGCAAATCGAAATACCACGGGATGAACCCGATCTCCTCGCGCACGTCGGCCAGCACGCCGTCGGGATGGCGGACCTTGAAGAACTCCGCCTGCTCGTCCCACAGCAGTTCGTGGATGAGCGCCTTGAGTCGGGCGGCTTTCTCGGCATAGTGTCTGGCGGTTGCGTCATCTCCCGCCAGCGCCGCAACCTTCGAGATGGCGACCATGTTCGCGTACATGTAGCTGTTCAGCGGAGGTCTGGCGTTCTTGTCGCGGCGCGAACCGCTGATCGATTCCTCCATCCCATCCCGCACGTCGTATTGCCAGAAGAGGCCGTTCTCCAGACCTCTTTCCTTCTCCCACGCGCAGCAGTCGCGGACGAAGGCGTCGAGCAGGCTCACGACAAAGGCCCTGTCCAGATCAACGAGGTACCGCTCGTACAACGCCCACGTGGCCCAGTTGCTGTACTGATGGAAGTGCGGCTGCAAATCGCCTTCGTGGCCCTTGTACCAGAACCGGGCGTACTCGTCGATGTACCGCCGGTCGCGCAGCCATCGCCCTTCGCGAATGTGGTGGCCCAGAGCACAACTGATCGTGTTGTGCTTGCCGGCGTGGCCGACCTTGTCGAGAAACTCGGTGAAGACAAACCCGTCCGGCGTCTGTTTGAGATGTTTGCGAAACGTCCACCAGCGGAAATAGTAGATCTGCTCGAACCCCTTGTCAGGGCACTCGAAGAACGGAACGTTGCGGACCATCCAGGCCCACGCCTCACTGTTCGGGATGTGATTGACGATGTTCTCCGGCTCCATGCCGTTGAAGAAATCGACGTGACGGCGGAACGCGTCCGCGTCGAGCACGAACATCGCGCCGCTCGCTTGCGCCGCCATGATAACGACCGTACTTAAGATCGAAAGTGCCAACGTCCTGCCCATAAGGACCTCCGCGAGGTCGCGCAGAATGGTCATGGGAGTTTCAGAAGGAGCGCTTTCAAGGCCCCGGTCATGGCGGCCTGATAGCGGTCCAGGTCGCGTACGTGGAAGATGTAGCGGTCCTTGGCCTTCGAATCGTGCGTCCACCTCGTGACACCCTCGTCGGAGCACGTCACTCTGATTGGGTCGAACGAGAACGCCGGTTGATTCGTCGCGTCGGCCAAGATGCTTTGTCCGGCCGCATGGAGAAAGCCGCCGGTGCACCACATGTGCCGATCCTGCGCGCCGAAGGTATCGAGCAGTTGCGGATCGACGGGTCCGAGAAGCGAGCGAAGCCAGTTGTGGTCGGTCTTTCTCGCGAGCATCCACAGGAAGAAATTCTGCACGCGGCTCGACAGGTGCGGCAGGATCTCGCCCTGGCGGAACGAGTAGTGCGTGCCGTACTCCATGATCGGCCGGTCCGAGTTCATCTGCTCGAAGCACGGCATCCAGTAGATCGGACAGGGAAGATCGAAGATCGCTGCGTAGCTGAGTGGCGCCAGACTCACGTTGTATTCGAGCTTCGCCGCCTTCTCTTTGTCGGGCGAGCCGGTGCCGGCATTGAGGTAGATGCCCGCGCATTTCTCCGCAAAAAGTTGCGGCGCCTTCTTGCCCGCGACCGCGATGTCACGGCACGAGCCTATGACGTTGATGACGACCGGCTCAGGCGAGCGGCGCAGAATGTCCAGAACCATGTCGATGCCGATGTGATCGCTGGCGCCGGCATCGGCCTGGCTGTCATCGCGGGAGCGCATCGGACGCGGCGTGCCCACGGAAACGGGCACGTGCAGTCCCGTGACGTAGTTCATCTGCGCCACGGCCATCACATCCGGATTATGGTCGTTCGTGGAATGCGGCTCGAAGTCGATCAAGACCGCCTTGAGGTCGATTTGCCTCGTGTAGGCCAGCGCGAAGACGCTGGCGAGGTCCCAATGGTCGTCCGGGTCGCAGTGCGGGCGGAACAGGTCCGTAGCGTGGATCATCGGCACGGGGCGCCCCTGCGGGGCGACGGGTGGCAGCCTCAAGTCCGCAGGACTTGGGGATGGGGTGTTTCTGGAAACCGTCGGCAAGCTCTGCTTGCCGCTGCCACCCGATGTGACCATCGCGACAGCGGCTGCGGCGGCTTTCAAGAGTGTCCGTCGTGTTGGCATCGCCTTCACGAATCTCCTTTCCAAGCGGACTACTGCCGCTGGACCCAGAAGAAGTCGATTCCGACCTCCGGCTGCGTGACATCTTCGCCCGCGCCCCTCCATTCGAGCGTCAGGGTGTGCTCGCCCGCGGTCAGTTCGCCGGGCATCAGTGCGACGCGACGCAGCAGTGTGCGATAGGGCCGATGCAGATCGACCTCCTCGTCCCGGTCCGCCAGTTTGAGCGGCTGACCGTCGAGATAGAATGCGACCTTTCCCGATCGCGGCGTCAGAGCGAATGCGACGTTGATCTGCTTCTTGCCCGCATCATCAATGGCGAGCTTGAAGCTCTTGCGCTCGCCGCTGCTCTTCGGGGTCCAGACGAGCAGCTTGCCGCCCGCCCAGAGCGCCCCGGCGTCCAGGCGCGTATTCTGTTTGTCGGTCAGGCACTCTTCGCTGGCGAAGAACACTGAGTTGGCCGCCCCCATCCGGGCCGCCGGCTGCCAGCCTTCGGGCAGGACCGGCGCCCGCAGGTCTGCCGGCATGATGGCCAGATGGTCGTCGGTCACGCCGGGACGCGCGTAGTGGTATCCGATGCGGGCGTATGACATGCCCGGCGTCCGTTCGTGGCTGAACAGCTCCATATAGAACCGGATGTTCTGCCGGAACGGGATCGCGTCGAGAATGTGCCAGCGGTAGTTCGTGACGAAGCCCCGGTTGCCCGGGCCGTCGTTGCGGGGCTGGCCGCAGTAGGGATACAGGAAGATATCGGGCGACGACCACGAGTAGTTGAAGTAGTCCTCGGAGCCGGTCCCGAAGATCGACGGCCGCGGCTCGTTGTCCACGAACACCTTCTCATCGCCCTCGCCCCACCAGTTGCCGTAGGGCGTGGGCACCTCGGCGGGATTCAGCAGATAGGCGCTCGTCCCTACGTAGACGCCGTGCCCGTGCGCCAGCAGGAAAGGCAGGTCCTGCACGTCGCGGTTGGATGCGATCAGGTCGTGATCGACGCGCCATCGCGCGCGAAAGTGCATGGATCGCTCATCCCAGGTTCGCGGCGCAACGGTGACCGCGCCGGTGGCCTCGACGCTCTGACCGCCGTGGTTGACCAGCTCGACCTTGCACGAGCGCTCGAAGGGCATCGCGAATCGGCAGATCATCGTCCCGTCCGGCCGTACGGTGAAAGGCAGCGACTGATAGGGATTGATGCCCGGCGCGGCGCCGAAGAAGTCGCCTACGGGGGATTGCACTTGCGGCCAGGGATAGCCGTCGCACGTCACTTGAAGGACCGTCTGCCGGAGGGCCTTGTCCATATCGACCGCCTTCAGCTTGATCGTCAGTTGCTCGACTGCCTGCGAGCCTTCGAACTCGGCGACGGTCTTCTTCTCCGATGCCACCACGGCAACGTCAAACGACTTGGCGCCGGCCTGCGAGCGAGGTTTCACGCCCTCGTCCGGGTCGTCGAGCGCCTTTGTCACGCGGTCGATCATCGAGCGATACGTGTGGATATCCTCCGGTCGGAACGACACGACCGATGCGCTCTTGTCGTACAGCCGCACCTGAAGCTCGTAGAAGTGAATCTCCTTGACGTTGCCCGTCCACACGACGCGAAGGTGCTTGGCGAATGGAATCGGTGCGTACGAAGCATCGCGCTGGTACACGGTCCTGCCGAACGTCTCCGCGTCGATCTCTTTGAATTGCCCGAAACGTTCGTACGGACGACGGAAGAATTCGTCGGCACTGCCCTCGTAGATCGGCGTCTCGGCACCGTCGAGGACCACTCGCACCTGTCCGGCGATGGCGGCGGTCCACAGGCGCACGATCGCGCCGGGCCCGGCGACGTCGGCAATCAGGTACTCACCGATCCCGTCGGCGTCGGGCTCGCGGAGCACCTTCTCGAAATTCGGGATCGGCTCACCGCCGAAGCCGTCGGAATTGGCGAACCAGTCCGGTCCGCCGGGCAGGCGGCTGCGACGATCGGTGGAGGAGAACTGCACGGTGCGATACGCCGGGTCCGGGAAGCTCGACAGGCCGGCCATGTCGATCATTTCCTCGAAGAGCGAGCCGGTGGTGATCGCCGCCCGCCCGGCTCCGGCGGACCCAAGGAGCGCCAGCAACCCGATCAGCAATAGAAAGGATGTGGTCCTGATTCCGTGTGCGTTCGCATCCATCGTGTCTTCCCTCAACTGAAGATACCCATCCGCAAAACGATTCCGCCGGCGGTTGTCTGGCGGCCCAGCGCCGGCCCGATCTGTGCTGCCATAGCATAGCAACTGCGGCGCCGGATGTCACCCATCTGTCGCACGGATCGTGTGGTAACCAAGTCCCCCATCCCCAAACGCTGGCGCGTTTGAGGCTGCCACGCGCGGGGGCAGACTACCGTGGAGCTTTGACCAGATAAGGCAGGCGGCCGGCCAGGCCGATGCGGTCGTCCTTGACGACAACCAGACCGTCGATGCCGTCGATGGCCATGATGCGTTCGAGTGCGGTATCCACATCGTCGGCCGTTCGGACGAGGTTGGCCGCCTGCGTCGCGGCCGCGTCAGCCAGGGCGCCGTCGCGGGCGACGACGGTGGCCAGGTCGCACTGGCCCAGGCTCGTGGAGTGACCCATTCTGCCCGACGAGGAGCAGATGGAGATCGGCGTATCCTCCGGGCGCAGAGAGAACGCGAGGCGGTCCGCCAGCTTGACGGTTCCCGTGTGCAGGCCGATGACGACAGGCGAGGTCGCTCGCACGAAGATGTCGCCGCCGTTGTCCACAATCGCCTCGGCGGCGCCGGCCTTCAGGGCCGCCTCGACGGCCAGCTCGGCCATGGCCCCGGCGACGGCCGCCATCGGACCGACACCCACCGACCGGGCCGCGCGCGCCATGCGCTGCGCGACCTCGGGCGCATCGGGCAGCAGCTCGACCGGCTCGAACGATGTGCCGAACGCCGGATGCCGGAGGATATAGTCCTCCAGAATCCGGCGCTGGCGCACGACCTCTTCGGTGACAGCGTCGAACGCCTCGCAGCAGATGCGCAGCGCCGCCTCGTGGTGAGTGAACGTTTGATAGGTTCGCTTGGTCATGACGGCACCCACAGGTCGTATTCGACCGATAGAACCTATTCTGGGGTCAGAACGCCGATGCGCAGGCGCCGAACGGGCAGACGCGGATGCAGGCGAGGCACTCGATACACTCGGCCTCGTTATAGAGGACCTCTCTCGTCGCCTTGTTCGGCATGTGCAGCGCCTTCGTCGGGCAGTGGGCCACGCACTGGCCGCAATGCGTGCAGCGATCTTCATCGCGCGTGACGCCCTTGCCGGTATGGTTGACCGTCACGTTGAAGGTGCGGACGAACGCGATGCCCTTCTCGATGTCTGCCGGCGTGCCGGTCACGTCGAGCACCAGGTACCCTTCCTCTTCCGGCGTCACCTTGGCGCGATACACGTTGACGATGAGATTGTAGTCCTTCACCAGATGGTAAATGATCGGCTTCTCACATTCACACTTGGGAAAGAACAGCATCAGTTTCTGGGTCACGGTTTCATTCATGATGCCTTCTCCCGTATTGCCAGAGGCTTCATCGCATTGTCCCTGGGCAGCATGGCCATCGGTTGGGCCAGCAGGAAATCTCCCTTGCGGATCTCGTCGGCCAGCAGGTTGGCAATCTCCAGGGCCTTGAAGTAGGACGAGAGGGAACCGACGGCGATGGTCTTGCCGTCGATTTCGATTTCGCCGCGGCGCAGTTGCTCGTAGTTGACCTTCGCGATGGTCTTTCCTGTCTTCTGTGGGTAATCGCCGCTGTAGTCGATCACCGGCGCGAAGATGTCGCGATCGCGCACACAGGTCCGCTTGAGAATCTGCTCGTTGAGGATGGGTATGGGCACGCCCACACCCAGGGCGAGCGAGATTCCGTAGCCGCGAAGACTCGCGCCCCGCACGAACTCGGGCTTCATCTGCTTCATGTCGGCGGTCAGGGCCAGCGTTCCGGCTCCTTCGGTGGGCACGCCGTCAGGCGTCCTCTCGCACGCGCCGGTGTGCTGCGTGCCTTCGGCGTAGACGTGCCCGTGTGCCCCCGCCAGCCAGACCTTGGTCCCGATGCCGATCGTCTCGTAGTACGGATCGTTCAGCAGCGGCGACAACTGTCCGGCGGAACAATACGTGGCGTTCTTGCGATTCGGCTCCAGCGTCCCCATGTACGTGTAAATCGTCCGGTCCGAATCGTTGACCGCGACGTTGTAGTTCTGATAGCAGTTGCGCGGGTTGACCATGATCGCCTGGTTCAGGTCGTCGATGGTGAAGTAGGTGCGAATCTCTCGCCGGGGGTAGTCGTCGGTCCCGTAGGAGAGGGCGAACAGTTGCAGGGTCGCGCCGGCGACGAGGTCCTCGATCACGTGGCCGCCGCCGTAGCGGAATTCGCCCGGCGGGTACATGTTCGCCGGATCGCCGTGGCGCAACTGCGTGGCGCCGAGGTAGACATCGACCGCCGCAATGCCCGTGTAGACCAGCACATCTTCGATCCAGGCCTCGGTCATCCGGATCTTCGGCTTGGAGTGTCCGAAGTTCAGGAAGCAGCCCGAAGAGCACATCGGGCCGAACGTCGCAGTGGTCACGACGTCCACTTCCTCTGCGGCCGCTTCGAGGCCCTTCTTGTCCACGTAGTCCATAATCTCGTCGGCCGTCAGCACCACCGCTTTGCCCGACTCGATCCGCTGGTTGATCTGCTCATAGGTCTTCATTGTCCATCCTGTTCCGAGAACGCCCTCCTCCTTCTCCAAGGCCCACTTCTCGTGGCCCGGCCCGCCGCGCGAAACCCTGAGTATGCAGGTCGGGCTCGCTCCTGTCAATCGTCGTTCCGCGTCGTTTGGCGGCGCGGGATCTGTACCGACTTCAGGGCAAGGCCCGTTTTCCACCACGGAGCGCCCTGTGTGGCAGCGGCAAACGGAGCAAGGCGGAGTTTGCCGATGGCTTCGACGGCATGCGTATCACCATCGGCAAGCCTGCGTTTGCCGCTGCCACACGGCTGCCAGGATATTTTCACAGACACGACGCGGAAGGTCTTCGTACCTGCCTGGACCGACCGCGCACCTCGCTCCTGCGAGGGCGAGTCATACGGCTGAAGGGGCAGATATTATCGGGCGATTGCGGCATCGGGTTCCAGGATTCTGCGCATCGGCTCCTCCGGCGGTGCGATTTGGGATTCTATATGGGCAAAAGACTTAAGCGCGCCCTGGCAGGAACCGATAAACCTGTGGAATGTGCCGCTTACGATTGGATATTCATGGTTTTGTTCGCCGCACGGGCGTGTGGCTGACGGTCACTGCCCTGAGCGCCACCGTTGCCGGATGCAGCGACAAGCTCCTGGACCCGGCGCAGATCGGGCGGTTCCGTCCGACGCCGGCGGTCAACGTCATCCTCGATTCGCTCGGGGTCGCCGAGGAGACGCCGGTGGCGTGGAAGACCGCCAGCGAGCCGCGCCCGCAGGACCTCGTCGCGGTCAAGGGCGACTACACTCTGCGCACGGGCGACCTCGTGCGCATCTCGATCTTCGAGCTGTTCCAGGAAGGCGCGACGATGGTCAACGACTACGTCGTCTCAGAGACCGGCAAGATCTCGATCCCTGAGGTCGGCGTGATCCAGGCGGCGGGCCTGACCGAGACGCAGTTGGAGCAGGAGATTCGCCAGTCCCTGGCGCCGTCCATCCTGAAGGAGCCGTCCGTGACGGTCTCGCTGATGAACTCGCAGCAGCGGACTTTCTCGGTTCTGGGCAACGGCGTCCCGCAGCCGGGCCGCTACGGCATCCCTCGCTACGATTTCCGATTGACCGATGCCCTGGCGACCGCCGGCGGGCCGATGCAGTTCAACGTCAGTCACATCTACGTCGCACGCGCCCAGGACACGACGACCGCCGCGCCGGCAACCCGTCCGGCGGTGTCCGAGGCGGATGAGCTCCCATTCGTCGCGCCGCAGACGTCGTGGGACGAGCCTCTGCCCGGCCCGACCGCGCCGCCGCACGGACAACCGTCGCTGACGGCGCCGCAGGGCGACATCCCGGTGCCCTCCCAGCCGGCCGAGAAGTTCGAACTCCAGCGCGAGATGCTCGACCTGATCGCGCCGTCGGTCGGAGCCCGCCGACCGACCGATCCAAGCCCTGTGTCTCCAACACGCAGTGCGTCGGGGCAGGAGAGCATTTCGGCCTCCGTGGTGCCGCCGAGCTACCGACTGCTTGTGCCCGAAGAGTCCGCCGTGCAGAACACACCGCCCAGCGGTGATCTCCTGATCAGTCCGACGGAGTTCGGACCGAGCGGGCCGGGTGCGAACGCGACAGGCCAATCGGAACCCAATGGCAGGGTCGAGTGGGTCTTCCGCAACGGCAAGTGGGTCGCGATCTCGACCGAGTCGGGACAGGAGACTTCGTCCGAGACGCCCCCGCCTCAGGAGCCTCTCCCGCAGGGCGGTTCGGCGCCCGCGACAGCCGGCCCGCAGACGCCGAGCGGCGAGATCGGATGGGTCTTGCAGGACGGCAAATGGGTGCCCGTCCCGAAGGGCCAGCTCCAGACGGCGGCCGCGCCGTCGGGGGCGAAACCTGCGGAGCAGGCGAAGCCCTCGAAGCCCGAGATGCTGCCGATGGACGCCGAGTGGCAGAAGGCGGTGCAGACGCGTCTGATGAAGATCCCGGCCGACAGACTGCTGGCGGGCGACCAGCGGTACAACATTGTCATCAAGCCGGGCGACACGATCTACGTCCCGGTCGATATGATCGGCGAGTTTTGTATCATGGGCAACGTCAATCGCGCCGGATTCATCGGTCTGACGGGCCGGCCGATGACGCTGAAGATGGCGATTGCCGCCGCCGGCGGTCTCGGGCCGCTGGCGTATCCCAAATACTGCGAGGTCGTGCGACGCCTGGGCGGTGACCGGGAGGAGATCGTCATGGTCGACCTGGACAAGATCGCCAGCGGAGAGCAGCCCGACTTCTACATCAAGCCGAACGACCTGATCAACGTCGGGACGCATCCCACCTCGCGGTGGCGGGCGGCGCTGCGCAACGCCTTCCGTGCGGCCTATGGTTTCGCGTTTGTGTACGATCGCAACTTCGCCTATCAAGACGACTATTACGGCACCTCGATATTCTGATGGAATTGACCGATTCTCGTGACTGCGACACCTTGTACTGCTGCCGATCCGCACGATTCGAGTCCGGCTCGAAGAACCTGGGGCGAACTCGCGCGGTGCAGCTACGTCAAGATGGCCATCGTCGCCGGACTGCTTGGTCTGCTCTTCCGAAGTGAAATCGAGCGTACGGTCCGTCTCTGGGTGAGCGACCCGAACTGGTCGCACGGATTCCTCATTCCGTTGTTCAGCCTGTACCTCATCCATCAGAGCAAAGACAGCATTCTGGGTCTGGAATACATTCGTGATCCGCTGGCCGAGATCCTCGCCGGCCGTCGTCCCGCGCGCCTGAGTCCGGGTCAGACGCGTCCCTGCTACGCCGGTCTGGTCCTGCTGCTGGCCACTCTGGTCTTCTACGTGTTCAACGTGGTCAGCCCGTCCGGATACGCCTATTTCCGTCCGCTGTCGCTGATTCTGGCGATCGGTTCGGTGGTGCTGTTCCTGGGCGGCCGGCGTCTGCTCGCCCGGACGTGGCTGCCGATCGCTTTTCTGATTTTCGCGGTGCCGCTGCCGCGTCGTTACTACGTGGGTCTGACGATCCCGATGCGGAAGATCGCCGCCGTGGTGGCAACCGCCTTATTGAACCTGGTCGATGGACTCGAAGCCGGATCCAGCGGCGTGGTGATCGATGTCGTGTATAAGGGCCGGCATCTGGAGCCTCCACTCGACGTCGCCGAGGCATGCAGCGGGATGCGCCTGCTGATGGCCTTCCTCGCCCTCGGCGTGGCGATGGCCTATCTGCATTACCGCCCGCTGTGGCAGCGTCTCGTTCTGCTGGCCAGTACAATTCCCATCGCGATTCTCTGCAACATCGTTCGCGTGACGGTGACGGGGTTCATCCACGTGCTGGCCGATCCGAAGTACACGCGCGGAATCTACCATGATGCGCTCGGCCTGGCGATGCTGCCGCTGGCCTTTGGCCTGTATGGTTTTCTGGCCTGGTTCATGTCGAGCCTGTTCGTCGATGAAGACCGGCTCGGCAGAAGCAATGTGATCGTTCGCGGGCGCCCCAGATCATGAGCAGCCGGACCGACACCAGAGAGAGATACCTTCAGCCGGCGTTTCTGATCTGCACCGCCGTGCTGGCGCTGGCCGGCGCGGGCATGTCAGTGGCCAGGCAGAAGCTCGGACTCTATCTCAGGAAAGAGCCGCTGCCGCTCCGGAAATCTCTCGACGCACTGGAGGAGGCGGCGCTGGCGCCCTATACGGTGGTCGCGAAACTGAAGATTCAGAACGAGGACGTCGTGCGATCGCTGGGCACCGAGGACTACATTCAGTGGGTGCTGGAGGACCCATGCCAGCCGAGCCAGAATCCGACCCGGAGGGTCATGCTGTTCGTCACCTACTACCGTCTGCCCGACCGGGTGCCGCACGTGCCCGAGGAATGCTACACGGGCGGTGGATACCGCCGGCTGGACACCGAGCCTGTGGCCTTTCGCATCGGCTCGCCGGACGACCCGCGCGACATTCCCGGCCGTTATCTCGTCTTCGAGAGTTCCGGGGGCGCTCCATTGTCCGGGGCCCCGAGGTTCCCGGTCCTGTACCTGTTCCGAGTCAGCGGCGAATACGCGGGCAGCCGCGATGCAGCACGGATGGCCTTGAATCGAAACATTTTCAGCAGGCAAGCGTATTTCTGTAAAGTCGAGTTGGTGTTCAACCAGGCCTTCACCGCGCCGACACGGGCGATGGCGGTCTCGGCGGGGGAGAGGCTTCTGACGGTTGTACTGCCCTTGCTGGAGCGCGATCATTGGCCGGACGGCATACAACCTTAGACCGACAGGCGTAGAAAGGGGAGCATCGATGGCAAGAAGGCGTCTCAACAAGAAGGTCGCGCTGATGGGCTCGACCGTCTTCTTGATCCTGGCTATGCTGGCGGTGGTGGTCATACTGCGTCTGACTCGCGATCCGGCGCAGTTCGAGGCCGACGGCGATGCGGCGTGGGCGGCCCAGGACTACGAGACCGCGCGACGCAACTATGCCGAGGCGCTGGGGCGCACGCGCGTGTCTGAGGACAAGATCGATCTGTACTTCAAACTCGCGGAAGTCTACCGGGTGACCGACGATTGGCGCCGCGTGCTCGCCTGCTGGGAGCAGATCATCATTTCCGACCCGCAGAACACCCGCGCCCGGCTGGGGCTCCTCAAGTACACCTACATCATGGCCGACAGCCTCAGCGCGGTTGGCCAGAACGTCGGCGCCTGCTGGAAGGACGTCTCCACGCAGGCGACCGACCTGCTGGAGACCGCCACAGACGCCGATCTGTTGGACGAGGAGAAAGGTCCTTGGGAACCGTCTCTGGGTGATGCGGAGCCGGCGGCATGGGATTGTGGAATCACGCGTCTTGGTCCCTTTCTGCACTTTGTACGAGGCCGGGCGGCACTGGAAATGGCTCGTATGGGCGCGGGCACCAGCCCGGAAGAACTGCTTACGGAGGCCAAGAATCATCTCCAGCAGGCCAGGCAGTTTGACCCCAAGAACGCCGGCGTCTATCGATACCTTGCGGCCGCGTTTCAGGAGGAGGCCCGCCTCGCCGAGTCGAAGGGCAATCTCGACCTGTGGGAGAAGGCTGCCAGGCAGGCCGAGGAGACTCTGGCCGAGGCTATGGAGGTGGCAGGGGATCAGCCAGGCGCGCACATCGAGTTGCTGGGTCGCAGGCTTATGGAGGCCAAGACCGGGTCTCTCACGCTGGCGCGAGACCGGACGAAGGCCCTCGAGGAACAGTGCCAGGCGCTGGCTGAGAGGTTCCCTTCGAACGCAGAGGTGTTCTCGGCGCTGGCCGAGTTCTATTCGCTGCAATCGGCCTACCTTCACACCGACGCGGCCGCCGAGAAGCTCGATCGGGCAATCGCCGCGGTGGAGAGAGGCCTCGCTCTGGACCCGACGAACGTTCCGGCTTTCCGTTTGGCGGCCAGGCTGTACTATCGTCGCTTCACGCTTTACGCCGACGAATCCGCGTTGCACAAGGCCATCGAACTGGCTGAAACGGCTCTGGAATTACCGGATGCGCAGGACCGGCCCGGACCCAGGCAGTACGCCGGACAGATGTACCGATTCTCCCTGTGCGCGCTGCTCGGCCGGTTCCACCTCGAACAGACGCGACTGTCGCAGCGCTCGGACGAGGTCCATGCGACCGTCCTGGCCAAGGCGGAGAAGGTGGTTCATGAGATCGAGCAGATTCAGGGCAGCGGCGAGAATCCCCAGGTGGTCAAGTGGCGTGGTATGCTGGAATTGGCTCAAGGCCACACGGGCCAGGCTGTCCGCGATCTCTATGCGGCGTACGAGCAGATCGAGGCGGCCAGCGGTTCGGACGACGAGGGCGACGCCTTTCTCTCCTACACGCTGGCCGGGCTGTTCAAGAACACCTCCGAGGTTGGCGCCGTGATTGAGTTCCTCGGGTCGGCTCTCAATTCAGGGATTGTCAACACCCGCCCCGATACGGTCCTGGACTACGGCGATGCGCTGCTGCGCGTGCGTTCCTACGATGTCGCGTTGAGTGCGGTCAACAGTTTTGAGGAGCGGTTCGGCGCGACCTCTCGAAGCCGGCAGCTTCGCGTCCGCACGCTGCTCGCCAAAGGCCATGTCACCGAGGCCGAAGAAGCCATCGCTCAACTGGACCAGGCCGATCCCAACACACTGAAGATCCGTCTGATTCTGGCGGCCTCGCAGGCCACGCAATTGCAGGAGGCGATTCAACGCAGCGCTTCGGTGCCGTCGTCACGCGCCGAACCAGCCTCACAGGGTCAGGTCGGCCCAACGGAAGATGCGGTGCGGGCCATGCAGGCCGACCTGTATGAATGTCGCAGACGGCAGGCGGATCTGATCCAGCGCCTGCTGCTCGTCGATCCGACCGCTGTGGATGGCAAGGGCCTGGAAACGCTGTGCACGATGCTGATTGCGCAGAACGACGCGACCCTGGCCAGAGCAGTTGTGGAGGCGTTCCTGAAACAGTCCGGGCAGGATGTGGAGGCCCTGTTTTGCCGGGGCCTTCTGTCGGAGCCCGATCCCGCGAGCTGTTCGGAGTCGCGGCGTCGCGAGATCCGATTGCAGGCGATTCGCAGCCTGAGCGATCCTGTCGTCCGGGCGGCGGAGCTGGGTCTGTTCTATGAGGCCGGCGGTCAGCTCGACGAGGCCATTGCGCAGTGGGAGTCTGTGCTCGATGCCACCGAGTCCCAGACGCCTCAGGCCGCTGGGGCCTATCTGCGAAGCGGACCGCCGAGCTGGCGGCATCGAGCGGTCGGCCAGCTCTTCGACATGGCTCGCCGCAAGAACGACTGGACGCTGGCCCAGAGGGTGGTCACAGCGGCAGCGGCCGACAACCTCGATGACTGCGAAGGCCATCTTTTTGCCGGCCGACTGGCATTTGCCAGGGGACAACACGCGGAGGCATTGGACCATCTGGACGCATGCCTCAAGCTGCGGCCGATCTTCTCCTATGGCTACATGTTTCGAAGCAACGTTCAGGCGGCTCTCGGCAATGAGCTCGCCTGCCTTGAAGATGCGCGGAAGGCATCCCGGCTGAATCCCATCGATCCCCTGATCGCCAGGACACTGGCGAACGCGCTGCTCGTTCGCAACCAGGGACTGGGAGACCGCGCCTCGGCCGAACAACGGGACGAGGCGCAGCTTGCCCTGGAACGCGCCATCCAGTTGAACCCGACAGACACGCAGGCGCTGCTGGCATATGCCGCCCTGGTCGACGAGACCGATCCGCTCAGAGCGCTGGGCATTCGGCAGACGGTTCAGATCACCGCGCCGAGTCTGGAGAACGCCGTGATGCTGGGGCGCCTGGCGACACGGGTTGCCGTCGAGCAGACGGACCCGGCTCGAAAGGGGGCGTTCCTGGCGATCGCCGAGACGGCCTTCGAACAGGCCCGGCAGATCGACACTCACAACGAGTTCATGCTCCAGAGCTACGCGGAGTACTATCGCGTCACGGGCCAGCCGGACAAGGCGGCCCAACTGCTCGTCGATTCGCAGGACGGTCGGCTTCTGTGGCGCCACTACTACCGCATCGGTCGCTACGAGCAGGCTCGCAAGCTCCTCGAACCGCTTCTCGACGAGCCGGCCAACAGGAACGACGCCCTCAAAGGAATGGTCCTCGTCGCTCAGGCGACCGGAGATAAAGACGCCGTCAAGGCATACTCGGAGCAGTTGCTCGGTCAGGAGGACAATGCCGCCAATCGTCTGGCTCAGATTCGCGCGTTTCTCGATCTGGGCCTGGTTCGGGACGCAGAGCAGAAGCTGCACAGCTTTCGGGAACGGTATCCTGACGAGCCTCGTCTTCTGGTGCTGGAGGCCTTTGTCGCGAAGTATCAGGGCCAGTTGGAGCGTGCCCTGGAGTTGACGAATCGCAACCTCGAGAAGAACCAGCAGGACGCCGCAGGCTGGCGTCTGCGGGGCGAGATCAGCCAGCTCATGGGCAACTACGATCAGGCGATTCTGGACTTCCGCAGGAGCCGGCTGCTTGCCGACGACCCCGATGCCGCTGTTGCGCTGGCCAACGCGTACCTCTGGGCCGGGAGGCACGAAGAGGCCATCAGTGAGTTGCTGGCGGTGTTGAAAGCACCTGCGGCGCCGGCATCGGCCAGGATGCTGCTGGAACGAACCTATCGCAGGCTCGGACGCGACGAATCGCTCGAGCAGTTCTATTCGAAGACCCTGGCGGAATTCCCGGAAAGCGCCGCCTGGCTGACGCGTGCCGGGGCCTTCGCCATCGACCGACGCGATTTCGACGAGGCCGTGAAGCTGTACGGCAAGGCCTATCGCCTCGCGCAGACGGCGACTTCCGATGTCCGGCAAAGCGGTACATTGCGTGCGGCGGTTCTGGATGGATATCTGCATTCGCTGATTCTCAGCGCCGGAGACCCCACCGCAGGAGGGGATTCCTGGCGTCCCGAGCGGCTGGACGAGCTCTTCCGGGAGGCCGGAAAGCACGTCGATACCGACTGGGCGGCAGTGGCCTTCTGTCGGATGGCTGAGGCCAGGAAGAAGCTCGGCGATGACGCCGAAGCCGGACGCTTGTGCCGGCAGGCGGTCGACAAGGCCTGGAGCAATGACCGACTGGCCATGGAGATTCTGCTTCGCGTCCGTCGTCTGCTGGGACCGGAGGACGTCTCGCGCTATTGCCGAGGCCGGCTGGCGGCGAATCCCGACTCTCTGGCGGCCAACGCCACGATGTTCCATCTGGCCCGCATCGAGAACGATTATGACGATGCTGTCGAGTATGTCGACAAGTGCATTGCCTTGAGCGGGTCTGATGCCGATGCCCATCGCAATGCCACCGCCTATACGCTCCAGAAGGCCGATCTGCTGACGGTCGCTTATCAGGGAACTTCCGATAAACGATATCTCCAGGCGGCTGTGGGCGTCTACGAAAGTCTGGCGGAGAAAATGCCGACAAACCACAGTGTTCTGAACAACCTGGCGTACCTGTTGGCGCAGAATGACGAGCGGCTCGACGAGGCGCAGCGATACGCCGAACGCGCGCTGAACGCCAATCCGGACCAGGCGGCGTACCTGGACACGTACGCTCTGATTCTGCATAAGAAAGGAAACGACGCCGCGGCGGTCCGGTTCATCACCGCGGCCATCCAGCAGTACGAGGTGGCCCAGACGGCGTCGGCTACGGCGTACGAGCATCTGGGCATGATCAAGGAGGGCCTGGGCGACAAAGCCGGCGCGTTGGCGGCCTATCGCCACGCCAGGGGACTGGCAGACGAGGAACGGTCCGACACTGCCAGGCGTCTGGACGCGGCCATCGAGCGATTGCAGACGGCCCGGTAGCCGACGTGCGACGCGATGCGTTCTCGCAGATGGATTCTGTGGGGGCGGGCTTCGGGGAGTGACACCGATGAAGAGAAATCCGAGCCCGATGAACATCGGGAAGAACAGGAAGAGCGGCTCGCCGACCGCGAGCGCCTCGGTGACGGCCTTGACACCCAGGGAAGTCTTCGGGATGCTGCGCCGGCACCTCTGGCTGATCCTGTTCATGACCACCCTCGGAATGGCCCTGGGAGCCGCCGGATGGGTTCTGGTCCGGCGCTACGCGCCGCTGTATCGCGCCGAGACGATCCTCAAAGTGCTTCCGCCGATCGAGACCGATCCGATGGAGATCGTGGCGACCCAGGTGCAACAGGACCTCCAGTACGGCCATCGTGTCTCCCTGGCCAATCTCATGAAGCGCCAGGACAGCCTTCAGGGGCTGCTGGAAAGCGACAAGGTGCGGGGCACCACGTGGTTCCGTCAGAAGTTGCATGGAGACATTCGCGACGCGGTCGCCAGTCTGGAGGACAATCTCAATGCGTTCCCACACCGGGAGGCCGAGCACATCATCGTCTCGATGACCTGCGGCAGTCCGAAGGAAGCGGCGCTGATCGTCAACGAGATGGTGCGTCTGTTCGTCAGCCAGCACGGCGACACGCAGCGGCAGGACGTCAACCAGAAGCTGATCGAGCTGACGGCTCGTCAGAGCTTTGTGGAGAAGGAGGTCGCCGACAGCGAACGCGCCCTGCAACGCGTCCGGGAGGAAAGCGGGATGACCGATCTGGAGCGTCCCTCGGGCCACTACTTCCAACACACGATCACCATGCGGCTGAACGACCTCGAACTCCAGGAGAGCGAGCTGTCGCTGGCGATCAAGCAGCTTCGGGCCGACATCGAAAACCTCAAGGTGCTGGCCGAGGGCCCCATCACCGATCAGGTCGAGCACGCCATCGAGCGCGACCCGGTGATGATCGCACTGGCCCAGCAGTTGGCATTGCTGGAAGGGCAGTTGTCCGGCCGGCTCACGAAGTTCGGCCAGGACCACCGGGTGGTTCGTCAGACCCAGGAACTGATCGGCGAGATCGAGCAGAAACGCGGTCAGCGGCGTCTGGAGATTGCCGAGCAGACCCGACGTGCGAATCTCTACAACGCCCGGGACACCCTCCGCGTTCTGGAGGAGCGACAAACGGAACTGCAACTGCTCAGGGACCAGGCACGCGACAAGCAGAAGACGCTGGACGAGGCGCGAGCCCGCTACGAGCAATACACGAAAGTGCGGGACGAGCGCATCGAGATGCTCAATCAGATCAAGACACAGATCGAGAAGCTGCGGATCATGCTGAGCGATCCGGACACGCCCAAGGTGCAGCCGCTGGGTCTGGCCCCGGAGCCCTTGAAGATGGTCATGTCCCGGCACGTCGTGCTCTGGGGTCCGGGTGGCACGATGCTTGGCCTGATGCTCGGCCTGGCTCTGACATTCCTGATCGAGATGCTCAACGACCTCGTGCGGACTCCGAACGACGTTCGGCGCTTCGTGCATTTGCCTCTGCTGGGAATGATCCCGGACGCTGCCGAGGACCGTGCCGTCGACGATGTCGACCTGTGTCACGTTGTAAAGGACGCGCCGTATTCGCTGCTGGGCGAGTGCTACCGGCGCTGCCGCACCAACCTGGACCTGACGGGCGAGGCGGGCTTCAAGACCCTGCTGATCGCCAGCGGCGCGCCGGGCGACGGCAAGACCTCTGTCGCGTGCAACCTGGCGGCGGCCTTCGTCGCCAAGTACGAGAAGGTGCTGTTGATCGATGCGAACCTGCGTCAGCCGAGCCTGCACCTGGCCTTTCCTCGAACGGGTTCCGAAGAGACGAAGGAGACGCGTCGGCAGGGGCTGACGAGCATCCTGACCGGGCAGTGCGACTATCAGTCCGCCATTCGACCGAGCAGCATCGCCGGGCTGGACCTCATCTACGCCGGTCCGCCCACTGCCAGTCCGGCCGAGGTGCTGGCCGGCCGCCGGATGAAAGAGCTGATCGAAGGCGTGGCCCAGCACTACGACCGCGTGATCATCGACAGTCCGCCCGTGCTGCTGGTCAGCGACGTCAAGGTGCTGGCGCGGCTCGTCGACGGGACACTGCTCGTGTACAACGCTGCGGCGACCACACGCGGAGCGGCCCGGCGGACGCTCCGTGAGCTGCAGGAGGTAGGCGCCAACGTCCTCGGCTGTGTGCTGTTCGGCGCCGAGGCCATGAAGGGCGGCTATTTCCGCCAGCAATTCAAGGCGTACCGCAAGTATCTCAAGCCCCAGTTAGCCGCCAATTCCGCGTGATCTGCGCGGGACCGATCGAGCTGGGGAGAAACGAATCCCGACAAAAGGGGCTTTCCTTCGGGGGACGGCCTCGTAGAATGAGACGCCGTTGGGTGGCTTGGCGTTCTGCAAAAGGATGACGTTTATGGAGAAGTTTCTGGTGACGGGCGGGGCCGGCTTCATCGGCTCGAACATCTGTCGACGGTTGGTTGCCGAGGGCTGCTACGTGCGCGTGGTGGACAATCTGCTGACAGGCAAGCGCAGCAACCTCGATGACCTGATCGACAAGATCGACTTCGTCCAGGCCGACATGGGAGACCCGAACGTGGCGCGGTCCGTGATGAAGGGCATTGATGTCGTCCTGCACGAAGGTGCGCTGCCGAGCGTGCCCCGCAGCGTCGACGAGCCCGAGCTGACGCACAAGCACTGCGTGGATGCGACGTTTACGCTGCTGATGGCCGCACGCGATGCGGGCGTCAAGCGTTTCGTCTACGCCGCCAGCTCGTCGGCCTATGGCGACACGCCGACGCTGCCCAAGGTCGAGACGATGCCCACCAGTCCGCTGTCACCGTATGCGGTCGGCAAGCTCGTGGGCGAGTACTACTGCTCGGTCTTTGCCAAGGTCTTCGGTCTGGAGACGATTTCGCTTCGTTACTTCAACGTGTTCGGGCCGTACCAGGACCCGACGAGCCAGTACGCCGCCGCGATTCCCGCCTTCGTGACATCCATCCTCAAGGACCAACCTCCCACCATCTACGGCGACGGTGAGCAGAGCCGCGACTTCACCTACATCGACAACGTCGTGCAGGCCAATCTCTGCGCCGCCCGGGCGAAGAAGACCAACGGCGAAGTCGTCAACATCGCCTGTGGCGAGAAGGTCACCGTCAACGAGATCATCGCTCTGATCAACGAGATGGTGGGCAAGAAAGTCGTGCCTCACTACGCGCCCGCCCGCGCCGGCGACGTCAAGCACTCGCTGGCCGACATCACCGCCGCCAGGAAGCTGATCGGATTCGAGCCCGTCGTCCTCTTCCGCGACGGCCTCCAACGCGCCATCGCCTGGTACCGCGACAACCTGATGTGACCGTTGCCCGCCGAGCCGCGTCAGTCGATTTCGGTGCGGAGGGCGTCGGCTTGTTCGAGCAGTTGCTCGCGGGTGAGGTCCTGCCGGGGAGCCAGCTCGAACGTCCATTCGTAATCGTCCGTGATTTGGCCGGGATAGAGAACGCCCGCGAAGAAGTCGAACGGAAAGCGGTCGTGCAGCGGCGCCTTCAGTTCGCGATGCGTGTCGAGCGTCTCGAAACCTTCCTTGCTGGCGCGGACCCAGTAGTCTCCGTACCAGTTGAACGACACGGTGACCGGCGAGACGCCGATCTGTTCGTCGTTGAGCGTGACCAGAGCGCCCTGAGGCTCCGTGTTGATCGTCAGTTTCCGTTCGACGCAGCCACAGAGGAGCACGGTCGCCAAGGCGGCCGCGACTACGAACAACAGGGAACGCGTATTCATATCCACAGTCCTTTAAGGCGATTGAGTCCTTTCAGTTCGCCATTATAGGTACGCGCCGTCTCTTGGAAAGCGCAAAACCCTACGCGTCCGTACGATCCGGGTGGCAGCCTCAAGTCCGGAGGATTTGGGGATGGTCCATTGTGTTGGTCGCCCCGTGCATTCGAGGCAACGGAGGAATCTGCCATACCCCAACACTGCGCGTTTGAGGCTGCCACCCCTCCGTCACGATCGACGACAGCTCAATCGGCGGGCACGCAGCGGCCTTTGCCCCATTCGCGCAGAGCGCAGACCTTCTCGGCCATCGTCACCGAAAGGGGAGGCGAGGCTCGCAAGGCCGCGATCAGACGCTCCGTGTCCAGCTCAGTCTTGTCTGCGTAGGCGGTATGCAGCGCCGAGGTGACCGCCTGCTCGATCTCCGAGCCGCTGTAGCCTTGCGACACTTCGCTCAGAGCGGCCAGGTCGAATTTCTCGGGGTCGCGGCCGCGTTTTCGCAGGTGGATCGCGAAGATTTGCCGGCGCACTGGCGGCGTGGGGAGGTCGACGAAGAAGATCTCATCAAAGCGGCCTTTGCGGAGCAGCTCAGGCGGCAGCGCCTCGATGTCGTTGGCGGTGGCGACCGTGAAGACGGGCGCCTCGTGCTCCTGGAGCCAGGTCAGCAGCGTGCCGAACATGCGCTGAGACAGTCCGCCGTCGGCGCTGCGGCTGGCGGCCGAGGCGAAGGCCTTCTCGATCTCGTCAACCCAGAGGATCACCGGCGCCATCATCTCGGTCTGCCTCAGCGCATCGCGCAGGTTACGCTCCGACTCGCCGATGAAGCTGGCGTACAGCGTGCCCGGGTCCAGCCGCAGCAGGGGCTGGTGCCACGCGGTGGCGATAGCCTTGGCGCACAGGCTCTTGCCCGCGCCCTGCACGCCCAGCATGAGCACACCCTTGGGGGCCACCAGGCCGAACGCCTGCGCCTCGGCGCTGAAGACGTCCTGTCGCTGGTGCAGCCAGGTCTTGAGGCGGTTCATCCCGCCGATTTCACTCAGATCGAGCGGCGTCTGGATGTATTCGAGCAGCCCGCCCTGCTGGATCATGCGTCTCTTGTTGGCGATGATCACGTTGATGTCGTCGTCGCGGAAGCGCTGATCGGCGGCGACCGCGTCGCGAATGATCCGCGCCGCCTGGCGACGCGTCAGCCCGCGCAGATTGCGGACGATCGTGTCGAGGCCTTTCTGGGTGATGCCGACTTCGATCGGTTTCTTGCGATGCAGATGCTGGAGCGTGCTTCGGATGATCTGAAGCAGCTCCTTCTCGTCGGGATACGAAATCTCGAACGACCGGGTGTAGGCTTTGACTGTGTCGGGCAGCTTATCGGCGCTGTCGATCATCACCAGGGTGATTGGCGTGCTGTCGAAGCCGTCGATCATGTCGCGCAGGATGCGCAGGGCCTTGCCGCCCCGGAGATGCTCGGCCAGGTCGAGCGTGACACAGAGGGAGCCGGGCTTGGCGCGTGCGAGGTTGGCCAGTCCGGCGGCCGGGCTGTCGGTGTTGGCGATGGCCGGGCTGCCGTCGATCAACCCGTCCCGCACCCCGTCGGCGACCGACCAGACCCACATGTCCCGCTTAAGCTTCTCGGCGACCTTTCGCACGATCTCCAGCGCGTAGCGCTCTTCCGTGGTCATGATGGAGATGCAGCAGTCGCCCCCCTCGATCAGTTGCTCGAATCGTTCACAATCGTTCATGGTCCTTCCCGGTGTCTGCAAAGCGTCTGTCGGGGCCGCTCCCCTTGGCCTTCCAGCCTATCGCAAACGCCCTCGATTCGCAAGTCTCAGGTCCGTGGAGTTGACAGGCGGGGGGGGCCTGGGTAGGCTATGGCCCTATCACGGATACTCGTAAGGACGGATTTCATGAAGATTTCGCTGAACTGGCTGAACGACTACGTCGAGACGGGACTTGCCGCCGAACGCATCGCGGCGATTCTGAGCGATCTGGGTTTTCCCTGCGAGGGGATCGAACGAGTGGGCGACGACACCGTGCTCGACGTCGAGGTCACCAGCAACCGGGGCGACTGTCTCAGTCACATCGGGGTCGCGCGGGAACTGGCGGCCGCGACGGGCAGGGAGCTGAGGCTGCCCCAGGTCGAACTGTGTGAAATGGACAGGGACGCGTCCGCATTCGTCGGGGTCGAAATTGCCGAGCCCTCTCTGTGCGGCCGATATACCGCCCGGGTGATCGAGGGCGTCACGATCGGACCGTCGCCCGAGTGGATGGTCAGGCGGCTGGAAGCCGTCGGGATGCGCAGCATCAACAACGTCGTCGACGCGACGAACTACGCCATGATGGAAACAGGGCAGCCGCCGCACGCCTTCGACTACAACACCATCAAAGACAGCAGGATCGTCGTTCGCAAGGCCATCGCCGGCGAGCGGATCGTCAGCATCGACGGCTCCAACTGCGAGTTGACGCCGGAGATGCTGGTGATCGCCGACGCCAGGCGGCCGGTCGCCGTCGCCGGCGTGATGGGCGGCCTGGAGACCGAAGTGGGCGACAAGACCACCACGATTCTGCTGGAAGAGGCTCATTTCGATCCGGTCTGCACACGCACGACGAGCCGCCGTCTGGCTCTGCCTTCAGAGGCAGCGTTCCGTTTCGAACGGCTCGTGGACATCGAGAAGATCGACTGGGCCTCGAGACGGACTGCACAGTTGATCGTTCAGGTGGCCGGTGGTCGCGTGGCCAAAGGCGTGGTGGACGCCTATCCAGGAAAACCTCAGCCCCGGCAAGTGACGATGAGGCTTTCGCGTCTGGGCAAGCTGCTCGGCATCGAGGTCCCCTCCGAGACGGTCCTGAAAATCCTCGCTTCTCTGTGCTTTTCGCCGCGTCTGTCGGACGGTTCGGTGGTGTGCTCGGTCCCCACGTGGCGCAGCGATATCCAGCGGGAGGTGGACCTGATCGAGGAAGTTGCCCGCGTTCATGGCTACGACAAGGTCCCCACGCGCAAGAGCATCCGGATCGAGGCGGTGCCCGCCGACGCGCGTCAGAGGCTGGCCCAGTCCATCGGCGGCTTTCTCAACGGCTGCGGGTTCTATGAGACCGTCACCGTGACGTTCATCGATCAGGCGATTGCCGCGCTGTTTGCCGACGGCGGCGCCATCGGCGACCTGGGTGTCAGGGACGTCTCTCGCAAGAGCGCCAATCTGCTGCGGCAGACGCTGCTGGGCTCGCTGTTGGAGGTCCTCAGGACGAATGTCAATGCCAAGAACCTGCCGTGTCGCGTCTACGAGATTGCCGACACGTTCAAGCCGAGGCAGGACCGAAATGCTCTGCCCGAAGAGAAGACCAAAGTGGCCTTGGTTTGCAGCGGCGACTTTCGTGAGCTGCGGGGCGCCGTGGAGGGGTTGATCCGGCATATCGACCGTCGGGCGACGGTCGATTTCGTGCCGGCCGATTGTTCTTGGGCGGATGTGGGCGCCGAGGTCACGGTCAACGGCCGCATCATCGGCGTGGCCGCTGTCTTCTCGGATGCCGTCCGGAATAGGTTGGACTTCAAAGATGTGTCGCCGTGCGGCGCCGAACTCGATTTCGCCGAGCTGCTGGAGCTGAAGGGCGCTCCGATCTCCATTCGGCCGGTCCCGCGTTTTCCGGCCGTCGAGCGCGACCTGTCGATCGTTGTGCCCGAGGACACGGCCTGGAGGGCCATTGCCCAGGCCATCGAGAGCAGCGCTCCGGCCGAGTTGGAGGACGTCCGATTCGTGGACATCTATCGAGGCAAGGGCATCGCACCCGACAAGAAGAGCGTGACCGTTTCCCTGCGATTCCGAGATGAAGACGGGACGCTGACGCACGAGACGGTCGATGGCTATCAGGCGGCCATCGTCCAGAGTCTCCATCAGGCCGTAGAGGCGGAATTACGGACATTGTGAGATTCTCATGAACCGCCTGAGATGCCACGCGCGACGCAACGTTTTTTTTCACGTCCCGAACGTCGAATGCCGATAAGGGGTATAGGCGTGTGGGCCAAGGTGCTGTTGACCTCCAGAGCTATTTGCTTGACGGACCCGCCGCCATATGGTATAAGACAATTGCGGGCTGACCCCTGCAGTGTTCGTGAGAATGCGTACTGTTGAAAGAACCGATACCCGTTCTGAGGGAAATCAGGTCTTGCCGGGCCGGACATGCCTACTCGATAGGACATCCGGACGCGAGCAACGATTGCCCACCTTGCAGTAATGGGTTCTCTTCAAAATCCATTCTCACGGCACAGGTGGAGGTGAGCTGGCAATAGATAAAAGGCCTGTCTATGCAGGCCTTTTTTTTATTGGTGCCGCTGACAGCCACGACGCGTCTGTGTTTGTCGGACGTTCCGGGGCCGAAAGGCCATAAAGACTTGGGGGTTTTGGGGTTAAGACGGCCATGGGATTGGCCGATGAGAGGGTGAGGACCTGCTGTTCTCCGTGTGGTGTCTCCGCATGAGGATGTCTTGACTTAGTGAGGAGCTGCAATGCCGAGTGTCCGTAACTTCACCGTTCTGCCAGCTCTGCCGGACTGTCTGCAAGAGTTGGATTACGTCGCGAGGAATATGTTCTGGGCCTGGAACCCACCGCTTGTGGAGTTGTTCAAGCGGATTGACCCGAACCTGTGGGTGGCCTGCGGCCACAATCCGGTCAAGCTGCTGGGGGCCGTCTCGCAGACGCGTCTGCAGGCACTGGCGCGCAATGAGAGCTTCCTGAACGAGTTGAAGCAGGCGGCAGCGGCATCGCGATCGTATCTCCAATCCTCGACCTGGTACGAGAGGGTTTGTCCGCAGACGAGCAGAGAGGTCGTCGCGTATTTCAGTGCGGAGTTCGGACTCCACGAATGCCTTCCGATCTACTCCGGCGGCCTGGGAATTCTCGCGGGCGACCATCTCAAGAGCGCCAGCGATCTCGGCATCCCGCTGGTCGGCGTCGGTCTGATGTACCAGAAGGGCTACTTCCGCCAGTACCTGAACATCGACGGCTGGCAGCAGGAGGCCTACGTGGAGAACGACGTGTTCAACATGCCGATGGAGCTGGTCCGCAAGGAGAGCGGCCGGCCCCTGACGGTGAGCGTCGAGTATCCCGGCCGCAACGTCCAGGCGCAGGTCTGGTGCATCTGCGTGGGTCGGATCAAGCTGTATCTTCTGGACACCAACATCGCTCCGAATTCGTCGGTCGACCGCATGATTACCAGCAACCTTTACGGCGGCGACCGCGAACTGCGAATCCGCCAGGAGATCCTGCTCGGCATCGGCGGGCTCAAGGCCCTGCTGGCGATGGGCATTGAGCCGACGGTCTGCCACATGAACGAGGGGCACGCCGCCTTCATGGCGCTGGAGCGCATTCGACAACTGCGCAATGCCAAGAACATGACGTTCGAGGAAGCGGTGGAAGCGACCCGCTCCGGCAACGTCTTCACGGTCCACACCCTGGTCAAGGCCGGCCTCGACGAGTTCAGCGTGGAGCTGATGGACAAATACTTCGGAGGCTACTTCCCGCACCTGGGTGTGAACCGCACGCAGTTCCTGTCCCTGGGACGGCTTCTGCCGGACGATGAGGCCGAACCGTTCAAAATGCCGGTGCTGGCCATTCGCTTGAGCGGCTACGTCAACGGCGTCAGCAAACTGCACGGGCAGATCTCGCGCGAAGTGTGGGGATCGCTATGGCCCGGCATTCCGGAGAAGGAAGTTCCGATCATCTCGATCACCAACGGTATCCATCTCAAGACGTGGCTGTCGGAGGAGATCGGCAGTCTGTACCAGCGGTATCTGGGTCCGTCCTGGTCCGAGAGCGTGTTCGACAAGTCGGTGTGGGACCAGACCGATCAGATTCCGGACGAGGAGTTGTGGAGCGCCCATCAGCGCTGCAAGGAACGGCTGATCGTGTTCGCCCGCAAGCGGCTGATGGCCCAGATGCAGCGTCGCGGCCGGTGTCATGGCGAGCTGCGGCAGGCCGAAGAAGTGCTTGACCCCAAGGCCCTGACGATCGGTTTCGCCCGGCGCTTCGCCGCCTACAAACGCGGCGATCTGCTCCTCCGGGACGCGAAGCGTCTGGCCAGGCTGCTGAACGATCCGGAGCGCCCGGTCCAGTTCATCTTTGCCGGCAAGGCCCATCCGAAGGACACCGGCGGCAAGGAGATCATCCGCCATATCATCCATTTCGCCTCCGACGAGACCGTGCGACGGCGCATCGTCTTCCTGGAGGACTACGACATGGACGTGGCGCGATTCCTCGTGCGAGGCGTCGATGTCTGGCTGAACAATCCGCGTCGGCCGATGGAAGCCAGCGGCACCAGCGGCATGAAAGCGGCGGTCAACGGCGTGCTGAACATGAGCACCCTCGATGGCTGGTGGCCCGAGGGGTACATTCCCGAAGGCGGCTGGGTCATTGGCGACGAGCAGAACTATCAGAACCAGGACTACCAGGACATGATCGAGGCGCAGGCGATCTACAGCATCCTCGAGAACGAGGTGGTGCCGCTGTATTACACCCGCAGCGCTGACGACCTGCCCCGCGCGTGGATTGCGAAGATGAAAGCCACCATCCGGTGGGTCGGGCCGCGTTTCAACACGCATCGCATGCTGGCCGAGTACGTGCGCCGGTTCTACAACCCGGCGGCGGCTCGCTATCGATACCTGGCCGCCGAAGCGATGAGCCGGGCGAAGGCCTTCTCTCGCTGGAAATCGGAGATTCGCCAGGCCTGGTCGGAGTTTGCGGTCAGGGACGTCACGGTGCTGGTCAACGGCGAGCAAGACGAGGAGCGGTTGAATCCGAGGCAGCCGCAGTTGAAGGTGGGCTCGGAGCTGAACGTTCGCGCGTTGGTCAAACTGGGGCGCGTTCGTCCGGAAGACGTCTCTGTCGAGCTGTATTCGGGACCGACCGATTCCTGGGGCAACATTCAGGAGGGTTCGCCCGTCGCGATGCGGCACGAGCAGAGAGCCTCGGACGATGGAGAGCACTGGTTCACCGGCTCGATGGAGTGCAAGACGACCGGACAGCATGGCGTGGCCGTCCGCGTCCTGCCCAGCCATCCCGATCAGGTCAATCCCTACGATCTGGGCCTCATCCTCTGGGAAAAACGGCCCAGCGGATCGCTGTAAGACGGCCGGCCGGAAAGACGCTACTCGTTCTCTCGATCGCTCAGCAGCTTGTAGGCCACCTCCGCCGACGGGGCCTGCTCCAGCGCGCTCTTGAACGACGCATCGAGCATCAGCCGGCTGATCCGCGCCAGCGCCTGGATGTGGGGACCGGTCTGGTCGAGCGGGCTGATCAGCAGGATCACGGTCGACACGGGCTTGCCGTCCACGCTCTGAAACTCGATCGGCTGACGCGCGATGCCCAGCGCCATGACCAGATCCTTGACCGCGTTGCACTTGCCGTGCGGGATCCCGATCCCGGACCCGATCCCCGTGCTGCGGGTCATTTCCCGGCTGAACACCGCCTCCAGCACAACGTTCTTGTTCAAGAGCAGTCCGTTCTCATCGAGCAGATGCACCAGTTCGCTGATCACGGCATTCTTGTCCGTGCCTTTCAGCGGCACCCTGACGGAATTCGGTTGCAGTATCTGTGTCAAAATCATGGTTCGTGCGACCAAAGGAAGCTTCAGCAACATATCCTGATAAACAAGGGTCGCACTATAACACTCTCTCCCGACTCTGCCAAGGGCTTTCGTCCGGCCGATGAATTATTTCTGATCGCCTCGGCGCACAGCCATACCCCCCAAGCCACATGGGCCCGGCCGAGGACAAGGAAACTCACGGCAGGGAGCGGGCCCGGTTCCGTGTTTCGGATGCGCGTCCATGTTGGCAGGCATGCCTGTGTCGAGATGGCGGGTGTGCTACTGCTTCTTCATGGCGTTCTTGATGACGCCCACGATTGCCATCAGGACGCCGCCGCCCACGCCGCCGCCGGCGATGCTTCCCACGATACTGCCGATGTCCGTCCCGCCACTGCCGGTGGCGATCCCCAGGAGACCGAGCAGTTGGCCGCCGATTCCGCCGCCCAGGATGCCGGCGATGGAATTACCGAGCGTCCCCAGGGAGAACTGTTTCATCAGACCGCCTGCCACATTCCCGCCGACGGCCCCGCTGACCAATTGAATGATTAACGGCAACAGGTTTCCCATCGCACTTGCCTTTCAGATGGTTCGCTTGTGTTTGTGTTCGGCGCGGATAGCCGTCAACGAGGGCGCCTCAGGCACCGCAGGTTGTCCCGCATTGGCGGCTGCCGCGGTTGCGTTTCTGTGCGTGCTTCGACGGTCAGTATTCCACGCCGGCCGGTAGCTTCTTGGCCTGCTCGATCCAATCGGTCACCATCGCGAGCGTCGGCACCCGTCGGGTCAGCTTCTTCTGTGTGTTCACTTCGGTCATCTTCTTCTCAAGGTTGGCGGGAACGCGGTTCTTGAGCTCCTTGACCGTATCGACGCCGGAAGCCTCCAGGAGTTCGGAGTACTCCGACCCGATGCCTTTGATGCGGTACAGGTCGACCATGTTCACCCACTTGAGAATCAGGGACTCACTGATCCCCGTCTTCTGGGCCAGTTCGGCTCGCCCCTTCTTCGTCTTGCCGGCGGCCAGCATCTGGTCGGTATTGCTCACCCCGGCGGCCCGGAGCTTCTCCCCGTAGGTTGGACCAATCCCCTCTACGTCTTCGATCTTGTACTGCGCCATCTCTCAACTCCTTTCACGCGAGCGCCACACCACTGTCGATTGAGGAATCCGATACTCCTCAGAAATCGCCAGATATCGACAGGACAGCATGGACCGCCATTTGTCCGTTCGCAACAAGGAAAAACCTTCAATTACAGACCTTGACCTGAAATCCATTCGACGTCAATTATAGAACAGCCGGGGTTGCATCCGGCATCGTCTCTGATTCTATAGCGGGAAAGTGGGAATTGAGTGGGTGAATTCATCGTTATGGGGAGCACCGGTTCCGCCGGCTCGGATGGCCTTGCGGAGCCGCCCGTAGACAGAAGGCGCACTTTCTCTGGCAAGAGCCGCAAGCGTTGACTTGACGCTGTCCCCTCTGCGATATAGCCTGACTGTCGCGTGGACGCAAACATTGTTCGACTTGAAAGGAGCCTGCCGTGAGATTCAAGAAGCGTCAAATCCTGTCGTGTTGCCTGATCCTCCTCCTGTCGATGACCTTCGGATGCCGCAAGAAGGCCGATGACCAGACGGCTTCCGGCACCGGGACGAAACCCCCGGCCCCGGCTGCCACCCAGACTCGGGCTGCCGCTGTGGACCTGGAAAGGGCCGTCAGCGAGATCCAGACCGAGGCCCAGACCATGACGGTCGAAAGCCTCAAGGCCACCGCGCTGAAGTACAAAGATGCCATCCTCGCCAAGCAGGCGGACGTCGAGAAGCTGGCCGCCAAGATCAAGGAGATCCCGCTCACCGAGGCCCTGGGAGAAGAAGCGAAGAAGCTCAAGGCCGATCTCGGAAATCTGGAGACTGGTCTGAAGGCGCTGAAGGATCGCTTCCAGGTCTACTACGATGCGCTGAAACAGAAGGGCGCCGACCTGACCGACCTCGCGCTGTGAGGTGGTCCACACCACGGGGGGGATGACAGGGGGGCCGCGAGGCCTCAGGCAGAGTGGCGGTGGTTCGCGCTCGTAGAACAAGGAGAATACCATGCGCTGGAAAGACAGGCGCGCCAGTTCAAACGTCGAAGACCGTCGGGGCCTTTCCGTCAAACAAGGCATGGTCGGCGGGGGACTCGGAACGCTCATCCTCGTCCTGGCCATCTACTTCCTCGGAGGCAACCCGTCCCAGCTTCTGAACTCCCTCCAGATGCAGGCGTCAACGGACTCATCGTCGTACGTGCCGACGGCCGAGGAGAATGAACTGGCGCAGTTCGTCTCTGTCGTGCTGGCGGAGACCGAGAACGTCTGGACCGATCTGTTCCGCCAGCAGGGGTTGAGCTACGAGTATCCGAAACTGGTCCTCTACACCGGCACGGTGCAGACCGGATCGGGATATGCCACTTCGGCCACCGGTCCGTTCTATGCGCCGGGCGATCGCAAGGTGTACATCGATCTGAGCTTCTATCAGGAACTGCAGCAGCAGTTTCACGCGCCCGGCGACTTCGCCATGGCCTACGTGATCGCCCATGAGGTGGGCCACCACGTGCAGACGCTTCTGGGCATCACGGAGAAGGTGATGTCTCTGCGGTCGGGGCTCAGCGAGACGCAGTTCAACAAGTACATGGTGTGTTTCGAGCTCCAGGCGGATTACTTGGCGGGCGTGTGGGCCCACTACGCCGACCGGGTGAACCTGCTCGAAGCCGGCGACCTCGACGAGGCGCTCAACGCCGCCAGCGCTGTGGGCGACGACCGCATCCAGAAGGCGGCACGCGGTTACGTCGTGCCCGACAGCTTCACCCACGGAACCTCCGAGCAGAGGAGGCGATGGTTCCACAAGGGATTCACCGCCGGAACCCTCCGCGACGCCGACACCTTCGCCGCCGAGGGCCTGTCCCTGCGCTAACGGTGAGGACCGCCGTCGCTGCGTACGAGAGCACAAGGCCTATCCGTAGCATCCGCTCCAGGCCGGTGACGAGTCGGTGGGTATGTACCCGCACCGTCCCACGCGGCGTCCCGGCGCGCCCCTTTGCGAGATACGAACAACAAGATACGAGATACCGTTCTTTTCCTTGCCTTTCCGCCCCGCCGCTCTACAATAGAACCCGTGCAGGCGGAACCGACGGCCCCGATGAGACGCGGAAGACCCTCGCTCCGCCAATGGGAAGTGTTGGGGGCGAAGCACCTCTCACAAGCGATGTGTGGAGGCCGCCCACTAGATATGAGTAAAGTAATATATCCATCCGCCTTATGGGCGAGATTTCCTCCTGAAGAGCACCCAAGCGGACAGGCTCAGAACCAGGACAGCACAGGAAAACACCAAGACTACCGGTGTGTGCCCAGTCTCAGCAATCACAGGGCCCGTTGAGTCGTCGTTCGTGACTGTACTGAGATCGCCTGCATTGCCTGCGAAAGTCTCCTCATCGGCGTCAGTGTTGTCAGAGGATGCCGAAGTCACCTTGTTGTCCGGGTGAAATGACTCCATATTGGCATCCATCATGTCGACGAACTCTTGATCGACTTGTGCCTTGGGTCTGCCTTCAAACCACTCATACTTGACCCCCATTCGACTCCTGGCATCCTGGTACGCAACCGGAGTGCCATCAGGTACGTCCAATACAAAGGCGCGCAACGTCTCGAAATCCGGAGTGAAGTCTATGGCACTACGCTTAACCACGCTGGTCGACTCCATGAATTGCCCATCCTCATACTGCTCCCGAGTGCTTATCTCTGCTGCAACCGGCACGAAGACACCTGATATGTTCGCAATCTCGATGGACTCTACAGTCATTTCAACCTTGACGACTGCTATTCGTGGTACGGCCGATTCCACACCCTCTGGGAGGCGGGGAGGGGGCGTGCCGAGCCGGCGATCACCATCCAGGTCGCCGACTTCCTTCTGCACAGTAATGCGTCTTGGATTGAAACCAGCATCGGGATCAAGCCACAGCGAGTGTTTTCCATACTTCGTTGCAGCCTCGAGAACACAGGTGTCGTGCCCATCGACGCTCTCCATGGCGTCGCGCAAGCGCAAGGACGTTGCTTCTCGCAACACTTCCGGAATCGTCAGGTTGTTGCAACCAGACAGGTGCCCGTCAAACACGGCAGAACTCCCAATGTCAACATGAATGGTGGAGCGCAATTCATCGACGTTCGAGAAGATATTCACTCTGCCTGTCTCCCGGTTCTCTCTGGGATAATCGTATACCATGGCCTCAGGCTCATTCTCCCGCAATACGAACTTCCTTGCACGGCTGCGAAATGTCTGGCCTCCGTCAACAGAAGTCTTTCTCATGAACTCAAAGCCCAAGCTGTTTCCGTCCCTGTACACCATCCCGGTCTTTGCCATACGGAATCCTTTGGGCTCCCATGCGCCTGCAAACGTGGTGTTTGATTCAAGCTCGAACGCTACCCGGCTATTGATTGGTTTCAGTGACTGTTCATAGAGGCGAAGAACCTCTTCGGCTGTCCAATCTGCTCCAAGAGCCAATCTGGGAGTAAGAACAAGCACGCACGTTAAGACTTTGGTGACGATGTGGACTCTCATCGGATCTCTCCTATCCGACATTTCCCATATGACCTCCCCGGCAACATCGCCGGACTCGTGACTCCCAATATACCACCGGCCTCTGGGGAATTCAAGCATTAGGAATGCCCCATGGCACGACAACCGAGGTTGAATCGGGGGGGCAAATCGGCATTCAGGATGCCCACACAGCCGTTTTGTCCCAAAATTGTCGATAGTCACAGCGTCGCCTCTTCCGCTTTCTCTGGGTTGTCCCCTCCTGCACCCGGTCATATCGGCACGGCCCTCGGCGAGATGGCGGCGAACCGTCGAATCCGATCCAGAGTCGCTCGGTACAGGCGACCCGGCACCGCGACTTCCGCCAACTGGAACGTCACGTATCGAGCATGGTACACCACCTTGCCGCCGATCTTGACCAGCTTGTCTCGTGGAGATACTATGGACAGTCACCTATTAAGGGTACGGAGGGTCCTGAATTACTGCAATACCGGGCGGTGTCGTTCTGCGGCGTTCGGGCAGACAAGTCAGGGAGACTCTGTATGGCACTTTGGGTTCTTGTTCTGGCGATGGTGCTGGGCGATAGAGTTCCGAGTTTCAAGTGTTGAGTCTCAAGTTTGAAGAGGTTTGCTTCACGCTTCACGGGCGACGGGCGGCTTGCGACTGCACTCTGCGAACGCGTGACCATCCTGACCCAGGGCTTCAAGGTGCTGTTCTGTTGAGACGCAGAGTGTTGAGTTTCGAGTTTGGCGTGTCAAGTTGAAGATTGAAGTGTGAAGGCCGTGGGTCTGGGAAGAGTCTCGGGGACGCTTTGTTCATCTTGGTTTGGATGCACGAAGCTGTATCCAGACGGTTCGCTTGGGCTCGTCGCTCGCAACGGCAAAAGCCGATGATGATCGGTACCTGCGAATCGCAGGTAGCGCGGTTGGTCGGTATGCGGTTAATGGGCAGCGCGGGTGCGAGGCCTTAGAGAGGACGTGCCATCGGTGACGAGCGGCGCCTGCCCTGAGTCCCAATGCGCATCGAGATCGAGCGGGGATGTTTGCCCTGCGTCGGCGAGATACGAGATACGAGCGCAGCCTGCCCCGAGCGAAGTCGAGGGGAGATGCGCCCGGCGTCAGGCGAGTTCGCGGCGGCGCAGGTGGGTGTAGAAGCCGTAGCCGAGCAGGGTCAGGAGGACGACGGCGGAGGTGTGCTGGAAGAGGCTGGGGCCCATGTTGTGGACGTGGGGCGCAGCGGCCAATTCCATGTGGGGGGCAATGGCGTCGAGCAGGAGGCCGCCGGCGAGGGCGCAGACGGCGACGGTGATCAGGTAGAGAACCGCCGTGCGGCGGCCGAGGGTGTTCCAGATCGTGGCCAGACCCGCGGCATTCGTGACCGGGCCTGTCATGAGGAAAACGAATGCGGCGCCGGGGCTCAGGCCCTTGAGGATCATCGCCGCAGCCAGGGGCACCGACCCGGAGGTACACACATAGATGGGAATGCCGATCAGCATCATCACGAGCATGGCGGGCAGGCCCCGGCCCAGCTTCTGCGCAAAGAAGTCGTCCGGCATCAGTGCGGAGATCACGGCCGCGATGGTCAGACCGACCAGCAGGGATTTGCCGATGTCGCGGGGCAGGGACAGGAAGCCGTACCGCAGGCCGTCGAGAAGCCGGCGTCGGGGCGTGATCAGAGGGTGACAGCGACACTCACCAACGGGTCGAGAACCATCCGATTGCGGATTGACGGGATCGTTGTCTTCCGACTCAGCGTCTTTGTCCTCCGGGGTCTGTCCGAAGAGGCTCACGAGCAGGCCACCCACGAGACTGGTCACCAGCGCGGCCATCGGTGCGAAGATCGCGAAGACGGGCCCCAGAAGGCTGTAAGTCACCAGGATGCAGTCTACACCCGTCTGCGGCGTGGCCAGCAGGAAGGCGATTGTCGAGCCCTTGCTGGCTCCGCGCTGACGGAGGGACATGGACACGGGGATCACGCCGCAGGAGCACAGAGGCATCGGAAGGCCGAAGAGTGCCGCCTTCAGAACGGGCAGAATGCCCTTCCCACCGAGGTGCCGCTCGACCATTCGTTGTGAGATAAAGATGGACAGCAGGCCGGCCACAAGGAATCCGAACAGCAGATAGGGCGACATCTGCGCTATCGTGGCCCAGAAATCCACCGCGACTTGTCTGAGAATCTCAAGCACAGCCTGCAACCTTTCGTTCACCGGTTTGCCCCGCGCGGATCGTTTCGTGTCGAATCACGCTGCCGCGAAGAGACACAGTGACATCCTGGAAGTCCATCGATTTGCCGCTACGGGCGATGGCCTCGCGGGCCACGCGCGTCAGGCCGGAACAGCACGGCACCTCCATGTGCACCACGGTCAGCGAGCGGATCGTATTGGCCCGGAGGATGTCCGCCAGCTTCTCGATGTAGAACTGCGCATCGTCGAGCTTGGGGCAGCCCATCGCCACGCTGCGGCCCTTGAGAAACCGCTGGTGGAAATCGCCCATCGCAAACGGCACGCAGTCCGCCGCCAGCAGCAGGTCCGCATCGGCGAAATACGGCGCCGTTCGCGCCACCAGCTTCAACTGGACGGGCCAGTGTCTCAGTTGCGACGGCGCCGCTGGTTCATCGGCGGCTTCGGTCGGCGCAGCCTTCGCCGCCTCGTCGAACCGCTGCATCGCCAAGCCCGGACAGGCAAACCCCGGCTCGGGTTTGTTCTCTTTCGCCAGATGGGCCTTGGTGGCCTCCTCATCGAACTCGGCCGCCTCCCGCTGCTCGATCGTGATGGCGTCCTGGGGGCAGTGCCCCAGGCACGCCCCCAGGCCGTCGCAGTAGGTTTCGCTGACCAGTTTCGCCTTGCCGTTGATGATCTTGATCGCGCCCTCGGCGCAGGCGGTGACGCACTGGCCGCAGCCGTTGCACTTTTCCTCATCGATCTTTACGATGTTTCGTACTGCCATGATACACCTCGGTTCCTACGGGTTTGGAGGTACCGCAGTTTGTCGTCAAGCCCTCCGTGGGGGTGCGGCCACGAACAAGAACCGCACCTCGTTCATGGCCAGACCCCTCGACTTCACTTCGTTCCACTCGGGGTGACAAGGAAGCTGCGATCAGTCCTCCTTCACCGTACAGGATCGCCAGCCGCTCAGGTGGCGAGCGTGGCGGCGATATCGTCTTTCACACTGCCGATCGGCTTGATGTCGAACTTCTCGACCAGCACGTTGAGCACGTCCGGCGTGACGAAAGCCGGCAGGCTCGGTCCCAGGCGAATGTTCTTGACACCCAGGTGCAGCAGCGTCAGCAGTATCGCCACCGCCTTCTGCTCAAACCACGAGAGGATCAGCGACAGCGGCAGATCGTTGACGCCGCAGTCGAACGCCCCCGCCAGCGCCACGGCGATCTGCACCGCCGAATAGGCGTCGTTGCACTGCCCGACGTCGAGCAATCGCGGGATGCCGTCGATGTCGCCGAATTCGAGCTTGTTGAAGCGGTACTTGCCGCAGGCGAGCGTCAGGATCACGCAGTCGCCGGGCACCTGTTCGGCGAACTCGGTGTAGTAGTTGCGTCCGGGCTTGGCGCCGTCGCATCCGCCGATCAGGTAGAAGTGGCGGATCTTGCCCGCCTTGACCAGGTCGATGACCTTGCCGGCAGCGTTCATCACGGCGTTGCGTCCGAAGCCGACGGTGATGTACTTGGCCGGCGCATCGGCGGCAAAACCGGGCGCCGCCAGCGCCGCCTGGATGACCGGCGCGAAGTTGCGGTCGTCGATGTGCTTGACGCCGGGCCAGCCGACCAGGCCGAGCGTGAAGATGCGGTCCTTGTAGCTGTCCTTGGGCTTCATGATGCAGTTGGTCGTCATGACGATCGGGCCGGGGAACTCGTCGAACTCGGTGCGCTGGTTCTGCCAGGCGCCGCCGTAGTTGCCCGCCAGGTGCTTGTACTTCTTCAGGCCGGGATAGGCGTTGCAGGGCAGCATCTCGCCGTGCGTATAGATGTTGATTCCCTTGCCCTCGGTCTGTTTGAGCAGCTCGTCGAGGTCTTTGAGGTCGTGGCCGGAGACCAGGATGCACTTGCCCTTGACCGGCGTGATGCGCACCTTTGTCGGCTCGGGATGGCCGTAGACGCCTGTGTTGGCGGCGTCGAGCAGCTCCATCGCGCGGAGGTTGATCTCGCCGGTCTGGAGGGCCTTGGCAAGCAGGTCGTTGACATCGGACGGGCCGGTGGTCAGGTAGTCGAGCATGCGGTGGAAGTCGGCATAGAGCTTGGGGTCTTCCTTGCCGAGGATCTCGGCGTGGTCGACATAGGCGGCGGCCCCTTTGAGGCCGTAGACGATCAGCTCTTGCAGGCCGGCGGGCGTGCCACCGAGCTTCTCGATCCACTTGGCGATCGAAACGTCCTGCGCCTTGGCGAGCAGACCTTGGAGGTCATCCGTATTCTCCCACCAGCGGACCGGACAGGAGAAGGTCTCGGGTGTCTTGCCCGCCTGGCGGGCGGCCTTCTCGTACAGCGATTGGGCCTTGCCCTTGATGATCGCCGCCTCCTGGAGGAACGTGCCGAACCACCGCAGATCGAAGTTCACGTTCGTGATCGTGCTGAACAACGCCTTGACCGTGAAGACGTCGACCGCCCGGTCCCGCGCGCCCATCTGGTGGGCGCGGTACGCGTACCGCGAAATGTCCTTCGTCGCGTAGATCAGCAAATCCTGAAGCGCTGCCGTCTGTGGATCCTTGCCGCACGCTCCCGCAACCGTACACCCCGTTCCTTTGGCTGTCTGCTCACACTGATAACAAAACATTTGCGATCTCCTTTGTTATATTCTGTTCCTGGTCCGCTATCCCGTGACGCGACTCCCGACGGCCGGATGACCTCGGCGTGAGGCTTCTCGTCGGCCCGGCCGCTATAGCAATCTTGTGGTTTCCGACGGGCGCGGGGTCTTGACGACCAGCACGCGGAAAACGCCGTCGCTCTCGTTGTGCCATGCGTGCGGAATTCGGGCCGGACTGTCGATCAACGTATCCGGTCCAACCTCGCGCCGCTCCTGCCCGATCTCGACCACGCCTCGCCCTTCGAGGACGTAGAAGAACACATCCACGGGTGTGACATGCCTCTTGAGCGATTCACCGGGCCCCAGGGTGATGTGCATCACCTGAGCGTGCTCGCTGTCATGCAGCTTGCTCACCTTGACGTGGTGCGGGTTCTGAATTCCCGGTGCGGCCTTGGCATCCATCACTTGCATTGTGCGGCATCCCCTTTCTCATTCGATCTAACGAATCATGATCAACAGCATTTTGAATCGTTCGACGGCGGCCACCGAGTGCGGCACGTGCGCCGGCATGATGATCAACTCGCCGGCGGCGACGTCCTGGCCCCGTCCGCCGATCACCAGGTGCGCCCGGCCTTCGACGATCTGAACCACCGCGTCGTAGGGCGAGGTATGCTCGCTGAGCTTCTGGCCCCGGTCGAAGGCGAACAGCGTGATCGTCCCGCTGTCCTTGTCGAGGATCGTCTTGCTGACGATGGAGTCGGCGGCATATCCGGTCAGCGCCCCGAGCGACTCGGGCTTGCCCACGCACGCCTCCAGGAGCACCGTCTGTTTCGTTCGTTCGGTCATTTGCGTCTCCTGCGCCGTGTGGACTTCTGTGCCGGACGCCGGCTCTGCGCCAGTTCGCCCAGCGTCACGGCGCCAAGGTACTGGTCCATCTGCTCCTGGAGTCGTCCGATCCGCGCCCGGATCGGGCAGCCGTCCTGCCTCTGACAGGCGCCGTCGCCCAAGAGACACCGATTCAGCCGCAGCGGGCCCTGGATCGCTTCGATTATCGCCAGGATCGGCACCTCCTGAGGTGGCCGAGCCAGACGGAAGCCTCCCTTGGGCCCCATGTCGCTTTCCACAAGTCCTTCTTTGTGAAGCCTTTGCATCAGTTTGCACGCCAGTTGGTACGACACGTCCTCTTCGTCCGACAGCGCCCGGGTCGACACCGATCCATCCCCATAACGACCGGCCAGGTTCACCGCCAGACGCAGGGCGTAATCCGTATTCCGCCTGAGTATATCCATCGTATCTCACCCGAGTTCGTCGGCTGGCGACAGGCCGACACCGGCCCGCCACTCTGTATAGGATAAATATAGTCCTACTTGTTCGCTCGCGGCAAGAGAAAAATGAGAAAAACGAAGAATTTCTTTCTGCGTGTCCCCATCGACCGGATTGGACGATTTCTCGTCACGATTCTCTCGGCCCCAATAGACATGTCTGCATTCGTCGAGCCGATTCCGCGGCGCGCCGCGATCAGGGCAGCAGCTTGACGCCGGCTCCGCCGACGAAGGATTGCGCAACATCCCACGCCTTTTGCCGGGTCGAGACGTCGGGATAGCGCGGCGCCGAGGTCACACCGTGCCGTGCCAGCAGACGGGCGGCGTCCACGCGCGCCTGCTGCGCCAGGTTGGCCGCCTCGCCGAGAAGCCGCATCGACTCCTGAGGGGAGTGAAAACCCATACCGTTCGTCGCCGAGACGTAGTCCCAGCGAAACTGCGCGCCGCGAACCAGCGCCCGCGCCGCCCGGAGATCGTCGTCGGCCGTACCCGCCTGCACGGCGGCGGCAATGTCGAAGTGCGCGTGCACCAGCGCCTCCTCCGCCTGCAACATCGCCTCGCTCACCTTGGTCTGGATGCCTTCCACGCGGCCGCGCAATTCGTCCTCGCTCCAGCGGTGGCACACGGCACAACTGTTCGCGATGTTCAGCAGAGGACTCTGAACGTGATGGTCGGTGAACTTGACGCCTCCTTCGGTGCGGTAAGGCATGTGACAATCGGCACACGAGACGTCGCGGAACGAATGCACGCCGGTCCGGTACAACTCGTAGTCCGGATGCTGGGCCTTGACGATCCGCGCGCCCGAAATCGGGTGCACGTAGTCCGCGAAGTCGATGGCGTCATAGTACGCCAGCATGTCGTCGGCGGTCGTGCCCTTCGGCCAGGGGAAGGTCAGATAGTTCTTCAGGCCTGCCGATTCATCCGTCTTGAAGTAATACTCCGCATGGCACTGGGTGCAAACCAGCGAGCGCATCTCCTGATGGCTGGCCTCGTCGATGCTGCGTCCCATCGCGGCGAACGCCTCGCGCAGCGCCGGCCGCGTGATCCGCAGGCGCAGCGTGTTCGGATCGTGGCAATCCTGACAGCCAATCGGGTGTGTGATCTCGCTCGTCAGATCGTGGAAGTTGGCGGCATAGAATTCCTTCACGCCCATCTTGTCCATCATACGGGGCACATCCGTGCTCTTGCAGGTCCAGCAGGTGGCGGCCTGGAACGGCGTGGCGATCCGCGCCGTCTCGCGGACGTCCTGCACCGCGTAGTAATGCCCGCGTGCCTGGAGGTACTCCTTGCTGAACCCGTAACCGGCGAACAGGATCACCTGGAACGAGTCCTCTTCGAGATAGTCGCGCGGATCCGCGCCGCCGAACTTCGTCCTGGTGTCGGTGATGCGCGTCTTCAGGTACGACTCGTACTGCCTCGGATAGCTCTGTCCCCAGACGGCGTTGTCGGGCTCCCACTGAGCGATCGGCGTGGCGACCATGGTCGGCCGCTGCGCTTCCCACCGTCGCTCCATCACCGAGACCGCCAGCAGCCCGAGCACGAGGATCGCTCCGGCGGCCGAGACGAGAATCGCCGCCCCCGCCCACAGCGGCAGCGGGCCGGCGCTGCTCGTAAAGAGCTTCGACTTGCTCTCGGGAGTTCCTGACGCCATCACTGGCCCCCTTTCTTCATCCAATCGAGTCCCGCATCGGGCAAGGCCGGCCGCAGCATCGACGGGCTTGTCGAGAGGCTGCGAACCGAGCCGTGGACATTCTCATGACAATCCCAGCATCGCCGCTCCGGGGACGACGCCAGGCGAACCATCGCCAGTTGGTCGCTGTGGCAGCGGACGCAGTTGCTCTGAACGACCGGCACCGCCGGAGCCGACAGTTCCAGCACCTGCGGCTCGGCGCGGAGCGTGAATACGTACGAGTGCTTCATCCCGTCCCGGGCCTTGTAGGCGTACTTGGCCGCGATGTTGTGGTGCGGCACGTGGCAGTCGACGCACACCGCCACGCGTCCGTGGCTGCCCCGCTGCCAACTGGCGTAGGCGTCGGTCATGACATGGCAGTTGATGCACGTCAGAGGACTGTCCGACAGGTACGAGGTTGCGTTGGCCACGCGGACCAGCAGCAGCGCCAGAGCGACCGCCACGCCGGCCAGACCGTAAATGCTCACCTGCCAGGCCTTTGGCAGACCCGAAAGCGTCACCACCGACATGACTCGATGCCACAGTCCCATGGCGCGAATCATACGCCGGGGCATCGTTCCCCGCAACCGCCACCGATTAAGGGTTTTCCCTAATGCCACGCCGAGGCCGCGGCCCCGGCCGACGGCGGGGTGGTATCTCCCCTCGACTTCGCTCGGCAGGCTGCGCTCGTATCTCACCCACGCCGGCAAGCCTCGTTCACGTCACGTGGGGCGAGCGTGCTCGCTCGCCATCCGGTTCCTTCTTCTCCAAGAGTTGGCCCCGATGTCCCCCATCCGATGCGAACCGGCCAAGTACGCTGCCTGCGATTCGCAGGTACCGGTCATCGTTGGCCTGACACGGTTTCCAGCAGGGAACCAAAGCGAACCATCCGCCGACGGGGCGGCGTGTCTCACAGGATCTTGAATCTGCAGTCGTGCGGCCAGATCTCGGACTCGGGACGGTCGAACTGGAGGAACTCGATGGGGGCGCCGTGGTCGACGATGAAGGCGACCGTCACGCCCTCGGTGGGGCTGTTCGGCGCGATCAGCACGGCTCTGCCGGCGATCGCTGCCTCGATGTCGTCGACGACGAACGCCACGTGGGGCACTGTTTTGACCAGTTCCGGCAGCGGACAATCCGGATCGAACTTCATCCACTCGACGCCATAGGGACTCTCGAAACAGCCGGAGGCGTACATCTTGTACCGGGCGCTGTAGTCGTCTTCGGGCAGCGCCCGATCCGTGGGAATCCCCACGTGATGATACCGCAATACGCCCATGTACGCCCCTTTCGCATCGACTCGCAGCATGCGTCGTTCGCCGGGTACGGTCCCAAACCGCGCGTCTCTCGTGAAGCGTGAAACGTGAAGCGTGAAGCCAGGCCCTTCAAACTCGAAACTCAACACTTCAAACTCGGCACTTCATCGCCCACGACCACATGCACCAGCACCACGCCCAAAACCAGAACCCAGAGCGCCACACACAACCTCCCTGACTCGCCTTCTGCACGAACGCCAAAGAACAGCGACACCCGCAGGTTTACCCATTAAGGACCCATATTAACCGCGATAGGTGGTTGTCCCTATTGTCGTCTCAGTTCTGAGGCCGGTCGGTGCCCTGACGGACTCTGAATTGATAGGGGGAAAGCCCATATCCAAGGACGCTCTCGTCGGGCAACGAGAGCATGAAGCCATCGTCCGTGATCTCATACTTGAAGTCACGACCGGTGAATGGGTCCTTGGGCAGGCCGGCAGGCAGTACCTCGGGCAGATGGCCTTCTCTGGCGCGAAAGAGATAGACTTCTATCCCCGCCCTGACCGCGGTGACGTGCGCCAGGTGGCGGATGTGTGGCTCGTATACACGCGTCATTTCTGTCTGACAGAGTATAACAATGGAAAGTCCCAGCAGTCTTTCGGGGTGGGCCAACATCATTCGCTGGGAATCCCGATTGTTGCCGTACTGCTCCCTTACTTCCCTTTCCAGCTCTTTGAGTTTCGCTATCTTGCCTTGATATGGCATGTCGCTTGCCATGGTTTCGAGGGCGGCATTCAGGAAGGCGGCATAGGGCTTGGCCGCCAGGGTGACCAGCGCTTCATCCGTCAGATTGTTTAGGTCTCCAACCTCTTCGATATCCCCGCCCGACGGCTCGGGTTCCTGCTCTAGCGCGGCCATGAGTCTGTCAAACTCCTCGACTTCTTCGTCCGTCAGGTCCTTGGAAGTCGCGGTTTGACTCAACTGCGGCGGCCCGTTCTGCTTCAGCGCGGCCCGTATCTGCCTTTTCAGTCGCATCGCCTCGCGCACCTCGTTGAGCCGTCTGCGGTCATTCCGCACGCTCTGGCAGACGTCCTCGAAATCCATTCGTAGCATCTGGGCCAGTGACGCAGCCGGAATGGCCTCTCTGTCAAACTGATCCCTCAGCCAATTGAGAACCTCAGCATCAGGCTCTATACATCCCAGGATGAGGCGGATGCAGTGCAGTGCCTGACCATCCAAAGCCATGGAAACAAGGAAGAGCAGGTGTTTCTCATGTCCCATGTGATTGGCCAGGCGGCGCGTCATGAGACATCGCTCAAGGGCCAGCCTGTTGTCGTCATCCGCCAGATGGATCAGAGCATCAACATGGAGAATGCGAGCAAACGGTCTGACTTCTGTCAACTGCGAGAGCGGATAGGCCGATCCCCTGGAATGTTGGATTCCCCAATCACATTCGGACAGTTCAGAGGCCGCTTGGGCCAGTTCGATGGCGTTCGCGCAACGTCGAACGTAATCCCGAATCACCCTGTTGGGGTCCACGCCGCGTAGCCTCTCCTGACGATCGTGACCGTCGCGCAACGCGTTGAGTTCCGAGCGTTCACGGTATTCGCTGAGTGTTATTTCCCGAGGCTGGGTCAGACGTGCCCTATGCCGGGCTTCGAGTTCTCGGAGGCGTGGCTCGACGTCCGGATCGAACGCAGCCGCCGCACCACTCAGGTATGCGCAGATGTCCTCCATCCTGCCGTCGTAGATCAGTTCCTTCTCAGGCTCATTGGGCTCCGGACGAAGCAGGAAGGCTTGATAGTAGAGCAACGCGGCATTGCTGGGATCAGGGGGCAAAGATACACCCAATGATCCGACTGGACACAAGGCAACGACGCTCCAGAGACAACAAATCGCTCCCTTCAGACTGTGACGCGCATCGCGCATCGTCTTCCTCCCGTTAGACGGACCGCCTCATGGAACATATATAGCACGCCAACTCTCAGAATCGCCTGCATCGACTCTATAAGGTAGACGCCCATGGGGCCAGAAATAATCACGGACAAATCAGCTCGCAGACAGGAAATGTGCGTTGCCTGCCGATCTTCTCCCGATGCTACCGATCTCGAAAGCGAGTGTCTTCCACCTCTCATCGAGGCCTCTTGTTCCGCTTGCACAGCGCCTATTGCAGAGCGGCGGGGGCGGAAAGGCAAGGAAAAGACGGGAATTCCGTGGCTCGTCGCTCGTGCCCCGTGGACCGTGAAGCGGTGCGGCCAGGGGCCGCGTATCTCGTCGCTCGTGGCTCGTATCTCGCGAAGGACCGATCCCGTGAAGCGTGGTACGTGTGGCAGCCTCAAACGCGCTGCGTTTGGGGATGATAGACTTGTCTGTCGCGCTGATTGCGGTGAGTTGCCAATGCGACGATCCATCCCCATCCCGGTGGCCATCGGGATGAGGCTGCCACACCTGGCGTCGCGGGCGAACGCATCTACCCTTCTATGCTTCTACCGATCTACGGCCCGCCTGCGACCCAGGGGAAATGCGGCTCGTCGGCCCCGGGATTGATGATTGGCCATCGGAATCGGTGCGGCGGGGGGCGGGCAGAGGCAAGAAATCACAGGGAACCGGTGAAATTCTCGTTGACAAAAGGCATGGTCGATATACCATATACCCAGCCACGTGGCGGCTGGAAGCACGGACCCCGGGTCACGGATCACCAGGCATGTACGAAGCGGAAAGGGAGAATCATGGCGAAGCGGAAAGAGCCCCCAAAGGGGTGCGAAGGGTCAGAAGGGTGCGAAGGGCAGCGAGGGGGGCAAGCGGCAGAGGCGGGCCCGGAGGCGGTGGGTGGTGCCGCCGCCGGACAGCGACGTCTGGCCCGAGCAGTACCGGGGCAAACGCTGGAAATCGGTCTATGCGATCCTGTTCGCGGGGCGCTGCCAGTTGTGCGCCTACTCCTGTCCGCTGCCGAAATCGCGGCAGCTTCTGGACAAGTGGTTGGGCGTGACCAGACGGCTGCTGTGCACGAACCACCCGGACAGCGCGGGCGAGCTGCGGGAGGTCCTGCCGATCGACACGTGCCGGAACTTCAAGGCGAAGAGCTGGCTGCCTCCCCGAAGCAGACTCGGCAAGAGAGGTCGCTGCGTGAAGAAGAAGGAGCCCGAGGGCGAGGTTCGCCGCATCCCGCTGGGCAGGGGGCTGTTTGCCCTGGTCGATGCGGCCGACTACGAACGTCTGAGCAAGTACCGCTGGTATGCCAGCCGTCACGGTCCCACGGTCTATGCGCGGTGCCGGCAGAAGGGCAAGGACACGTACATGCACCGGATGATCATGCGGCCTCGCAGAGGCCACATCGTCGATCATATCGATGGCAACGGCCTGAACAACCGGCGCTGCAATCTGCGGGTCTGCACGAGCCGACAGAACCAAGCCAACCGGGGGCCATGCGGCGGGTCGTCCCAGTTTGTGGGCGTATTCCGCAACAAGGACAGATGGCAGGCGGGGATAGGATACCGCGGCAAGTCCCTCTACATCGGGCTGTTCCGCGACGAAGTCGAGGCGGCCAAGGCCCGCGACCGCAAGGCGTACGAACTGCATGGCCAGTACGCCTACCTGAACTTCCCCGAAGACTTCCGCTCCGACGCGGAGAAGGGAGCCGGCGGGCGGGGGGCCAAGGTCCGCAATGCGAGTCGACGACTCGGTCGGGGACGCCCAGAGTCGCCCGCTTCTCCGTCCGGCGCGGGACGAATTCCCGTCTCGACAAAAAAAAAGAAAAAGATTGAAGGATCACCCGTTGACAATCCGACGTAACACGTTGATTATCGTCTTTTATGGTGAGTGTTTCACCACGGCGCATGCAGCGATGAGGAGCTCTGCGTTGCGAGGCATTCCTCAGCCGGTCGTGAGACCAATTAGTAAGGAACCAAAGTACTCATGAGCAGTCTATCCCGTTCAGGAGGTGTTTCGTCACGCTGCGAGGCGATTTCTTCGCCGATCGCAGATGACGAACCTCCGCCCCTGTGTGATGTCGCCACACCCCGTCGCCTGTGCTCCGACTCCTGGAACGACTGGCGATGGCAAATCCGACACCGTATTCGTACGGTCCAGCAGTTGGTAACGCGTTTTCCCTCCCTTCAGCACGCCTCCGATCTCTCGCCGGTGATGGGGAAGTACCCTTTGGCGATCACGCCGTACTATGCCTCCCTGATCCGGCGGGCCGATAAAACCGACCCGATCTTTCAGATGTGCGTGCCGCAACTGGCGGAGCTGAACGACCCGCCGTTTCTCTCGTCGGACCCGCTGGAGGAATGCCACGACATGCCGGTGCCCGGGCTGGTGCATCGTTACCCGGACCGTGCGCTGCTGATCGCGACGACCACGTGCTCGACGTACTGCCGGCACTGCACGCGCAAGCGGGTCGCCGGCACGCGGGAGACGACCATCAGCAAGCGGCGTCTGGAGCAGACGGTGGCCTATCTGAGGGAGCATCCGGAGATTCACGACGTGATCGTTTCCGGGGGCGACCCACTGACGCTGAGCACGGAGCACCTGGAAGAGGTGCTGGCCAGCCTGCGTCAGGTCCCGTCGGTGCAGATCATCCGAATCGGTACGCGGGTGCCGGTGGTCCTGCCGCAACGCATCACGGAAGATCTGTGTGCGATGCTGCGGAAGTACCACCCGATTTGGATCAACACACATTTCAACCATCCGTACGAGATTACGCCGGAGTCGAGCGAGGCCTGTACGCGCCTGGCCGACGCCGGGGTCCCGTTGGGCAACCAGTCGGTGCTGCTGCGCGGCGTCAACGACCAGCCGCAGATCATCGAGCAGCTCTGCCGCAAGCTGGTGAGCATCCGCGTGCGCCCGTACTACCTGTACCAGTGCGATCTGGTCCGGGGGGTGGAGCATTTCCGGACGCCGCTGTCCCGCGGGATCGAGATCATGGAGTACCTGCGCGGACGGCTGAGCGGCCTGGCGATCCCCACCTTCGTGGTGGATGCCCCCCACGGGGGCGGCAAGATTCCCGTCCTGCCGACCTACGTGGTGTCGCAGAGCCCGACGCAGACGGTGCTGCGCAACTACGAGGGTATGCTGATCGCCTATCCGGAGCCGCAGGATCGCATCGCCGAGCCCGTGGACGCCCCAAGCGACGTCTCGGCGCCGAGCGTCTGGGACCTGGCGGCCGGGCATCACAGCCACATCAAGCCGGCCCAGGCGACGCGACTGATGCGTCGAGAGGCGCATTGCAGTGTAGGACCGCTCCCGGAGACATTCTGATGATTCGCATTCGGCGGGTCTGCCAGGCGGCATCGTACGCCGGGCAGACCCGCTGCATTGGGACGGAGCAGACGGTCGGGCGAGATTCTGCGACAGCCGGGCGCGATTGGAGGATGGCTTGGCGAGAGCCTTGTTCGATGAACCCGCCGAGGTAAGACCATGACAAGAACCCATGAGAGAACACGAGAACACCTGGCTGTGGGGCTCGTCTACGATCTGCGAGACGAGTACCTGGCTCAAGGCTATAGCGAGGAGCAGGTCGCCGAGTTCGATTCCGCCGCCACGATCGAGGCGCTGGAGCAGGCGCTTCGCAGGCTGGGCCATCGGCCCGAACGGATCGGAAATGGCCTGACGCTGGCGGCCCAGTTGGCGGGGGGGCGTCGCTGGGACCTGGTCTTCAACATCAGCGAGGGGCTCTGGGGTCGCTCGCGGGAGGCCCAGGTGCCGGCTCTGCTGGAGATGTATGGCGTGCTCTACACCTTCAGCGATCCGCTGATCTGCGCCCTGACGCTGGACAAGGCCATGGCCAAGCGGATCGTCCAGAGCGCCGGCGTTCGAACGCCGCGGTTTGCGGTGGTCGGCAGCCTCGCCGAAGTCGAGTCGGTGGATCTGGCGTTTCCCATGTTCGCCAAGCCCATCGCCGAGGGCACGGGCAAAGGCGTGGACCACCGCTCGCGCATCGACGGTCCGACGCAGCTTCGTCAGGTGTGCCGCGATCTGCTGGAGCGCTTTCGAGAGCCTGTGCTGGTCGAGGAGTATCTGCCCGGCCGGGAGTTCACCACGGCCATCCTGGGCACCGGTCCGGCGGCCGAGGTGCTCGGCACCATGGAGTTCACGATTGCCGCCGGCGCGCCTGCCGCTGACTACTCCTATGAGGTGAAGGAGCAGTGCGCCAGTTACGTTCAGTACTTCGAGATGCCTCGCGGGGCGCTGCGAGACGAGGTCGAGGCGCTGAGTCTGGCGGCGTATCGGGCCTTGGAGTGCCGGGACACCGGACGGGTGGACGTGCGTCTGGATGCGCAGGGTCAGCCGTGCTTCATCGAGATCAATCCGCTTCCCGGCCTGCACCCGACGCACTCGGACCTGCCCATGATCGCGACGCAGCAGGGGATGGCCTATGAGGATCTGATCGGCCGGATCGTTGTCAGCGCCCTGAGCCGAAGGGGGGATTTGCCATGTCACGCGGCCCGGTGCTGATCCTCTACAACGAGCCGGCCGCAGCGAAGGCCGGTGGCTTTCTGGAGAGCGACGCAGGTGTTCTCGTGGAGGTCGCGGCCGTGGCCGAAGCCTGTCGCAAGCTGCGTCGACCCTGTCGGACAGTGGGCGTGCGGGACTATGGGCAACTGCCTGAGGTCTTGTCCGGGGCTGATGAGTCCGTCGTCTTCAACCTTGTGGAGGGATTCGCCGACCATCCGGAACGAGCGGCCTTCGCGCCGGCAGTCTGTGCGGCGTTCGGCAAGGCCTGCACCGGCACTCCGACGCCGGGACTGCTGGTGTCGTTGGACAAGTGGCGGAGCAAGATTCTGCTCGAAGGCGCTGGGCTTCCCGTCCCGCGAGGGCGTCTCGTCACGGTTGATGCCGCATGGGCTGAAGCCCGTCCTACGGATTGGCCGGGGCCATACATTGTCAAGCCCGTCGGAGCCGATGCGAGCGAGGGGATCGATGCGGCCAGCGTGGTTTCCGACGCGGGCCGTGCTCTGAAGCAAGCGGTCGCCCGCGTGCACGAGCGATTCGGCCAGCCGGCCCTGGTCGAGCAGTACATCGAAGGGCGGGAACTGAACGTCTCAGTACTCTGGCGCGGCGACGAGCCCGAGGTTCTGCCGCTGGCGGAGATCGACTTCAGTGCCTTCGATGGCAGCCGTCCGCGCATCGTCGGCTATGAGGCGAAGTGGCTGTCAGACACGTTTGAGTACCACCACACGCAGCGAATCATCCCGTCGTCGCTGCCGGCGAAGGTGGCGTGCCGCGTGCGGGAGCTGGCTGTCGCGGCCTGTCGCTGCCTCGACTGCCGCGATTACTGCCGCGTCGATATGCGTCTGGACCAGGCCCTGGAGCCCTACATCCTGGAGGTGAACGCCAACCCGGACATCTCGCCGGATGCCGGCTTTGCGGCGGCCCTGGAGGCGGCGGAGATTGCGTACCATGATTTCGTCCGCCTGACGATCGACAATGCCGTTTCGCGTCTGGCCAGGTCCAGGACCCGAGCACGACGACGGATCGGCGCCAAGGCCGGCGCCGGCGATCTACGCATCGTCTGGTGCCAGGCGTCGCATCGCGACGCGGTGGTCTCGCTGCTGACGGGGACGCAGATGTTCCGTCCGGGGGAGGTCCAGATCGCCAAGGAGGTGCTGGACGACGGCATTCGGGGCGGGCCTGACGGACACTATCAGTCGTACGTGGCTGTGCGAGGGGGCGAGGTTCTCGGCTGGGTCAGCTTCGGCCCGACGCCCTGCACGATCGGAACCTGGGATTTGTACTGGATTGCTGTTGCCGCCTCCTGCCAGGGACAGGGTATCGGCCGTGCTCTCATGGCCTTTGCCGAATCAGAGATCCGATCGCGAGGCGGGCGCCGCGTGATCGTTGAGACCTCCGGCCGCGACGCCTACATACCTACCGTCGCCTTCTACGAACGCATCGGTTACCTCCGCGAAGCCACATTGCAGGACTTCTACGATATCGGCGACGGCAAGGTCGTTCTGACCAAGTGCGTCGCGCCGACCATTGCCTCGTAGGACATCGCCTCAGTACCTTGCCACGATCTCCTGACGTTCATCCAGCTTGCCCGGCAGGATGATCCATTCCTTGTCGGCGTCGAAACGCTCATAGGGCTGCCCATTGACGGTGACGCTCTTGATCCTGGCGCCGTCCGGATGCCTCAGACGCAGGAAGATGCGCTCCGGGGCGTTGCCCCCGGGCGGCTCCACGACCGCTTTGATCTGCCCTTCGTTCGATTGCGACTCCAACATGAGCGACAGGACGCCGAAGTTGGAGGGTGCGTTTCGGATGCTGACCCGCCTTCCATGCGACAGCCAGTATCGGGGGATGGCCTGCCCGAGATACAGGTTCGGGCCCGCCTCGCGGACGAACATCAGCCGCAACCAGTACGTGGACTGGGCCTCGTCCGAAGACTTGAAGTGATCGCCCCTGGGGTATCCCAGCTCCGGCAGCGAGTGCTCGTTGCACATGCGGATTTCCGGATAGAACGCGGAGGCGAAGCCGTTGAAGTAGGCGCGGAGGAAATGCCTGATGTCGTCCCGCCACAGATAGGGCAGGGGGCCGTCCAACAAATTGGCCTGCATCGAGAAGCCGCCGCGAGAGAACCAGAAGTCCTCGAACGCGGGTATCGCATAACCATAGCGTTCCGAGATATAGAGGTTGTCTTCGAAGTCCTTCATGATCCACTCGGTCTCTGGGGCGTCCGGCCCAAGCAGTCCGTACGCCGGAAGGAACAGCGAACCTTCGAGCGTTTCACGCAGCCAGCCGTGGGCCCGGCCTCGCTCGTACAGGCGGGAAGGGATCTTCGGAACGTACGTGGCGTCCCGCAGCCGGACGACCGGGCAGCGAATGCGCGATTCGGTGATGCCTCGCATGACATCGTCGTAGTAGGCCTGTGCCTCCTTCTGGAGTCGTGCGCCTTCGAGATGTCCGAAATCCGCCAAGGCCTCTGCCAGCGCCTGAAAGCCCCAGGCGGTAGCGCTGTTGGTGGCCAGCCAGTACCAGTAGTCGGTGACGTCTTCCAGAGAGCCGCTCGGCAGCCAGCCGTACTCCAGCGGTTTCGTGCCGTCCTTGAGGGTGGTCATCGTGGCCTTGCGTTCTCCGACGACCCAGTCACAGGCCTTGATGAGCTTGGGCGCCGCTTTCTCCATCCACGCGCGATCCCGCGTCATCCACCAGTGCTGGGCCATGTTCCACATGACGTAGCCGTGGCTCTTGTTGTACCCGCCGGTCTCGTGGCCGCCGGCGCCGTAGAACTGCCCCTCGCGGCTGCGGAAGTTGCCGGGCATCGAGACGGTGCCCTGGTAGTGCAGGAAGGCGTCCAGGCACTGCTGCGCCTGCTCGTGCAGGCCGCGACGGTCCAGATCGCTGATCATCATCACCGATTCGTTGGGATAGACCCCGTAGTAGAAGGTGCCCACATGGGCGTGCAAGCGATCGGAATCGAGCTCCTTGAAGCAGTTGACCAGCAGATGCCTCAGATGGGCCTTGTAGAAGTCGTTGATCCAGGGCTCGGGTGTCTCGATTTGCGTGGCGTTGGCGGTCAGCTCCTGCCAGAAGCCGCAGATGCGCCGGGCGTCGGAATCGAACTTGCGTTTCTGCAGGGTTTCGATCTCTTTGGCATCCGTGAGCGTGATCGAGGGTATGCATAGGTGCAGCGTTATTGCCTCTCCCGGCGGGAGGCTTGCGTCCCACGCGGTTGCGTCCGGTTCTTCGGAGAACGTGCCCTGGTCTGCGCCGGCGATGAGAAACCGCAGGCAGGGACCCTGTTCGGTCTGCGCTACCGCGCGGCCCTGCTGGACCGTCAGCTTGCCCTCGCCGGGTGCGTGGGACGCGAAACGCAGCCGCACGGGCGCGCGGTCCGTCGGCGAGATGTTGATCATGCGGATCTGCATCAGAAGCACCGTCGGGTCGTCGAGGTCGATGTCGCTCAGGTCCGCGTCCAGCGCGTCCAGAATGGTCGCCTGCTCGTAATAGACCGGCCCATCCTGCCACCAGGTGTGCACCAGCGGCAGGTAGCCTTCCTCCAGCCGCCGTCCGCCTCGAAGGCTCTCGTCGGGCAGGCCGAAGGAGATCCGCAGCATGTCGCCTTTCCACTGCTTGCGGGCGCTGTCCCGTTCGCTCTTCTGGACGTTGAACCATCGGCCGACCGCGCTGATGTCGACGTCACCGTTGGGGTGCTGTCGGATCGTGTTGCGATCTCCCGGCAGGCCGTGGACAAACCAGAGCGGACGCTTGAGCGGCATGTCGTCCCAGGCGCCCGGCAGGGTCTGCTCCGGCGCGTCTTTGACGCGGTCGTACACGGTGCGCCCCCGGAAACCCGTGCGCAGCGCCTCGCGATAGCCCTCCAGAGTGATGGTGTCCTGCGCCGCTGTCACCAGCACGCCCAAGTCGTCGACGAGAATGCGGTCGCCTCTGGCGACCTCGTCGGGGGCGAAGGAGAACGGCCGGGCGCTGGAACGGACGGTGACGATGGTCCGGTCGTAGCGGTCGTCGGCGGGATCTCGGGCGACCAGGAGGTCGGCCTCAATGGCCGTGCTGTCGCCGGCCGGAAAAGACCACCTGAGGTTGTCCGTGACGTCGATTCGAGTGTCGCCGGACGGACGGACGCTCACAAGGCGGCCGTTGTGGACCTCAAGAAGGCCTCTCTCGACGCTGGCAGCGCCTATTGCGGGCAGGGCCGGCTTGCCGAAATGGATGCGAACGCTCAGCGGTTGATACGCTGACTCCGTGAGCACGCGCAGGCTGCGAAGTCGGGGCGCGGTCCGGCCGAAAAGCAGACGCACCCAGAGCGTCTTGCGGTAGCCGACGCCGGGATCCTCGACGCCTTCGATCTCCTTGGAGGTGATCGGCAGGAACGAGAATGACCACGTCGCGCCGTCGTCGGCGGCGACGGACGTCTCGGCGTCGATCCACTTGCCGTTAGTCCAGTCGTCCATCGCATCCCAGCCCACGCCGCCGGCTCCGCGTTCGGCCTGAACCGGATCGGCCTTTCCATCCCAGGTCCGACGCCAGTACTGTAGCGTTACCTCGGACGGCTCGGGCAGGCTCTGGCCCTCCTCGAACTGGGCGATCACCCGCCGGACTTTCCTCGGCTCGGCCCAGCGGATTCCGTGCGACCGTCCATCCGCATCGGAGACGCGAAAGCCGAACGGCACGATGTCGCAGGCCTCGCCCGATGCTGTGGTCTGGTTCCCCTGGTCTGCCCGCAGCGAGCCGCATGTGAGCATGACGCACGCCGCGACGACGATCCTTGTCTTCTCCATGACCGATTCCGTTGCCATAGATGTCACTCCATTCAGGGTTGCATGACGATGGCGTGGTCCCAGGGCTTGACGCCTTTCTTGTTGCCACCGAAGCCGATGGGTTTCGGATCGTACTGCCCGATGATGTCCACCCGGCTCTTGGCTGGGATCCGGTCGTCCAGGCCCACCGACCAGTAACATGCGTTGACCATCAGCCGGCGGAAGTCCTCGTCCTGGAAGTCGCCGGCGTGTCCCATCGTGGTGGTGAAGACCTTGGCGGTCCTGCCTGTGTCACCGGTATGGGTCTTGGTCCAGGCCACCGGCAGGGGCTTCTTGTCCTCGTTGACCTTGTCGGTCGGGTTCATGCCGGCCAGGACGTAGCCCATGATGACGGGCGTGCAGTCGCCGTGCAGCGTGGTCAGGCCGTAGACGTCCGAAGGGCCCCAGATCTCGCCAACGCCGCGAACGATCGGATGGTTCTCCATGCCCGGTGCGACGAGTCCTCGCGTGCTCTCTTTCTGGTGGACTCCGTAATGGCTGACCCACGTCTCGCCGAGCACCTGGCGGCCGTAGCCGCCCCGGAAGCTTTCGTCCTGGTTGTCCCAGCTATACCTGGCGTAGGGGCTGCTCTTATCCTTCTTATAGTAGAATGGGTGGGTGGCGGTCCGCAGGGCGATGATGGGCCGGCCCGAATTGGTGTAGTCAATGATGTGCTTCATCTGCTTATCGGGCAGCTCGCGGAACCGCGTGAACAGCACCATCAGATCGGCGCCGTCGAGGGCCTCCAGGCCGGGGATGTTGTTGCCGATTACCGGGTCGATCTCCCCCGTTTCCTCGTTGATCGCGAACAGCACGGTGCACTTGAAGCCGTGATGGACCGTCAGGATCTTGGCGAGCATCGGCATCGATTCCTCGGAGCGGTACTCCTCGTCGCCCGTGACGAAGACGATGTGGTTGCCCTGGCCCGGCCCGGCGTGGCCGTCGAACGTGATCCAGCGTGGATCGGACGCCGCCAGGGGATTCGTCGGGCCTGCGAATACGGTGACGATCAGGGTCAGCAGGCATGTCTTGGATGTGGTCATAATCCTTACCTCCTTACTTGGGCCTGTTTTTGCCATGTGATTATAGCAGTGAGCCGTCCCTCGTGCACGCACTGTATTGTCGACGGATGGCACAGGGACCTTCTTTTACGCGTCTGAGAACCGACCTTGAAAAAGGTTGACAGAGCGCGGCGCCGCCGGTAGAAGGGACGGGAAGCAGCCGCGTGGGGGCACCCTTTGCGGCGGCTCGGGCAGATACAGGGCCTGTTTCTACCGCAGGAGCCGGAACACTATGGCCATCATCATCAATTCTTTGCGAGGACGCCCATGAAGACTGGATTCAATCTCTTACTCTGGACTCCCTTCGTCACCGAGGAGCATTTTGGCATTCTGGAGAAGCTCAAGGCCACCGGTTACGACGGCGCGGAAATCCCGCTTTTCGCCGGCGACCCCGCGCACTACAAGACAGTGGCCAAGGCCCTCAAGGACAACGGCCTGAAGTGTACGACCTGTACCGTCATGCCGGATGGCGAGCACAACCCTATCAGTGCGGATGCCAGGAGCCGCGAGAAGGCCGTCGATTACCTCAAGTGGGCGATTGACTGCAACGAGGCGCTCGGCTCGGAGGTCCTGTGTGGGCCGTACTATCAACCCCTTGGAGGCAAGTTCTTCAGCGGCAAAGGGCCTACGCCGGAAGAGAAGCGGCGGGCTGCGGAGGTGCACCGCAAGATCGCAGACTATGCCCAAAAGGCCGATGTCGTGCTCGCGATTGAGTGCCTCAACCGCTTCGAATGCTACTTCCTCAACACGATTGCCGACGGCGCCGAGCACGCCAAGCGGGTCAATCATCCTAACTTCGGTGTGATGTACGATTCCTTTCACGCGAACGTCGAAGAGAAGGACCCGGTCGGCTGCATCAAGAAGAATCTGAAGATGATCCGTCACGTTCACGTCTCGGAGAACGACCGCGGCACGCCGGGCAAGGGACACGTGCCGTTCAAGAAGATCTTCAAGGCTCTGCGAGCGGGCGGCTACGACCAGTGGCTGACGATCGAGGCCTTCGGGACCAGCCTGCCCGAGCTGGCGGCGACGACCTGTGTCTGGCGGGAGCTGTCGGCCAGCCCGGAGGAATGCTATCAGTTCGGGTATAAGACGATCAGAGAAGGGTGGGACGCCGCTGCGTGACGTGACCAGGACGAGACCGTTAGCGAATGCTACCGCACCGGAAAGGAGCCAAAGATGAGTTCGAAGACCTTCCCCAAACTTCACAACGCCATGTGGCCCGGGCTGGTGGGCAAGGGAGATGGACCGGGCCAGGAGCCGCCGATCAGTCTGAAGCGGATGCTCGAATTGACGGCTGGCGCCAGAGTGAATGGACAGAAGTTCGACGGCGTCGATTGCTTTCTCTTCTTGCCGCACACCGACCCCAACGCCAGTGATGACGAGTTGAGGAAGATCGCCGACCGGATTGCCGGATATGGTTTCAGCGTCGGCTCTCTCGTTGCCCCCATCTGGACCGGCACGGTCGGCGACACCGCGATGGGCGACGCCGCCGCCCGCAAGAAGTTCTGCAACGCCGTGAAGGTGGCCTGCCGGATCGCCGGGGTGTTCAACAAGCACGGCGTGCGCAAGTACGGCGTCATCCGGATCGACTCGGCCGACGGCAACGTCGAGAAATGGAGCAAAGACCCCAAGAAGAACACCGCCGCAATCGCCAAGACGTTCCGCGAAGCCGCCAAGATCGCGGCCGACCACGGCGAACGCCTGGCGGCAGAGGGCGAGATCTGCTGGGCCGGCATGCACAGTTGGAAGGCCATGCTCGATCTGCTCGAGGCGGTGGACATGCCCGATGCGCTGGGCTTCCAGGCGGACATGGCCCACACGTACCTGTACCTGATGGGGTACAACGCGCCGGAAGCGGCGCTTTTGAAGCCCGGCTATTCCGAGGACGAGTTTTACGCCGCATACGAGAAAATGGTCGACAAGCTGCGGCCCTGGACGATCGACTTCCACGTCGCCCAGAACGACGGCGAGGTGCGCGGCGCCGGTTCGCACGACAAGACGGGCAAGCACTGCCCGGCCGGCGACCCGAAAGGCAAGCTCGACGTCGTCCGCTGCGCCGGCTACTGGCTCAAAGACGCCCCGAAGCGCGGCATCCAGCACATCTGCTGGGATGGGTGCATGTTCCCCAACGCGATGCTCGAGACGCAAAGCACCTGGAATGATATCCTCGACGTGATGCTCAAAGTGCGCGCTGCCCACGGATGGACGGCGTAGCGGCAGGGAACGCGCCGTGCACGATTTGCGAACGTCTACGACCTTGAATAAGGAATCACTGCAATGGCCAAAACACTCAACGTCGGCATCATCGGCTACGGCTTCATGGGCCGCACACACTCCAATGCGTACCGCAAGGTCGCTAATTTCTTCGACGTACCCTACAAGCCCGTCCTCAAGACCATCTGTGGCCTGGAGGAGAAGGAGGCGAAGGCCTTCGCCGATCGGTGGGGCTTTGAGACCTACACGACCGACTGGCACGAGGTGATCGACGACAAGAGCATCGACGTCGTCGACATCTGCGTGCCGAACAACTACCACGCCGAGATCGCCATCGCGGCCGCCAAGGCGGGCAAGGCCATCTGCTGCGAGAAGCCCCTGGCGCTGAACGTCGCACAGGCCAAGAAGATGGTCGATGCGGTGGAAAAGGCGGGGGTGCCCAACCTGGCTTCGTTCAACTATCGTCGCGTGCCGGCGGTGACGCTGGCCAAGCAGCTCATCGACGAGGGCCGCCTGGGCAAGATCTTCCACTATCGGGCCAACTTCCTCCAGGACTGGACGATCTCGGCCAAGGTCCCGCAGGGCGGGATGTCCACCTGGCGTCTGGACGTCAAGGCGGCCGGCTCCGGCGTGACGGGCGATCTGCTGGCCCACTGCATCGACACCGCGATGTGGCACAACGGCCCCATCAGCTCCGTCTGCGCGATGACCGAGACCTTCGTGAAGGAGCGCGTGCACGCCGAGACCGGCAAGGTCGAGCCGGTCGGCATCGACGACGCGTGCACGTTCTTCTGCCGGTTCGACAACGGCTCGATGGGCAATTTCGAATCCACACGCTATGCGCGCGGGCACAAGGCCCTCTACACGTTCGAGATCAACGGTGAGCATGCGTCGATCGCCTGGGACCTCCACGATCTGCATCGCCTGAGCTACTTCGATCATCGCGACGATTCCATCGTGCGCGGCTGGCGATCGGTCCACGTCACCGACGGCGACATGCCCTATATGGGCAAGTGGTGGGTGCCGGGACTGCAAATCGGCTACGAGCACTCGTTCGTGCACCAGACCGCCGATTTCCTGACGAACATGGCCAAAGGCAAACCGACGGCGCCGACGTTCCGCGACGCCCTGGCGACGCAGAAGGTCTGCGAAGCCGTGCTGGCTTCCGCCAAGGTCGGCAGGTGGAAAGACATCACGTACTGAACAGCATCGAGCCTGAGGGTGGCGACGCGATCCCGATCGCGACGAGCGTTGAGATCGGGACGGACGGGCCGGGGGCATAACGAAGAAGGGATAGTGAATTATGGCGACGAAGGCAGTGGCCGAGAAGGCCCTCGAACAGGGAAAAGGTATTCTGCGTCTGACGCCCACGTGGGTGCCGCGTTCGTTCTGCGTTCCGGGTCGGCGGATCAAGCTGCACCCCGATGATTACTACGCGCTGGGGGGCGAGCGAGGTGGCCTGGACGAGCGATGGTTCAGCTCGACCACGCCGGCCGACAACGGCCCGCTCACCTCACCCAACGAGGGGTTGAGCTTTGTCGTCTTCGAGGACGGCGACAAGACAAAGCAGATTTTACTTCGCGACGCGGTCGACGCGCTGAAGGGCGAGATCATCGGCGACCGTCTCTGGAAGCAGTACAAACGCTGGCCGATGTACTCGAAGTTCTTCGACAACAAGGCCGCGCTGCCCCATCACATTCACCATCGCGACGAGCACGCGAAGCTGACGGGCCAGCTCGGCAAGCCGGAGGCCTATTATTTCGCGCCGCAGGTGAACAACTACGGCGGCGACTTCCCGTATACTTTCTTCGGGCTCTATCCCGGCGTGACCAGGGACCAGGTCCGCAAGGCCCTGGCGGATGCGGCGGCGGGCAAAGACAACGCCATCACAGCTTTGGCGCCCGCCTATCGACTCACCCCCGGGACCGGTTGGGATGTTCCCCCCGGCGTCCTTCACGCCCCGGGCAGCCTTTGCACGTACGAGCCGCAGAAGGCCTCGGACGTCTTCGCAATGTACGAAAATGTCACCCACGACCAGGTCGTGCCCAAAGAGCTTCTGTGGAAAGACACGCCCAAGGACAAGACCGGCGACGTCGACTGGCTGCTTTCGGTGATCGACTGGGACCTCAACGTTGATCCGGACTTCGCGAAGAACCGGTTCATGCAGCCGATTCCGGTGCGGCCGGTCAAGGAGATGCAGGCCGCCGGCTACGTCGAGAACTGGATCTGCTACAAGTCCACCGCTTTCAGCGCCAAGGAACTGACCGTGCTGCCGGGCCGGACCGTGACGATCAAGGACAGCGGCGCCTACGGAATGATCATGATGCAGGGCCACGGCAAGATGGGCGCCTGGGACATCGAGACGCCCACCATGATTCGCTATGGGCAGTTGACGTATGATGAGTACTTCGTCACGGAAAGTGCGGCCAGGGAAGGCGTGAAGATCACCAACCCGTCGAAGGCCGATCCGATCGTGATGCTCAAGCATTTCGGTCCCGACAACCCCGATCTGACTGTGAAATAGCATGCGGGATGGGTGCCCGCCTACGTGTGGGCACAGACCGGTCCTGCCGTATTTATGAGGAGACCATCATGTCGCAGAAGAAATCGAGCCTGTCTCGTCGCGCGTTTCTAAGACGCACGGCGACTCTGGCGGCGGTGCCGTACATCGTTCCGGCTTCGGTGTTCGGACGCAACGGCGCCGTGCCGCCCAGCGAGCGTATCCTCGTCGGCGGGATCGGCATTCGCAGCCGCGGCCAGCACGACCTGCGCTGGATGCTGCCGGAGCCCGATGTCCAATTCGTCGCGATCTGCGACGCCCAGAAAGCCAGCCGCGAGGCTGTCAAGAAGATCGTCGATGATCGCTACGGCAACAGCGACTGCGCCATGTACCCGGAGATTCGCGAGTTCCTGGCGACCCGAACGGACATCGACGCCATGCTGGTTACCACGGGGGACCGCTGGCATGCCCTGGCCTCGATCTACGCCATGCGCGCCGGCAAGGACGTCTACTCCGAGAAGCCCTCGGCCATGACCATCGCGGAAGGGCAGGGCGTCGTGGAGACCGCCCGCCGCTACGGACGAATCTACCAGACCGGGACTCAACGGCTCAGCGAGGGGAATTTCACCTTCGCCAATGAGCTGCTTCGCCTGGGCTATCTGGGCAAGGTGCACACCGTTCGCGCCCACATCGCTCCGTGGGACGCGGCGGAGATGAAGCACGAGTGGCTGCCCGCCGAGCCGCTGCCGCCGAAAGACGAGTTGGATTGGGACGCCTGGCTGGGCCCGTGCCCCTGGCGGCCCTACAATTCGTCTTATGTGCGCGGGGGCTGGCGAAACCATTACGATTTCCACACCAGTTGCATCGGCGAGTGGGGCGCCCACACGTTCGCGCAGTGCCAGGTGGCCATTGGCGCCGCGGATACCTCGGCCATCGAGTACAAGTACGTTGCGAACGACAGCGGCGACGGCATGGTCACGCGATTCGCCAACGGCATCAAGATGGTGCTCGAACGCGACATGGAAGGCAAGATCTGGCATGGTTCGTGCGGCGTTCGCTACGAGGGCACCGAAGGCTGGGTGTCCACGGCCGACGGATACGCTGAACCGGAGGTCTCGAATCCCGCTTGGATGCAGGATTTCAAGAAGCTCGTCGGCGACTACATGGCCCGCACGCAACGTCCGATGAGTCACATGCGCAACTGGCTCGACTGCATCAAAAGCCGCCGGCAGACCGTCTCAGGCCCGGTCATGATGCATCGCTCCATGTCCACCGTACACGCGGCGAATGTCTCGATGTGGCTCAAGCGCGATCTGCGCTTCGATCCGGTCAAGGAGGAGTTCGTCAATGACGAGGAAGCCAATCGATTCCGGTCGCGCGCGATGCGGGAACCCTGGACCATCTGAGAGCCTCACTTTAGCTGGAAGGAAATCGACCCATGTTGAAGTCAAGAATATGCGTTCTGTCGGTTGCCACATTGCTCGTGGCTGGTGTCGCGCCCTTGTGGGCGCAGACGGTTGCTCCGAAGTCGGACGAAGACAAGCTGATCGCCACCTTGACGTCGGCCAGTGCGTCTCGCAAGGACAAGGCCGACGCCTGCCGGCAGTTGTCGATCATCGGGACAAACAAAGCCATTGCGCCGCTGGCGTCGCTGCTGGGCGATCCTGAAATGTCGCACATGGCCCGTTATGCGCTGGAGCCCATCTCCGATCCGGCGGTCGACCAGGCCCTTCGCGATGCCTTGGGCAAGCTCAGAGGCAGGCCTCTGATCGGCGTGATCACCAGCCTCGGCGTCCGGCGCGATGCCCAGGCGGTGGAACCTCTGATGAAGATGCTCATGGACGACCAGGTGAGCCCCGAAGCGATGGGGGCCGCTGTGCGGACGCTGGGCCAGATTGGCAACTCGGCTGCGTCGCAAGTCCTGATCGCAAGCATGGATCATGCGCCGCCGGAGGGCATGATTGATGTGTATGAGGGTCTATTGCGTTGCGCCGAGCATCTCGTCGTCGAGGGCAATCGCGATGAGGCCAGAGCGATCTACGATCGGCTGCGTCAGACGAAGGGTCCGCACCAGGTCCGAGCCGGCGCGCTGCGCGGCGCGATCCTGACGCGCAGCGGCGGCGAACAAGCAACCCTCATCCGGGAGCATCTGCGCAGCGACGACTACGTGTTGTTCGCGGCCGCCTGCCAGACGGCCCTGGACCTGCCGGACGCCGGGATTACACGAGCGCTGACCGAATCGCTGCCTCAGTTGCCTGCCGACAACCGCATCCTGGCGATTCAGACGCTCGGCAAGCGAGGGGATAAGGCGTCACTACCGACGCTGTTCGAAGCCTCCAAGACAGGGCCACAGGCCGTTCGCGTTGCCGCCATAAAGGCCATGCCGGAAATCGGCGACGTCTCGGCGGTGCCTGTGTTGGCAGGGCTGATGGCCGACACCGACCGTCAGGTTTCGCAGGCCGCCCAGGAGTGCCTCGCGGCGATGCAGGGCAAAGAGGCCGACCAGGCGGTGATGACGATGTTCGACAGCAGTGACGTGAACCGGCGTCTGGCGGCGCTGGAGTTGATGGGGCGCCGTCGGATGACGGGTGCGGTACCTGTCCTGTTGAAAGCTGCCGGAACCACGGAGGGCAATCTCCGCCAGGCAGCCATCAAGATGGTGGGCGAGTTGGGCGGGCCGGACCAGTTGCCCCCACTGCTCGATCTGCTCGGAGGTCTGGAGGCCTCGTCGGATCTCGAAGCGGCAAGGCAGGCGATGAGTCAGGTCTGCGGCAAGGCGGCCGATCCGCAAACCGTCAGCCCGATGCTTATCAACCGGCTCGACCGGGCGAGACCGGCGCAGAAGATCGTTCTGTTGCGGGTCCTGAGCGGAGTTGGTGGTCCTGCGGCTCTGAAGGCAGTCCGTGCAGCGGTCGACGATCCTGACGGCGAGGTGCGCACCGGAGCCATCCGCGCGCTGGGAACGTGGAAGACTACCGACGCGGCCACGGAGTTGCTGGCGCTGGCCAAAGCGACCGATAACCCCAGTGACAGAATGTTGTCTCTGCGATCGTATCTGGGTTTTGCGGCCCGTCGTGACCTGCCGGCCGAGATGCGTTTGACGATGTGCCGGCAGGCTGGCGAGTTGGTCCGGCGGGACGACGAGAAGAAGCTGCTGCTGGGCACCGTGGGCGGCATCGATTCGATCGACGCACTGGGTGTGATCGAGCCCTATCTGGCGGATTCGGCGACAAAGCAGGAAGCGACGGTCGCCCTGCTGGGGATTGCCGACCGGCTGCTGAGTCAGCGTGAGGCGAACCAGTACGCGGCCAAGCTGATTGGGTCGCTGGAAAAAGCCATTCAAGCGGCCGCCAGCGACAATCTGGCCCAGCGAGCCAAAACCTTGCTGGAACAGGCCCGCGACAAAGCGGGCCGCTGAGTCCGCAGCCAAGGGCGGCCATGAGGTTCGCTGGAGTGTCTCGGGAGCGATTCCCGAAAGGCTGGGCGGAGTTGGTCTGTCATGCCGTGACGCTGCAAGCCGGCCGGCGTCCAGGCGGAGGGTTCTCGCGTTACTGAGTCAGGGTAATGCTCCTGAACGGATTGGATTGCGCGCTCGGTCTGTCGTGATGGAGTGTCAGGAATACCGCCAATTGTCTGGAAGATCGGTATGCTTTCTGTCGATGTTGAGATGGGGTATATGGGAAGAATATTGTTGTCTCCAAAGGCCCGATGTGGTAGTAATAGATAGATTCGGATAGGCATGTTTCAGGCCCAGCGATGGTGTAATAGCTGGCGAGTTTGTTGTGACAGGCACGCAGACGGCTTGCCTCCTCAAAGCCTCAATTGAGGGCTTTGTCCGGGAGTGCGAGTACACGCGAGGGGTCATGTCAGATGCTTTCCGCTGATATAGGACGTGGCAGGGGTCCTGTCCCTGCGCGGAAAGGAGGTGAATGAGCGAGTTTTTGCGGCGGCATCGCATCTGCGAGAAAACTTTGGGCGGATCCGTGACGTTTGCGATCCGGCCAGAGGCACCGTGCGGCCGGTCGGCCGGCGAGGGCCGGTGTCTCGACGTGTGTGTTAACGTAATTTGTAGCAAGCAGTTACATTCAGAAGGAGAGTAGTATATGTATCGAACGTGGATCCACATGATCTCCGTTGCGGCGCTGCTGCTGGTGGTCGTCGGGCAGGCGCAGGCCAGCCCATACATCCGCGCCGCCTATTGGGACAGCAACTATGGTACGGCTTGGGCCGGCGACGGCATCGCCGTCCGAGACGCCCTGGAGGCGGCAGGATATGAAGTTCTGGATGCCGCCGCACTGCGGGACTGGATGGACGCTCGCATTGCCGACCGCAAGCTCAGCGTGGTTGTCATGTGTCGGGACGCCGTGCCGGATACGATCGCCGAGACCCAGGACGCGAATTGCACCATTCGCCGGTACCTGGATGCCGGTGGCAAGGTCGTCTGGTATTCGGACATCCCGTTCTACTACGTCACGACCGCCGGCGGAGCAAACACCACTTGGGGAACTGGCGGATCGACGAACATCCTTGGATTCAACGCAGCAGGCGGCACCTGGGACGTCGGCGGCACCGTGACTATCACCGACGAGGGGGTCAAGTGGGGACTGACGGATGCCTGGACCTCGACTCGTCCGGCCGCACCGGCTCCGATTGAGAACTTCACGATTCTGGCTTCGGATGCCAATGGCAACGCTCCGGGTTATGTCGCGCACTTCCTGCCGGGCGACACCTTCCGCGGATTTGTTCGCATCGAGGACCATACCGGAGCGCCGGTGAACATCGACAACCTCATCGCGGTGGCCGAATATGCCGAGTCGATCAACACCGCGACCGGGCCGCAGCCGGAGAGCGGCGCCACCGACATTCCTCGAGACGTGGTGCTGAGCTGGTCGGCAGGCTATTCGGCCGTCACGCATGACGTCTACTTCGGCGCGTCGTTTGACGACGTCAACGCCGCTACCCGGAACAATCCGATGGGCGTTCTCGTCAGCCAGGGTCAGACCGAGACCACGTTCGACCCGGCGGGCATCCTCGATTTCGAGACGATCTACTACTGGCGCATCGATGAGGTCAACGGCGCCCCCGACAATACGATCTTCAAGGGCGACGTCTGGAGCTTCACGAGCGAGCCGTTTGCCTACGCGATCGCGGACATTGTTGCGACGAGCAACGCCGTCTCGGAAGCCAAGTCCAGTGCGCAGAACACGGTCAACGGTTCCGGCCTCAACGCCAACGATCAACATTCGATCCTCAGCGGTGACATGTGGCTTGGCGTTCCAGCCGGCGACGACCCGATCTGGATTCAGTGGGAGTTCGACGGCGTCTACAAGATTCACGAGATGCTGGTCTGGAACTACAACGAGCAGTTTGAGCTGATTCTCGGCTTCGGTATCAAGGACGTTACCTTCGAGTATTCCACGAATGGAACGGATTGGACCGTGCTGGGCGACGTGACGTTGAACCAGGCGACCGCCAAGCCGACGTATGCCGCCAACACGACGGTGGATTTCGGTGGTGTGGCGGCCCAGTATGTCCGGCTGAACATCAACAGTGGCTTTGGGCTCATGGGCCAGTACGGCCTGAGCGAAGTCCGCTTTATGTACATCCCTGCCCAGGCGCGCGAGCCGCAGCCGGCCGACGGTGCGACCGATGTCAGCGTGGACAGCGCGCTGACCTGGCGAGCCGGTCGCGACGCCGCTTCGCATGAAGTCCACTTCGGCACCGATGCCGAGGCGTTGGCTCTGGCGGGCACCGTCAGCGTGAACACCTATGCTCCCG
>JAAYBV010000041.1 GCA_012744475.1 Phycisphaerae bacterium
AACGGAGCTTTGGGGATGGCGAATGGGAGTGGCGCATCCGTACGGAAAGGCCTCTGCGAGGCGATCCATCCCCAAGTCCTGCGGATCCGTTCGGCTTCGCTCAGGACAAGCTTTGAGGCTGCCACCCTTGGCGGTCTGCGCCGGCAAGGGAATGCTGCCCTGAAATCCTGACAGACACGCCGAGCGAGTGTCTGTGAAAATATCCTGGCAGCCGTGTGGCAGCGGCAAGCGCAGGCTTGCCGATGGTGATACGCATGCCGTCGAAGCCATCGGCAGACTCCGCCTTGCTCTCCCGATGGCCATCGGGACCGCTGCCACACAGGGCGCTCCGTGGTGGAAAACGGGCCTTGCCGCGAAATCCGCACAGACACCCTTGTTTGGACACGTCTCTTGAGAAACGCGGCTGTTTGCGGTATGTTGACAGCATCGGGAGATCGGCCTGTGCTGCTCGGCATGCCGATGCTCCGGAGGAGGACACGGATGAAACGCCGGGCTTTTCTGAGACGGGTGGTCACGTTGCTGGCAGGTTGGGCCTCGCCTGCTCCGGACGCGCTCACGTTCTGCCCCGCGTCGGAGATCAAAAGGCCCGACACCTCCGGCATGAACCTGCTGTTCATTCACGTCAGCGGGCTGACGGCCGCTGCCGTCGGCTGCTACGGGAACCAGGTAGTCAAAACTCCGAACCTGGACCGCTTTGCCACCGGGGCGACTCGTTTCACCCGATGCTATTGTCAGTCGCCGATGCCCTGCCTGTCGCGCGCGTCCCTTCTCACCGGCCTTCGTCCCGACGCGACCGGCGTGCTGACCACTGGCCATGCACTTGGGCGCACCCTGCCCGCAGAGACGGGGCGGCTGCCCGATCTGCTGCGTCAGTATGGCTTTCGCACCGTCAACCTTCACGGCGCTGATGATGCCGCATCCTGCGCGGAGGTGGCATCGCACTACGAAGCACCCGAAATCCACCCATGTGAAGACTCCGAATGCGCGGACGAACGCGAGCTGGATGAACGACGAGCCGAACTGGCCGCTGAACTTCTGACAGACGCGGCCCGCAAAGGCGTGCCCTTCTTCGTGTCACTCGGGCTTTCCGAGCCTGGCGCGGGGCGACGATGCCCCAACGCCTGCCTTGATCTGTATGATGCCGACAGCATCGGTGCGGCTCGTGCACCCGCCTGTCAGGATCGCGATATTCCTGCCGTTGCCACGCGATTCGGCCGCAACGACGATGTTCTTCGTGACAGCCCCGGGGGCTTGCCCCCCGACGAGGTGGACCGGGAAACGATCCGAGCCTACTACGCCTGTGCTTCCCTTCTCGATGCCCAGGTTGGCGTCGTGCTCGACGCGCTCGACCGGGTCGGGCTCAGCAATGAGACCATCGTCATGGTGTTCGGCGAGTGCGGCTTCCACCTGGGAGAACATGGGCTCTGGGGTCCGGGCACGCTCTTCGAACAGGTGACACGCGTCCCCCTGCTGGTCCGTGTGCCCGGACTTGCCGTCCGGCAGGCCGTGTGCGAGGAGATTGTCGAGTTAGTCGATCTGCTACCTACTATCTGTGATCTCCTGACGATCCCAACGCCGGGCCGCCTGGAGGGCAAGAGCTTCGTGCCGCTGCTCTGCGATCCCGTGCAACCGTGGAAGAGAGCGGCCTTCACGCTCTGCGAAATGCCCGGGCATGTCGGGCGATCCGTGCGGACCAAACGATGGCGCTACACAGACTGGCAATCCTCCACGACGTTGCAGCGGCAGTTCGAACTCTACGACCTGGACAGCGATCCCTGGGAGCAGGTCAATCTGGCGTTGCATCCCGACTATCGCAACGAGCGCACGATCCTGGCCAACCTCCTCCAGCGGGGCTGGCAGGCAGCCCAGTAGCAATTTGGAGGTCCGGACCGATACGAGTGCCCGCAGAAACAAGCGACCCAAGTCCCCAGTGCAAACTTCGCAGACGCGAAAAACCTGGCGCAAGGTCCCTGAAAAACGCTTCTGGGACGGCCCAGGCCCCGTTCTCTCCGGATTCCTGGATTCCAAGCCAAAATTATCGTACCCGCCATTGATTTGGACGCCTTCGTCTGGTATAATGCCGTCATAACTCGTAACCAATGGGGTGGTGTAAGCTATGAACGAGATCTTCCTGACGATGTTTGTGATGCTTCTGTTCCTGGTGGGCGTCACAACACAGTAAACCCAGTCGAGGGACCGGCCATTTCCTGGATTTGCGCTCCGCAGACCGTATCCGGAGCGGGCCGGGCCAGGTAAGCATGCGGATAGCGAGACTGTTTCCGCACGATCGTTTGGCGGCGCGTTGCAGGCCTTCGCTATCCTTACAGATGCCCCTTACCCGGAAATCTCCCGCCTGATTCTTATCTGCTATACCACCACTTCCGCACCCCATGCGATAGCTCCACGTTTACGGTGCGCGTATCTACGTCCGAGAATTGTGTTGTGTTGCGCGGGCCGATCTGGCATAATCCAGTTTGGTCGAAAGTGCAATTTCTAACGTGAGCAGACATGGTACGACCGACTTGCCGGAAAGACCCCCTGCCTCACTCGGGGGACGTAAGGTGACCGGCACTCTATCCGTTCACCATGTCTCGAGGCGTTCTCGGATCGCTCAGGGGAAGGAGGTGACTGTCTGTGTCCCATCGCCCTCGCCTTCAGGCGGGCATGTGGAATACCGCGCGCTGTGTCGTCTCGAAATGCCCCACCCGTCGGACAGCAGATCGAGAGACGGCATAGACCGAAGAACGTCACGTGGACGTCCCTCTGGACGCGGCGGCAAAAGTACCCTTATTTGGTGATGGAGGAATCTCATGTTCAGGACAACGCTTTGCCTGGTCTGTTTGACCGTGGGAGTTGGACCGATGTTGGCAAGTCCAGCCGCGGCCGACCTTGTCGCGTGGTGGACATTCAACGAGGGCGCCGGCGAGACGGCCGTCGACGTCTCCAAGAACGGCCACGACGGCACCCTCAACGGGGACACCGCCTGGACGACCGGCCAGTTCGGCGGCGCCTTGGAGTTCGACGGCACCGGCGACTACGTGATGTGCGATCTCGTGGACATCGACACCGCCGTGACAGGCGGCTTGACGGTGACCGCATGGGTCAACAAGCCGGCCGGCGGAGACCGCAAGATGTGCAGCAACCGCCAGGTCTCCAATGCCGCCGGCGGCGGCTTCTCGTGCACCATCTACAACGACCGAATGGAGATGGATGTTTGCAGCGCTTCGGTGCGCAATCTCAACCGGGACAGCGACGGTCCCATCGTCCCGGGGGACACGTGGATTCACCTGGCCTGGGTCCTCGACGACGTCGGGAACACCTTCAATGAGTACCACAACGGGGAGTTAGTCGATTCCTCGACGGAAGACGTCTCCGTGGGCCTATCGACGCAGAACTTCCGGATCGGCGCCGACTCTCCGAATCTCGGTCTTTACTTCAGCGGGATGATCGACGATCTGCGGATTTACGACCATGCGCTGACGGAGGCCGAACTGGCCGACGTCATGACGGGCAGGGCCCCTGGCGCGGAGAAGGCGGTGGACCCGAGTCCCGCGATCGATGCGACCGATGTGCCCCGCGATGCCATCCTGAGCTGGACGGCCGGCGCATTCGCGGCGACACATGACGTCTACTTCGGTACAGCGTTCGATGACGTCAACGCCGCCAGTCGGGCCAACCCGATGGGCGTTCTGGTCAGCCCGGGCCAGAGCGGCACGACCTACGATCCGGCCGGAGCCATCCAGTTCGCTCTGACCTACTACTGGCGCGTCGATGAGGTCAACGCGGCGCCCGACAGCACGATCTTCAAAGGCGACATCTGGAGCTTTACGGCCGAACCGCTGGCCTATCCGATCGAAGGTGTCATTGCGACGAGCAACGGCTCCTCCGGCGTGGCCGCCGACCCGGCGAATGCGGTCAATGGCTCCGGTCTCAACGCCGACGATCAGCATTCAGTATCCGCAGAACACATGTGGTTGGCCGGCGCGCCCGCGGACGAAGCGCTCTGGATTCAGTTCGAGTTCGACGCCGTCCGCAAGCTCCACCAGATGTTCATCTGGAACTACAACGTGCAGTTCGAGCCGGTTCTCGGCTTCGGGCTCAAAGACGTCACGGTGCAATACTCCACCGACGGCGTCGAATGGGCGGCGTTCGGCGATGTCGAACTGGCTCGGGCCACGGCCTCAGCGACGTACACCTACAACAGCGTCATTGATCTGGCCGGCGTGGCCGCCAGATACGTCCGACTCGTCGTCAACAACGGCTGGGGCATCATGGGCCAGTATGGGCTCAGCGAGGTTCGCTTCACGTATCTTCCGGTCCTGGCTCGCGAGCCGCAGCCGGCGTCCGGTGCGGTCGAAGTCTCGATCGACAGCATTCTGGACTGGCGAGGAGGCCGCGAGGCCGCTTCGCATGAGGTCTTCCTCGGAACCGATCCGGAAGCGCTCGCCCTGGCCGCCGCCGTGGACCAGTCGCAGTATGACCCCGGCGTGCTCGATCTCGGCACCACTTACTACTGGCGGATCGACGAGGTCAACGAAAACGCCAGCCCAAGTGCCTGGACCGGTGATACCTGGAGTTTCTCCACACAGGACTACCTCGTGGTGGATGACTTCGAAAGCTACACCGATGACATCGATGGCGGCGGGACGATCTTCCAGACGTGGATCGACGGATACGACGATGACACGAACGGTTCGCAGGTCGGGTACATCAGTGCGCCCTTCGCCGAGCAGACCATCGTCCACGGCGGCAAGCAGTCCATGCCCCTGTATTTCGACAATACCGCTGCGTCGACGTCCGTAGCCGACCTCGAACTGGACGGGCAGGACTGGACCCGTGCAGGCATTCAGACGCTGGTGCTGTACTTCCGCGGCGGTTCCGGCAACACGGGCGGTCAGTTCTACGCAGAGGTCAACGGCAAGAAAGTCCTCTACCCCGGTGCGGCCGATGTACTGACGAAGACGGCGTGGAAGCAGTGGAACATCGATCTGGCCTCGCTCGGCGTCAATCTGCAAAACGTCACCACGCTGAGCGTCGGCGTTGACGGCGGCGGTTCCGGTCTCGTGTACGTCGATGACATCCTGCTGTACCGGTCCGCCCCGGAGATCGCGGCGCCGGTCGATCCCGGAACCGACGGACTGGTGCTCCAGTATCTCTTCGACAGCGACGCAACGGACAGCTCGGGCAACGGCTATCACGGCACGCTGCTGGGCGATGCCCTTACGATGGACGGTGTGCTCGGTCTGGACGGCGCCGATGACGCGGTGGCCGTCCCGCGGATCGGCGGCGCGACCGCCACGTTCAGCGCATTCAGCTACACAATGTGGATCAACCCCGCGTCGGGCCTGGCCGCATTGCAGTTTGCCGGTGGGATGAACACGGACGGCTGGGTGGCTGGAGCCGTGCACTTCAAGCTCTCTTACGGCGCGGTCAATGCCGGCATCAACGGTCTTGACGGCGGCGACCTCCAAGGCGCCACCGTGGTCGGTGCGGGCGAATGGAGCCATATGGCTCTGGCCGTCTCCGAAACCCGAGCGGCCATCTATCTGAACGGCCAGGTGGAAGATTCCCGCGATCTGGCAGCCCCCCTGACGAATCTCATCGTGGGCGGCGCGTCTCTGGGCGCCTGGAACAACAACGGCAGCATCGAGCGCGAAATGAGCGGCCAGATGGACGATGTCCGCATCTACGACCGCGCGCTGTCGGAGGGCGAGGTGCTCTTTCTGGCCGATCACCGGTAGAACGCCTTCTGCTGCATCGAGGGTTGCGGACACTGGCACCATGGACTATCACGGGGCCTGTTTCGACGAACGTCGGGACGGGCCCCGTTTGCATTGGCGAACACCGGCCTCTGCTCAGCGTCGGTGGCCGGTGGCGGCTATGTAGTTGATTGACGCACCACCCTGTGCGGATATGATACGTGTGCAGAATCGGGTCAACCGGATGCAGCTTTCATCAGGACCGATGGTGGAAAGGACGGGACACGATGGCGAAGATGAATCGGCGGGATTTCCTCGGGGCGGCACTTGGCAGCAGTCTGGCCATGAGTGGTCTGGCTCGGCAGGTCGGTGGCGATCAAGCGAGTGAACCCAGAATCGGATTGGGCGTCATCGGCTGCGGGAATTACGGCATGGCCGACATCCGTGCCGCGTTCAGCGTCGGCGGCGTCGAGGTCCTCGCGCTATGCGACGTGGACAGCCGGCATCTCAAAGACAGCGCCGACAAGGTCGAGCAACTGCAGGGCTCCAGGCCTAGGACCTTCAAGCACTATGGCGAATTGTTGGAGACCCCCGGTCTGGATGCCATCATTATCGCTACACCTCCGCAATGGCATGCGCTGCCCTTCATCGCCGCGGTCGAGAAGGGGCTGGACGTCTACTGTGAGAAGCCGCTCGCCTATGATGTCCGCGAGAGCCGCGCGATGGTCGAAGCGGCGCAAAAGGAAAAGGATGTCATCGTTCAGATCGGCTTCCAGCGCCGACAGAGTCCGGCCATTCAACAGGCGCGCGAGTACATCCGCCAGGGCAATCTCGGACGTGTCGTTCAGGCGGATGCGCAGATTCACTACACGGCGGGCATCCTCGACACGACCCCACAGGACCCGCCGGCGTCGCTGGATTGGGACCTCTGGTCGGGCCCGGCGCCGAAGCTGCCGTACTGCCCGCAGATCGGCCACTTCGCCTGGCGGCTGGAGAAGACCACGGGCCACGGCCACCTGGTGGACTGGGGCATCCATCTGATCGATGCGACGCGATGGATTCTCGGCGAGACCACACCGAAAAGCGTTCAGGCTTCCGGCGGCATCTACCACTTCAAAGACAAGATCACCACGCCCGATGTTCTCTCGGTGCAGTTCGACTTCGAGACCTGTCCGGTGTTCTGGAAGCACCGCATCTACGGCGCCGCAGAGTATACGCCGGAAGTGTCCAATGGCATCTTCTTCTATGGCGAGAAAGGCACCATCTTCGTCACGGACCAGCGCTGGGTCATCATCCCCAGGGGCAGAGATGCCGAACGCATCGAGCACAATGTCAAGGCGGACATGGGGGCCGCTCACATGGCCGAATTCCTCGGCGCCGTTCGGGCCAGAAAGCAGCCTGGCTGCACCATCGAGGAGGGATTCCGCTCCACAGCCACGGTCAAGCTGGCCATGATCGCCTACGAGGTTGGCGCCAAGATCGCCTGGGATGACCGGACCGAGCAGATCACCAACCACGCCCAGGCCAATGCTCTGCTCAAACGGGAGTACCGCGCGCCGTGGAAACACCCATACCAGGATTGACGGCTCCGACGAGAAGAACTTCATGGCCGCCGACGGCAGCAGAACCCGGCAGATGCACGTTCGCTTCGAGCATGTGCCGACCCGCAACCAGTTGCTTTCTTGGGAGAGTATGATGTTGAAATATGGGTTGCCGATATGGATCATCGTTTGCCTGGCCGCAACAGCAGCGACTCCGAAAGCGCCGGTTGTCAGTTCCGCATGGCCGAGTACGCCTGGGACAATCGGTCTGTATGAGAAGTTCGAGTTGCGGATCGATCTGGAGGCGACGTATTCGAATCCGTTCGATCCGGACCAGATTGATCTATGGACGGAGTTCACGGCGCCATCCGGCAAGACACAAACCATCTGGGGTTTTTACAATCCGTCGAGTTGGGCGTCTTTGTGGATGGTGCGGTTTGCGCCGACCGAGATCGGACAATGGAAGTACGTTGTCAAAGTCAAGGACAAGGAGGGAACCGCCGAGGGCCGTCCGGGCACGTTCAATGTCACGACATCCGATCATCACGGCTTCGTCCGGATCGCGCCAAACCAACGCTATCTCAAGCACGACGATGGGACGGCGTTCTACGGCGTGGGCCTGTGGTATAACGACAGCTACGAACAGTTCAACGCGGGCCAGATCACTGAGGAAGGCCTCGACGGACTGAAGCGCCTGGGCGGCAACTTCATCAGCTTCTTTCACACGCCTCTGGAGACGATGGGCACCGGCCTGGGCCGCTACGACCAGAACCGCTGCGGCCGGCTCGACCAACTCTTCGAATGGTGCGAGCGGCGCGACATTCACATCAGTTGGAACATCTGGTTTCACTCGTATATCTCGCAGGCCGTCTGGGGCGGAGGCAACGCGCGGTATCGCAACAATCCCTATCGACTGGTCACCGACGCGAAAGGCTTCTTCGCCAGCGAGCAAGCCTGGCAGTACCAGGAAAAGCTCAACCGCTACATCATCGCCCGCTGGGGCTACAGCCGGGCCTTGTTCCTGTGGTTCATCATAGACGAGATCAACGGCACCGAAGGCTGGCAGGATGGCGACAGAGCGGCAGCGGAACAGTGGTGCCGAAAGATGGACGCGTTCTTCAACGAGCACGACCCATACAGCCGCCCGACCACCGGGACCCAGAGCGGGGGCATCGGCCAGTGGTGGCCTGAGGGCTATCGCATCTTCGACGTCGCGGCCCGTGAGATCTATGAGGCGCAGGGGCACCCGATGCCCCGAAGCGGCAAGATCGGCCCTGACGACGAGAGCCCTCTGCGGGCGAGCTACCTGACCTATGCCAAGCAGAGTCAGGACCTCTGGACAGGCTTCGACAAGCCCGCCATCGTCGGCGAGTGCGGCTATGACCACACCTACTACGAGCCGGGGATGCCGGGTTACCTGGCCATGTACCACAACGCGCTGTGGGTAGGCCTGGCCAATGGGTTGTGCTGCACGCCTTTCTGGTGGGCCTACTCCGACTGGATCAACGACGCGGTGGTGACGAACCAGATGCAGTCCTTCGCGCGGTTTGTGTCCGACATCGACTTCACCAATCTCGATTGGCGGCCCGTATCAATCCACAGCGACCGTTGCGATGCGTGGGCTATGGGCAGTGACTCGCTGATCTTCGGGTGGGTGGTCAATCCACGGTCGGGCGTGGCCCGTGAATCCTTCACGATAGGGGGGCTGGCCGACGGCTCGTACGAGGTCCGTCTCTACCGCACGTGGCGAGGCCGCTACCACGACGCCCAGACCGTGGAATGTCGCGACGGGACGCTGACAGTCGCGATTCCCGAGCTGATGACGACGGGTGGCCATGCCTCGCACATCGGTGACGACGTGGCGTTCAAGATCAAGCCACGGTAGGCTCTCCGGGTGCCGCTCACCAGGAGTAGAGCACGCCGGCGACGAAGGAAACGTCCTGCGACTTGTCGACGATCGGACTGTCTTTGATCTCGCTGTCGAACCACTCATATTGGAGGGCGCCAAGCAGGCTCCACTTGCCGGCCAGCTTGCGGCGCACCGCCAATCTGACAAATGGGTCCGTTGCGTCGTCCGCCTCGTAGGCGGGCCGCCCGGCCCGGGCCTCGTCGGTCTTCACGCCATAGTAGTAGTCCACGAGCTTGTCGGTCTTGTATCGCAGGCCCACCGACGGGACGAAATCGAAGCCGAAACGGGAGAGCACGGCGGTGTAACTGAGCTCCACTTCCTGCCCATCGTGTTTGCCGAACAGGTCGGTGATCCAGGAGACGCCGATCAGGCCCCAGTCGCTCAACCAGGTCAGGCCGACTCCTCCGTCCAGCGTAAGGTCGCGGTCGTCCATGCCTGCCAGCTCGTGGCTGTCATCCTCTTCGTAGCCGTCGAAGCGGGGCTGGAGGACCGGTCCAAGCGACCAGCCACCCTTGTGAAACAGCCGATAGCCGCCTCCGACGCCGCGCAGGTAGAGCCTCTCGCCTTCGTAGCCGAACATCGGAATCGGATAGATCTTCGGATCCACCCCCTCGTAGGGTTTCGAACTGACCAGCATCCCGGCGCCAACGAACACCTCGCGCTTCCGGGGCTCGGCCGGCGCCTCCGTCTCGTCCCCATATGCCGTGATCGTGGTTGCCGCACAGATGAGCAGCGCACTGCTGACGACTGCGATCTTCATTCTTCGTTCCATCCCTGCAACAGACAGACCATTCCTTTCCCGGACGGTATGCATGGCAAACCGCCCGACGTGGCCAGACCATAGCACGCCCGCCCTGTTTTGTCAGCAAAATACCAGAACGTCTCTTCCGGGGTGACGAAGCCGGCGGCGGCAGAGTGAGGTACGGGCGGATCAGACGCCCCTATAGTGCCCCAGGAACGCCGTCAGCCCTTCGCGGGCGAACCAATGCGGGTCCCAGGCGTCGTTGTCAGTCCCGTACGCTGAGGCTTCGTGCCTTCCGCCGGTGTCTGCGGAGCACAGAAAGAACGTGCGTGCCCGCAGAGTCCTGGTATCCTGTCTCGTGTCGCACAGCGCTCCCTCGGGACCTGCTGATGTGCCTGTGGAATCCCCACGGCCGAATCCGGTTCTGGCATCCTGACATGAGAGGTCGAACATGAAAACGACAATCGCAGCAGTAGGCCTGTTGTTGATCACAGCATGGTACGCCAGTGGCGTGGCTCAGGCGGAGAACTGGCCGTGTTTTCGAGGGCCGACCCGGCAGGGCATCTCCCACGAGACGATGGTCCCGACACGATGGAGCCCTACAGAGGGAATCGTCTGGAGGCAATCGATCCCGGGCGACGGAGTCTCATCGCCTATTGTTTTTGGCAGTCGGGTCTTCCTCACGGCCGCGACCGACGGAGGGGCGTCGCTTCGCCTGCTCGTCCTCGACCGTTCCGATGGGCACGTCCTCTGGGACAAGGAGATCCTCCGCCAGAGGCCTGGACACAAGTCCAGGCAGAACTCCTACGCGACGAGCACGCCGGCCACGGACGGCGAACGAGTCTACGTCGCTGCCTGCGACGGCCGAATCGTCGCCGTGGCGATGACCGGCGAGGTCGCCTGGGTCAACGACGATCTCGAGTACTACAGCGAGCACGGGCTGGCGGTCTCGCCCGTTCTCTATGACGATCTGGTTATCATGCCGTTCGACGCAAGCAGTCCCGGACCCGACAAGAAAGTGGGGTGGCAGATTCCGTGGGACAAGGCTGTCATCCTGGCGGTCGACAAGAACACAGGACAGACGCGATGGCAAGGCAGGCGCGGCAGTTCACGGATCGCTCACGTCGTGCCGATCGTGGTCACGATCGACGGGTGTGATCAGCTTGTCAGCGGCGCCGGCGACGTCGTCCAGGGCTTCGATCTGAAGACAGGCGATCGACTGTGGACCGTGTCGAGCCCGGGCGAAGGCGTCGTTCCCTCGATCGTCGGCGACGAGAGTCTGATCTTCGCGGCGTCAGGGTTCGGCGAATCCGCCATCCGTGCGGTCCGCCCCGACGGACAAGGTGACGTCACCAAGACCCACACTGCATGGCAGTCCGGCGACGACGTCCCGAAGGTTCCGTCCATGCTCTACGTCGAACCCCATCTCTACCTGATCACGGAGAGCGGCATCGTCAAATGTCTTCAAGGCACGACCGGCCAGGTCATCTGGAAGGATCGGCTCGGAGGCAAATTCTCCGCTTCTCCCATATGGGCCGACGGGAAGATCTATTTCCTTTCGGAAAAAGGCACGACCACCATCATTCAGGATGGGCCCGAATTCAGAGTCCTCGCGGAGAACGACCTCAGCGAGGCTTGCTACGCCAGTCCCGCCATTTCCGAAGGCCTTCTGTTCATCCGTTCGGAACGAAGCCTCTTCTGCATCGGCCAAGCCCGATAGGCTCTTGGGCCTGTGGATTCGCGGTTACCGCAATGCCTCCAGTTGGGCCTTGGCCCAGACGTGGCTGACGTTGAGCCGGGCGGCTTGGCCGAACTCGTTGCGGGCGTCGTCCGATCGTCCGGCGCCCAGACAGCCCAGCCCCAGCAGGTAATGGGCGGAGGCCAGCCGCACCTGCCGAGCCTGCTGTTCGCCGAACTTCGCGAAGAAATCGGCCTGCTCGTCCCGCTCGATTCGCTCGGTTCCTGTTCGAACCAGCTCATCGAAGATTTCTTTCGCCTGCTCCTCCTGACCGAGTTGCCGCATGGACATCGCACGGTAGAACCGCGATTCGGGAGCCCAGCGCGCGCCTTCCTGGGAAGCGGCTTTCTCATCGAAGCTCTTCGCCTTCTCTGCATCGTCGAGAGCCTCATGGGCCCGGGCGGTGTAGTAGGCCACCTGGGCGGCACGAGGATCGTTCTGAGGTCGGCCCACCGAGAGGTTCTCAGGATACTCTGCCGCCGCGAGGAAGTCCTCCAGAGCCTTCTGAGGCTGGTTGTCTCTGAGCCGCGCAATCCCGCGAAGCAGGTGCGCGTCCACGAAGACGTCGTGGATCTCACCGCCCCCTTCCCGGACGTGGAAATGGTGGTTCTCCAGGTTCCCGATGGCCTCATCGTAGTGCCCTGTCAGGACCATCGCCGTGATCTCACAGACAAAGCTGTCGTTGCGTTTGACAACCGTGGCGTGGTGCTTCTGAAGGATTTCCAACCGCCTAGCAGGGTCCACGTTGCCCATCTCGTACAACTGATCCAGCTCGGCGAACAGACGCGCATCCTCGCCGCTGCACGCAATAGCCTTCTCATAGCTGGCGATTGCTTTGGAGACGTCGTTCTGTGTCCTGTAGTAAGCCCATCCGAGATTGCGATGAGCCAGCGCAAAGCCTGGATCGAGGACGGCGGCACGTTCCCAGTGAGCGATGGCCTGCTCAGGCTGGACATCATATAGGGCATTCCCAAGGTAATACAGCGCGCGAGCGTCATTCGGATTGTTCTCAAGGGCAGCGTTCAGAGCGGCAATCGACTCATGCCGGAACGGGAAGCAGTAGTCCGGCGGCATCGTCGGCGCCAGCGCGAAGAGTTGCCGGGACGCCTCGACGTCGCCCTGCTGCCGGTGGATGTAGCCGAGATAGTAGTACACCAGCGGATACAGGCCGGCGGCGTCCGTCTTGTCACGCACCGCGCGCGTGAGCACCTCGACCGCCTCGTCCCAGAGACCCCAGCCCATGTAATCCGTCGCCAGTTCAAGGTAGGCCTGGACGTTACGCTGCATCGCCTGCTCCAGCTTCGCGAGCGTGGCGGCGGCACGGCGTTTCTGTCCGAGGGCCGTCTGGATCAGGCACAGCTCGTTCATCGCGACGAAGTCCAGCGGATCGTCGGCGAGCACTTGCTGCACGACCGTCCGGGCCTGCTTGCGGTCGCCCTGGTGTCGCAGTACGGCAGTCTTGAGACTCAGCAACTTCGTGTTCTCTGTGTTCGTGGCCAATGACTCATCGATCTGTTCGAGCGCGGCAGCCCAGTCCCCCCTGCCGCACGACAGCTCGGCAAGCTGGTGGTGGCCGGCGGAATGGAAGGCATAGTCCCATGTAGACCGGTAGAAGACATCGTATGCCTCGTCGATCTTGCCCTGGGCGCGCAGCGCCACCCCCAGGTGGAACAGGGCCTCCGTGTCGACCGGACGCGTGTAATCCGTCGACAGTCTCGTCACCGCGCGACGCAGGTGCTCTTCGGCCTTGGCATACATCGCCCGTTTGTTGTAGTTGATTCCCACGATCGTGTTGGTCCGCGTGTCATTCGGGTCACGCCGCAGGGCCTCTTCGTAATAGTCGAACGGATTGACCCTTGGGTTGTGAATCTGCTCGACGCGCAGCCCTGTCAGATACAGTTCGTCGATCGTTTCGATGTTCTGTGGCGATGGTGGGTTCTTCACGACTTCGGGAAGGTTCGGATCGTATTCACGATGGGCAGGCTGAAAGGCAATCAGTTCCTGCCCCGACTCGGAGACAAGAGCAGCCCGGAGATCAGTGGCCTTGACGGCCTCAGGGACCGCTACCTCGGCCACGAACGGCCGGTCGGGACCGATGGCAACGGTCTGGTCCAGGACCGTCACGCCGGAGGCCGTCAGCAGCGCCCTGGCCTTCTTGTGCGGCGCCGTCGCATTGAAGCCTACCTTGGCCTTGCCATCGGCCAGTTCGAGATTGACTGCGGCGTCGAGATTGGCGTTCTTGAAGCCTCCGATCTCGCGGATCGGATACCAGCACTGCCGGAACGTCTTGACCTCATACGGCTTGATCCAACTGTAGTCGGGCTGATTGTCCGAGAAGGCGCCGACCATCAGCTCGGCGTACGGCCCGTCCGTATCGGTCAGGACCTTGTCCCACATGCGGCCATTGGGCCCGGGACTCCACTCCCACAGCTTGGCCCCGCAGACGACGTGATGGTTGCCCACGTGAACGACGCCCGCCTTCTGGCCGTGGTCGTAGCCCCCCATGAAATCCTCCTGGAGGTCCCAGGCGAAGAACGAGATAGGCTCGGGGTGATTCTTCCACCAGCTCAGGTCCACGCCGCGATAGTCGGTGCCGCGATAGGTCTCATTGGCGATCGGCCAGTGGGCAAAGTCGTTCTTGGAGTGGTACGTCGCGGCGGTGACGCTCGGTGGGAAGATCACCTGGTAATCGTCGTTGACGTGAACCGCGACGTTGGCCCAGTACAGGATCGAGTGCGGCTGGGCCGTCCGGTTGAACAGCTTGACCGTCGTGTCGATATTCGAGCGGCCCGGATGGAGCGTCACGCCGATCAGCCATTTCATGCGATGACGCCGTTCCGTCTCGCCGAACCAGATCGTCTTGCTGCCGTCGGCGTTCTCCGCCAGCGTGTAATCGACAGGCATGTAGGTCGTGTTGCGATGATGGTGGAAGACGCACCATTCGATGCCGCCGGAGATCCACGCGCCGAGCATGCCGATCAGCGCCGGTTTGACTACGCTCTGCCGGTAGAAGATCTCGTAATTGTTGGTCTTGTCGGTCGCGTAGAACAGCCGCCCGCCGATCTCCGGCAGGATGCACAGCTTGATGTACTCATTCTCCAGGTACAACGCCGTGTAGGTCTGCTCCTCCCGGACGTTCGTCACGCCGTCCTGCATCGCGTACGGATAGATCCGCTTCTGTGCGCCCTGATACGATTCATTGGTGTAGAAACGCGGGTTGGTGTCGGGCGCATCCAGCCTGTAGGTGGGGATCGTCAGCGGCTCCTGCCAGACCTTGACCGCCCCCTGGACCGGCGCGAAGAAGAAAAGCACGAGAAGAAACGACAGACGAGCGCATCGTTGCGGTGACATGAGCCAGGCACTCCTTTCCATGGTAGTCCATTGCGGCCCCCGGCCCGGCCCAGCACACGCCCCGGCCGGCCTGGGGGCTCACGCCATGCTACCAGAACAAGCGCCCACCCACAACCACCTAAGGACGCCGACCGACTGGCTCATACGTCTCGTCGCAATCCAAGATGCCGTCACCGTCGGTATCGCGATCATTGGGGTTGGTCCTGGTCTGTGAGAACTCCTCGTAATCGGTCAGGCCGTCGCCGTCGCTGTCGGGGTGCTCGCAGAGTTTGGGCGTCGGCGGGATGTATGGCAAGCCGCCGATCCGAGCCACTCCCGTTCCGATTTGGTGGGCCAGCCACGGAGAGATCATCTCGTTGAACACGATGACGTTGTCCACATAGCCATAATAAGCACCTTTGCTGCCATAGTCGGTGAAAGTCAGGTCGTTCCGCCAGTTTTCGGTATCCGGTCTGAACCAATCGGGCAGCGTTGCCGTTTGCACGTGTTCTCCGTTCAAGTGAACCGCAATCCGTTTCTCCACGAAATCGGCACTGAGGATGAGGTTGTTCCAGCGACAATCCTCCGGCTCCATCAGACGCAGCACGAGTTGGTCTGACTCCTCGTCTTTGAGATCCAGACGCCAGAAGTTCGACGATTCTGAACTCCCGGTGCCCGGATCCCATACTTTGAACCAGGGCCGCAAGTCCAGGATAGTTTTACTATCCCAGTCGTCAGAGGGCAGTCTGTAGAAGTCAAGGCAGATGGTGAACGAATCGACGTGGAAGTCATCGAGTCGGGCCCGGGCCCTGTAACCCCAACCGCTCTGGCCTTCATATTCATAGGTCCCGTTCAGATACAGTGAACCATCTCGATGGTAGGTGTTCTTCAACTCGAAGTCGGGGCTATGGCCCATCGAATCTGCGGCCGAGCTTTCGAACTGATAGTAGGCGATGGGCAACGGTCCGGTTGTCGTCACTGGATCACTTCCAGCGCTGACCTCATCTCCATCCGAGATGCCGTCGTCATCGGAATCCGGATCGTGAAGGTCCGTGCCGTAGCGCTGCTCATCGCCATCGGCGATGCCGTCGTCGTCGGAATCCGGATCGTTAGGGTCCGTGCCATAGCGCTGCTCATCCTGATCGGAGAACCCATCGGAGTCCGTATCGACCGCGGCGTCGTTCGCTTGCAGGGGATCATAGCCGAGCGCCACCTCATAGGAGTCTGTCGTACCGTCACCGTCGGTATCGGGGTCGTTGGGGTTGGTCCTGGTCTGTGAGAATTCTTCATAGTCGGCCAGGCCGTCGCCGTCGCTGTCGGGATGATCGCAGAGCTTCGGGGTGGGCGGGATGTATGGCAAGCCGCCGATCCGAGCCACTCCCGTTCCGATCTGGTGGGCCAGCCACGGAGAGATCGTCTCGTTGAACACGATGAAGTTGTCGATATACCCATAGTGGGCGGATCCCCTGCCATAGTCGGTGAAAGACAGGTCGTTCCACCAGTTTTCGGTATCCGGTCTGAACCAATCGGGCAGCGTTGCCGTTTGCACGTGCTCTCCGTTGAAGTAGACCGCAATCCGTTTCTCCACGAAATCGGCACTGTGGATGAGGTTGTTCCAGCGACAATCCTCCGGGTTCATCAGGCGCAGCACGAGTTGGTCCGACTCCTCATTTTCGAGATCCAGGCGCCAGAAGTTTGAGAATTTGGGGCTCAGGATGCCCGAATCCCATACCTTGAACCAGGGTCTCAGGTCCAGTATGGTATCATTACGCGAGTCGTTGGAGGGCAGTCTGTAGAAGTCAAAGCAGATGGTGAACGAATCGACGTGGAAGTCATCGAGTCGGGCTCGGGCCCTGTAGCCCCAACGGTCGGCCCCCGTATACTCATAGGTCCCGTTCAGATACAGTGAACCGTCTCGATAATAGGTGTTCTTCAACTCGAAGTCGGGGCTATGGCCCATCGAATCTGCGGCTGAGCTTTCGAACTGATAGTAGGCGATGGGCAACGACGCGGCCGTAGTCGTTGGATCGGTTCCGGCTCCGTCCTCGTCGCCGTCGGAAAGGCCATCGCCGTCGGAATCCGGATCGTGAGGGTCCGTCCTATAGCGCTGCTCATCGAGATCGGAAAGCCCATCCGAGTCCGTATCGACCGTGGCGTCGTTCGCTTGCAGGGGATCATAGCCGTACGCCGCCTCAAAGCCGTCCCATAAGGCATCCTCGTCAGAATCGGCCCATCTGGGATGGGTGCCAAGGAGGATCTCGTCGGAATCCAGCAGGCCATCGCCATCGCTATCCGCCCAGAGCGGGTCTGTAGTCTGTTCCGGCGTTTCGTCTGCGTCGCTGAGACCGTCGCTGTCCGTGTCGGCAACGAAGGGGTGTGTGCCGGCCTTGTCTTCCTCGCGGTCGGTCAGGCCGTCGCCGTCGCTGTCGGGGTCCACACAGGGCTGCGGCTCCGGTGCAATGTACGGAATGGCCGTCGAGAATGTCATGGTTTCCATCAGGTCTGCCACCTCGTCCTCGGACAGCGCACGTCCGTACACCACCAGGTTGTCCACATAGCCATAGAATGCATAGAGACCGGTAAAGGTGAAATCGGCCGGGCCGGTAGGGTCCGTGTTCCAGCGGAAATCATCGGCCAGATCGATGGTCTCGACAGACTGTCCATTGATCACAATCCGTATCTTGCGCGAGGGCACATCCACCACAAGAACCAGAGTGCGCCATTGACACGTGTCGATCGCCACGCCGGAGCAGAAATAGGTCACCCTGTTGTTGTTCAAAGCCAGCCTCAGTGTTCCCTTGGAAAGAGAGGATAGACTGATCCAGCGGGACCCTCCAATAGTGATGATGATGCGGCCTTCGCGGTCGTCCAGCGGACAAAACTGCATGACCAGCGTGAAGCTGTTCTTGTTCAGTTCCGGAATACGCCACCTCGTGCCATAACCACCGATGTTCCCGTACTGGTAGATTCCGGTGAGATACAGCGCGTTGTTGACGATCGGCGCTTTCACCAAGGTCATGGGCCCTGTCTGACCGGTGCTGTCGCAGGCGTCTGCCTGGAACTGAAGATACCCGAGGATGTCGGCATCCAGGCCCGACGGCGGATCGTCACCACCGCCTCCAGACGCTATCGGTCCCCCGCTTATATCGCCGCAGAGGACCATCAGTGCTGCGACGGCAACCTGTAGGAAGATGCGATTGAGTCTGTCCCGTCCGTACATGGTTTCGCTCCTTTCTCTCTGGCTGCGTTTGCCGCAGGCGGCGGCACAGGTGCCATTCCATGCGCGTTCATCGACACCTCTCGAGTAGCGGGGGCATGGGCCGTCCCTCCGCGCGGCGGCCCATTGCCCACCTCACCCGTCCGCTTCTCGCAGTTCAGTCCAGGTCGCCGGCAGTTCGTTACGCGGATTCGCAGAAAAATGTGACTTCAGTACCGAGGGGGTTGAACGAGGGCCGATTTTGCAGTCGTCCGGGCCGGACGGGGCCCGATATACTCCCAGGAAGAGAAAATCCCGGAAAGGAGTGTAACGAAGCCCAAGAACCGGGACTATACCCAGCGAGCAACGCCTATGTGTACGGAGATCGATATCGTCGAGCTGGTCCGGCAGGCACAACGGGGGGACCAGCAGGCCATGGACCACCTGGCCCAGGTGGTGACGGGCAGACTCTACGCCTACATCAACCGGCTGACACTCAACCACGACCTGACCCAGGACCTCTTGCAGGAGACGTTGTTGAAGATGATCGAGAGCATCAAGGATATCGAGCACCCGGACCGATTCTGGCCCTGGCTGTTCCGGACCGCGCTGGGCCAGGTCCAGCACTACTACCGGGAACGGGCCCGCGCCCAGCAGGTCGAATTCTCGTCAATGAGCCGCCGACGCCTGCTGGACTACCTTGCCCGCGACCACGACGACGGGCTGGACCGGCTGATGCGCCGGGAGCTGGCCGAGGCGGTGGTCGACGCGATGGCCCAACTGAAGCTGACCTATCGCAGCGTCCTGACGCTGCGCTGTTATGAGCAGTTGTCTTTCGCCGAGATCGCCGAGATGATGGACTGCAAGGAGCTGCGGGCCCGCGTGCTGTTCTTTCGGGCCCGGCACTCGCTCAACCGCCGCCTGACCAAGCGAGGGTTCGGCAAGGGCCTTCTGCTGACCGCCCTGGGGCTGTTCGGCCTGCTGACGGCCCCGGCCGACAGCGCCTCGGCGGCGACCACCGTCACGGCTGCGTCCATCCAGGTCGGCGCGGCCGCCACCATCGCCGGCATTGCGGGCACGCCGTCGGGATTCGCGGTCATCCTGACCGCCGCCGGCATGACATTCACATTGAGCCTGTCTTACCAGCACGTGATCTACGCGTTCCTGGTGGGCGGCCTGCTGGTAATCAGCTACCTCATTGCCCTCTTCTTCGAGTGACAAGGCGCCGTCCCGGGGGCGATTCTCGTCGGCCCCAAGTACCCTGTTGTCGCCCAGAGCGGGTCACCCACACCAATTCCCGTCCCCAAATCCCACGTCGACGAACTTGGGTTCGGCCAACCCGTGGCTCAATAGCGGAATCTGTCAAACCGCAACCGACGCCAATGGGGCGTCTCGCCCGGCGTCGGTCACCAGGAAAGGACTCATCGGGCCTGTGTCTGGTCGAAGATACCGGCACGCGGCAGCCCAAATTCTGTTGAATGGCGGGTCTGGATCTGCTATAAGTGAAAGTGGTCGGGCCATGGGCTGCGCAGACGGTCGATGGGGAAGCGACATCGACGTGCCGACGCCGGGCAATGGCGAGGAATTGGGTTTGTATCCATTCGGAGGACCTGAGTGATGGATGCAACTGGAAGAGGCGGCACAGGCGGAGGTGCGCAGGCAATTCGCACGTGCCAATCGGATGGGTCCTGTCCGAATCGCCCTGCGCCGGAATCGCGGAAAGGAGGTGTACACACCCGTTCTTGATTGGCGCAGGTGAAGCACGGCACCGCAGGCGAACTCTCTGGGGCGATCTCGTCGATGGGTCTCGCGCCAGATTCAGAATCTCCATCGCTGAACCTTCTGGAGGACATTGAAATGACACGCTTGACCACAATCTGTATCGCGTCCTTTTGCATCGGCCTGGTGCTGGCCGGACACAGCTACGGGGCGATTGACCCTGACACCATTCTCGGGGTATGGCTCCTCGACGAGGGAAACGGTGATTTCACCGAGGACGCCTCCGGCAACGGCAACGACGGCACCCTTATGAGCTCGCCGGGCTGGATCAACGGTCGATCCGGCAGCGCCTTGCGGTTCAACGGATCCTCGACGTATGTCAACTGCGGCAACGCCGAGACGCTGAATGTCGCCCTCTTTTCTGTTTCATTTTGGTGCAATATCCCCGCCACACAGGGATGGAACCACATGATCTCGCGGGGTCAGCATCAAGCGAGTGGCACCCCCGGGTCGGTCAACTGGGGTGTTATGATGTATGAGAACCAGGCGACCATCCTGTATGAGACGTTCAACAGCACCGCCTGGGTGGGGATCAACACCCCTACGACTCTCAACGAATGGCATCATATCGTCGCCACCTTTGACGGGACCGCGATGCAGCTCTATCACGACGGCCAGCTGGCGGCCAGCAACGCAAACGCGGGTATTCTGCTCGATGCGAGTCGAAACTTCCTGATCGGCGCCCGATCGGACGCTGGTGCTGCGGGGGGCTTTTTCAACGGCAGCATCGACGAAGTAGGCTACTTCAACGCGGTCGTTGCCGAGGAGGACGTGCAGACGATCATGACCAAGGGTCTGGCGGAAGTCCTGGGCGGTTCGGTGGTGGCAATCGACCCGCGGCCGGCGAACGGCCAGACCGATGTGTCGCGAGATCCGGTGCTGAGCTGGACGCCGGGCGATTTTGCCGCCACACACAAGGTCTACCTCAGTGACAACGTCAGCGACGTCAGTGGCGGAGCCCCCGGCGCCTTGATCGCCGATGGCATTACGGAGCCTAAGGTTGCCCCCGGGCGCCTGGCGTACGAAACGACCTATTACTGGCGTGTGGATGAGGTCAACTCGGCGCCCGACTACACCGTCTTCGAAGGCGTTCTCTGGAGTTTTACAGTCGAACCGTTTGCGTATCCGATTACCGGCGTAATCGCCACGAGCAACGCGGTCTCCGATCCCACAGCGGGTCCACAGAACACCGTCAACGGTTCCGGCCTGAACGCCAATGATCAGCATTCCATCGAGGCCGCCGACATGTGGCTGACGGCCCCCGGCCAGGAATCCGTGTACATCCAGTACGAATTCGACCAGGTTTACAAGCTCTATGAGATGCTCGTCTGGAACTACAACGTCCAGTTCGAGCTGATCCTCGGCTTCGGACTCAAGGATGTGACCGTCGAGTACTCCGAGAACGGAACGGACTGGGTGGTTCTGGGCGATGTCGAATTCGCCAAGGCCACCGCGACCGCAACCTACAGGGCCAATACGACTGTGGACCTCGGCGGCGTCGCGGCCAAGTACGTCCGTCTGAACGTCAAGAGCGGCTACGGGGTTCTGGGCCAGTTCGGGCTCAGTGAGGTGCGCTTCCACTACCTGCCCGTGAACCCGCGCGAGCCTCAGCCGGCCGACGGCGCCACCAATGTCGATCCGGCGACGGCGACCCTGAATTGGCGAGCGGGCCGGGAGGCGGCGTCTCACGAAATTCACTTGGGAACCGATCCGGACAACCTGCCGACGGTCGGCTCGGTCAGCGAGGCAAGCTTTGCCCCCGCTGAGGTGGGGTTCGGGCGCACCTACTACTGGCAGATTGTCGAAGTCAACGAAGCGGAGGCCGTCCCCGCCTGGACCGGCGAGGTGTGGAGTTTCTCGACGCAGGAATTCGAGCTGATCGAAGGCTTCGAGACGTATGACGATGACATCGATGCCGGCACGACGATTTTCGGCACCTGGCTCGATGGCTGGGTCAACGAAACCGGCTCCACCGTCGGCTACCTCGATGCGCCGTTTGCCGAGCAGAACATCGTTCGCACCGGCCGCCAGTCGATGCCGCTGACGTACGACAACGCGGCCTCGCCGTTCTACTCCGAGGCCGAACGGACGTTCGACTCCGCGCAAAACTGGAGCGTCGACGGTGCCGACACGCTGCTAGTGTGCTTCCAGGGTGTCCCCAGGCCGTTTGCCGAGTTGGCTTCCGGCAAGATCGTGATGGGTGCGGCCGGCACAGACATCTGGAACGCCGCCGACGAGTTCCGTTTCGCGTACAAGCCGCTCAGCGGCGACGGCTCGATCGTGGCGCTCGTCGAGAGCGTATCGCGTGCGAACGAATGGACCAAGGGCGGCGTGATGATCCGCGAGACGCTGGAGGCCGGTTCGCCGTTCGCAGCGGTGTACGCAACGCCGGATTACGGGTGCCGCTATCAGGCGCGTCTTACCGCCGACGTTGCGGCGGTCAGCGACAGCAGCGTGGTCACCACGGAGCAGACGGCTCTGGTCGCTCCGTACTGGGTCAAGATCGAGCGCGTGGGCAGCACGTTCAACGGCTACTACTCGACCGACGGAGAGAACTGGACGGCGATGGCGTGGAATCCGCAGACGATCGCGATGGGCACGAACGTCTACATCGGTCTGGCGGTCACCAGCCACGCGACCGGCGTTCTGGCCAGTGCCGAATTCTCAAGCGTGACCACCACCGGGAACGTGACCGGCCAATGGGCGGTCGAGACCATCGGCGTTGAGCAGCCCGAGGGCAACGACGCCGGCCCGCTCTACGTCACGCTGGAAGACGCGGCGGGCAAGGCGGCGACGGTGAGCCATCCGGCCGGCGACAGCGCGGTCCTGCTGGCCGGCTGGAACGAGTGGCTGATCCCAATGAGCCAGTTCAACGGTGTGAACCTCGGCCGGATCGAGGTGTTCCGGATCGGCGTCGGCAACAGCACGAATCCGACCGCGGGCGGCACCGGCATCGTTTACATCGACGACATCAGCTACGGCCACCCCGCCGCGCAGTAGCGGGACCAGTCAAAGCACAACGGATGCCGACGGGGTGCCCCCATCGACATCGGTTGCGGAAAATGGATGTGTCGGGGTTCCTGTCTGGCCGCAGACAGGGGCCCCGCTTTCTTCCAGGCCTCGTGCCTCCCGGATTTCGGCTGGCGGTGGTCGGAATCCTGTTGAACGGGCGGCTCGAATCTGCTATAAGTGAACGTGGTCTGGGGCGTTGGTTCTGGGACGCTGCGGTCGACGCGCCAACGCCGGAGCTTATTGAGGATTCAGGGTTCAGATCCACCCGGAGGCCCTGAGTGAGGAGTGTCTTTTCGAGCATGCGGTCCAAGGGGGCAGGTGGGCTGTCTGCGCTCACGCCGCCCATTCTTCAGCTCCGCAGCAACGAGCATCCCGCATCCAAGAAGAAAGGAGGTGCCACAGAAGCCCTACATTTGCTCTGAACAGGTGAGAAGATTGAGTCATGGCGTTTCACATCTTCATAACGCCGGCGCGGAAGGAAGAACGCGTACTGCGGCGAAAGAAGGCGGGCAGGGTTTGTGGCCCTGAAAACGATTGTGTCATCGGTCTGCATCACGTCTGAGAAGGAGGACAATTATGGGTAGGAACAAACTGGTTGTATTGGCGTTCTGTGCCTTCGTGGCGGGCCTGATGGCCGGGCCGGTGGCGCAGGCAGGCGATCCGGCGCTCATCGCCTGGTGAAAGTTGGATGACGGGACGGGCACCGTCGTTCTGGACTCATCCGACTACGGGAATCACGGCACGGTCATGAATCCCAATGCGGGTCTGGGAGCCGGCGGCTCGGTCTGGGTCAATGACGCCGAACGTGGCATGGTCATCAGCTTCAATGGGGCCGACGGCAGCGGCGCGTACGTTACGACCCCAGTGACTACTCCTGCGATGACGATGACCAGCGGTTTTACGTGGGCCTTCTGGGCCAAGCAGCCCGCCGCCCAAGCGACGAACAACGACACCATCCTGGGCAACCGCTACGGCGGAACGGCATCCCCCCTTCAGTTCATCAAATTCACACCCACGCGGTTCGAGAACTACAACGACGACGGCTCCTACGTCAACGGAATCAACTACACCTCTATTCCCGCCGACGTCTGGATCCACCATGCTGTGGTCAAGGATGGGGCAGCTCTGACCTACTATCGCGACGGCGAGGTGATGCTCACCAACACGATGACGAAGACCCTCGATGAGAACCCATTCTACATGGGCGCTGACGGCTACAGCGGCGCACAGGAAAACTGGCAAGGTTACTTGAGCGACGTGCGGCTCTACACACGCGCGCTGAGCGCCAAGGAGGTCCTGGACGTCATGGCGGGCAAAGGGCCGACCTCGGAAACCGCCACGGACCCGGTTCCCGCGCACGAAGCGGTCGACATCCCGCGCGATGTTGTCCTGAGCTGGACGCCGGGCGAGTATGCGCAGACCCACGACATCTACTTCGGAACGGTCGCCGACGACGTGGCCAACGCCAGTCGAGCTGACTCCATGGGTGTGCTGGTCAGCCAGAATCAGGCCGCGGCCACCTTTGACCCCGACGGGCTGCTCGAATTCGGTCAGACCTACTACTGGCGGGTGGACGAAGTCAACGCCCCGCCGGACAGCACCATCTACAAGGGCGAGGTCTGGAGCTTCACCGCCGAGCCGTTTGCCTATTCCGTTGCTGGCGTCATCGCCACCAGCAACGGAAGCTCCGAAGACGCAGCCGGACCGGAGAACACCGTCAACGGCTCCGGCCTCAACGCCGCCGATGAGCACTCTGTAGAGACGGTGGACATGTGGCTTGCAACCCCGGGAGCGGAACCCTTATGGATACAGTATGAATTCGACGGCGTTTATAAGCTCCATCAGATGCTCGTCTGGAACTACAACTCGATGTTCGAGTTGATCCTTGGCTTTGGACTCAAGGGGGTCACCGTCGAGTACTCTGAAAACGGAACGGATTGGACGGTCCTGGGCGACATGGAACTTGCCCAGGCCACCGCCACGGAGACATATACCGCCAACACGACCGTGGACTTCGGCGGCGCGCCGGTCAAGTCTGTCCGGCTGAACGTCAACAGCGGCTGGGGCATGATGGGCCAGTTCGGGCTCAGTGAAGTCCGCTTCCTGCACATTCCCGCTCAGGCGCGCGAGCCTCAACCAGCCGATGGGGCTGTCGACGTCGAACCGGCAGCAGCTCTGAGCTGGCGTTCCGGCCGAGAAGCGGCCTCTCACGAAGTCTATCTCGGAACCGATCCGGCCGCCCTGGCTCTCGCGGGTACGGCGGCTTCTGCCAGCTTTGCGCCGGCCCTGGAGTTTGGGAACACCTACTACTGGCAGATCGTCGAGGTCAACGAAGCGGATGCCGTCCCGGCATGGGCCGGCGGCGTCTGGAGCTTCTCGACCAAGGAGTATGAACTGATCGACGGCATGGAAACCTATAACGACGACGTCGACGCCGCGACCACGATCTTCGACACCTGGCTTGACGGCTGGGTCAACAATACCGGCTCGACGGTCGGGTACTTGAATGCACCTTTTGCCGAGCGGGCCATCGTCCGCAGCGGCGCGCAGTCGATGCCGCTCGAGTACGACAACAGCGTCGCGCCGTTCTATTCCGAGGCAGAGCGCCAGTTCGAGACCGCCCAGGACTGGATGCGCAACGGCGCCGATACACTCGTGCTGTACGTGCAGGGCGACGCATCCAACTCGGCCGAGGCGATGTACGTTCGGATCGAGGACAGCAGCGGAAAGAGCGCGTCGGCCGTGAACGGCGACGGGGTCATTACGCAGAGTCTGACGTGGCAGGAATGGGTGATTCCGTACAGTGATCTGTCCGGCGTGAATCTCAGCCGGGTCGAGAAGATGGTCATCGGCGTCGGCAGCGCGACCGCTCCGACGGCCGGCGGCACCGGCATCGTTTACGTCGACGACATCGGCTACGGTCGTCCGGCCGCACAGTAATGCGGTCTGCCGTACCGTGATCGACGCGGGCCGCTCAAGGCCCGAAGGGTCGATTGCCATAGATGCACCGCTTGGGGTCTGCGCCTCTCCATGGGGCGCAGACCCCTGCTGCTTTCAATCAGGACACGGCCATCTCGTGGCTCAGAAATGCCGGTGCCCTAAAACCTGCACACACACGCTATATCGAACCATCCAGAAGTCTGCTTGCAGAACACCATCTTTTGCTGTATCGTCGGAAACCATGACAGCGAAAGTGATTAGAATCGATGGCGCCGATGCCTGCAGGGATGGACTCAGAACCGCAGCCGAAGTGGTGGAAGCCGGCGGTTTGGTCGCCTTCCCTACTGAAACCGTGTACGGAATCGCCTGCCGCGCCAGCCGGGCCGCCATCGCCCGGCTGGACGAAGTCAAGGGACGAGACACGAAGAAGCACTACACCTTGCACATCGGCCGCAATGACGACTACCGGGCGTACGTTCCGAAGGTCGATCCTCGCGTGGGGAATCTCGTCCGTCGCGCATGGCCAGGGCCTCTGACGCTGGTCTTCGAACTCCATCCGGTCGAACTGAGTCGTCAGAAAGGCCAGATAGGCGACGAAACCTTCGAAGTCCTGTACAAGAATGGCTCCATCGGCATTCGCTGTCCGGACCATCCTGCGGCCACCACGCTGCTGCAACTGGTGCGTGGCCCGGTTGTTGCGCCCAGCGCGAACCCGCCCGGCTGCGATCCGGCTACCGACGCGGACCAGGTGATCGCTCAGCTTGGAGAGCGACTGGACATCATTCTGGACGGCGGCCCATGCAAGTATCGCAAGAACAGCACCGTGGCCCGCGTCGGCCGTCAAGGCGTGGAGGTGCTTCGAGAAGGGGTTTACTCACAAATGGATTTGCAGCCTATGGCAACGATGACGTTCCTGTTTGTCTGTACCGGGAACACCTGCCGCAGTGCGATGGCCGAAGGGCTCTTCCGGGCCCACCTGGCGAAAAAAATCGGCTGTAGCGTTGACGAGCTTGCACGGAAGGGATATAAGGTTCACTCGGCGGGCACAATGGATATGGTTGGCGTTCCGGCCAGCGACGGGGCTATCACGGCCTGCCGCCTGAAAGGAGTCGACATCACAGGCCATAGAAGCCGGCCATTGACTCGTTCCCTGATCGAGGCAAGCGATGTCGTTTTCTGCATGGCGTGGGCTCATTATGAGCAGGTTCGTTTTCTTTCTCCTGACGGTCAGGCCAAGTGCTCCCTGTTGGCTCACGACGTCGAGATTCCCGACCCCGTCGGGCAGCCGCAGGAGTGTTTCAACAAGTGTGCTGATATGATCCAGGCTGCCGTTGCGGCACGAATAGGTGAACTCGACATATGAAGGTAGCTGTCGGAAGCGACCATCGGGGCTTTGACGCCAAGCAACAGACGAAGGCCATCGTCAGCCAAATGGGACATGAGTGCATCGATTTCGGGACGGACAGCACGCACCCGGTGGACTATCCCGATCTGGCCTATATCGTTGCCAAGGCCGTTTCGGAAGGGCAGGCCGACCGCGCGATCCTGATCTGTGCCACGGGCCTTGGGATGAGCATCGCGGCCAATAAGGTCAAGGGAATCCGGGCGGCTCTGTGCCATGACGAGCTTAGCGCTCAGATCTCGCGCGACCACAACGACACAAACGTCCTGTGCCTTTCCGGCGACCAGATCGGGGAGGTCCTGTTGCGCAAGATCGTGGAAGCCTGGCTCAACACCGAGTTCAGCGGCGGACGGCACCAGCGCCGTGTGAGGAAGATCCGCGCCATCGAGGAAGGACGCGATCCACGGGAACTGAACAACGGCTGACCGGACCGGCCGTCACACAACGCGCTGCGGCGGCACCGCGGGATGCGGTTCTGTGGAGGCGGCCTCGCCTATCGATCCGGGTGTTGTCACCCTGCCATTGGCCAGTTCTCTTGCACAGATTTCGTCCAGTGCCTGGAGTGTCTGTTCGAGCTTGGCTCGATATTGGCCGCGCTCATACCGCGTAATGTCTGTGGGCACCTCGATCGGCTCCCCAAATGCTACGTGCACGCGACCGAACGGCCATACGATGAGGAACCTGTCCCAACTCTTGAGCAGGCGCTTGTGTGTGGCATCGTAGCTGACCGGAATGATCCTGGCGCCGGTGATCTGCGCCAGTTTCACGATGCCCTCGTTGACATGGAACGCCGGTCCTCTCGGCCCATCGGGAGTGATGGCAATGTTGCGACCCTCGGCGATCTTGGCCGCAAGTCGACGAACCGCTTTCTGGCCCCCCCGGCTGGTCGATCCCCGGACGGCGTCCTGCCGAAGCTTGCGAACCAGAGCGGCGCCGTAATCCCCATCGCGGCTGAGGCTGACGAGCATCGCGACTTTGCATCGGCGCGCATGCTTGACATAGAAGTAGACCAGATAGAAGAGGCGACTGTGCCAGAAGGCGAAGATGTTGCCCCCCTGCTCCACGTAGTCACGGAAGATGTGTTCGTCGGTCACAGTCAGGCGGTTGGAGCCACAGACACATCGCAGCAGAACGTTGAACAAGGACGCGAAGACTACGGTCAGAAATTTGTGCATGGTTCGATCCACAGGCTACCCGCTCACATGCACGGCTCGCATGGCCCGGCGCAGCGATCACATGAGGCATACGCTGCCGTCTGCGCGACCTCCCGGCCGCAACCTGCCACACCTGTCCGCGTCCTGATCGGCGCCGTCCCAGGTTCACGGCAGCCCCGAACTGACCGTCGCTACTGAAGCTTCTGCTGCAACTGCTCGAGCACGGAACGAATGGAGACGATCTGACTCTGGAGTTCCGTCATCTGCTGCGTTTGCGTTTTCAACTTGGTGCCCAACTGTTCGATCTTCACCTGAGCCTCCCTGGCGTCCAGCACGGCGGCGTCACGAGACTGGCTCAAGGAAGCCACCTGCTTCTCCAAAAGCCCTCGCGTGTCCACCAGGTTCTCCACCATCACCTGAAGCTCGTCACGCGATTTCACCAGATCGCCGACGCGCTGCTGGAGCTGGCCCTTGTCCTGGCCCAGCTCGTCGATCTTCTTCTGCAACTCGATTCGAGCGGCGACCAGCTCATCGACCCTTGTGTTGAGCTGATCGCGGGAAACCGTCAGATCCCGCACTTGGCCCTGAAGCCTGTCGCGGGCTTCCACAGTGCCTGCCAGACCGGATTCGGCCTCCCCAAGCGACCGCTCGAGTTTCTCGACGTCCTGCTTGAGCGCGTCCCTTTGGGCCGTGGTCTCCTTCAAGCTGGCCTCGAGCTGCTCGACCTGCCCCTTCAGTTCCGTATTCTCCGTGCTTGTGCCGTTGCAGCCACATACACAGCCACACAGTGCCAACAGCCCTGCCAGTGTGCCAAACCAAGCCAATACGTGTCTGCTTTTCATCGTTCCGGTCCTCCTCCTGCACTCGGCCTCTGCCGAGGCATACACGGGCCAAGCCTTCCAGCCGTAGCAGGCCAAGCTCAGTTGCCCAGACTCACCCTCGGGTCTGTATTCAGTCGAATAACAAGATTGAGGATATCTTATTGATCGGCCACGGTCAAGCGCTTTCTGACCGCACCGGCGGATTCGGCGCAGACAGTGAGCGGCAGGCAACTCAAGCGGGAATCTCTCTGCAAACGGCCCTCGGGACGGGACGAAGAGTTACCCTACAGCCCCATGTGAGCGTGCAGATCAAGGAAGGTCTCGCCGGAACACGCTTCTGGCCGCTTGCGACGCGGCTATACCCTGGCGGTCGAGGTGTCTCTCTTGGCGGCCGCCGGGCGGCTCGTCGTCGCGATCCGGGACGCGCGCTCCACGGCCAGAGGACCCTGGAGTGTGGCCTTACTGCCCAGAGAACGCCATTTCTGATAGCGGCTCTCGACCAACTCGTCTATCGGGACGTGCTGCAACTGGGCGAGGGTCTTGGCCACGTAGGTCTCGACGTTATAGACAGTGTCGTGTACGTTGCGATGGGCCCCACCCACAGGTTCGGGGATGATGGCATCGACCAGACCGAGCCGGTATAGGTCGCGGCTGGTCAGCTTGAGGGCCTCGGCCGCGTCCGGCGCCCGCGATCCGTCGCGCCACAGGATGGCGGCGCATCCCTCCGGAGAGATCACCGAGTAGTAGGAGAATTCCAGCATCGCCAGCCGGTCCCCGACCGCAATGCCCAGCGCCCCCCCGGAACCACCCTCGCCGATGCAGATGGAAATGACGGGAACCCTCAGACGCGACATTTCGCTCAGGTTCACTGCGATCGCCTGCGCCTGGCCGCGCTCTTCCGCCCCCACCCCAGGATAAGCCCCCGGCGTATCAATCAGCGTCACGACGGGCAGCCCGTATTTCTCGGCAAACCGCATCTTCGCCAGAGCTTTACGGTATCCTTCCGGGTTCGGACAACCAAAATTGCAGACGATCTTCTCCTTGGTGGTCTTGCCCTTGTCCTGGCCGACGATCAGCACCTTGTTCCGTGCGATCTGTCCGATCCCGGTGATGATGGCGCGGTCGTCGCCGAACAGCCTGTCCCCATGCAACTCCCGGAAGTCCTTGACCATGAGGTTCAGATAGTCACGCAGGAGCGGTCTCTGAGGGTGCCGGGCGACCTGCACCGTTTGCCAGGCGGTGAGATTCGAGTAGACTCGCTTCAACTCGATAATCCGGTCTTTCTCGATACGCCGGATCTCGACGGAATAATCGATCCCCTTCTTGGCACTGAGCTTGCGCAACTCCTCCACCTGTCGCTCGAAGTCGGCCACCTTCTGCTCGAAGTCCAGGTAGCCACCGTTCGTCGGTCGATTGTTCTCACGCGCCATATTGTCGCTCAGCTCATCTGTTGTTTCCACCGTCCAACACATCCGTCAGACGGCAGTGAGACTACCAAAAAAACAGCCCACGCCTGTGGCGGGGACTCATCTTTCGTTTGCCAGATCCGTCGGCCCGGTTTCAAGCCGTGAATCTTATCATTTTGCCCGGCCCCGGCAAAGAAAAAAATTGACAGGCCGGCGCGCCGGCTATACCTTTGGTCGTCGGCTGGGTTCTATCCATCGGTTATAAGGTCTTTTTGGTGAGAGACTTACGTCGCATCTGTGTCATTGGCCTCGGACTCCTGGGTGGTTCGATATCTTCGGCGGTTCGCCATCGACTGCCGGCCGTGTCCGTCGTTGGCTACAGCCATCGGGCTGCCACGCGGGCGAAGGCCCGACGTTTGGCGATTGCCACGGAGGTGGCGGAGCAGCTTTCCGAAGCCGTATGCGACGTCGATCTGGTCATCCTGGCGACACCCATCTTCACGTTCGCGGAGTACTTCGCCCACCTCAACAAGTTGGTCCGACGCGGCTGCATCATCACGGACGTTGGATCGACCAAGGTGCTTCCACATCGTTGGGCCCAACAGCAGTTGACCGATGGGGCCATTTACATCGGTTCGCATCCGATTGCCGGCTCCGAGCAGAGAGGAATCGAGTTCGCAAGGGACGATCTGTTCGTCGATGCCCGCTGCATTCTGACAACCGCAAGGGGCGTCAATCGAGGTACGCTGGGCGCTTTGAGGCAGTTCTGGTCGGACCTCGGCTGCTCGGTCGAGACCATGACTGCGGCCGAACATGACCGGATTCTCGCCAACGTCAGTCACCTGCCGCACATCATCGCAACCGGACTGGTCAATGCGAGCGATCCGCAAGACATGAGATCGGCGGGAAAGGGGTTCCTCGACAGCACAAGAATCGCTTCCGGCCCGGCCGATATCTGGACCGACGTGCTGCTGGCCAATGCCGACAACATCGTCGCAGGAATCGACCGCGTCCTCGCGGAGCTGACGGCTGTCAGGCACGCCCTGAAGGCCGAAGACCGGCAGACCATCCAAACCCTTCTGGAAGAGGCCCGCCGCAAGCGCGCCGCACTCGTCAAGTACAAGATCAGAAAGAAGGAGCTATTGTGAAGCAATGGCGTTTCGAGGTGTTCAACCGGGCCGGCTTTTCGGATGTGCATGGCAACGGCGTGCTGGAGGACATCCGTGAACTTGGAATCACCACGATCGAGGCCGTGCAGTCGGCCAAGGTGTTTCTCATCGAAGCGGATTTCGACCAAGCCTTCGCCCATCGCCTCGCCAAAGAGCTGTTGAGCGACCCGGTCTGCGAGGAGTACTACATCGGGCGCAGCGCCGCCCCCGCCGGTCTGGCGCGTGCGACGCTGATCGAGGTCCATCTCAAGAGCGGCGTCACCGATCCGGTGGCCGAATCCGTTACCGCAGCCATTTCCGACATGGGCGTCGCGGGAGCACACGTCCGGACCGCCCGCAAGTACGTTTTGCTGGGCGAGATCCGTCCCGCCCAGATCGAGACCATTGCCAAGCGGGTCCTGGCTAACGACTGCATTGAGGACGTGGTCGTGGGCGACGAGGCCGAGCCGCCCAGCCCTCACCTGAAACCCTACGAGCTGCGCATCACGCATTGGCCCATTCGCGATCTCGACGACGGCGGCCTGGAGGCGCTCAGCAAGCAGCGTGACCTGTTCCTGAACCTGACCGAGATGAAGGCGATTCAGGCTTACTTTCGCCGGCTCGAACGCGAGCCGACCGACGTGGAGTTGGAAAGCTTGGCCCAGACCTGGAGCGAGCATTGCGTCCACAAGACGCTTCGCAGCGCCGTCGAGATGACCATCGATGGGCAGGCGAAGCGCTTCGACAATCTGCTCAAGGAGACCGTTTTCAAGGCGACAAAGGACCTCGACAAGGACTGGTGCATCTCGGTGTTCGCCGACAACGCGGGGGTGGTGGAGTTCGACGAGGAGTCGGCGGTTTGTTTCAAGGTCGAGACGCACAACCACCCGTCGGCCCTCGATCCTTACGGCGGGGCCGCAACGGGCATCGGCGGCGTCATCCGCGACCCGATGGGCACCGGCATGGGCGCCCGCCCGATCGCGAACACCGACATCTTCTGCTTCGGCGAGCCCGACAAGAGCCTCGATCAGATCCCCAAGGGCGTGTTGCACCCTCGGCGGATCATGAAAGGCGTAGTCGCGGGCGTCCGCGACTACGGCAACCGTATGGGCATTCCCACGGTCAACGGAGCGATCTACTTCGACGACCGCTACCTCGGCAATCCGCTGGTCTACTGTGGCAACATCGGCCTGATGGATAAGGACAAGGCCTTCAAGCACCCCCAGAGCGGCAACCTCATCGTGGTCGTCGGAGGGCGGACCGGACGCGACGGGATTCACGGGGCGACCTTCTCCAGCGGCCAGATGACGCACGAGCACGAGACGGTGTTCTCCCACGCCGTCCAGATCGGCAACGCGATCACCGAGAAGAAGATGCTCGACGTACTCGTCCAGGCCAACGAAGCCGGCCTCTATGAGGCGATCACCGATTGCGGCGCGGGCGGGCTGAGCAGTGCCGTCGGCGAGATGGGCGCGGAGCTTGGCGCCGAGGTGGACCTTGACACCGTTCCGCTCAAGTACACGGGCCTGAGCTATACGGAAATCTGGATCAGCGAGGCGCAGGAGCGGATGGTCCTGGCGGTCAAGCCCGAGAACCGTGAGGCGATCCTGAGAATCTTTGAAAGCGAGAACGTCGAGGCGACGGTCATCGGTCGCTTTACCAACGACCGGAAGCTGCGCCTGCGCTACCACGGCCAACAGGTAGCGGAGCTGGACATGGACTTCCTCCACAATGGCGTGCCGAAATACAGCCGCCAGGCGATCTGGACCACGCCGGCTCTGAGCGAGCCGGTCACCGCCGATAAAGACCACTATAACGACGAGCTACTGGGCATCCTCTCGTCGTACAACGTCGCCAGCAAGGAATGGGTCATCCGTCAGTACGACCACGAGGTGCAAGGCGGCTCGGTCGTCAAACCCCTCGTCGGCGTGGTGAACGACGGCCCCGGCGATGCGGCGGTGATCCAGCCGAAGCTGACCAGCTCCCGCGGCCTGGCGATCAGTTGCGGCATGAATCCTCTCTACGGAGACATCGATCCGTACTGGATGGCGCTGGCGGGAATCGACGAGGCCGTGCGGAATCTGATCTGTGTCGGCGGACGGTTCGACCGCATCGCCCTGCTGGACAACTTCTGCTGGGGCAACTGCACGAACCCGCGAACGCTTGGCACCCTCGTGCGGGCCGCCCAGGCCTGCTACGACGGCGCGATGGCCTACGGCGCCCCGTTCATCTCCGGGAAGGACTCGCTCAACAACGAGTTCGCCTGCGAGGACGGCACGACCATCTGCATTCCGGCGACCCTGCTGATCAGCGCCATGTCGATCGTGGACGACGTCGAAAAATGCGTGACGATGGACGCCAAGAAGCCGGGCAACCTGCTGTTCGTCGTCGGGCGGACCAGCAACGAACTGGGCGGATCGCACTGCTACAAGCTCCGTAGTCAGCTCGGCGCTAACGTGCCCAGGCTGGACCTCGAACTGGCGCCGCAGATCGCGCGTAAGATCGCGCAGGCCATCGCCGACGGGCTGGTGGCGAGCTGCCATGATTGCTCCGAAGGCGGGCTGGCGGTCGCCTTGGCGGAGATGGCTTTCGCCGGCGGGCTGGGCATCGAAGCGGACCTGCACGGACTGCCGACGTCGAAGGACTGCACCCGGCTCGACGGGCAATTGTTCAGCGAGTCGAACAGTCGCTATGTGATCGAGGTCGAGCCGCGTCACTACGACGCCTTCGCCAGGCTGATGTTGAATCTGCCGTTTGGGCAGATCGGCAAGGTCACAGCCGGCTCGAGACTCGTGATTCGTTCGCGCGAGGGCAGGAACGTGGTCGACGCGGAGATCGACATCTTGAAGCAGGCATGGCAGAAGACACTGGACTGGTAACGGAATTGGCTGGAGCACGAGGACAGGAAATGGCAGAGGTTCGAGCATTGGTGTTGCGGGCGGCCGGAGTCAATTGCGACATGGAAACGCAGCACGCGCTGGAGTTGGCCGGGGCCGAGGCCGACCGCATCCACGTCAACCGATTGATCGAAGACAAGAGTCTGCTGGATCGGTATCACATCCTGGTTTTCCCGGGTGGTTTCAGCTATGGCGACGACGTCGCCGCCGGGCGGATTCTTGCCAACCAGATCGTGCATCACCTGGCCGACCCGATCCAGCGTTTTATCGACGACGGCAAGCTCGTGTTGGGCATCTGCAACGGCTTCCAGGTCCTCGTTAAGATGGGCGTCCTGCCGGGCAACGGCGCGTTCAAGCAGGAGCAGGTCACGATCACGTACAACGACAGCGGCAAGTTCGAGGACCGCTGGGTTCACCTGCTGCCGCAGACCGACCGCTGCGTTTTCATCGAGCCTCAGCGGCAGATCTACCTGCCCGTCGCGCACGGTGAGGGCAAGGTCGTCACCGCCGACGCCGCAACGCTGGAGAGACTGAAATCTGAGGGTTATGTCGCCTATAAATACGTTGGCCCGGACGGCGAGGAAGGCCCCTATCCGATCAATCCGAACGGATCGGTCGAATCCATCGCCGGCCTGACGGACAGCACCGGCCGCGTCCTGGGCCTGATGCCGCACCCCGAGCGGTTCGTCCGCCGCACGCAGCACCCCCACTGGACCCGGCTCGGCGAAGACCTCGATCCCGACGGCATCAAGATCTTCCGCAACGCCGTGCGCTACGCCCAGGAGAACCTGCTCCAGTCCTGCTCGGCGTAGCCAAGAAGGGAGGTCGCGGCGCGCTCAATCGTGGCGGTACAGCGTCACGCGAAGGATACGCGGTCGATCGGGACCGGCGAACCGGTCGTGGTCGTTCGGCGGTAGCTTCGCCACCCAATGGGCGGCGGTTTCGTCGCCGTTGAGGCATCGCCCCGGAATCCATTCCTCGCCCTCGTAGACGCCTTCCCAGACCTGGAGAATGCCCGCGTGACGCGGGCCGGGCGTGGCGGGCGAGAAGTTCACCTGGAACCCGTTGCCCGCGACGAGGTACTCATCGGGACCGGTGTTGATGATCAGGCCGTACGACATGTCCGCTTGGCCCTTCGCCTGCCTGTTGTAGCGAACGTTCGCGCGGTATTCGCCGATGTCCATCGTCGCCCCTTCTTCCTCCGCGCTCTGCTGGAGGATCCCCGCCATCTTCGCAGTCCCCTGGTACTTCGTGATCAGCGGCATCAGTTGGCGCAGCAGGTCGTAGCTCTCGACCAGCGGGTGGTCGGCGTCGATGTCCTCGATGCCGAACGGCGCAAAGCACATCGCATCGTGTTCCGCAATTGCCCAGAAGGCGTTGCGCGCCGCCTCGGGCCCCTGCCGGGCCTCGGGGATCATCAACGGGTTGCCTGAGCGAACGTAGCTGGCGCAAACCGCTTTGAAATCGGGAAGATAGATGTCAGGTGCGAGAAAGTCGATCGCGGGGGCGGCCGCACGCCAGATGTCCATCACGCGCGAAACGGGGCCACCGCTCGGGTAGTCGCCCGGCTTCTGCTTGTCATTCTGCACCAGCCAGGCATTGGCGTACATGGGCAGTGCGTACTCGGCCTTGCCCGCCTCGGCGATTCTGCCGATGTAGCGCGCCATGTGCCAGGCCATGAACACCTCGTCCGTCCAGACGCTGTCGCCGAAAACCTCCGTCCACGTTCCCGTGTCTTTATGACCCGTCGAGGCCCACAGTTCGTTGACCTCGGCAAGCAGGCTGTCCTTGTGTTCTGTGAGATAGTCGATCAGCTCGCGAGGCACCGGCGAACGAAAGGCCGCCTCCGCAGCGGCACTGTGATCCCGCGATTCCGGCATCAACCCGACCTCGTTCTCCACCTGGGTCATGACAACCGTGTGCTCATCCGAATCGACCTCGCGAAGGTACCGCATCAGAGCGGCAAAGGCATTCGCGTCCGCCTGGCAGGACGCCTCGTGGAAGGGAGAAAGCACGAGCTCGTTGTCGCCGTTCCTGCTCTGGGCGCGCGGGAAGCGCAAGAGGTCTTTCTTCACCCAGGTCGGGATGTAGCTCGAAACCCCGTTCTTCCAACTGCCGAACCAGAGCACCACCAGCTTGAGGTCGTGCTCGCGGGCGCCTTCGAGCAGGCCATCGACCAGGGAGAAGTCGAACTGTCCTTCCGCCGGCTCGACCAGCTCCCACGTGACTGTCGCCAGCACCGTGTTGAGATTCAGGGCGACGAGCTTGTCCCACATCGGCTCCATGTACTCCAGGCTGGACGCGCTGGAGTTGTGCAATTCACCGGCCAGCATTACGAAGGGTTCGCCGTCGACGATGAGCTGGGTCGCCGTGCCCTGTCGGGCCAGATGGGGAATGTCTTCGGCGCGGATGGTCAGCGTCTCGGACATCGCGAGAAGCAGAACCACTGAGGCTCGTTTCAAGAAGGCTCTCTGGTGCATTGCTTCACTCCCTGAATCATGTTGCAGACTTTTGCCCTCGCTGACTCGGAGGTCGTCAGGTCAGCATTTGTCTCAGTCGACTTGTAAGCTCATTCAAAGGTTCGCCCGGCGGCACATCCGGCCTGTCTGGCAGCACTCTCTGCATCCGGCGCTGCAAACCAGGCTCAATGTCGCCTGCGCCGTCCAACAATTCGTACACAGGGACGCAGACAAAAGGACGCGCCAGGTCCGGGTGTGGCAGACAAACCGTCCCGTCGTCCCGGGCGAGATCGCCGCAGAGCACCAGATCGAGATCGATCGTACGCGGCGCGAACTTGTCGGCGCCGCGCCGGCGGCCCAATTCCTCCTCGATCGGCCTGAGTAACTCGTCCCGAATCTGCGTGGGACTCAGGGCCGTGTCGATCCGCCAAACCCCATTGATGAATTCGGGCTGGTCCGGCCGGCCGACAGGCTCGGTCCGGTAGAAGGTGGAGGAACCGGTCACACGTACCCGGCTTCGCAGAAACTCCAGGGCCGCCACGATATTCGACTCGGGCTGAATGTTCGAACCGACGCTGATAAAGGCAACGGACAGTCCCTGGGTATCATACATCACAGGTTCGCCTGTCTCTGACGATGCGTACGCTGACGGTTCGAGCGAAACGTAGCGCGCCCGGCTTTTCCACGGTGACCGCGACGCGCTCGACCCGGTCGCGGCGCACGCAGATGTCCGCGATACTCTGCGCGAGGGCCTCGATGAGCCGGAATTGCGACCGCTCGACCGCCTCCAGGATGTCTTTCTTGAGGGCCTTGTAGTCCACCGTGTCTTCGATGGCGTCGCTACTCCCGGCGGCGCGGAGGTCCGCAAACAGCACGATCTGTGCGATGATGTCCTGCTTCTCGCGTCGCTCATCCTCTCCGACGCCGACGATGCAGCGGAATCGCAGATCGTCGATCGCAATCTGGTCGAGGGGTAGCGGCTCGGGTCCGTCAGTCATACATGTGTCCCTTCATGTGGTACCCGCCGTCGACGTAGATCACCTGCCCGGTGATGAAGCGGCTGCGAAGCAGGAAGAGCACCGCGTCCGTCACCTGGGCGGGATCGCCGTAGCGGTTGAGCGGATTGCAGTGGGCCAGTTTCTGGAGGTAGCTTTCATCCTCTCCGGCTGGCGGCAGAATCAGTCCGGGGGCCACCGCATTGACCGCGATCCCTGGCGCCAACTCCAGGGCCAGCATCCGCGTCAGCGTCAGCAACACGCGCTTGCTGATGTGGTATGCCGCGTGCTGGCGGTCGTACACCGTGACACGGGTGTCGAGCATGTTGACGATCGAGCCGCCTCGGTTCTGTCGGGCCAGGGTGCGAGCCAGGATCAGGGGGGCTGTCGCGTGGAGACGCAGGTTCGCTTCGAGCGACTGCGCGGAGGCCTCCCAAAGGGTCTCCTTCTCGAACGTCGAGGCGCTGTTGATGAGGATGTCGATCGGCCCGGCGTCCTGCGTGGCGCGGTCGAAGAGGCTCTCGGTCTGTCCTGCGTCCGAAAGGTCGCCCGGAACGGACCAGGCAGAGACTCCGAGGCCACGAATCTCCTCACACAGTGAGGCCGCGTCTTCTGCGGAGCGGTTGTAGTGGACGACGACGTTGGCGCCCTGCTGCGCCAGCGCCAGCGCGATAACCCTGCCGAGCCGCCTGGCCGCACCGGTGACCAGGGCTGTTTTGCCTGCCAGAGATGTGCTGGAATCGTCCATCATTGTCCAATCATCCAGACGCAATGCGGTCATTCTACCAGAAGCCCTTCCGACTGAAAAGGATCGATCGGATCGGCAAAACCGTCGAGGTTGACCCTGCCGGGTGGTCCGCCTACAATAGTCCGCCATGCCGACAGACATTCCGACCGAAGGGATCTTTGCCGTTTACAAAGAACGCGGAATGACGTCACACGACGTTGTCGACGCAGTACGCCGAGCCACCGGCGAGAGGCGCGTCGGCCACGCCGGCACGCTCGATCCGCTGGCCAAAGGCGTGCTGGTCGTCGGCGTCGGACGCGCCGCGACTCGCCTGCTCGGCCGGCTCACGGAAAAAGACAAGGAATACGTTACGCGGATCCACCTGGGCGTCCGCAGCACGACCGATGACGGGGAAGGCAAAAAAGAGGAAGTCCCGGTGGACGAGATTCCCAGCGAAGACGACGTCCGCGCATCGCTGCACAGGTTCAGCGGAGTGATCTCGCAGCGACCTTGCGCCTTCTCGGCGCTTAAGCTCCAGGGCCGACCCGCTTATCGTCTGGCTCGCAAGAACCACGACCTTGAATTGGCCCCCCGACAGGTTGAGGTCAAGGAAATCGAGTTGCTGGCGTACAAATGGCCCTGGGTGGACGTGCGAATGGTGACGGGGCCGGGCGTCTATGTCCGCGCCATTGCGCGCGATCTGGGTGAGACCCTCGGCACCGGCGGGTACGTGGAAGAGCTGGAGCGGACTCGCGTGGGCCCGTACACGGCCGATCAGGCCGTGCGCGTGTGCGACCTGCGTAGGGGCGGCCCGTTGACGCAGTCGCCGTGATCTGCGGGCGGCGTGCGGCGCCGACACGCACGTCAAAGGCTGTAGAGTTCCTCGTCCTGGAGGACGGTGAAACCGGCAGCCGCAACGATTTCCTGGGCCTTCATCAACTGCGGCTGGTCGATCTCCATGCAGCAGACGCCCGTCTTGTGCGGCTGGAGCACGAAGCCATAGGCGTCGATGACGTTGATGTTGTGCTCGGCCAGAGCGGAGGTCAGCCGATGGAAGTTGCCCGGCTGGTCCGGCACGGAGATCGCAAGAATGTCCTTCAACGCACACGCACAGCCCAGTTCCGCCAGCGCCAGATACGCGTCGTTGGGCCGGTCCACGATCAGCCGCAAGAGCCCGTAATCACCCCGGTCCTGGATGGTGAAGGCGCGGATGTCAATGTTGCTCCGGTGAAGGTTCTGCGTGATCGTCTTGAGCCGCCCGGCGCGGTTCTCCACGAAGATCGTCAGTTGCTTGGCCATAGTCGATCCCTCAGTCTTTGGGTCGCTCGTCGACGACACGCTTGGCTTTGCCCTCCGAAACCGGCAGCGAGCCTGGCTCGTGCAGTTCCACGTTCGGGCTGATCACGATGGATGAACGCAACTCCTCGCGGATGCGCGCCCGCAGCGCTTCGAGCTTGGCGACGTCGCCGAGAAACAGCTTGGGATAGATCTCCACCTTCACCGTCAGGCGATCGAGCGCCCCCTTCTTGTCGACGTGGATCTGGTAGTTGGTCGCCACTTCGGGGACCTTCATGATCTTCTCTTCGATCTGGGACGGGAAGACGTTGACTCCATTGATGATCAACATGTCGTCGGTGCGTCCGAGAATGCGCGAGAGCCGCCGATGGGTCCGGCCGCACTCGCATGGCTCGGGATGCAGAAAGGCCAGATCCCGCGTGCGATACCGCAGGATCGGCATGGCCCGGCGGATCAGGTTGGTCAGCACCACTTCGCCTTCCTGGCCGTCCTCTACGTTGCGGCCTGTGGTTGGGTCGATGATCTCGACGATATAGGCGTCTTCCCAGAGGTGCATGTCTTTGCGACAGACACACTCGAAGGCTACACCCGGACCGTTCAGCTCGCTCAGACCGTAGGAATTGAAGGCCTGAATGTGCAGCAGGTCGTCGATCTTCCGCCGCGTATTCTCCGAGTGCGGCTCGGCGCCGATGAACGCTCGCCTCAAGGCCAGATCGCCCGCCTTGACGCCTTCGGCCTCGAACTGCGAGTGGATGTGCAACAGATAGCTCGGGGTCACATGCAGGATGGTCGTCTGGAAGTCCTTCATCGTCTGTATCTGGCGCTTTGTGTTGCCGCCGCCGATGGGAATCACCGCCATGCCGACGCGTTCGGCCCCGTAGTGAAGCCCCAGCCCCCCGGTGAACAGGCCATAGCTCATCATGTTCTGAAAGATGTCCTGTGCCGAAGCCCCGGTGGCGACAATGCTCCTGGCCAGCAGATCGGTCCAACGGTCCACGTCGTCGCGGGTGTAATAGATGACCGTCGGTATGCCGGTGGTGCCGGAGGAAGAGTGGATTCGGACGACCTCGGTCATCTCCACAGCCAGCAGGCCCTTGGGAAAACTTCGCCTCAGGTCGTCTTTGGTCGTGAACGGGATGCGTTCGAGGTCCCGAAAGCCCCTGATGTCTTCGGGACTCCGGATGCCGACGGAAGAGAGCTTCTTGTTGTAGAAAGGTGTTTTGAGGGCCCACGAAACCATGTCCCGCAGGCGCTCCAACTGGATCGCTTGGAGCGAGGCGCGGTCCAGTGTCTCAATCTCTTTGCTCCAGAATGGTATGTCCATCTGCCGGCTCGGTCTCGAAAAGGTGCGGTTGCGGCCCGGACCGCAAATCGCGATGCCAACCTGGTGGTGACGGTCGTCCTGCGGCTACAGCCCCTCGATCTCCTGCTTGGTCACAATGGAGATGCTGTGCTTGGCGAGGACCTGCTGCGCAACGTCGGTGTCTTCAAAGCGAAAGACCAGAAGGGCTTTGTCGCTGTGCTTCTCGACGAATCCGTACATGTATTCGACGTTAACGTCGTTGTCCGCAAAAACCTTCAGGACGGCGGCCAGCCCCCCGGGGGTGTCCGGGACCTCGACGGCCACCACGTCGGTGAAGTTGGCCACGAAGCCATGCTCGCGCAGGAGCTTGACGGCCGCGTCGCACTTGTCCACGACCATCCGCAGGACGCCGAAACTCTCCGTCTCCGCGATGGTCAGCGCGCGGATGTTCACGTGGTGGGCGCCCAGAAGGGAACACACGTCGTACAGCCTTCCCTTGCGGTTTTCGAGAAACACCGATATCTGCGTGATCTTCATGGTGAACCCCTATAACGTTCGCTTGTCCACGATTCTCTGCGACTTGCCCATGCTCCGTTCGATCGTCTTCGGCTCGACGAGCGTCACTTTGACGCCGATCGACAGGACGTTCTGGATCTCCTTGCGGATTCTCTCACGCAGCTCGCTGAGGTGCCGAATCTCATCGGAGAAGAACCTCTGTTCCACTTCCACAAGCACCTCGACTTCGTCGAGCTGTCGGGCCTTTCGGTCTACCACGATCTGGTAATGGGGCTGTGTGCCCTCGATGCCGACCAGGACGTGCTCGATCTGGGACGGGAAGACATTGATGCCGCGAACGACGATCATGTCGTCCGTGCGGCCCTTGATCTTGCTGATTCTCGGGCTGGTCCGGCCGCAGCGGCATTTGTCGTAGCGGATGCTCACGATGTCGCGCGTGCGGTAGCGGATCAGAGGAATCCCCTGCTTGGTCAGCGTGGTGATCGTCAGTTCGCCGTCCTGGCCTTCCGGCACCTCCTCGCCGGTGGCCGGATCGATGACCTCCGGGTAGAACACGTCGCTGAAGATGTGCAGCCCGTCCTTGTGCTGGCACTCCTGGGCGACGCCGGGACCGATGATCTCGGACAGACCGTACACATCCGTCGCCAGCATGTTCCAGGCCGCTTCGATCTCCCGCCGCATCGATTCGCTCCAGGGCTCGGCGCCGAAGATGCCGATCTTCCAGTTGCCCTGGGTTGGGTCGATCCCCAGCTCTTTGGCCTCCTCGGCCATGTAGAGAGCGTAACTGGGCGTGCATCCGAGAATCCTGGGTTTGAAGTCCTGCATGATCTTGAGCTGGCGCGCCGTCTGGCCCGAGGAGGTCGGGATGATGCGCAGGCCCATTTCCAGGGCGCCGTAGTGGAACCCCAGTCCGCCGGTGAAGAGACCGTATCCGTAGGCGATCTGGATCGTGTCGCCCGGCTCGGCGCCCGCGCAGCACAGGACGCGGGCCATGACATCGCCCCACAGCTTCAGGTCGTCCTTCGTATAGCCGACGAGGGTGGGATTGCCCGTGGTGCCGCTGGAGACGTGGATCTCGTGGATCTGATCCTGCGACGCCGAGAACAGCCCGTACGGATAGTAGTCCCGCATGTCCTCCTTGGTCGTGAAGGGCAGCTTCTTGATGTCGTCGATGGATTGGATGGCGTCGGGGTTGACACCCGCGGCATCGATCTTCTGTTTGTAGACGGGACAGTTGCGGCAGATGTAGGGGATGAGCTTCTTGAGGTGGTGCGATTGCAGGGCCTTGAGCCCCGCCAAATCCAAACATTCGACGTCCTTTTTCCAGATCATGGTCGACCGATCTCCCTTCCCGTCAGGAACACCTTCTTGTTCTCCGCCACGACGGCGGGTTTGAAGACGGTCTCAATCGCCTTCATCCAACACTCTTCCCGGATGGGCAGCTTCGGAGCGAGGACACCCACCAGGGCCGTATTGAGGCATCGCGGATTGTCGATCGCGGCCTGGGCCTTGTCGAGAAGGTCCGTCAGATCGACGCCGTCCTTCTTGAGAAAGGCCTTGAGTCTCGGCTGTTCGTCATGGTGGAAACAGACCAGGAAATCGGCGCCCCCGGTGACGATCAGCGGCGAATAGACCTTTTTGCCGAAGCGCAGATGGGATTCGACCGAGCCACCCCGCTGGGCCATTCCGTGGACTTCCGATTTCTTGATGTGATAGCCGGCGTACAGGGCCGCCCACCCGCAAATCTCCGAGGCCTTCAAAACGCCCTGTCCGCCGATTCCGCCGAAGGTAATGCTGTATACTGTGTCTTTCATGGGATCGCGGCAACCCTATCTCTTGAGCAACCGGCACGGATGCCGTGAGACGATCACGGACAGCGCGTCCTCGTTGACTCGTTTCTCCAGAATCTCGGCAAACGCCTTCACGTCCATCGGGTCCACCACGTCGACGTTGTCGGCGCCACAGGCCCGGCAGAGGTCTTCGAGAATCAGCTTCCTGGTCGGTTCATTGCGAATCGTCAATCCCGTCGCCGGATGCTGCTGGCCGCCCGTCATGGCGGTCGTGGAGTTGTCGAGGACGAGAATCACGCCTTTGGCCTTGTTGTAGGCGGCGTTGATCAGTCCCGTAACGCCCGAGTGGACGAACGTCGAGTCGCCGACCACGCCGACGATCTTCTTGTTGTCCGGCGCGCCTCGGCGCCAGCCCTCATGCCAGGTGACGCCGGCGCCCATGCACAGACACGAATGCAGCGCCGAGGTCGGCGGCAGAGACGCCAGCGTGTAGCAGCCGATATCGCCCGCGACATAGGCGTCCATCTTCTTCAGAGCAGCGAACGAGGCCCAGTGCGGACAGCCGGCGCACAGACGGGGCGGTCGCTTCGCCACCTTCTTTTCCCGCTTGGCCCGCCCTGCTACAATCTGGGGCATCGATTCGGGAGTCAGCTCCCCAATGCGGAAGGACGGGTCCTTGGCGGTGAACTTGACGCCCAGCGTCCTGACGTGCTCTTCGAGGAAGGGGTCCAGCTCTTCGACAACAAAGAGCTTCTTGACCGTCTTGGCGAACGCCTTGATCTTGTCGTCGCAGAACGGATAGCTCATGCCGAGCTTCAGGTAGGACGCGTCGGGATAAACGTCTTTGAGGTACTGGTAGGCGACACCCGAAGTGATGAACCCGAGCTTGCCGTTGCCCCGTTCGACGCGGTTGAACCGGCTCCGTTCGGCCAGTGCTTTGAGCTTGACCAGCCGTTTCTCGACCAGGACATGTCGCTGATAGGCGTGCCCCGGCACCATCACGTATTTCGGGGCGTTCCGCTCGAAGGCCGGCTTCGGCGGCACCCGGCGTTCGCCCAGGGCCACGTCTTCCTTCGTGTGGGAGACCCGCGTGGTCATCCGCACCATCACGGGCGTGTCGAACCGCTCGCTGAGGTTAAACGCCTCCTGAATGAACTGCTTGGCCTCCGCGGGACTGGACGGCTCCAGCATCGGCATCTTCGAGTAGATCGCCACCCAGCGGGTGTCCTGCTCGTTCTGGGAGGAGTGCATGCCGGGATCGTCGGCGACTACGATGACGAATCCGGCGTTGACGCCGGTGTAGGAGGACGTCATCAACGGGTCCATCGCGACGTTAAGCCCCACGTGCTTGCAGGCGAACAGGCTGCGGACCCCGGCCACCGCGGCGCCAAGGGCCACCTCATAGGCCACCTTCTCGTTCACCGACCACTGCGCGTCGACGTCTTTGAACCCCGCCAGGGTTTCCAGGATTTCGGTGGAAGGGGTCCCCGGATAGGCACAGGCAACCCCCAGACCCGCCTCATAGGCTCCGTACGCCAGCGCTTCATTGCCGGAGAGCAACGCTTTCTGTGATACTGTCTTCTTTGCCATATGGCCTGATTATAGCAGTCCACGCCCCCGACTCAACGAAAAAGGGGCCTCCCGGATGCCGGAGGCCCCCCTTTTTTCGGAGATCGTGACGCCGGTTGTCCCCTTAGAACGTGTACTCCAGGTTGAACCGCAGCCAGAGGGCCTCGTCGTCGTTGGCACTGGCGTAGTAGTCGCCCGGGAAGAAGTACTCACCGAGCAGGTGGCCCTTCAACTGCTTGCCAAACGTGTAGTTGGCCCAGCAGGTAATCAGGTGCCCACGGAAGTTGCTGTCGTCGTCCAGCGTCAGCCCAGGGCTCCAGGGGACGCCGGTCTCATCGGCCCACAGAGCGTGATAGTCGGTCGAGATCTGCCAGTTCTTGTGCGGGCGGAACTTGTGACCGACATTGAGGCGGATCAGATTCGTGCTGTCGGCGATCATCGTCTCCTGCGTGTAGGTGTAAATGAACAACTCGCTCCACCGCGGCCACTTGGCCCAGAGCAGATCGAACTGCTCGTTGTCATCCGTGTCGGGATCATCGCCCGAGGCGTACTCGCCGCCGATGTGCAGGCTGTTTTCCAGCTTGTCCTGGAAGGAATACTCCAGATTGGCCAAGGCTCCGTATGCCTCCAGGTCCTGCATCTCCCCAGCGGAGTAGTCGCTTGTGATGTCGGACTTCTCGCCCGTCTGGATGGCGCCTTCGACGCGGTACTTCCATCGCTCGGCCGGGGTCCCGGAGATCGCGCCGCCAAACGTGAGGATCTCCGCTTTCCGCGTCCAGAACGCCGGCATCTCCTCGACCGTGCTGTCGGGCGGATTGTCGTTCTTGTACATGAAGAAGCCTTCGAGCTGGGTCTTCGCCAGCGATTTGTTCGTCAGGTACAGGATGAGCCCGCGCTCGTCCGCCGGCGTCAAGGCCCGGTTCTCGTCGCTGATGGGCTCCAGCCAGCGGTCCGACTCGACGCCATGATCGATGTAGACGAAGTCCACCTTGGTGTTCTTCTCGGTCCAGTCATAGGTGAAGCGGGCTGCGTCGAGGAAGAACGTCCGCGAGCCGTCCAGCGGCGTGCCGTCCATCACCAGCCACCCGACACCGTAGGCCATCAACATGTCCTGTCGCCCGATTCTCGCTGACAGCGGCAGGCCAAACAGATTGTTCACGTTCACATAGAAGTTGTCGAACAGCGCTTCGTCGAAGTCGACGTCCTGGGGTTTCTTCGGCGGATCGTCCCACGTGCGGAATTCCCAAGCCAGACGCGTGTGGAAGCTCACATCCTCATCGAGGATCCACTTCGTCCACCAACGCGTACGATATCGCTGGAAATCGTACCGATTGTCAACGCTCTCCTTGTTGAGCGTATCGATGTTCTCCGCGTAGATCGTTCGGAAACGATGGTCCAGCCCCATTTCCAGGTACGGGTTGGGGTGATGGAAGGTGTTCCAGAACTCCGTCCAGGCGTTCGGCGGCGCCGCCGTCGGGCTCTCCGTTTCGGCGGCCTGAGCCCACAGGCCGAACGTCAGGACCACGACCCCCACCATGGTTGCCAATGTCACTGCTCTCTGTCTCATCTACAGCTCCCTTCAGCCATCCCCATGTGCCATGTTCAATCCGCCGCCACACGGCGAGCCACCGCATCTATCGACCGAAGCCCAAATCGCGACGATCCTCTGCCGCCGGCTTGGCCACCAAGGTCACAGTCCTCGTGACCGGAAGAGAAAGATGGAATGACCGGATTCTCCACAACTCCCAATAGTCTGCGCCCGTACGTCACGGCCTGCCCTGCCCAGGACATACCCAGCGCTCCCAAGAGCACGCCACGCACAGAGACCATTGCCCGCGTCTCGTGGGCGGAGCCAAGGCCGACGCATATACTATTCTAATCGGATAAGGATACCCGGAAACAGCACAAAAACAAGGGGTTTTTCCGGACAACCTCATAAAATGTACCATATACCGGCTCGGAACCCCCTGCCGCCATGGAGGATTCCAGAGGATATCAGACGGCTCTCCACAGCGATGCCTGACCTCTGGAAGACCCGAATATCAATTCGATTTGACAGGCCTGCCCAACAGATTCGCCGCGTTGCGGCAGACGATCCGCGACAGTCTCTCCTGCGGAAGGCACAGGCCTTTCAGCCGCGAGAGCGTGGTCGCCTGGTCCGACCATGGCGAGTCGGTCCCGAACAGCAGGTACTCAGCCGGATGGCTCAGGAGCATCTCTCGGGAGGCAGCATCTCCCAGATCCTCCATCGCCAGGGAAATCTCCATATGGATGGGCCGTCCCAGGAGATAGCGGCGCACCTCGTCCCACTGTTGCCAGGCCCCCAGGTGGGTTGCAACAAGCCTCAATTCGGGGAACCGTTCGCTCACTTGCCGTATGGTCTTCGGGTCGGCGCGTCGCTGTCGTGGAAAGGCGATGTCGAATCCGGTGTGGATCACGAGGAGAAGGTCCCGGCGGATCACCTGCTCGTAGTACTTCAGCATGGCATCCTGGCCGGCGTAGAAATCCTGGTAGAACGGGTGGAGCTTGACACCGAGGAAGCCTTCGGCGGCGATGCGATCAATGTGTTCGGCCATCTTCGGGTCGGCCGGATGGACCGATGGGAAGGGAATCAGACGGTCCGAACGAATCTGGCGACACCAGCCGAGGATGGGCTCAAATTGATCGATCTTCGTGGCGATGGAGCAAACGACGCTGGTCTCGATCCCGGCGGCGTCCATCGACGTGAGCAGCGCGCCGATGGTGCCGTCGGAGTAGGCCTGGATCCCCGGCGCCTCGCTCAGAAGCGTCTTCATGGCCCGCGGCGCCAGCGCATCCGGGAAGGCGTGGGCATGGAAATCGATGATCTGTTCCGACACGATTCGGAGCTCTCCAACCGACACCGGGGCGTCTCCAGGCCGGGTACGCCGCGGCCCTGTCACGCCCACAGACATCTTATTCGTCCCCGTCGGCCGCTGCCAGGGAATTCCCGATTTGCCTCGGGCCCAGCCGCACAGTTGATGAGGCGACGCTCCTGCGATAGGATCGCTGGCAGACAGGCGCACGTTACACTGTCACCGCGTTCGATTTGGGAGGTTCGCCATGCGCGCGATCAAGGAGTTCTTCAAGAACGACCGGTTTGCTGAGCACTGCGGCATTGAACTGGTGGAAGTCGGAGAGGGACGAGCCAAGACTCGGATGAAGATCGAGGATCGTCACTTCAACGGCGTCAACGTGGTCCACGGAGGCGCGATCTTCTCACTGGCCGACCTGGCCTTCGCCGCGGCCTCCAACTCGCACGGCACGGTCGCTGTCGCCATCAACGCCAGTATCTGGTACGTCAAGGCTGGACTTTCCGGGACCCTATTTGCCAACGCGCGCGAGGTCTCGCTGAACCCCAAACTCGCCACCTACTCGATCGAAGTGACCGACGACGCCGGTGAGATCATCGCCGTCTTTGAGGGAATGGTTTACCGCAAGAAGCAGACGATTTCTCCCGAGATCGTCTGAGCCGCGCACCGACCCGAGTTCACCTGCAAGATCGGCCCGACCGTGAAACGCAACGTGCAACCGAGCCAGGCAGCTCTTCGGAAAGTGGCCATCCGGCGGGCCCTGATGCGATGGTACCGCCAGAGGGCCCGCAACCTGCCTTGGCGGAGAACGCGCGATCCCTACGCCATCTGGGTCTCGGAGATCATGCTTCAGCAGACCCGCGTGCAGGCGGTGATCCCCTACTACGAGCGATTCCTGCAACGCTTCCCGACCGTGCAGAGCCTGGCAAGGGTACGCATCGATTCGGTCCTGAAGCTGTGGGAGGGACTGGGCTACTACTCGCGTGCCCGGAACCTGCACGAGGCGGCCAGGCAGATTGTCGTCCGATTTGGCGGTCGCCTGCCCGACACGCGGGAAGAGCTGTTGTCGCTGCCGGGAATCGGCGCCTATACCGCCGGCGCGGTGGCCAGCATCGCGTTCGACAGGCAGGAGCCTCTCGTCGACGGCAACGTGATTCGCGTGCTGTGCCGGGTCTTCCGCATCCGAAAGGACCCCAAGCAGGCCGAGACCCGCAAGCAGATCTGGTCCATCGCCCGCGACCTGCTGCCCGCCAGGACGCCCGGCGATTTCAATCAGGCCCTGATGGAACTGGGGTCGGAGGTTTGCCTGCCGAGGACGCCGCAATGTGAAGTGTGCCCGCTCCGGCGGGCCTGCCTGGCGAGGCGGCACGGAGAACAGGCCAGACTGCCTTTCCGCCGCCGGAAGAAGCCGATTCCACGCTATCTGGTCGTGGTCGGCGTAATCGAGCGTAGCGGCCGGATATTGATCGACAAACGCAGGCCCGAAGGCCTGCTGGGCGGCTTATGGGAGTTCCCAGGGGGCAAAAAGCGACCGGGCGAATCCCTTGAAGAGGCCCTTCGTCGCGAGGTGAAGGAGGAGATCGGCATCCGCATCCGGGTGGACGGCCTGATCGCAACCCTGGATCACGCCTACTCCCACTTTCGCATCCGTCTGCGTGCCTTCCGCTGCACCTATGTCTCGGGGAAGCCGCGATGCCTCGGCTGCGATGCTGTCAAATGGGTCCGGCCGGCCGACTTGGGCCGATATGCCTTTCCGGCCGCCAACAACAGGGTCATCCAGGCCCTGCGACAGCGGCGGGAGCCGGCCAAGCTCTGACGACCGTTCGGGCCCTTGCCCGCAACGGCTGACATCCGTATCATCACGTTGATTGGCCAGGAGAAAGGAGAACGCATCATGGGCAAGACCGATCCTGTCCGCTGCATGGCAGCCGCTATCATGCTGGTCCCGCTGGCCGGCTGCGGGCGGGAGCGACTCCGCGAGGCAGCGGGCCCGTTGCACCTGCCCAGAGTCCTGATCATCGGCGACTCTATCTCCGTCGGCTATTTCGAGCCAACGCGCCAATTGCTCCAGGGCCGGGCGGAAGTCCATCACAATCCGGGAAACGCCGCGCATACCGCCAACGGACTGGCGAAGCTCGACGAGTGGCTGGGCGACACCCGCTGGGATGTCATCCACTTCAACCACGGCCTGCACGACTTGAAGTACATGGACGAGAGCGGCGACCTGACGGAGACAGCCGCTGGCACCCAGCAGATTCCGATCGATGAGTATGCGCGGAACCTGGATGAGCTGACGAAACGGCTCAAGAAAACCGGCTCAACGCTGATCTTCGCGACCACGACGCCCGTTCCCGAAGGCTCCCTCGGCCGAGTCCAGGCGGACGCGAAGCGATACAACGAGGCGGCTCTGAAGGTCATGGAGAAGCACCGCGTCCGAATCAACGACCTGTACGCCTTCGCGCTGCCCCGACTCGATTCGATCCAGCAGCCGCATAACGTTCATTTCACCGAAGAAGGCTCCCGCCTGCTGGCCGAGCAGGTGGCCGCGAGCATTCTTGACGCAATCGAGAAATGACGGCGCGCCGGCCGTCGATTGTCCGCAGAGGAGTGCGATATGGAGTTGCGAAAAGTAAAAGCAAGTAGATTCGTCGTCGTTTCCCTGCTGCTGGCCACCGTCGCCGCCGCAGAGGACGTGCCGGGAGTCGTCATCAACCACATTCCGGCGTCATCGCAGATCTACATCGGCTCGCCCGGTATCGCCGTTCTACCCAACGGCGACTACATCGCCAAGCACGATCAGTTCGGGCCTCGTTCCACTGAGCACGGCCACGCTGTCACGGAGGTCTTCGGGTCTTCCGACCGCGGGGCCTCATGGTCGCGCCGGGCGGTCGTGCAGGACATGTATTGGGCCAGCGTGTTCGCCCACGAAGGCGCGTTGTATCTCATGGGCACCAGCAAGAACCATGGCGACGTGGTGATCCGACGCTCGACCGATGGAGGCCGCACCTGGACACAGGCCAGGGACAAGCTCTCCGGCGTCTTGATCGATGGAGGTGAGTATCACTGCGCCCCGGTGCCTGTGGTCCTCCACAAAGGCCGACTCTGGAGGGCCATGGAGGACGCGATGGGCCCCGGTGGCTGGGGCCGGCACTTCAACGCCTTCATGATGTCGGCGCCGGCCGACGCCGACCTGTTGAACGCCGAGAATTGGGTTGTCAGCAACCGCATCGGTCGCGATCCTGCGTGGCTCGACAACACGTTTGGCGGCTGGCTCGAAGGCAACGCCGTCGTGACGCCCGACGGGCGCATCGTCAACATCCTGCGCGTGGACACCAAGCCCGAAGGCGGAAAGGCCGCGATCATCCAGATGAGCGAGGACGGAAAGACCGCCACCTTCGACCCCCAGACCGGATTCATCGACTTCCCCGGCGGGGCCAAGAAGTTCACGATTCGCTTCGACCCGCTCTCGAAGCTCTACTGGACGCTCTCGAACCCGATCCTGCCTCGGCACAAGGATCCCAACCCCGGACGCGTCCGCAACGCGCTGGCCCTGATGTGCAGCAAAGACCTGCGGAACTGGAGCATCCGCTGCATCCTGCTGTACCATCCCGACGTCGACAAGCACGGGTTCCAGTACGTCGACTGGCTGTTCGAAGGGGACGATATCATCGCGGCCTCGCGAACCGCCTATGGCCGGGGAGCCGAAGCGGCGCACAACCAGCACGACGCCAACTACCTCACCTTCCACCGGTTCGAGAACTTCCGCAAACTGACGATGACGGACTCCGCGCCAGGCGCGCGGCCGGGCGAAGCCGCCTGGCAGTCGCCCGATGCAAACGGTTAGGCGTCAGAGGTAACTCATTCGGGACCACAGATTCGACAGCCGATTCACTACCGGGTCGAGGCGCTGGCCCGCAGCCGGACGTTGTCGATATAGAGCGTGTCTCGGTCGTCGCCTGGCTGGCCCGAGGTTTCTCCATCTCCGATGCCGATGGTCAGAGCGTCGATAGTCGCCAGATCGACACCCGCGAACTCACTGAGCGGGATCTCCCAGGTGCGCCACGGCTCGGATTGAACGGCGTACTCGAGCGGATGAGCCACGGTCGCCTCATTGCCGGCGACGTCGCGGATTCGCACGTATATCGGTTGTTCCAGATTGTCCCTCTGGCCTCGGAAGCTCAGGACAAGGGCAGTCGGATTGGTGACGGTCCAATCCTGGGGCTGCTCGAAGCGGCGCGTCGCCTCGGTCAGGAACGGCTCGTATTGATTCTGGCACTCGAGGCGCATCGCTTTGGCACCCTGCTGGACCGTGCCGGTGTCGAGGAAGACGTAGCTGAAATCGGGCCCGATGTTGTGCACCCACGCGGCCGCAATGGCGTCGCTGCCGGTGTAGTCCTCGAAGTCTTCGACGGTGGCCGAATCGCCTGTTGTAAACCGCCAGGTATGACCGTTAACGGTGCCGCTGGGCCCCATCTGGTCGACCCGCCATTCATAGGTCTGCCCGGACTGGAGCTTTCCCGGGTCATGGGTGGCGCCGGTCGGGGCCGGGTCGACCGCCTGCATGGCGCCGGCCGGTCCAAACCACAGTTGCCGTCCGGTCGCGAAAGCGCCTTCGACCCAGCGAAGCTTGGCAAGCACAGAGACCTCGGTCGCTCCATCGGCCGGACTGATCGCTACTGCAGATGGGCCGTCGGAAACAGACGAAACGTCGTCGAACGTGGTGTAGAACCCGGCCGGCTCGGAGTTTTCGTTCTGGGCAAAAATGCCGCTCATGCCGGTCTTGAAGACCTCGTCTCGCTCATTCGCGTCTTCCCATGGATCGTTGCCATTGGTGTCGACCATCGTCCTGGTCTGGGCGACCAGGGGCCCGCCCTGGTATTCGTACAGGCGGCCCGTGACGTAGACCGGCCCGGCCCCGACGGCTTCCAGTTCGGCGTAGAAGCTCCGCGCGTTGTCCAGCGTCGGGACGACAACGTCGAAGTCGGTCTTCATGATGTTTTGAAGGTTCACGACCTTCTCGATGTCGAGGGCGAGATTGGCCGGGCCGTTTTCCCAGTTGATGTGCATGACATAGCCGCTGGCCACCAATCCCGGGGCCGGGGTGGCAGTGCCGTCACTGATGAAGTACGTCATCCGAACGCCGAGACCGTGGTGGTTGTGCGACGCGTCGCCGGCCACGTTCACCGTCGCCCCCATTCGTACGTCGGCGAAGACTTCGTCCGAGCCGAGTCCGACGCCGAAGGCCGCCCCGCCTTTGCTGACCGAACTGGTCTCCCGCACGGCGAGGTAACCATTGCCGTCTGCCTCAGGCACAAGGGTCTGCGTGTACGTGCCGGCAAGTTGCGGATACGAGAGGAATTGCCATGTCGTCAGGTCGTAACCGCCGTCGCTGAACGTCTCGGACCAACTGCCAGAACCCGCTCCCGCAAACAACAAGACTACTGCGATTGCCTGAAGTGCTCTGCTTGGCGTGCTCATCTACTTCCTCCTCTTCCAGAATACGTGCGCATGATACGATCCGCCTGCCCCCACCGGCATCGGACCGTCGATTGTCGGATTTGCCTGCCCGGTCCTCCGTGTCTGCTCGCAATCGGAACACAGGCAACTCTATTATATTCCGACACCCGCTGTGAGGCAAGCCGGCGTTGGAAACAGGCGTGAAATATGGCTCTTTCTAACAAGAGAAAGGGCTTTTCCCACGGCCGGCAACCACGGGAAAAGCCCTGTACGTTGCGTTCGCGCGTCCGCGAATTCACGGCAGGCTGTTGGATTCGGGAGGCGCCTCCAACGGCTTGGGCCCCTCGTCGATCCGGGGCGGCGGAGCATCGTTTGCGTCCGGCCTGGGCCTTCGCATCCAGGGTCTATCATTCGGATCGGCTCCTTCGGGCCTGGAGCCCGGTCCCCACGGCCTGCCTTCCTCGCCCGGGCCAAATCGTTCCGGCCTGCGCGGCCAGTCGCCGCGGCCTCCTCGGGGTCCGTCTCCCGGCCGTCCCGGCCCGCCGGGACCCCCCGGACCTCGACGCATGCCGCGACGAAACTCATTTTCAAGCCGGGCGGTGAGTTTCTGCCAGTCTGCCCGCTGTTGTTCGCTGAGTACGGCGCTGACCTGTGTCTTCATCTCACCGAGCAACTGCTCGATCTTGGGCCGGGCCTCCCGACGCAAGGCCTCCAACTGCTGAAAATGCTCCCGAAGGATCGTTCCGATCTTCTCGGCCTGCTCCGTGCTGAGATTCAGTTCGTCGCGGAACCTCGTCAGCGTCGCGACGACCGCATCGTCAGGATCGGGCGGACGCGGCCCGGCCGGCCTGACCACGAGCAGGGTCCCCGCCACGCCCAGGGTGATGCCGGCCGCCAGGATGACCAGGCCCGACAGCGCCATGCGCCAGCGGTGCATCCGTCTCAAAGCGACGGTCGGATTCACGTTCGGATCGAGCTGTTCCATCACATTGCCCAAGAAATGCTGTTCACGATTTCCCGTAGAGGTCCCATGCTGGCGTTATACACGGAGATCGCGACAACCGCCGCCGGGACGGCGACTGCCGAAGCGCCCGCCGCCAGCCACATCCATAGGTTCTCCGCCACCGTCAGAGGCTCCGCCTGCCCGCTGCTCAGCAGCGTCAGCACCTCCGGCACCACGTTGACCTGGGGAACCTCTTCGGTTCGGGCACGAGCGGCCAACAACATGAATTTTTCTTCCCAGTTCATCAGATCAGCTCCATTCCGCTGCGTTCCACCAGCTTCTTCAGCTTGTCGCGAGCGCGCAACGATTGAACTTTTACCATGGTTCGGGTCCAGCCGGTCCGACGGGCCGTCTCGGCCACATCGCATCCCTCGATATACCGCAGCATCAGCACCAGCCTGTCTCGCGGCGGCAACTTCTCGAGCAGGCCGTGCAGGAGCCCTGCCGCCTGGTCGGCATCGATGCGCTCGATGGCCTCCTTTTCGTCGGCGATCTGGTCCCATTCGGCCAGACTGAATGGCTCGGCATCTTTCTGCCGGGCCTTCTCCTTCCAGCAGCGATACCCGACTCGAGTGGCGATGCGTGCCAGCCAGTGGCTGAAAGGGGCGTTGCCGCGAAAGGAATTCAGACTCAGATAGGCCTCCACGAAGACGTCCTGGACCAGCTCTTCGTGGATTGCCCGGTCGCGACTGAAGCGCCAGAGGATCTTGGCCACGTGGGCCTGGTGCCGCTCGATCAAGCGACGATAGGCGTCTGAATCCCCCTGCCGCGTCTGACGAATGTCTTCGCCATCCGCGGCCGCCGGCTCGGTGCGAGACGCGTCGGCGTCCAACGCGTCGGCGACGCCCCGGACCAGCGCGTTCGGGAGGACTCCCGACGTCGTCAGCAAGCCCCAGATGGACTGCATCAGACCGTTCATATGTGAAAGAATACGAGAAACCCTGAGGGAGCGGCAAGGCAATTCCCGGCTCCGGCCGCCCCCTGTGTCGCAGGAGCCAGGGAGCCAGTCCGGCGAGAGCGAGACACAACTACATCCGCCGTGGCAACCGTCCATATCCCACACATTGCCTTCATTCTCTGCTTCGCCCGGTCCATCGGCCCTTTCGCACGACGGCCCTCGGAATGGCCTTCTGACGGGACAGTGTGGGGTGACGCGAAATGGTTACACCCGCGACACGGATATTTCTGCAACCGTCTCCGCGTTGCAGCTCAGAGGGAACCTGCGTCCGCGCAGCGGGAGTAGCTTGCCAATGTCTCGATCGCATGCCGGGGGTCGATAGACCGATAGAAACGCCGTTTTCGCGGCGTCTGTTACGGCGGTCCTACGAGGCCACGGCGTCCAGGCGCCGGCATGTCAGGCATCCGCTCTGCCCGGTGCAGACGCGCCATCCATATCGAACAACCCCATGATCGCGGCGCGGCGAAGCAGTTCCACGATGTTGGTGGCTCCCATCTTCCGCATCACGTGGCTGCGATGCACCTCCACGGTTCGGGGCGATCGATGCAGCGCCAAGGCAATCTCCCGATTGTTCTTGCCTTCCAGGATCAGATGGAGGATCCGCAGTTCCGTCTTGGTCAGGGCATGGTCGTGGCCGGACGCCGGCGGGTGGTTCTGGCCCAACAGGGACTGAACCGTCTTGAGAAACGCCTCCCGGTCAAGTGGTTTCTCAATGAAATCGGCGGCCCCGAGTTTCAGGGCCTTGACGGCCATGGGCACGTCGCCGAAACCGGTCACGACAAGTACAGGAAGCCAGGGGACTTTCGCTTTCACCGCCTCGAGCAGTTCGATCCCGTCTCTTCCCGGCATCTTCACATCGGTGATCAGCAAATCACAGGGGGTCGATTCCAGGCAGGCCAGACAGTCGTCGGCGCCGGCGAAGCAGGTGACGCTCACCCCGACGCGCTCCAACGTCTTGCGCACAACCAGCCGCACACTGGGCTCGTCATCGACAAAGAAGATCCGATCCAGCGTCTTGTTCTCCATCGGCGAATCCTCCCTTTGCAGCTTCATGCTCCCGAAATGGGCAGCGACACGCGGAAGGTAGTGCCACTGCCATGGTGGCTCTCGACCGACATCTGACCCCGTGCTTGGGCGACCACGCGCTCCGCGATGCACAGCCCCAACCCGGTCCCTTCTCCCGCGGGTTTTGTCGTGAAGAACGGTTCGAAAATATGGGGCAGGCATTGCGGGGCGATCCCCCCGCAATCGTCGGAACATTCCAGCGCAACAAGCTCTCCTTCCCGGCGGCCGAGGATCGTCAAACGGCGTGACCGCTGCCCGTCGGCTGCCTGAATGGCGTTCTGCGCCAGCGCGAAGAACAACTGCTCCAAATCCTTCTCGTGGATGCAAACAGCCGGCAGGGCGTCCAACCCCTGCATCTCCAGTGCCACCTTCGCTCGTCGCGCGCTCTCCTGAAGCAATCGCATCACTCGGGCGGCGGTCTCCGCGACGGAGGTTTCCCGGGTCGCCTTCTCCGACGACCGGCGGGCGAAACTGCGGAATCGCTCGGCGATGGCTGTCACGCTCGCCACTTCTGCCAGCCCATCCCTCAAGTCCTCCACGACTCTCGGCGGACAGGGCATCTTCTCCAGATCGTTCAGGGAGTTCTGAATCGACAGCCGGATGACGGTCAGCGGCTGGGTCAGCTCGTGAGACAGAGTCGCGCTCAGCGTGCCCAGAGACGCCAGTTGTTCAGCGCGGATCATGCGCTCGCTGTAGGCCGCCAGTTCATCCTGGGCCTTCTTGAACTCGTGAATGTCTCTCGCGATGATCAGGCCGGCCGTGACGTTCCCCTCACTGTCGCGCAGCGGCTGGATCGTCGTGTTGTACCAACGCATCTCGCCGCCGACGCACGACAGGCTCACCGTGTTGCGTCCCTCCCCTGTGCGAATCACCTGCTGGATGTCGGCCGCCTGGAAGTCGGCGACCGCCGGCGGGAACAGGTCCCACATCGTCTTTCCGATGAAGTCTTCCGCCCGGCCGCCCAGCCTCTGGGCCGCGGTGTTGTTCATGAAGAGGAATCGGCCGTCCTCGTCCACCGTGGCGATGGTCTCGCCGGCGCTCTCGACCAGCGCACGATACCGCTCCTCGCTCGCTTTCAACTGGCGTTCCAGCCTTTTGCGTTTCGTGATGTCCCACGCGATGCAGCGTCCTCCTACGATGCGTCCATGTTCGGCCAGAGGTCCCGCACTGTATTCGACATAGACGCAGCGATTCTCGCGGTCCACCAGGACGGTTTCGGAACGAACGCTGTGGCCGCGCAGCACGTGCTCGACCTGGGACATGACGTCCTGCTGGTGCTCCGGCAGCACCAGCAGGGAGCCGGGTCGGCCGACCACCTGCTCCGCCTCGAACCCGAGCATCGTCTTGACGGCGTGGTTGACCGAACGCACCCGGCCGTCCACATCGAAAGTGACGATCAGGTCCCCCACCGTCTCGACGATCTCCCGATACCTCCGTTCACTCTCGATCAGCGAGGATTCGGCCGCCTCCAGAGCGGTCGTGTCCCGGACCACCGCCACGATGTGCGACGGTCTGTCGGCTTCATCCCGCAGCAGGGTGAGATCGACCAGGACGGCGGACTGAGAACCATCCAAGTTCACCGCCAGAGCCTCCACCTCCTGAACCGTGCCTTCTGCCATCAACAACGGCAACATACGCTGGTGGAGCCTGGTGAACCGTTCCGTGTCCACCAGATGCGTCTCGGGGAAGGTCTTTCCGATGACCTGCTCGGCATGCAGCCCTGAGTTCTTGAGGAACGCGCGATTGACGTAACAAATGCGACCCTCCAGGTCCGTCATGGAGATCGCCTCCGGCAGCGCGTCCAGAAGCCTCTCTGCGTACGAAGCGCGTGAGGTCACGGCTTCGGTCGGTGCGCTCTGTGTCGTATCAGATGGCAGCCGGTCACGTGGGCTCACAGGAGGCTCGGCGTCGGCCACGGTGCGACGCTGCTGCAACCAAGCCATCTGGGCCGAGGACTCGTCTGCCTTTTTCCGCTGATCCGTCACTTCCGTCTCCACCATATCCGTATGCCCAGCTCTTCTCTCGCGCCGGACGCGCCAGACAAGCCCCCCGTGACCAGATGACAGAGCCTCAATGAATCTATGCTATGCGGCTGCGATAGGGGAAGCAAGTGAAAGTTACAAAAGCTGAGAGGCTTTGTCCGCGTTAGGAAATGCCATCGGCTGGCCGAAGAAACACCACCATTCAGGTCGGATTTGGATTGTCGCACCGACCAGACATGAACGCCGGGAAGCAAACGCTCTATGTTCAGGCCTCGTGCCCCCGTACGTTCTGCCGCAATGTAGCTTCCAGATGCTGGTCGGCTTGCGGGGTCAGAGGCGTCGCCATCGCGTGCGGCCGGATCGGCAGCGAAACCGTGAACGTCGCGCCCTTGTTCGGTTCGCTCTCAACGTCGATTCGGCCCCCGTGGGCAGCCACGATCTTGGTGACGATGGCCAATCCGAGCCCCGTCCCCTTGATCTCCTTGCCAGGGCGGGGCACGCGATAGAATCGTTCGAATATGCGCGGCAACGCCTCTCGCGGAATGCCCATTCCCGTATCACTGATTTTGACCTGGAGGTGGTCGTCTCGGCGGCCGACGCAGACCCGGATGTCGCCTCCCTCGGGGGTGAACTTGATCGCGTTGCTCAGCAGATTTGTGACAACCTGAACGATTCGGTCGCCGTCAAGCGGGATAAGCGGAAGATGGGGCTCGATCTCGGCGCTCAAGTGGACGCCCCGCTTGCTCGCAAACGGCAACATCGTATGGTAGGCCTCTTCGACCACCCGGTCGAGAGCGCCTTCCTGCATGTTGAACGTCATCTTTCCGGCGTCCAGTCTCTGAAAATCCAGAACATCGTTGATCAGTCGGCCCAGCCTCTCGATGTTCCGTCTCGCGACGTCCAGGAAATGCATCTGGTCCTTGTTGATCTTCCCGGCCTCTTCATTCAGCAGAATCGTCACCGCCTCGTTGATGGAAGTCAGAGGCGTCCGCAATTCGTGCGAGATGGTCGAGACGAATTGCGACTTCATCTCTACGGCTTCGCGCAGTTCCTCTTCCGCGCGTCGACGGTCGGTGATGTCGTCGATGGCTACGACCACATGCTTGCCGGAATCGATACTGACCGGTTCGACGCTTGCCAGCAGCCAGGGCAGCACCGTCTCGCCATTGTCGTTCAGAGCCGGTCGGATTTCCAGGCCCCGAATGGGCTTCTCGGACTCCAAGGACGCCTGAATCATCGTCCGCAACGAACACTCTTCCTCCTCCCTCGCGCCTCGGCGACAATCGGGGAGGTTGCCGCAGTACATGCAGCTCAGAGCTTCGCAGGGCTCCTTGCCGATGATCTCCCGATAGTCTTTTCCCGAGAGATGACGAATCGTCTCGTTGGCGCGCACCACGGTCATCTGCTCGTTCACCAGCAGCATGCCGACCGGCGCCGCGTCGAAGATGGCCTCCAGGTTCTTCTGCTTTCGATCGAGAATCTCGTGAATCCGCGTTCGCTCCGTCACGTCCGCATCGGCCCCTCGGTATCCGATCAGCCTGCCGTTCTCATCGAGAATCGGAACGCCGCTGCGCAGCAGAAACACGATGCGGCCGTCCTTGTGCAGGTTGCGCGTCTGGAATTCCGTGAACACGTCGTTCCGGCTGAAGATCTCAAAAGCCTGGGCTTTCAACAGCGCGGCGTCCTCCGGATGAAGGAAATCGTAGAAGTGCTTCTTGCCGAGGATCTCCTCCGGTTTGTACCCGAGAATCCTCTCGATGATCGGACTGGCATACGTGTACAGGCCCTGGGCGTCCACCTCCCAGATCCATTCCCGCGCGTTTTCGACAACCTGACGGAACCGCTCTTCCGACTGGCGCAGCGCCTGCTCCATGCGCCGACGCTCGGTGATGTCCCGAACCACACCGATCGAACCGCTCGCCACGCCATCCGAGTCCTTCAGTACGCTCAGTGAGATGTCCACATCGATCAGATCGCCTCCCTGCCGATACATCCGCGTTTCCAGATGATGCTGCATGCCCTTCTGGCGGATGCTCAGGGTGCGAATCCGCTGCCATTCCGCGTCCGGGTAGATGCTGCGTACGGACCGCCCCAGCAAATCCGTCTCGGTCATTCCCAGCAGTTCCTCGGTGAACTTGTTCCACGAGACGAGGCGTTCCTCCTTGTCCACCATCATGATGGCTACGGCGGAGTTGTCGAAGATCGTGCGATAGCGATGCTCGGCCGCCTGCAACTGACGCTCCGCCTTCTTGCGCTCCAGCGCGTAGCGGACCGACCGCATCAGCAGCGTGCTGTCCACCTGCCCCTTGATCAGGTAGTCCTGCACGCCCTTCTGCACGGCGGACGTCGCGGTCAGCTCGTCATCCAGGCCGCTCAGCACGATGATGGGCACGTGCGGGGCGCGGCTCTGGATGTTGATGACCGATTCGGTGCCACGACTGTCGGGCAGTCCCAGATCCAGCAGGACGACGTCGAACGCCGACTCCTTCAGACAATCCAGGGCCGTCGACAGACGATCGGCATACCGGACCTCCGCGACCTCGAGAGACGACTTCGCCAGGAGTCTCTCCAACAGTTTGCGGTCGACCACATCGTCTTCTACGATGAGGATTCGCAATGCTCTGCCTGTAGTCAATGGCGTTCTCCTTTGCTCCCGTCGGTGGAAACCACCCTCCGGTCCTGGGACGCCGGTCACTGGCTCCCGTGGCCCTTCAGAATGGCCTGGATCTTGGACATGAGCTGCGCGAAATCAAACGGCTTGGTCACGTAGTCCGACACCCCATGTGCCGAGGCGGCCGCAATGTCCTGTGCCGCACACCGAGCCGTCAGCATGATCACCGGAATGTGCTTCAGGGCGGGATCGGCCCGCAATTCCTCAAGCATCTCGTGCCCGTTCATCAGGGGCATGTTCGTATCGAGAAGGATCAGATCCGGCTTCTCTGCCGCGGCCCGCTCCAGACCTTCCCGCCCATTGGAGGCCGTGAACGTCTGAAAATCGGCGAATTTCAGGCGGTATTCGACCGTGCTGACCAGATCGGGCTCATCATCCACGATCAGGATCTTCATCTGCGACGTCTGCTTCTTGGCTTTGAACAGTCCTAACACGTTCGTGTCTCCTTTCATCAGGCGCGGCAGGAGGGTTTTGAGTCGCCCGTGCCACGTACGTTGTGTCTACTTGGTTCCTGTGTGGGTTTCAGTCTCCGATCCCGGACGCTCCGAGGTCGCACTCGACGACGGTTCGGACACGTCGCTGCGCTCGGCCCGGCTCGGGTCGCCTTCCGACAGCAGAGACGCTCCGCGGAGGGCCTCATATCGTGCCGCGACAGAACTGGGCAACGGCTCGCCATTGTGGATGTGCGGCGACAGCAGCACGACCAGCTCGGATCGGTTCGTGACCATTCTGCGACTCTTGAAGAAATAGCCGATCAACGGCAGATCTCCGAGCAGCGGGACCTGGCTGACTTCCTCCGTCTTTTCCTGACGGCGGAGCCCGCCCATGACCACAATCTGCCCGTCGTCGAGCAACAACGAGGTGTTGGCTCTCCGCGTGTCCACCACGGGCACACCCTGATCGCTCGCGCCCGTGCGGACGTTCTGCTCGGCCGTTACCGTTACGAGAATACTGTTCCCATCGGTGACGGTTGCGGTCACCTGGAGCGTAACGCCCACATCCTTGAACTGCGTCGTGCTCAGCGCTTCCTGCCCGCCCGTGGCGGAATCGATCAGCTCCTTGTACGGGATCTCCTCGACGGCCTGAATGGTCGCCGACTGTCCGCTGACCACCAGCGTGCTGGGGCTCGCCAGGATGTCCACATCCCTCTTCTGCTGAAGGACATGGAGCACATGCCGGATCGTTCCGCTGATCACGCTGAAGTCCCCGCCAAGCCCGACGGTGTTGAAGGCTGTGGCGTTGCCGATCGTTTCAGCGTCTTCGACCGTGGAGCGGAGCCGCGAGCTGCTGACGTTTTGCCGGTAGATCACATCATATCGGTTGTCGCTCAGGAGATCCCAGTTGATCCCGATTTCCGTATCGTTCTTGAGTTGGACGTCGAGGATCACCACCTCCACCATCACCTGCGGCGGAATACGATCCGCCTTCTTGACTTCCGCCAGAATCTTCGCCAGATTCTCGGGCGTGTCGCAGATGACCACGGAGTTGTTCTGTTTGTTGACCGCCACCATGCCAAACGATGTCACCATCTTGTCCAGCACGGTCTTGAGACTCGTGGCATCGAGGAACTTCAGCACGACGGTCTCCAGCAGAAGATCAGGGTTCTCCTCCGGCGCTTCCTGCGGTTCTGCTTCTGGCGGTTTGGCCTCCACAGAGACCGGTACGGGGCGGACGGCCTCGATTGCAGAAAAGGGGTTCTCCCGCCCGATGGCATCGCCGCTGCCGTTCGACTGCGCGGCGCGGCTTTCCGGCGGTCCCAGGATCACCCACGGAAGCAACAGACCTATCCCAAAACCAACGACCCATCTGGAGTTACTCATCGTGTTCCATCTCTTTCGCAGTGGTCATGTAGATCGTGATCACAAGCTCACAGGCGACATTCTCCGTATCTGCCGCCAGCGAGGTCATCTGGCACCGGTCAATCCAGACCTTCTTTTTGCGGGACTGAAGGATTCCAATAAGCCGGACCACGCTTTGGTAGGGGCCATAGACCGTAATCAGCGCCCCCCTGGCGAGGAGCGACGTCACCGGCAACCGTGTCTCGGAATCTTCAGATTCCGCGCCCGACGGCACTTCGCGTGTCTTCAATCTCTCTGCCTGGAGGTAGCTCAGCGATATGAGACGGCAGCCCGCCTCGTTGCACGGCTCCTGCAAGTTGCGCAGGAAGTCCTCCGCGTCGCTCACATCGAACGTCACCTGCGACCACGCGGAACGCTGCGCCAGCAGTCGCTCCAATTCCTCGCGCTTCTGCCGGACCTTGTCATTCACAACCGTACTGGTCTCGTTCCGCCGGCCGGCGGCCCGCTCATAACGTTGCGATGCGACCAGCAGGGTCACGTGAGGGTGAACGACCCAGTTATAGATGCCGACGATGCCGATCAGGAGCAGGGCTCCGATGGCGGCTCGTTCATGCCTTCGTGTGAGCGTATTGAGGTTCACGATCTGCATCTTCACCGTATCTCTCCCGGGGCCAGGGTACAGGTGATCGCGTACCGAATGGCTCCGTCTCTACCCTGGATGCGCCTGGCTTCGAGCAATTCTGCCCGCGCGATGCTGTCCGAACGGTTCAACATCGAAACCAGTGTGGCTACGTCCTCATTGGATTCGCACACCCCCTCCACCTGCAGGATGGATGTGCCGTCCACCGTCAACTCGGTCAACTGCGCCTGCTTCGGAACGGCCGCGCCCACGTCACCGAGCAGTTGCACCCAATCGACCGCAGGATGGGACTGGACCGCCCGCGTCAGGCATTCCATCTCGGCGGTTGTGGCCGCAATTTGCGTCTCCGTCGCGGCCAGTTCCGCCACGGCGTCCGCCAGACTCTGATCGCCTCGCTTCAGTTCCGCCTGTTGCATTGCGGCGATCCGGCCCTGCATGCGCATCACAGTCCACCGCACAGCCCCGGTCCCCAGAATGACCGCAAGCAACAGGGCGGCCAGACCGATGGCCGTCAGGACCAGATTCCGCTGCACGACCGTGGCACGGTCGGCCTCCTTGGGAAGCAGATTCACGGTCGCCGCCTTCGGCCCATCCACCAGAAACCGCATGGCCAGACCGAGCGCGGTGATGGAGCCCTTTCCCGAAAGACCCGGTTCGATGGCCACGTGGTCGGACAGGGTGCTCCGCGTCCAGACCTCCACGGCCTCGCAGGCGACCTTCGATCGGATCGTTTCCCCCGCCTCCACCGGCGCAAGGTCATGCTCGTCGTCGATCACCACCATACTCGGAATCGTTGTCCCCTCGACCGTGTAGAACTGAAGGACGGCGTTGATGTCGTCGGCTACCTGATCGTATCTATCGACGGGAGACGGAGCACTTGGTGCCAAGGTCCGGGACCGTATGAAGTCCACGGCGCCCTTCTGCAGGACGGCCAGGGTCAGCAGCCCCCCCTTGAGCAGGGCCAGCATGACGTTCGGGCCGAGCCTCTCGCGAGACTTCGCTGCCCGGAACACTCGCACACAGGCCAGGATGGCCGGCTCGACAGCATCGGCGCCGACGCCGACGTTCCCACAAGCGCGAACCAGGGCCTCCACGCCGGCCTGGTCGGCCGCCGCCACCAGGGCCCTGCCAGGCGTGCTCTTTCGCACAGGGGCCATCACATGGTAGTCAGAGGCGGTCTTTCTGCCGGAAAACGCCGCGTACTGCGCGATTTCGTCGCGGACATACCCCGTGACGGCCTGCGGGTCGTCTTCCTCCAGGGGAACCACGCGGACCAGCGTGCCGGACAGCGGCACAGACAGCACCGTGCGTCCTGACCGCGTGCGACATTCCCTCGCGACCTTCAGGACCTTCAACAGACCTGTGACATCGACGATGCGGCCGCCCTCGATCGTACCGACGGGCACAGACGCACGGGACGTCGCCAGCACGCGGAACCCGTCGCGAGTCTTCTTGAGCAACACGGCGTTGACTTCGTCGCCGACGATGTCGATGCCCAGCGATGTCGTCATGGTGGATTTCATTCGTTCACCCACATACGATCGATGACCACACGATGGGGCGGTCTTCCCGGCGCCACGGTGACATCCGCTTTCATTCTTGCCGAGTGCCCACGAGCAGATGTCCCGACGGACGTAATCTGCGATCCGTCCAGCGTCACGGTATAGGCGCCGCCAACGAAGGGCTTGGCGGCAAAACCGGCACGCCATGCCGCATTCGCCCGAAGCTGCGCCAGCGCGTCGTTCAATCCGGCCTCGGCGACCGCCCGTGCTTCGGCCGCGCGAACATGGTTCTCCATAATCTGAATCTCCTCGGTGTTGATCTGCAGCATGCCTGTGAGGATCGCGGCCAGCAGCGCCACGATGAACACCGCCATGATGAGCACCACACCTCGATGATGATGGTTGTCGCGCATAGCCACCGTCAGAAGTCGCAATCGAGATCCACGTGAATACGTCCGCCGCCCTCGAGGCCGGCCGCCTTGATTTTGCCGAAGAATTCCGCCTGACTCCAGATGCCCACGCTGCCCCGAGGATTCTGAAGAACCGCGTGCGCAACAGCCTGCGTGCTGATCTGAAAACTGGCGCCGACGCCGATCAGGTTGATGCGCAGTTGCGAAGGATCGCCTGCACTGTTGAGCCGGGAATGGGCGGAAATCTCGACACCATCGCCGACATAGATCGTCGCGCTGGAATCGGGCAGAATCCTCAGTTCCGCGTGGCTATTCGCTCGGAGCGTTCCCTTGACCAGAAGCGTGACGTGTCCGTCGATGACGAGGACGGAGTGGCCGCCCATGCTGATGGATTCCACATAGCGATCGGAGTCGATGGTCCGAGTCTGCTGGCCGGTCACTTCGACAGGACCGTTGCATACCCCGCTGAACGGAAGTCCGGTCGGCGCCGACAACACAGGGATATCCACAGGACTGGACAGCGACGCACGACGTCCCGTGATCTCTGAAAGCCCCCACGTGGCGATTCCCGTCTGGGGGTCTCCGCCCGGGCCGACATAGGCGTCGCCTCGGATTATGGCGCTGCTCCAGAGCGTAATCGCCTGGCTGGTGGTCGCGTTGACGGAGACGACGGCCTCGGCTCCCGGCTGCGTTGAATCGTAGGGGCCCTGCGACGACCGATAGCTGTCGATGCAGATGTCTTTGCCGCCCCAGGCAACGGAGTCGCGCAGCGCCACGCCGGGCTCGAACGTATCCGGCGTCTCCTGCCCGAACGACCCAGGACGGATGTACACACGCGTGGCGAACGTCTTGTCGCTGCCGAGCCGCGCTGGGTTGGCAAAGGTGGTTTCCACTGTCACGAATCGAATCGATGACGCCTCGACGGTCGCTGTCGTGAAGTCTTCGCCGTCATAGCACGCCAGACAGAACCGACGGACCGGACCGGCCAACTCGCCTGCCTCGCCCGTCGGGCCGAACCGGACGTAGCCGTTCGGGCCGAGGTCGTATCGGCAGACGGTCCCATCACGGACGGTGAACTCGATGAAGCCGTGATCCTGCCACGGTGGGCTGACGTCCGTGATTCGAGCCGCCGTCGCCAGCGTGCGATGGAGGTGGTCCGTCAGAACCCGGGCATTCTGAACGACTTCCCCGTTGGCCTCCCATGTATCCCAATGATTTCGGACGCCGGCCAGCACCGGCACCATGGCTGTGAAGATAACCGCCATGACCGCCATGGCGATCACCATCTCGACAAGTGTCAGGGCCTTGGCCCCTTCGGCATTGTTCATCTTCTTCTGCATGATTTCGGACCGTACGCAGCATCAGCGCTGGACCGTCATTTCTTCGGCATGGCCACGCCCTTCCGTTAGCTGACTTCTGCGGCCGGCGCAAGTTTGCCGCATCGGTGCGCCGGCCCGCAATCGCCGTCTCCAGGAAGCCACAGGGCCGTTCTTATCGGTCAATGAAAGGGGCACAATGGACGTGGGAAGGAGACCCAACCTCAGGCCCGATAACGCGACCACGCGGGCCGGCCGGGGAAGTCACCGCATCCTCGCAATATAGGTCGTCAGACGAACCTGCGTCTCGCTGTCGGACAGGTGTCCGTCCGAGTCCGTATCCCATCCGACCGCTACGGAGACCCGACGCAGATCGGCGTCTTCGTCATCCTCCACATGGCAGAGGTAGCCGCCGGTCAGGGGCTCTGAGCTTTCGTCGAAGGGATTCGTGTAATGATGGATCGACCGGGCGCGGACCTCCTCCAGCTTGTTCTGCGCCAGAATGAGGGACTGGGTCTTGTGTTCGATGGCGGCGCCGGTCATCTGGGCAATCGTCAATGCACGGAGCATCGGCACCAGAGCGATCGCCAGGATGGCCGAGGCCACGGTCACTTCCGCGAGCGTCATGCCCCGGGGCCGATCCCGATTTGCTCTCCTACTCTCGACGGGAGATCGATCTGTCTGCCGTGTGTTTACCATGCGGTTTGCTCTTGACACACTGAACGGCGCCTGTGCTCGGCGTCACGGTAACGGCGAACGTCGTATCCGAGAGCGAAATGTCCACAAACGCGCGTCCGGATTCCTTCAGGGCGCCCAGGCCGTTGAAGCAGAAGCGCGAATGGCCCTGACAGCGGACTCCCGATGCGAGGGCTTGCGAGTCGACCACGGCTGAATTGTCGAGGTCGAGAATCTCATAGCTCGTGGCCTGGCCATGGCGGCGAATCTCGAGCGCAAAACCGCCGGGATGCGTAGCCGCCTGGAGAATCGCCAGACTACGCGTCCGCCGCAGAGCGCTGACGATCTTCCGGGCCTCGACCTCGGCCTGCCGCCGATCCCGCGCCTCGAGAGAGAGTCGTGGAACTGCCACACACGCCAGAGCGCCGAGGATCAACACAACGACCAGCAACTCCGCAAGCGTGTGACCCCGTGGCATCCTCATACGACCGACTCGCGCCAGGAAAAGAGGGAAGGCCGGCAGCAGGGATCAACTGCCGGCCTGTGACTGCCCATCACAAAAGAGAACGCCATTATTTGTGGCTGTGTTCGCCAAGGCGGTGGGTCTTCGTGTCGTACTTGTACTCTATGGCCAATGGACACACGGGCACTCCATCCGGGAAGTACTCCGAGTCCTTGACAAGATCATTCAGATTCGCCGGCCACTCGCCACTGTTGGCATAGTACAGCTCGATCTGCGAATTGATCAGGTTCACATTCGTTTTGCATGCATTGATCTTGGCCGTCTCGGCACTCTGGCTGATCCGCGGAATCGCAATGGCCGCCAGCGCGCCGAGGATCAACACCACGACCAGCAGTTCAACCAACGTAAAGCCTTTCCCACACCTCATGTTGTTCTCCTTCTGCAAAGGTGACTTACTTGTAGCCTGACCATCGGTATATCGGCCGGCGAGCCACGCGACTTTACCTGCCTCGGCTCGCGGGCATGACCATCCTGTATCGTGTTCCGGCGCGCCTGTCTTCGTGGCGGCCGCCGCCCATATTCTCGGACCGCACTGGAACGACGCGCTCAATCGACGTCTTAGCCATCGGGTCCGAAAGCCATGGGCCCCTCCAGCATGGCCCTTCTATTTGAGATGAGTCATGTAATCGAACATGGGCAAATACACGCCCATCAGAACCACTCCGATGACCAAGCCCATGACCAGAGTCAGAGCCGGCTCGAGCTTGACCACCAGGGCCGCTATGATGCGCTCGACATCACGGTCCAGCAGATCGACGCCTTTGGCCAGCATGTCGGGCAGCCGGCCGACCTGTTCGCCCGAGATGGCCATCTGCACGATCTCGGAAGGGAAGATGTCATGGGCCGCCAACGCCCTGCCCACCGGGTTGCCCGCCTGAGCCATCTTCTGGAGATCTGCCGCCACGTCGGCCATCTCCGCGTTGCGAACGATCTCGCCGGCGATGCGAAACGCGTCCAGGACGGAAACCCCGACCGAAATCAGCATGGTGCATGGACGCATGAACCGCGAAACAAGGATCAAACGATTGAGTCGGCCGAACACGGGCACGCGCAGCTTGAGCCGGTCCCAACCGCGTTTCAAGCCGCCGTAGCGAAGCACAGCCTTGAGCGTCCAGCCCACACCGGCCGCCGCAGGCAGCAGCAGCCACCACCAGGCGCGCAGGATCTTGCTCAAGGTGACCAGAAGCAGCGTCGGCCAGGGAAGAGGCACGTGCAGACTGGCATAGAGCTTCATGAACACCGGAACCACAAACAACAGCAGTCCCAGCAGGACCACCAGGCACACCACGCCGACGGCAATGGGATAGACGAAAGCGGACCTGACTCGCGCGCGCAACTGCTCTCTCTTTTCAAGATAGACCGCGCTCATCTCGAGGGCTTCGGCCAGCTTGCCTGAGGCCTCTCCAGCTTCAAGCATCCCGAGGAAGAACTGGGAGAAGATGGTCCGGTGCGGCTCAAACGCCTTGGTCAGACTCGCGCCGGCCTCAATCCGTTTCTTGACGTCCGATAACACCAGCCGAAGCATGGGCCGCTCGGCTTGATCCGCCAGCGTCTCCAGGCAGGACGTGACTGACAGCCCCGCCGAATACATCCCGGAGAACTTGTAGGCACACGTCACAATGTCCTCGGCTTTGATTCGGGACCGTCCGGCCGGATGGTCCTTCACGCGCCGGGCCCGCACGAGATCGTAGCCGATCCGCGTCAGCTCGCTGCGCAGCTCGCTGGCATCGGCGATCTCGTCATAGGTGCCTCGCCGTTCTCGTCCGGACGCATCCCTGGCGATGTACTGAAATGCCGGCATCACCCGCGCTCCATATCCACCACGCGCATGATTTCTTCGAGCGTGGTCCGACCCGCCAGAACCTCGTCGATCGCCGTCATCCGCAGTGTCCGCATCCCCTGGAAGACGGCCTGCTCCTTGATGGCGTCGTCGTCCGCTTTATCGATGATCATCCGCTGTACGCGCCGCGATACGGAGAGAATCTCATAGATGCTCTTGCGGCCCAGGTAGCCGCTCTGATAGCACTGACTGCATCCGGATCCTCGCCAGAGCTGCACTTCGTCGGCCGGCGGCGAGTCGCCAAAGAGAATTCGCACCTCACTGTCCGAGGCGCGATATGGCTGGCGGCACCTTGGACAGCACGTGCGGATCAGCCGCTGGGCGGCGCTTCCCAACAGAGCGGAGCCTACCAGAAACGCGGGGATGCCGAGGTTGATCAGCCGGGATACCGCCCCTGCCGCATCGTTGGTATGGAGCGTGCTCAGAACCAGATGACCCGTCAAGGCGGCGCCGATGGCGATCTCCGCCGTATCACGGTCGCGAATCTCCCCGATGAGAATGACATCGGGGTCTTGTCGCAGAATGCTCCGCAACGCAGAAGGAAAAGTCATTCCGGCGACGGGTTTGACCTGAACCTGCGTGATCCCGTCGAGGCGATACTCCACCGGGTCCTCCACGGTCACGATGTTCTTGACGGGTGTGTTGATCAATTGCAGCACGGAATACAACGTGGTGGTCTTCCCGCTTCCCGTTGGACCCGTCAGCAGCAGCATGCCGTAGGGGTTGCCGGTAAGCTGGCGGAACATCTCATTATCGTGCGAGGAGGTGACCACTTTGTCAAACGACCAGCGTTCGACCCGCTTGTCCAGGATTCGCAGCACAATCTTCTCCCCGCCGATGGCGGGAAGAGACGAGACGCGCAGGTCATACTCGGCTCCCTCGTGTTCGATCGTGGCGTGCCCGTCCTGGGGCATGCGACGCTCGGAGATGTCCATATCCGCCATGATCTTGATGTGCGAGGCCACCTCCTGCTGGACCGACGCCGGCACGCGAATGGTGTCCCTCAGCGTCCCGTCGATCCGGTAGCGGACCCGCAGGTCGGGCGGCTGAGGCTCGATATGGACGTCGCTGGCCCCCGACGAAACCGCTCCTCGGACAATGGAGGAGACCAGCTTGCTGATCGGATCATCTCCCTCTCGTAGGGCTCGGACCCGATGTTCGGATGCGGCCGGTCCGATCGCTGCGTCTTCTTTCAGGCGCATCGACGCCACCACCTGCTTGGTGATGTCCACCTCGTCGTAATGTCGCCCGATCACTTGGCGTATCGCCGCGGGACTGGCCGCGACTGGAATCACGCGGTATCCGGTCTTCACCTCGATCTCGTCCCGCGCCGCGAGGTCCCACGGCGCGCCCATGGCGACCGCGAGGGCCCCTTCCTGACGCCGCATCGGGATCACGTTGTAGCGATTCGCCACGTCACGAGAGATCAGATGCGCGATCATCGGATCGACCAGATCGGCCGTCAGCTCGACGTATTCGATGTGGTTCGCCTTCGCAACCGCCCGGAGAATCTGCTCCTCGCTGAGCAGCTTCTCCTGCCGGAGGATCGAAAGAATGCTCTGTCCTGTCTGTCTCTGGCTCTCGATCAGTTTCTCGAGGACAGGAGGATCGACGATGTTTTCACTGGCCAAAGCCGTTATTATCGGGTCGTTCGTCTTCATCCGGTAGACTTCCAAACAGATACATTCACGACCGTCTATCGGCTGATCCGACGTCCGACCTTAGCATCAGACCGTTCTTCTTCGCGCATGGCCTGGGCAGACCGTCCGAAGGGGCCGCCCCGCCCGCACCGGCCCAAAATTACTCTTGCAATGGCGTCACAGATGGTGTATAAGGCGGCCCTGCCTTGCCCGGCGGCGTAGCCAAGTGGCCTAAGGCGACGGTTTGCAAAACCGTTATTCCTGGGTTCGAATCCCAGCGCCGCCTTCTCCTTCTGCCTCCCCTGCGGTCGAATGCCGCTCTGTTGGGATTGCCGTCTGGCCCTGGTCAGGCGTGCCGCCAGCGGACGCCGCGTCGCCGGGAACGCTTGGCAACGGAGTCTCTCGCGAAACTGGGGAAATGGGCGATACAGGACTCGAACCTGTGACCCGCTGATTAAGAGTCAGCTGCTCTACCAACTGAGCTAATCGCCCGAGGGTCCGTTTCGGCGTCGGCCGGAAACCAACGCAGCCGACACGTGCGTGTCAGCCGCGGCGAAACGGTGATTCTACAGACCCGTCGGGGCCGCTGCAAGAAAATTGCGGGCCAATCAGTCAAACTTTTCCTGGACCGGTTTGCACTCGTCCGCCGGCTGCTCCCCTTGGCACGCTCAGCGGGCCGCCAGGACATATTCGCGGGAGTTGTTCAGGGATTGCCTGCCTTTGGCGACCGACGTTTCGATATGGCAACGCAGCGCGGCATCGCCGTGCTTGACAAGCCGGACCGACACGTTGGCGTCTCGCACCGCCAGCGAGCTCGTATCGAGAGAGATCGGCTCATCCAAAACCACAGGTTCCGACCCGGACGACCGATGCCGGGCCCAGGCCAGAGCGCTGGCGGTCAGGTTTCGGTCCGCTGCCTGGAGATAGGCGGCATCCGCCTCGAAGAGCATCGTGTTGGACCCGCCGGTCAGGGCGAACATCACAACCCCAACCAGGCCCAGCAACACGATGACATATGTCAGTATGAAACCCTTTCGCCTTGTCTTGCTCATGGGGTCTGCTCCCGCGCCAAGCCGCCGAGAAAGTAAAGGTGCGAGTTGGCGAACCTCTGTCTGATCTTCCCGCTGAGGCGTTCCTTCAGAGATGTTTGCACCTCGACGGCGTGCGCCCGATCGGCCCGCCTCTGGAGCCGCCAGACAATCACCGCGTCACGGAATCGCCAAATGCCCTCGGTCTGCGGCTCGGTCTGCCCACCGCCAAGAACGGTTCGCGTCACGCCGTCTTCGTCGATCCGGTAGCAGATCACGCGTTCGGGCAGGCCGATCAAGAGCGTGCGGTCGTCACTCGTCAACTCGTACGAGGCGTCGGGAAAACCGACGGCCGCGTCCACGTCGTCGCGGATGTGCCGAACCAGGTCCAGCACGCTGGTGTTCTCCTGCACCATTCTTGTCATGCGAGGAACGTCGCGAGTGAACGTCGCGAACAGACCGCTGAAGGCGATCGCCACGATCGGCAGGACGGTGACCACCACGAGCATCTCGACCAGTGTGAAGGCCTTGCGTCTCATAGCGAGCCCTCCTGCCTGGCCGGTTGCACGGCCGGCGTAACGTACCGCGCCAACTCGACGGTCACCTTCCTGGAGCCTGCCTGTGCGCTGGCCTTGACGTTGATCCGTTCCAGTCCAGCCCACGGCCCTTCTCCGGGCGTCCTGTCGAGCGAGACCGTCACGCGGGGCCAGAGTCGTCCGGCGTCCTCGCTGTCGATGGGAGCCCCGGTGGCGGTCAGGCTGTCGAGTTGCGCGATCGCCGCCGCCGTGCACTGCTGCCGGGTCCACTGATAGCGGTTGAAGCCACTGAACCCGGCGACCGATACGCCCAAGCCGGCCAACAGCATGGCAAAGAGCGAGATCCCCACGATCAGATCGGCCAGCAAGAATCCGCCTGGTTTTCTCATTTTCGCTGTCACGAACGCGCTCCCCGTTTCAAGTTACGGATAGATACTGCCCGCCATAGAACTGAGCACGGCCACTCCCGGAGAGAAGATCGCGAAGACGACGAACCCGACCGTCGCTCCCAGGAGGATGATCCCGCACGGCCAAAGGATGAACCGCGCGAGGTTGACCCGGTAGCTGTAGTTGAACCGATAGAACGACTCGAGCATCTCCAGCACCGCCGGGGCGTGAGCGGCCCCGGCATTCCGCTCGAAGGCCCAGGCCAGTGTCGAGGCCAGACCGCAGCCCCGCGCCGCGGCGGCGACGTCGTCGCCCTGCTCGACGCGCCGAAGCCAGCAAACCAGCCGCTTTCGGAAGCACTGGTTGACATCCAGATCGAGTGTGCTGCGGATCGCTTCGTTGAGCGGACAGTCTGTCCTGAGCAAGACACGCAGCAATTCTACCGTCTGCAAGGTGGCGTTATTGTTCTCGAACCAGTGCAGAATGGGCAGGCGCCATTTGATCCAGTCGCTCATCCGTGAAAGCAAATACGGCTCCTCAGGACGGCGTCTTCGAGTCCGAGCCCAGATCCAGACGGGCGGGATCACGAAGAAGATCAGAACGAAAAGGAGTATGGCGGGCAGACCATCGTGCTTGTAGACAAGGACCTCCATGATGCCTATCAGCACGCGGGTCGGGGCAGGCAGACGATCCCCTGTCATCTCCTCCAGCACCTGTTTGAACTGCGGAATGACGAAGGTCATCAGGCCCAGCACCATGATGAAGGTGATCGTGAGAATCACCAAGGGATAGGCGGCGTGAACCGGCTGCAACCTCATGCGGCCGGCCGCCTGCGATCGCAAATCGGCCTCGACCGTCGCCATCGCTGCCGGCAGTTGGCCCTGGGGTTCGGCTGCCGCCAGGATCGCCAGGGCCCGGCTCGAGCAGCGAGGATAGCCCCGGCGAAGCGACTCGACCAGCGAGTAACCTTGCAGCAGCCATTTCTTGATCTGCTGCAACGTGCGAGCGGTGCCGTCGGTTCGCCCGTGGGCGGCGCATTCCAGCGCCATCGGCAGGGGCAGGTTTTGTCTCATGCTGCTGCCAAGAGTCGAGAAGACGGACGCCGCGGTGGCCTTGCGGCTGCCGGCGCTGTAGCCGATCAGACAGGCCACGACGGCCGCAACGCCCAGCAACAGGAACAGAGGCAGCACGAAACCGGCCCCCACCGCGGCAAACGCCCAGAAGAAGCTGACGATGAACAGTAAGCCGCCGACTGCCGCGAGGATCAGGAAGGCGAGCCGCTGATACCATCGCTGCGTCTCGGCATGCCACCCACCCAGCGCGACCGCCACCAGGGTCACCAGAAACAGCACCACCGCAGAGAGGGCAACCTCCATTTCCGCGCTCTCGATAAAGAAGTAGACCATGCCAAGGGCAACTATCGGGACGGTCGCCATCGCCAGGGCCGGCAGCTTGTAGCCAAGGATGGTGAACACCACCATAAGAACCGCAGTAATCGCAGCAAGTTCGGACATCTTCGTTTCCTCAGCTAGCCGACAGACTCGTGACGACCTGGATCATGGGCAGGAACATGGCGAGAATCGCCATCGCGAGAAAACCGCCTACGACGATGAGCATGATTGGAAGCAGGACCACCTGCAAGCGCGATTGCCCGACACGCGCTTGGTCGGCGTACATGTCGGCCAGGCTGTGCAAATTGTCCGGCAACTCATTGCGCTGGGCGCCGAGCTGGACCGAATAGAGAAACAGCCTGGGCAACATCCCGGCCTCGTGGCCGGCTTCCATGAGATTGGCGCCTCGCTCGATCTGCGCGGCCAGGTGTTCGCTGTCGAGCAGGAGCCGTTCACTTCCGGTGGCGACGGCGCCCAGCCGCAGGCACTCCGGCATGTCGCAGCCGGCGCCCACCAGCACCGCCATCGCCTCGGCCATGCGGCTCAGCACGCTGTTGTGGTACAGTCGCCCGATCACCGGGATTCGCAACAGGAATCCCTCTTTGATCCGCCTTCCGCCCGGTGAACGGGACAGCGCCATAAACAGGGCGACCACGCCCGCCACGAGCAGACCGACGCCGATCCAGAACGGTACCACGTTCTTGGCCAGGTTAAGGACCCCCTGAGTCAGCGGGTTGAGTTTTCCTCCGACCATCTCCTGCAAAACGGGGGCAAACTGCGGGACGATGTACGTGAACACCAGAGTGATAATGATCGCGCCGAGTACGAAGACCACCGCGGGATAGCTGACGGCTTCGAAGACGATCCGGCGCGTGTGTCCGGCCAGTTCAAGATGGCGATTCAGACTCGTGAGCATCTCGGTCAGCCGGCCGGTCTCTACGCCCGCTTTCAGAATGCGGCCGTAGAGAGGAGGAAAGGCCCCCTGCCTCTTCTGAAACGCCTCTTCGATCCCCATTCCCCTTTCCAGATCGGCGGCGATCTCTTCGACCAGCTTGCGCATCGACGGCGACGCGATGTCCTGGGCCAGCTCGCGCAATCCCCTCTCCAGCGGGATTCCCGCTTTGGTGATGGAGGCCAACTGCTGGTTGAACAGCAGAAATTCATTGCGGCCAATCACCGTCTTGGGCCGGGCAGGCTCGCCTCTCTCCACCGAGTTGACGGTCAGCCCCATCTCCCGCAGGGCCTTGTCTGCCTCCTGCGAAGAGGCCGCCTCGATCATCCCGGTCATCAGCCTGCCGCCGGCAGTCAACGCGTTGTACATGAAAGTCGCCATTTTCTATTCCTATTCGTCCTGCCTGATATCGCTCAGAATCCCCGCGTTTGTGTCCAGACTTCAAGGGGCGTGCGCATCACCGGCGCCGCACGCCCGATTCAGTTCCGCCTGTGTGGTGACGCCCGCCTCGACAAGTCGCCTGCCGTCTTCCCGGATTGTCGCATGACCCTTGGTCCTCAGCAGGCTCTCCAATTCCTCCATATCGGCCTTGGCCAGGATGGCCTTACGCAAGCCGCTGTCCAGTTGGACCATCTCCGCGATCAGGACGCGGCCTTTGAAGCCCGTGCCCAGACACTCGTCGCAACCGGCCGCTTCGTATTGGTCGCCCGCCGGTCTCCTGCACTTCTCGCAGAGCCGGCGGACCAGCCTCTGATTGACGACCGCCGAGATGCTCGAGGTGACCTGATAGGGCTCGATGCCCATCTCCAGGAGTCTCAGCAGCGCACCGGCCGGGGCCCCGCTGTGCATCGTGCTCATGAGCAGGTGACCTGTCAGGCCCGCTTCGATAGCGATCCGGGCCGTCTCGGCGTCGCGAATCTCGCCGATCATGAGCACCTGGGGGTCCTGGCGCAGCAGCGACCGCAGCGCGGTGGGAAAGGTCATCTGGCCGTGCGGCGTGATCGGCACCTGCGTGACCCCTTCGATGCGAATCTCGACCGGGTCCTCCAACGAGACGATGCTCTTGCCGGGAAGCGTACTGACGATGTGACGGAGAATCGCGGCCAAGGTCGTGCTCTTGCCGCTTCCAGCCGGGCCGGTCAGCAGCAGGATGCCCTGGTTCTGCGCGGCAATCGCCTGGAGCGCCCGCTCCATCGGCGGTGCAAAGCCAAGCTGGTCCAGTCTCAGGAGATCCTGACGCCGGTAGAAAAGGCGGACGACCGCCCGCTGGCCGTGGATGGTGGGGAAGATGGCCAAACGCACGTCCGACACAACCTCAGCCGACGCACCCGAGATTTCCAGGCGGCCCTCCTGGGGAATGTCGTTGCGGTAGGTCAGCAGCGCCCCGAGCACCTTGAGCCGGGAGACGACGTTGTCCGCCACCGCCGCCGGCAGGCTCTCCATCGGGCTCAGCACCCCATCCAGACGGAATTTCACCACGAGCGAGTCGGCGGTGGGTTCGAAGTGGACATCGCTGGCGCCGGCCCGGATCGCCTGGGCCAGCAGATCGTCCACCAGGGCGACCGCGTCCAAACCGTTGCGTCTCTGGTTGTCTTGGGCTCTTGCGGCCATTGAATCTGCTCGTGTCCCTGCATCGATCCGTTCGGGCAATTCCCGGCAGATGCCGTTCTTTCACCAGTAGGACGCGCCGCAGACGCCGGCGTTAATGGAGGCGCGGTTTTTTTGCGTTTGTAGGCGATTTTCGTTAACATCAGATGCAACGGCGCGTCTTACCAGAGAAAGACGTGCCGTCAGGGGAGTAGCATCTATGTTCGGGAAGGCCGTTCGTTGCGACCTGCTTTGGGCCGGCAGTTTCTCTGAGGCCGCGGATGCGAGCCAGCAGTGGATTCTCGCCGCGATGCACAGGCATGGACCGGAACTGGTCACCATGCTCTGGCGGATTCTGGGCAATGAACAGGACGTCTGCGACGCCTACCAGACAACATTTCTGCAACTGGCCCATCGCGAGGATCGGCGCAAGCCCGGGCACGTCAGGGCATACCTGTTCCGCACCGCCAGCAACGCCGCCATCACCATGCTGCGTCGGCGGGTGACTGAGGGCCGCACGCTGTCGGCTTGGGAATCCTGTACCGGCCACCTTGAGCCGGCGGAGCCTGATTTCGACGCCCAGTACCTGACCGAGAAACTGCGGGCCATGATCGCTGACTTGCCCGAGCATCTGCGCAGCGTCATCACACTGCACGATCTGGGCGAACTGCCCTACGGAGAGGTCGCCCGCATCCTGCGAATATCGACAGGCACCGCCCGCGTGTACCGGTGTAAAGCCGTGCAACTGCTGGCTGCCTGGATGAATAGAGAGGAGCAACCATGAAGCCGGTGAACCTTCTCGAACGGCTTTTCTGCAATTCGAAGCCTTCGGCGGACCGATGCCGCCGGACACGACAGTGGTTTACGACCGCTTTGAGTCGTCGGCTGGGTCCGGAAGCCGGATGGGTTCGCCGCCACGTTGCCGTCTGCCCGCGATGCCGCAAACGGCTGGCCGGCCTGCGAAACGTGGAGATGGCCCTGTCCCTCGTCCGGTCTCAACCCCACAGCCTCGACCTGCTCAGCCGGGCCAATGCCCATGCGATCAAGATGCTCCAGCACGGTCTGCGCCAGGCCCCTAAGGCCCGAGAACTCGAACGATCGCGGCCGGAACCTTCGCTCGTCGAACAATTCGGACAATACCGCCATAGCGCTGTAAACGTGGCCGCCTGCATCGCTATCCTCTTGTTGACCAGGGCCGGCGTGTTCGGCTCGCTGGACAAGGCCCGAACCGGCGGCCAGAAGGCGGTCCGCCAGTACTATGCCAGCCACGTCGGCAACGATCTGGCTGAAGAGGTCTTCGACGGCTGACCATGCGGCGTCGTCCCCAGGTCCGAGAAGGGACGCCCCCTTAGGCCGATAGGCATGGTTCCACCCCTGCGGCGGTCACGATAGACGCTCCCCGATTTGCCCCCCCTGCGGTTCGGTGCAGCCCCGGCGGCTCCTTTGGCCGCTGCCGGTTGTTTCCTATATTTTACGTGGCGGTCGCCGGGGCGTCTTCATCACCGTCACCGGCTCTGGTCAGCGTATGGGCCAGGAAACCGAACCACGGCATCGGAGGAATGCCCAGTCCCGTTCGCGGGATGAGGCCCCTAAAGTCCGGTTTTTTGGTCAATTGACGGGCCGGGGAAGCCGACGAATGGACCGGTGAAGCCGCTTTGAATTGAATGCGATGAATTGACGTGAATCATGCTCAAGAAGTGTGCGATACTCGGTCTGGTCTTGTTGTTGGCGGGCGGCCTTCCGCTGGCATGGCAGCGAAAGCAGGCGGAAGCCGAACGGCTGGCGACGCCTTCCGGCGCTGCGAAGGGAACGCTGCAGCCGGCCGACTACCTCCAGAAGTACGGCCAGTGGTACCGCCTGACGCCGGAGGAGCAGAATCAACTGGTCCTCGAACTCGACAAGGAGCGTCAGAACAAGACGCCGGAGGAACTGGCCGCCGAGCAAAAGGCACACCTTCACAATGACTTGCCCAAGCTGGCCGCCGGCGAGATGAATCCCGGCGACATCGCCGACTACCTCTATGGCCCCAACTGGGAAGAGCAAGTCACGCAATACCGCCAGCGCAGAGAGAAAGAGCAGATTACCCAGACTACCTCTATGGTATGTCTGTCCATCGGTGGCGCCCTCTTCGGCATTTGCCTGGTGATCTGGGTGCTCTGGTCCATCGTCCGCGTCATCAAGGTCATCGCAAGACGTCGTTCCGAGCGAGCGGTCCTCGCAGAGACGGCTCCGGGTGAACTGACCGACATTCCACACGGGATTGTGGACGAACAGACAAACGAAGAGGACTCGGAGGCCCCCGCCGAAGCAGACGACGTCCCGGAGGACTCGCCGGAGCCCGCTCTGTCCTGCAATGGGTACGAATCCGACCCGGCGGACAACAACGACCCCCGCGAGCGCTTCCTCGTGCCCCGACGGCACCGGGACTTGCCTCCGGGCCGCCCGATCCTGACCGTCGCGCCCCGACCAGAGGAGGACGGCGTCGCCGTGCTGATGACGGACGAACCGTCCGGAGAGCAGGACTGGTCGGCCCAGATGGAGTGGACGACGTCGAACGACGAGGAGAGCGCGACCGAGGCCGCGCCGCCAAAGCAGCGATTCACGCCGAGGCCCAGAGTGGCCGTTCTCGGCGAGACCCAGATTGTCGCGGCGCCGGCTGCCCCAGTCGAGAACCCTCTAACCGAACAGGCTGAGGAGCTTCAGCGTCAAATCGCCGAGTTCCGACAGATGGCGCAGAACGCGCAGCAGGCATCGCGCGGACAGGGCGAGCCGCTCGGCGACACGCTCAAGGAGCTGGCCCAGCAGGTCTCGGCCATCCGTGAGTACGCCGCCTGTCAGCAAGACCGAGTGGAGAAGCTCCAGGACGGCTACGACTGGAGCATTGTTCGAACCTTCTGTCTGAAGGTGATCCGCTGCATCGATAACCTGGAAAATCGACTCGCCAAGCTCGACGAGGAAGACGAGGGCACTCTGCAACTGGAGGAGGTCCGAGATGAACTGCTTTTCGCCCTGGAATCCAGCGGGGTCGAGCAGTTCCGTCCCGACGTCGGCAGCGACTACCGCGGACACGAGAAGTTCGCGGAGGCCATCAAGGAAAAGGAAATAACGGGGGACGCCAACCAGGTTGGCACGATCGCCAGAGTGGTGCGGCCCGGATATCGATATGTCACGGACGAAGACAGTTACAAGGTGGTCAGGACGGCACAGGTGAAGCTATTTGGCTGAGTCTTCTCGCGGCACGCCTCTGGGCGGTCCGACAGACTCTGTGCGAAACGTTGAACGCAGGAGAATACCATGGCTAACATCGTCGGCATAGACCTTGGAACGACGTTCTCGGAACTGGCGATCCTCAACGCGATCGGCAAGCCGGAGATCGTTCCGAACGCGGACGGAGAGCGACTGACACCGTCGGCCATCTTCTTCGACGAAGAGAACCCCGAACTCATCCGCGTAGGGATCGAAGCCCTCAATTCGAGACACCTGAACCCGGCGCGTTCCGTGCGGTGCATCAAGCGTCATATGGGCGACGCCGAACACCAGGTGACCATCGACGGAAGGGGCTGGACCCCCGTGGAGCTGTCGGCGCTGATCCTCAAGAAGCTCAAGCAGGACTCCGAAGCCTCGCACGGGCCGATTTGCGACGCGGTGATCTCCGTTCCGGCCCACTTCGACGAGGTGCGCCGCAAGGCGACGATGGACGCCGGGACCGCCATCGGTCTCAATGTCATCGCCATCGTCAACGAGCCGGTCGCGGCGGCCTTGTACTATGCGACGACCAGGCAAGTCGCCGGCAAGGTGCTCGTGTACGACCTCGGTGGCGGAACGTTCGACGTCACGATCATGAATGTCAACGGCCTTCAGATGGACATCGTCTGCTCCCAGGGCGACCACGCCCTTGGTGGCATCGACTTCGACCAGAAGGTCCTCGAAATCCTCCAGAAGCTCTATCGCGACAAGTTCGGCACCGAGCTGATCGCTTCGGAGGAAGACCGGGCCAAGTACGAAGACGAGGCCGAAGACGTCAAGAAGACGCTGTCACGCCGTCCCGTAGCCAAGAAGATCCTGTATGGCCCCAGTGGCAGCATGCGCGCCGAGGTCACGCGGGAGATGTTCGAAGAAGCAATCGCCCCGCTGGTGGCGCGGACGGACATGATGGTGGAGGTGGCGCTCGAAGAGGCCGGTCTCAAGCCATCCGACGTGACGACCGTGCTGCTGGTCGGTGGTAGCACCCGCGTGCCCATGGTGCGGGCGCACCTGGAGCAGACGTTTGGTTTCGCGCCGGCCTGCGAGGTGAATGTCGATGAGTGCGTCGCGCTGGGCGCGGCGCTTCACGCCGGCCTGACCGCCGTGCGGCAGAACCCCGACGCCGTGGACACCGGTATCCGTACCGGGCTTCAGGATATCTGCCTGACCGACGTCTGCAATCACAGCTACGGAACGATCTGCGCGCCGATCGACAAGGAAACGGGCCGCCGAACGATCCAGAATCGGATCATTCTCAAGAAGAACACACCGCTGCCGTGCGAGGCCACGCAAACGTTCTATACCGTTTCCCAGGGCCAGGAGAAGGTCGAAGTGACCGTCACACAGGGTGAGGATGCCGACCCGGCCTACGTCAACACGATCGCCACCCACCGCTTCGAGCTGCCGCCGAACCGGCCGGCCGAGCGTCCCATCAAGGTGACCTACAGCTACGATCTCAACCAGCGAATGCACTGCAAGTTCGAGGACGTCGACTCCGGCCGAGTCCTGGAAGTGGACGTCTCGCTGGACGAGGAGAAATCCGAGAGCGAGGCAACAGAGGGTGCCAAGGAGCTGCAGTCGCTCAAGGTCCAATAACCGACAGAACGGTGTCCCATGCTCAAGATCGTGCTTCCAATTGTGGCTATGATCGTAGGGGTCGCGGCCGGCGTCTTCATCGGAGCGCGGCGCCGAGGTCCACAATCGGATGCGAGCGGCCCATCCCCATTTGCATCGGGACTCGGACTCGCCCGCCGCCTGCTGGTGCGATTCGGTGGCTGGGGCATACGAACGGCACGTCGGGCTTGTGGCCTTGCCAGGCGCCTGCCCGGTGAACTGCAGGGGCTGACACAATCGGCCCGCAGTCGTTTGCCGCGTGCGTCGCGGCCGGCGCCGCAGGCAGGCGGCCATCCCGCCTTTCCCGCGACCGGCAACGGCGCCCAGGAAGCCGCCGCAGGCGTTGGACGGAGCCCCGAGACGCGTCGCTCGGACAAATCGGACGGGGCCGTCAATTTGGGCATGCTGAACTGCCGCGCTCGAATCGGCAGAGAGCCGAAGGGCGATACCTGGCAGACGGTCCTCATTCTGGACATCTGTGGTACGATCGAGGCGCCCGATGAGAATCACGAAGTGGGTTTGAAGACGACCCTCAGCGACGTCACCGACAACAAGGGTCAAACGCCGCTGCCCGTGCCGGTGCGGCCCAAGCAGGGGCCGATCAACCGGGCGGTTTCCTTCACGTACCAGACCGAGATCGGAAAGCTCTGCCGGCAACGCACCGTCCTGGAAGACTGGATGACCGTGGCGCAGATCTCGCCGGAATGGTTTGTCCTCCCGCGACAGGGACACCGGGAACTGCGATTCAGCGTTGCCATCATCTCCCGGTCGACCGGCCAGGAGTTGGCCGCTGGTTCCTGCGTCGGCGCGTTCGAGAACCTCGAGATCGGCTATCTGGACGTCGACGACAATATCCAGCGAGCCAAGACCCTGGCGGTCGGGTTGGCCTTCAGCGTGGGCGCGGCCAACAACGCCCTGCGAGAACCCGAGACCAACGTGATCTACGGCTGGGTCCGGACCAATTTCGGCTCGGGCGACGCTTCCGAAGGCGCACGCCTGGAGCTGGAACAGGCCCTGCGGAAGACCGCCGGCTTCTTCCTCAAAGGCGGACGCCTGAACCTGGAGGAGATCTGCAACGAGATCGTGGAGATCGCCCCGATGGTGGGCCGCCTCGACATCATGGACTTGTGCCTTAGGGTGGCTGGTGCCAAGGGCCAGGTCACTGCAAGCGACATCGGGTTGCTCAAAGACCTGGCGCAGTGGCTGAAGATCGACCGCACCCGGCTCCGCGCAATGGTCGAGAAGACGCTTCCGGTGAGCATGCACCAGAGCGAGGATGCGGAGATGATCCTCGGCGTGACCACGGAGATGAGCAAAGACGAGGTCCGACACCAGTTGAACCGCGAATACGCCAAGTGGAGCTCGCGCGTGATCAGCTCCGACCCCGCGATCCGCAAGCAGGCTGATCAGATGCTGAACCTGATCGCCAACGCCCGCACGCAGTACATCGGTGTCAGGCCCTCCGAGTAGCCTCAGGACGGTCCCGAGCCAATCCGCCGCTGTCCCACCGCCCGTCAGAAGATCGTGTAAATGAACGGCGCGGCGCTCGTGCCGGCCAGCAGCACGATCAGACCCAGCAGCAGCAACACCAGCACGATCGGCAGCAGCCACCACTTCTTGTTGTGCTTGAGGAAGTGCCAGAATTCCGCGAGGAGAGAGGGACGTTGCTCTTGGGCGAGTCGTTTGAACCTGGCCGAGTCCTTTTCCGTCATATGTGGCAAACCTCACTGGTCAAAACTGTTGGAAGTAGCGTTCCACGTTCTTCGTCTGCTCGTGCGGCGTCCAGTAGGTTGGGGCCTTCGGATCGAACTTCCGACACAATACGTCCCGGCCCAGCAGGCGAAAGACCAGCCCGAGAGGCGTGATGAGCCCGAAATAGAACGCGCCCATCAGGATCAGGCTGACGACGAAGCCGATGGGCAGCGTGACCGCCATCAGCACTACGTAAACGCAGCGGGTCAGCGTCAGCGAGACCAGCCCGCTGAGCCAGACCAACACGCCGAACGCGACGATGCCGCCACACCAACGGATGTCCAGGCCCTTGATCGCATACAGGAGAACGGCGATGGCCATCGTGGCGATGACGGACACCAGCCGAAAGCCGTTAAGGTCTTTGCGGCTCGGGTTCCAGTTGACGCTAACCAACGACATTTCTCACTCCCGTCATCTCCTGCCCCGTCAGTCGAGCTTGAACTGCGACTTGTACCGTTCCACGTCGTGCTTTGTCACCTGTGGTTGTTCCTGTTTGTACAGAAGATGCCTGCCCAGAACCAGCACGTCCATGTCCGTGGCCATAAAGCAACGATACGCGTGTTCCGGCGTGCAGACAATGGGCTCGCCACGGATGTTGAAGCTCGTATTGATGATCACGGGACAGCCCGTTTTGGCCTTGAACCGGCTCATCAGCTCGTGCAGTCTGCCGTGACGGTCCGGGTCCACCGTCTGAACGCGTGCGGAATAATCCACGTGCGTCACGGCGGGAATCACGCTGCGCCGGTCCTTGAGCCGGTCGAGCCCCCTGGCTCCGGCGACGTCGCCGTCGAGCCGCTTGTCGTCGCGCACCGGTGCAACCAGCAGCATGTAGGGGCTTTCGTGGCCCGGCTCCAGACCGAAGTACTCGGGTGCGTCCTCGATCAGCACACAAGGCGCAAAGGGGCGGAACGACTCGCGGAACTTGATCTTCAGATTCATCACCGATTGCATCTTCTCGCTGCGGGCGTCTCCGATGATGCTCCGATTGCCCAGCGCGCGCGGCCCGAACTCCATCCGGCCCTGGAACCAGCCCACCACGTTCTCCGACGCCACCAGATCCGCAACGCAGTCGCACAAATCTGTCTCTCGCGCGAAGGTGTGGTGCGGCGCGCCCACGCTCTCCAGAAAGGCCTGGATGGTCCCGTCGTCAAAGGCCGGCCCGAGCAATGAGCCGTCCTGCGCATCGCGAGGACCAACCCTGCGTTCGTGATCGAGCAACTGGTGCCACACGAACAGGGCCGCGCCTAATGCCCCGCCGGCGTCTCCGGCCGCCGGCTGCACCCAGATCTTCTCGAACGGGCCTTCTCGCAAAATCCGTCCGTTGCCCACACAATTCAGCGCGACACCTCCCGCCAGCACGAGGTTCTTCATGCCCGTTTCCTGATGGACATTTCGAGCCATCCGCAACATGATCTCCTCGGTCACCCACTGAATCGAGGCGGCTACATCCATCGTGTGCTCGGTGATCGGGCCTTCAGGCTTGCGCACCGGCGCGCCGAAGAGCCGCTCGAATCGCCTGTCAACCATCACGGTCTTGTATCCGTACGGGAAATATCGCATATTCAGGCGAAACGAGCCGTCCTCTTTGAGGTCGAGCAGTTCCTTGAGGATCAGGTCGCGATATCTGGGCTCGCCGTACGGCGCCAGGCCCATCAGCTTGTACTCCCCCGAGTTGACGCGAAAGCCCGTGTAGTACGTGAAAGCCGAGTACAGCAGGCCGAGCGAATGCGGGAAGTGAATGATCTTGCGGAGTTCGATGCGGTTGCCCCGCCCGACGCCGGCGCTGGCGGTGGCCCACTCGCCGACGCCGTCGAGGGTCAGGATAGCCGCTTCTTCAAAGGGACTGGGGAAGAACGCGCTGGCGGCGTGGGATTCGTGGTGCTCGGTGAACACGTACCGGCCGCGATACTCGCCCCCCAGAGCCCGGTCCAGCTCGCGCGGCAGATGCAGCTTCTGCTTGAGCCACAGCGGAATGCTCATGAGGAACTGGCGGAAGCCGCGCGGCGCATAGGCGATGTAGGTCTCCAGGAGCCGTTCGAAGTGGACCAGCGGCTTTTCGTAGAAGACGACGAAGTCCAGGTCTTCCGCCTTCAACCTCGCGGCCTCAAGACAGTACGCCACGGCGTGCGACGGGAAGCCCGGATCGTGCTTGATTCGCGTGAACCGCTCTTCCTGCGCGGCGGCCACGATCGCGCCGTCGCTCACCAGAGCCGCCGCACTGTCGTGATAGAAAGCTGATATTCCGAGGATATTCATAAGTCTACTGGACCGCGCCGGGCGCTCGGGCGGAATCCGGGGCGAACAAATCCCGCAGAGCCGCATACTTCTTCGCCTGCTCGGTGTCGCCTTTCTCGACGCAGGCGGCCGCCAGAATCTGATACCCCTCGACGAAATCGGGCTTCAACACGACCGCCTTCGTCACGTGTTCGATCCCCTTGTCGAGCTGGCCCAGCCGGATCGACTGAATGCCCAATCCAATGTGCGTCAGGTAGTTCTGCGGGTCTGCCTCTACCGCTTGGGCAAACCACCTCTGCGACTCGTTCGGATCGTTCTGCTTGGCGTAATAGTTGCCCATGTTGATCCTGCCCTGCACCGACGATGGGTCGATCCGCAGGACCTTGTCCAGGTGTCGCTTCATCGCGGCGTAGTCCTTCCGATGCGAGGCGGCGGCCGCCAGATTGACCAGAACATCGACATTATCCGGGTCGATCCTGCTCAGTTCCTCGTACACCGTCGCAGCCTGGGCGATCAGACCCTTCTGCGCGTACTGCGTCCCGAGCATCAAGAGGGCCTGCTTGCGGTCGTAACGATACGGCGTCTCGTCCGAGGTCAGCGCCTCGATAGCCGGGTCCCTCATTCCGCCCAGTGCGCAGGCCCCTGCCAGTGCCAGCCGGATCGTCATGTTGTAGGGCTGGCTTTCGAGAAGTCGCTGATATCTGCGGACCGCCTCGCCGATCCGCCCCTGCTCGACAAGAAGCTGGCCATAGCGAACGTTCACATACGTGTCCCCCGGAGCCTGCTCAATGGCCCACAGGTACGGCTCGTCCGTCGCGCTTTCCGCCTTGACCATTCTGCGAAGCGCGAACAATCCTTCCCGCAGCCGTTCGAGCTCGTGATCATGCGTGATCTGCCCGGCGAACGGCGGAAGCGTCTTGCGCCGGTACATCACCATCGCCAGTTCGTACATCTGGCGGTGGTCGAAGACCAGGCGGTCGCGGCACAGCTTGAGCAGTTCGTCCTCTGTGCGGTCGGGCTCGCGGAGCTTCGCCCCAGGCAGCGCCTCCCGAATCGCACGCATCGCCGCCATCGCCGCCAGGAAGTTGCCCCGGAAGCTCGGATGAACGTGGTCCAGCATCAGATCGTCACCGAGCAGACCGTTCTGGCTGTGTTCTTCAAAACACGCTGTCAAATCGCAGAGGCTCACGCCCTGGTCCACCAGCGCCGCGGCCGATTTGCGAATCGCCTCCTCGATCCCACTGTCGGCGCGGAACCGGAGCGTATCGAGATCGCGGGCACGGACAAACAACCGCTTGGCCTCGTCCGTCCTGCCGAGAGCCAGAAGGCACGTCGCCTGACAGAATGCCAAGTCCGCATAGCCGTCGTCTATCGCACGGGCCTGCTCGTAGGCGGCCAGCGCGCCCTCGAAATCGCCCGAAGCCTCGCACTGCCGGCCCTGCTGAAAGTGTCGATCCCACCGCGCAAGCTGCTCGGCGGTCAGTCCGGCGCGGTGTTCGGAGCCAAACGGCGCACACGACCGGATGTTGGTCGGCACCGTGCACAGGATCGTCTTGGCGCCGTGCTGCCGGGCGGTCCGCGCGATGTCGCGGAGGTTGGTCCGGAAGTGGCGATAGCAGGATTGCAGCTTGGGATCATCGCAGGCGATCTGGCTGTCCAGGAACGCCTCCATACCCAGCCATTTCCTCTCTGGCCCGCGTACGCCGCGCAGGGTCTGACCGGCCCGGTCCATCAACTGGCCCAGGCGGGTGTCCTTCTTGGCGGTGATGCAGAGATTGATGAACGCCCGGCTGGAGTAAAGCCCCTCGGGCAGCGTGGGCGGACCATACGGCCCGACGACCTCGTTGTTGCCCATGTACACAAGGAAAGCGTCCGGCTCGTGCGAGGCGCAGTCGGCCGCGATGCGTCGGGCCACGTGCGAGTTCATGGCTGTCACCGCCGCATTGACCACCTCGAATGAGGTCTGCGTCGAATGGGCGTTGAGCAGGACCTCCAGGTGCCGGCAGAACCCGAACGCCACATCGGGGTCGCCGTAGGCCGCCGAACCACCCAGGACGAAGATGCGAACAGTCGACTTGTCCTTGCCCGCCAGGACGCCCGCCTCGGGGGCCCTGGACAACTCCTTCGCGACGAAATGCTCGCAGTAGTGCGCATTGGTCAGATGGAGCCTCCGGCCGGCCGCCTTCCACGGCAGGAAGAAGTCGCCCGGCTGGCCATAACCGACCAGACGCAGGATCGCTTCAAGCAGCAGAATGCAAAAGAGGGGGCTGGCAACCGCAACGAGCAGACGCAGCCACAGGGGTGATCGTCCCGGACGTGTGGGACTTGCGGCGTTCTGTGAATCGGGCTTTCTTTCCATGACGTCCCCGACAGTCACGTCCAGCGGTCCGGCTCGGCTCGTTCCGATACCGTGCGCACGAAAGAGAACATGCCGAACCGGTGTTCGGCATGCCCTTCTGAAATCGACAAACCGGTCACGCGCGTGTCCGACCACCGCTCCTCGCGGCCTCGCACGTGACATTTGGACCACGGCCCGATCAGGCCGGCGCAGCGGGAGCCGCCGCCGCAGCCGCCGCCTTTTCCTGTGCGGCTTCGGCCTTGGCCTTCTTGCCGGCGCCGCTCTTGCGATGGGCCACCTTAGGCAACCCCAGCACCGAGTCCCCTTCGGCCCATCGTTCTTCGTCGTGCAGCTTCTGGACGCGCTCGGCCCGCGAGAGCACGTTGCGGTGCCGAACCAATGCGTTTCTCACCTTGAGTGAAGGATCCATGGACATGCGAACATTCTCCTGCTATCTGATCTTCATTCCATATGCATCACTGAAATACCGCGGCCCGAACGACTCGCAGCCCGCAGGCGCCTTGCCCTTGTAGAGGGCCCCGATCTCGATAATCTTCTGTTTGGCCTCATAGCCGTCTGTGCCCGGCCGGTCCGGGTTGTCGTACGTCTGCATCGTCACCAGCAAGTAGCCATCTCCCTGGGGTAGCTTGCTGCCGTCAAGACCGAACCGAGCAAAATGCCCTCTGAGCTTCTCAAACGTCGTAATACCGGTTTTGACCCCGTGTTCGTCAAAATGACGCTTCACGGGCTCCAAATCCTTCCAGAGCTCGGAGCGGGCGATGACAATCCAGTTGTCGCCCGCAGCAACCGCACCCGCTGGCGAATCGGCGGCATCGTTCTGCGCCCCCGTCGTGACCGATTCAGGGGCAGGATTCGCACCGGGCGAACCCGCCGTCGGGCTGTCTACACCCGCCTGCGTCGTTCGACCGACCTGTCTGTAGCGTGCTTTCTGGTCGATCTGGCCCAGCCGGAACACCGCCAACAGGATCAGGATCACGAACAACCCGATCGCAATGCCGATCTGATACGGCAGCGAAACCTCGATCCGTCCGGCGTTGAACTGGATCGCCTTCGGTTTCAGCCAGGTCTGCGACGGGCCGGGCGCCGCATGCGGTTCCGCCAGACCCACCGGCTTCGGCGGCTTCAGGACCGGCGGCGCCGGACGCTCGGCAGCAGGCTCGCCCGCCTCTGCCGGCAGAGCCGGCTTCGCGGCCTTGGGCCTTCGAAGCTTCTCCAGGTGAGGCTTCAACCGCTCCAGAAGACCGGGGCCTTTCGATGCGACGTTGGGCCCGGGCTTCGACCGGGACCGGCTGATTGCCTCATACAGCGCTTTTTGTCCTGAATAGCGCCTCATAGCCGAGAAGCTCCCTTTCGGCGAACACCAATACGACGGCCCGATGAGGTATTTCCATCCGGCACGGTCGATTCACAAACTGATCTTTATAATCAAACGAAGCGGCGATTTCAATGACAAAATCGCCCTCCTGCAAAAACGGTTCCGTGCGAACTTCGCGGCCAGGCCCGTTTTCCACCACGGAGCGCCCTGTGTGGCAGCGGTCCCGATGGCCATCGGGAGAGCAAGGGGAGTTTGCCGATGGCTTCGACGGCACGCGTGTTACCATCGGCAAGCCTGCGCTTGCCGCTGCCACACAGTTGCCAGGGTTTTTTCACACGCATTAAGAACCCGCACAAGGCATTTGCGTTTGCGTCATTGACAGGGCCGGCCGAATCGGGGATAATCCGCCCCCTTCCGCGGTGGGGTGGCGATGCCGATCCGCCGCCGGGCCGGTGCGTCGGCCTCAAGCACGGGTGAAGGGACCAGCAGAAACGAACCACGGGAACTGTAGGAGCCGAAGAATGAGGTTAGCCGTCGCGGGAGTGCTGTTGCTATCTGCTTCTTTATTGGGCGGCTGTGCCAGATACTGGTATCAGGAAGGCACCAGCTTCACGCAATGCCGGCGGGACCTGGCATCTTGCCACGCCGAGGCCGTGCGGTATTCCGACGTCGAACGCACCAGCGGCCTGGGCGGCTATGAGAACAGGTTCGTCAAGGAATGCATGCGTACCAAGGGCTACGATCTGGTCGGGGAGAAGGCCCTGCCCGTCCGCGTCAAGCGCGAGAGTTCGCCTGTCTTCGGCATCCCCGGCGTCGCCGGGACGATCGACTGACCCCGAGCCTGCCTGTGGACGACAGGAGGTGCTTCCCCTCTGCCGGGCGGTCCGAACACACGATTTGCGGGCAAGCGGATGAATTGCCTTGACAGGCGTTGGAATGCGGGGTATTTATGGTTTTTTTGTATCTACGTCAGAGAAGGTCTCTGCGGAGGCTCGCAGAGAAATGGGAGTAACCAGCAATGTTGCCAGCCAAAAAGACCAGCAAGTGCCGAACACGTACCCGGCGGGCCCACCACCGACTCAAGCCCGTGAACTATTCCCAGTGCGCCAAGTGCGGGCAGGCGAAACTGCCCCACGCGGCCTGTGAGAACTGTGGATACGTCAATCCGAACATGACCTTGAAGCTCGGGAAAGAGGAAACTGCGTAAGGATGCGAATCGCAATAGACGCCATGGGAGGTGACTACGCCCCGGACGAGATCATCGCCGGTGCGGTAGAAGCGGTTGGCAAGCTCGACAAGGACGACGAGTTGATCCTGGTGGGACCGCAGCAGGTGATCGAGTCCAAGCTGACCGCGATGGGGTCCAAGAGAGGTCCGCTGAGCGTGGTAGACGCGCCGGACGTGATCGGGATGGACGACTCGCCGGTCGACAGCCTGCGCAGCAAGCCGAAAAGCTCCATCGCCGTGATGGCCAAACTGGCCAAGCACGGACTGGCAGACGCGGTCATTTCCGCCGGCAACACGGGGGCCTGTGTGGCCGCGTTCCAGATGCGGATGCGGACTCTGCCAGGCGTGAACCGCCCGGGGATCGCCGTGGTCTTTCCGATGCCCGCCGGCCCGGTCACGATCTGTGACGTCGGCGCCAACATCGCGTGCAAGCCCATCAACCTGTACCAGTACGGGTTGATGTCGACGATCTACGCCAGGAGCATCCTCGGAATCACCAAGCCGCGCGTCGGTTTGATGAGCATCGGCGAGGAGGACGCCAAGGGCAACGAGGTCGTCAAACGAACGCGGGAGTTGCTTCGCTCCGATCCGCGCATTGATTTCATCGGCAACATCGAAGGACGCGACATTTTCCGCGGGGTCTGCGATGTCGTCGTCTGCGAGGGATTCGTCGGCAACGTGATCTTGAAGCTGACCGAGGGGGCTGTCGATGGGCTGTTCCGTGCCATCAAGCAGGAACTGATGCAGGAGAAGGCCCGCCTGGCCCTGAAATTCAAACCGATCATCATGCGGGTCTATCAGAAGCACGACTACAATGAGTATGGCGGTGCCCCGCTGCTGGGCATCAACGGCACGGCCCTGATCTGCCACGGATCGAGCAAGAGCCGGACGATTCGCAACGCGGTCTCTGCCGCGAAGAACTGCTACACGCAGCGAATCAATGACAAGATCATAGAGTGTCTCGCGGAAGCTGGCGTAAGGACGTCTGATGCCTAAGGATACAGAGAATCGCCCCTCCCCGAGTCGCGCCGTCATTATCGGGTGCGGCTCGTTTGCACCAGCGAAGCTTCTGACCAACGACGATCTCTCCAAGATGGTCGATACCTCGGACGAGTGGATCACCACGCGCACCGGAATCAAGGTCAGGCACATCACAGCAGACAATGAAACGACGGCCTACCTGGCCACGGAGGCGGGCAAACGGGCCTTGGAGTACGCCGGTGTCGACGCCAAGGAACTCGACCTGATCATCGTCGCCACCATCACGCCGGAAATGCCCTTCCCGTCCACCGCCTGCTTCGTCCAGGAGGCCCTGGGCGCCAAGAATGCCTGGGTGTTCGATCTGGCGGCTGCCTGTAGCGGCTTCGTCTACGCCCTGCACATCGTCCAGCAGTTCATGGAGAACGGACGGATCCACAAGGCGCTGGTCATCGGAGCCGAGACGCTGACGAAGATCACCAACTGGCAGGACCGGTCCAGTTGCATCCTCTTCGGCGATGGGGCAGGCGCCGTGGTGCTCGAACAAAAGACCAACGGCGGCCGCGGCATTATGTACAGCACGCTCGGCGCCGATGGGGAATACTGGGAATCGCTCAACTGCCAGGCCCACGGCTCGCGCCACCCCGCGCCACAGCCTCTTGCAGATCCCGGCAAGGTCTTCATGCAGATCAAGGGACGCGAGGTCTACCAGCAGGCGGTTCGACGCATCGTCGATTCCGTCACCGACGGCCTGAACCACTGCAATCTGACCGTGGACGACCTCAAAATGGTCGTCTCCCATCAGATGAACGCGCGGATCATCGAATCGGCGGCCAAACGGTTGAATCTGCCCGACGAGAAGGTGTTCGTCAACATCTCCCGGTACGGCAACACCTCGGCGGCTTCGGTGCCCATCGCCTTCGACGAATGCGTCCGCACGGGGCGGATCCAAAAAGGGGATATCTTCATCTTCGTGGCCTTCGGCGCCGGGGTGACCTGGGGCGCCAACGTCATCGAATTCTGACCGCCCCTGCGGGACCGACGGAAGATCGAAAACCAGCCTGTTCAAGGATGCGAACGATGACTACCGCTTTTCTGTTTCCCGGGCAGGGCGCCCAAGTGGTCGGCATGGGCGCTGACGTCGCGGCCGGATATCCTGTGGCCGCCGCGTTGTTCGAAGAGGCCAACCGTATTCTGGGCCTCGACCTTCGCAAAGTGTGTTTCGAAGGTCCGGCCGAGGCGCTCAACACCACGACCATGTCGCAGCCGGCGATCTTCACGATGTCGGCGGCGCTGCTCGAAGTGATTCGGACTGAATCCGCCGCCTCCGGCATCAGGCCGCAGATCACTGCCGGTCTGAGCATGGGCGAGTACACCGCTCTTTATGCAGCGGGCCTGGTCAGCTTCGAAGACGGCCTTCAGTTGGTGCGTAAGCGGGGTGAAGCCATGCAGGCCGCCGCAGACGCTACACAAGGCGCCATGGTGAGTATCATGGGACTTGACGAGGAGAAGGTGCGTCTGCTGTGTCGGGAAGCCGGCCAGGGCGAACTGCTCGAACCGGTGAACTTCAACTGTCCCGGCCAGATCGTCGTCAGCGGCACGGTCCCTGCCTGCCAGCGGGCGGTCGAGCTGGCCCCCCAACATGGCGCTCTGAAGGCGATCCGCCTGGAGGTGGCCGGGGCGTTCCACACCAGCATGATGGCCAGTGCCGCTGAGGCGCTGCGACGGGCCCTTTCGGTGTGCCGCATCGCCGAGCCCGACAACGTCAAGACGCTGGCCAACACTGACGCCCAGTACTACGCCAGCGCGGCAGCCGTCGTCGAGGGCCTGGCCAAACAACTGACCAGCCCGATCCTGTGGGCCAGGTGTATGCAGCGTCTGATCGACGAAGGCGTGGACCGGTTCTATGAGATTGGCCCCAGCCGCGTCCTGACCGGCCTGATGAAGAGAATCGACCGAAAGGCCAAGGTCGTCAATCTGAGCACCGCCGACTCGATCAAGGCTCTAATCGAAGGTGCATGACCCGGTCTGAACCCGCTGCGAGAACCCAGGCCGGCAATGCTTTTATCGTGACACTTTTCACAGTAATTGGAGGCCTTAGTAATGGCTGAAAAACGACTTGCCGTAGTGACAGGGGCGGCTCGGGGAATCGGCCGCGCCATCGTGTTCGAATTGCTCCAGCAAGGACGCCTTGTGGCGGGTCTCGACGTGATCGAAGACCAGCTTGCCGATCTTCAGGAGGCCGTGAAGAAGGCCGGCTTCGAAGTCATCACGCGCTGTGTGGACATCACCGACACGCCCAGGTTTACCGAGGTGCTCGAAGCCCTGGCCTCCGAACACGGGGGCATCGGCATCCTGGTCAACAACGCCGGCATCACCCGCGACAACCTGCTGATTCGCATGACCGACGAGGAGTTCGACAAGGTGCTCAACGTGAACCTGCGCGCCGCTTTCGTGGCGACGCGGACAGCCGCCAAGTCGATGCTGCGCAACAAGTTCGGGCGGATCGTCAACATCAGTTCGGTCTCCGGCGTCATGGGCAACGCCGGACAGGCCAACTACTCCACCAGCAAGGCCGGACTCATCGGCCTGGCCAAGACCACTGCACGCGAACTGGCCAAGAAGAACGTCACTGCCAACTGCGTCGCCCCAGGCTTCATCGACACCGAGATGGCACGCAAGCTGCCTGAACCCGTCCTCGAAGCCGCAAAGCAGTTGATTCCCATGCGACGACTTGGATCGATGGCCGATATCGCCAAGGCCGTCGCGTTTCTGACCAGCGATGACGCAGGCTATATCACCGGTCAGGTTCTCTGCGTCGACGGCGGCATGGCCATGTGAAAAAATTCGGAAAAATGTTTGTACAAGTCCTGTTCGCTCGGTAAGATACCGCCCGAATCCGAACCGGGTGGGGGTGGTACGCAGTGATTTTTGGCGACAGCAACTGACGGTGGAATTGACGAAGTTCGAGTGCATTAGGGAGGATCAACAAGTGAGTATCGATGAGGTAGATGTGCAGGCGATCGAGAACAAGGTGATCGAGATAATTAGCGAGCAAATGGGCGTCGACAAGGCGGAAATCACCAAAGAGACGTCCTTTATCAACGATCTCAATGCGGACTCGCTGGATACGGTGGAACTGGTCATGGAATTCGAAGACGAGTTCGATATGAGCATTCCCGACGAAGAGGCCGAGAAGATCCAGACCGTCGGCGCCGCCATCGATTACATCGTCAGCATCGCGCAAACCAAGAAGAAAGAAAACGCATAAAGCCTGATATGAATAGACGTCGAGTTGTCATAACGGGCCTGGGGTGTGTTACTGCGCTTTCCGAGTCCGTCGATGAGCTTTTCACTGCGCTGTGCGAAGGCAAGAGCGGCGTTTCCACGATCGAATCCTTTGACACCAGCCAGTATCCGGTCCATTTCGGTGGGGAAATCAAACACTTTGACGTGAGCCAGTACGTCGACAAGCGCGAAGCGAAGCGGATGGACCGCTTCACGCAGTTCGCCATTGCCGGCGCGATCAACGCGGTCAAGGACAGCGGGCTGGATTTCGCCAAGGAAGACCCGTACCGCGTGGGCGTGATCGTCGGAACCGGAATCGGCGGCATCAAGGAAATCGAAGAACAGCACGTTCGGCTGATCGAGAAGGGCCCGGGCAAAGTCTCGCCGTTTTGCGTACCCCGGCTGATGTCCAACGCCGCCAGCGGCAACATCGCCATTCAGTTTGGTGCCAGGGGGCCGTGCTTCGCCGTCTCCAGCGCGTGTGCATCGGGCAACCACACCATCGGGGAGGCATTCTGCAACATCGCGAGCAACCGCAGCGACGTCGTCATCACAGGCGGCTCCGAAGCGGCGCTGACCCCGATCGGCCTTGGCTCGTTCTGCGCCGCCCGCTCCCTGAGCCTGCGCAACGATAATCCCCCCATCGCATCGCGCCCATTCGACCGTGACCGCGACGGTTTCGTATTGACCGAAGGTGCTGGAATTCTGGTCCTGGAGGAATTCGAGCGCGCCCGCAAACGCGGCGCCACGATCTACGCCGAGCTGCTTGGGTACGGCGCGACGGACGATGGGTATCACATCACCGCGCCCCTGCCCAATGGGGAAGGCGCGGCGATGGCCATGAGAGTGGCGCTGGCGGACGCGAAGGTCAATCCGCAGGACGTCGGTTACATCAACGCCCACGGGACGAGCACCGAATTAAACGACATCGCCGAGAGCACGGCCATCAAGAGCGTCTTTGGCCAGTATGCCTACAAAGTCCCCGTCAGTTCGACCAAGAGCTGCCTGGGACACATGCTGGGCGCGACCGCTGCGGTCGAGTTGATCGCCGCCATCAAGGCGATCAACCGCTCGGTCATACCACCGACCATCAACTTGGACCATCCGGACGAACGCTGCGACCTGAAGATGGATTACGTGCCGTGGACGGCCCGGGAAGCCAAGGTCGATATCGCCATCAGCAATTCGTTCGGCTTCGGCGGACACAATGCCTGCCTGGTGGTCAGGAAGGTCTGAGTCTCGGCCGTATTGACGAATCCTGCCCTCCCGATCTGCGGTGTGGTCGCATCGTCTGACCTGGTGCGGCTACAGGCTCCCCGGCCGGATGGTCGCGACGCAGATCGCATCTCATGAGAGGCTCACGATGGCATGGGCGATAGTGCTCCTGGCGGCTGGCCTGCTTCTGCTCTGGAAGGGGGCCGATCTTCTCGTCAACGGCGCCGTTGGGATCGCGCAGCGTCTCGGAATCAGCCAGCTTGCCGTGGGACTGACCGTGGTTGCCATGGGCACGTCGGCCCCCGAGGTGGCCGCCAGCATCGCTTCGGCTCTGGGCGGCAGAGGCGACATCGCCATTGGGAACGTCTACGGCTCCAATATCGCCAACCTGGCCCTGATCGGCGGGCTCGTAGCGCTGATCAATCCGTTGCGTATCCAGGCCCAGACGCTTCGCCGTGAGATCCCCACCATGCTGATCGCAGCCCTGCTGCTGTGGCCGATCCTGAGGGACTTGAGTCTGTCGCGTATTTGGCCTACCTGCTCGCCTGCACGCAGGCCGCATAGGGGCGGGGCGGGTCCTCACGGGCACAAGAGCATGGACTCGGCGAAGACCTCGTTGAACGCCTTCTCGTTGGCGATCTCCACGTACTGGATCTCACGCGTCAGCGCCGCCGCCGTCGCCCTGCACTCGTCGCTGAGCAGGAGCATCTGTGCCCCGGAAGCGGCGGCGTTGCCCACGAAGTGAATACGTTCCAGCGGAACGTTCGGCAGCAGCCCCACGCGAACGGCGCTGGCCGGACGGATGTAGTTGCCGAACGCCCCTGCCAGCAGCACCCGTTCAAGGCCCCCGGCGTCGATGCCCATCTTCGCCAGCAGAAGCCGGATGCCCGCCTGAATCGCTCCCTTGGCAAGTTGGAATTCGCGTATGTCCCTCTGCGTCAGGACAACGGCCGGTTCGAAGGTCTGGAGATCCCTGGCCAGACAGAAGGCCGGCTGGCCCTCGACCTCGATCCGCCTTGAAGCCACGGCTGCCGAACACTTCGAGCGGGTCTCTTCGATGTCGGCGAAGCGTCCGCTGGTCTCCACCACGCCCAATTCAAGAAGGACGGCCACCGCATCGATCAACCCGCTGCCACAGATCGACAGTGGCTTGCCACCCCCTATGACATCGATCGTGATGTCATCATTGTCGATGATAACCACCTCGATGGCCCCGTCGACGGCCCTGCTGCCGCAGCGGATGCGGGCCCCTTCGAGGGCCGGGCCGGCGGCGCAACTGGCCGCATACAGCCGCTCGCCCATTCCGAGGACCAGTTCGCCGTTGGTGCCGATGTCCACGACGAGGGTCATCTGCGTCGTGGAGCCTATGTCGACCGCCAGGGCCACCGCCGTCGTGTCTGCGCCCACGAAACCAGCGATATTCTCGGCCGTATGGACGTTTCCCGCCGGATTCATGGTCAGCCCCAGGCTGCCGGGGGAAACGTCGTGAGCATTGGTGGAATGAGCCTGATACGGGGCCTGGCCCAATTGCGCGACGGGAAACCCGAGGAAGATGTGGTTCATCGTGGTGTTGCCCACCACAGAGGCTTCGTAGATGGCATTGGGGTCGATTCGGACCGCTTCGCAGAGCCCGCGAATCAGCTCGTTGATGCCGTCGACAATGATCGCGTGCAACCGCTCCAGACCCGCCTGCGATTCAGCATAGCTGATCCGGCTGACGACATCGTCGCCAAACCGCGTCTGCGGGTTGAGCATGGCTCGCGTCGCGACGCATTCGCCGTTGGCCAGGTCAATGAGCTTGGCAACGACCGTGGTGGTGCCGATATCGACAGCCAGACCATAGATGTCGGTCGGGCCGGCCAGCGACCGGTATTTCTCAACGGTCGTCCGCTGGAGCCCTGCGGTGCGATCGAGACCATGTTCGAGAATCTTGTGGGTGTAGAAACGCGACGAAGCCGGCACGGTGACAGTCACGTTGCCCTGGACGGTATGCTGGCAGGCGAGCACCTCCCGGCCGGACGGGCCCAGGCGGACAACGCATTTTCCGCAGGTGCCCCGGCCCCCGCACGATGTGTTCAGCACGATCCCCGCCTGGCCGGCGGCCTCGACAAGGGTGGCTCCCTGGTGAGTGGATATCTCTTTGCCGTCCGGTTCGAAGACTACACGGAAGTGCTTCATCGATCCCGTCGCACCCACGGCGTACAATCCCCGCCCCGGCGCGAGAACTCCCTACAGGGTGAATAACTGCGAAATGAGAAGACTCTCAGCTGATCTTGTGTCTGATCTTCCAGCGCGTACGTCTCTTCTTGCTGCCGATTTTCCTTCTGCGTCGTGCTTTGGCCATGCATTCCTCTAAGAAAACGTAGAATCTCTACTATCAATGCTTCTGAGCCCGTATAATGGGATACTACCCGACAAATGCCTTGGTGTAAAGAGAGAAAAACGGGCAAAAACCGCAATCCCGCAGCGTCACGGTGGCACGGTGTGCGACGAGGGACCTGGGACGCGGCGCCTCGGGCGCCGCACGGTTTGTCGCTCGTGCCGCTCGGAAACGAGGTATGGACATGATTCAGTGCAACCAATGTGAGTTCTGCGAGATCGGGCCGGACGGGCACAGGGTCTTCAAGTGCGATCCGTTCTCGAACATCAAGGAACCCGAGTGCCTGGCGAAATGGCAACTGATCCGCCTGGACATGCTCGTGGCCAGCTACCAGAGCATGCTCAGGTCGTACGGCAGACTCGCCCCGCTCCAGGACAAGATCTTCAAATACGTCCAGCGGGAGATCAACGAGATGGAGGAATCGGAAAGCTGGCGTGTCGATCCGGAGGACCCGGACAGCACGCCGGAGGATCGGGACGATACCTGGCCGGTCTGATCGTGGGCTGCGAAGCGAAGGCCACCGCCCCGGCAGGTCGGGTCCTGCTTCGAGGCCGGATCGTCCGACCGGACGCTGGACAGTCGGTTCGGTTTTCCGGCCTGACGGGTGTACCCGGCGGGCCGCGTGCGTTGGGGCGATTTCCTGCAATAAACCCTTTGGCGATCTCGTCTTCTCATAGGCTGTGAACAGAACGGATGGGTACAGGCGCCGAGCTAACCCAGATCATAGACGGCTGTAAGTCGGGGGATGCTGAGTGTTTCGCTCAGGTGGTCGATCTCTACGGCCCACGCTGCTATGGCTACTTCTACCGGCTGACCGGCGACCGCGATCTCAGCGATGAGCTGCTCAGCGAGCTGTTCATGAAGCTGGTCGAGAAGATTGCGTCCTATAAAGGCGGATCGTTCGAGAGCTGGCTGTTTCGGATTGCCTCGAACATCTTCCACGACCATCTGAGGGGCCGAAAACGGCAGAAGAAACTCGTCGAGGGGCGGCGGGCGGAACTGGAGCTGCGTCCCGTCGAGGCGGCCCAATCGGACCTGACGCCGGACAAGGCTGACAGGCTCCAGACCCAGTTGAGCCGGCTGGACGCCGATACGCGGGATTTGATCGTGTTACGCTATTATTCCGAATTGAGCTTCAAGGAGATCGCCGAGATGCGGTCCGAACCGCTTGGAACGGCCCTTTCGAAATTGCACCGGGGGCTCAAGAAGCTGCGCGAGCTCATGGAGGGTTGAACGATGAGAGATCGCAACTACGATGAGCTGAGAGAGCTGCTGACGAGATTCACGGACTCGTCCGATGCCGGCTCGACCGAACGGGATATCCGCGCGGGCGACAGCCTGTTCGACATGCATCCGGCGCCGCAGGCTGCGCCGGAGACGCTGGCAACCATCAAACGGCGGATCTCGGTCCGGCTGGGCATGCCGCGCAGACACACCCATCCGCTGTACCGCTACGTCGGAGCCGCCGCCGCGGTGATTGCCATGGCGCTGATCGGTTTCTTCGGACGCTCTGCCCCTGAACAGCCCCGCGTCAGCTACGCTTCGCTGATTCCCGCCGCGATATGGGACAGCGACGATCTCGTCTCCGACGATGCGGAACTGGCGTACTTCCGGTCCGAGCTGCGGCACATCGAGACGCAGATGCAGGCCCTGGAGGCAGGTGACGGCGAGCTGGTCGCGGCCGGTTCGCTCGACGAGGTCGAACTCGAATTGATCCGCATCGACACCCAGTTTTGGAAGGAATAGACGCCATGCAGCGATGTCAGACCGCCCTTCTCGTGGCCGTGCTCCTGCTGACGGGAGGCCTCTGGACCGCCACAATCGCAAACGCTCAGGCCCAATCGCCGGACAGAGCCGCGGACATTTGGGACGAGGAATCCAGCTCACCGCTGTATCCCTGGTGGTACCGATGGCTCTCGGATGAAATCATCGATCGCATCATGAAGGGCATCGAACAGCGCGATCCCGCCAAGGCCAAAGAGCTGGCGGAACTACGAAAGAAGGACCCCGAGCAGTTCAAGGCGGAACTGGGCCGGCATGGCCGTACGGAGATCGAGGAGATCAGCCGGGAACGCTTCGAGGCGCGCCGACAGAGGAGGAACACCGAGTTCCTCGAGTGGCTCAAGGCCAACTACCCCCAGGACGAAGCCCAACTGGCCAAGGTCAAGGAAAAAGACCCCCAACTCTACGTCAAGAGCTTCGAGCACCTGCTGGAGCAGTATGGGCGGATCTTCGAGGCCTATAGCGTCAACCCCGAACTCGGAGCGGTTTTGAAAGAGGACTACGACCTGCGGAAACGACGCGACGATATCCTCCGCCAGATGCATCGTGAACGGTCCGACGCCAGGAAACAGGCCTTGGGGGCCGAATTGCAGGACATCGTCGCCCGGCGTTACGATCTGATCGTTCGCCGCAAGGAGATCGCCTACGAGCAGCTCCAGAGGAAGATCGAGGAGATGCAGCGTCAGATCAAAGAGAGCAAGGACGAGATCGTCCAGTGGCAAAAGACCGAGGTCAAGCGGGAAAACGTCCGCAAACGGGTGGAGGCCCTTACCGAGGGGCTGAACAAACGCGGATTCAAGTGGGATTGACCTGCGACGTTGGCGACAGGGTCAGCCGATAGATGCCGCCGGTCTTCATGCCTTCTGGCGGCGCAGTTCCATCTGCGTGGCCTGCTTAAGCGTCTTCTTCTCCTTGCCGGTCAGGCTGTGCAGCCCTTCGCGGTGGACCTTGGCGAGGATGCGATCGACCTCGATCTGGAGCTTGCGCTGCTGCTCCAGGTTCTTCTCCCACGATCCGGCCCGCATCTTCATACGCCACCGCCCGACCCTGGGCAGCAGCAGAACGTACCCTGCACCGGCCGCCATACCCGCCAGATGCGCGGCCTCCCCGCCGGCGTTGTTGCTCCGCGTGACGATCAGCAGGAAATACATGAATACGAAGACCGCCGCCGCAACGCGAATCGGAAGCGGGAACACGATTACGAACAGGACGATGTGCGGAAACAGAATCGCACAAGCCGCCAGAAGCCCAAGAATCGAGCCGGAAGCGCCGATCATCGGGATCGCCGTCAGAAACCCAACCGCGGTCAGGAACAGGTAGAACAACGCGCCGGCCGCGCCGCAGATCAGGTAGAACGGCAAGAACCGGCGACTGCCCCAGTGCCGTTCCAGAGGCGGGCCCAGGAAGAACAGCGCCAGCATGTTGAAGAAGATGTGCCAGACCGCGTCCCGGTTGTGCAGGAACTGGTAGGTGACGATCCGCCAAGGTTGCAGCGCCGTGGACCACGAGCCGCCGTCAACCGCGAACCAGTCCTCCAGGAAATCGCCGACCGGGTCCGCCAGCACCCCGATCACGAAGATCGAGAGGTTGGCGATGAGCAGCCACTTGACCACGGGCGTCAGACGCGGCAGATTCAGCCGCATCTGAGGCGAACCGTGATACTGCTGCCGTTCGCCGGCCTGAGTGTAGTCCCTGTCGTAAAGACCCATAAAACGTCTTCTAATCCGCAAACCTGTGAAGAGTACCCTGGGCACCCCCCCATCTATATTATCGGTAATCCCGCCGAATGTTCAAATGAAATCGCCCCGGGAAACTGGCCCACCGGAGGCTCTTGAGCCTCCAGGCCGCTCTGCGCGGCCGCAGACGACCTTCCAGAGCCCCACAAACAAATCCGCCTCCTGCCTCGACCATCCGTTGCCCGCAGCTTATCGCCCCCTGCCCAAGGCACTTCGGCGTGTTCCCGCCCTCGACGCAGGCGCATGCCCTGTTACTGCCCCTCTGCAACACCCGCGCCATCTGCCTCAAACCACAACCGCGGATAGTCCTGGCCCTCAATAATCCACCAAAGGTCTTCCGTGCCATTGGCCGTCTCGCCGACGAAATCCCACCCCGCCTCCAGAAACGTCGCTGCCGTCTGCATCTGAGCCGTCGTCAGCCCTGTCCCTCCCTTGCTGGTCGTCACTCCGCTACCGTCCATATCCCAGAAGCAAGCCTGGATGTCGGATGCCGAACCGGACCCCATCAATCCCCCGAAGGTACCGGATTGGACCACCGGGCCGGCCGAAAAACACTTCGTGATGGTGCCTTCATAGTGTTGGCCCAGCAGCCCGCCGCTGGTGGAGTCGCCCGCCACGGGGCCCAAGGCATAGCAGTTGGCGATTGTGCCGTACCAATTCTCGCCCGCGAGACCGCCGGCGTATCGGTGTTGGGCGATCCTCGCCCGGGCAAAGTCTGTCGGTCCCATTCGATACTCCTGGAAGACGCCGCCGGAGATGTCCTCATCTCTGACCGTGCTGCTTGCGAAACACTCGGAGACGGTGCCGTAGGCGACGCTGCCCACCAGTCCGCCAATGCACTCGGTGCCGATAACGGAACCGCCCCGCACGGAGCACCGCCGGATACTTCCATAGCTCAGGTAGCCTACGAGCGTGCCGGTACAGACGGATGAGACGGCCTCGACTCGCGGATCGATGAGATTCAGATTCTTGACACAGGCGTTTGCCCCCACGACATATCCAAAGAATCCGGCGCAGCCCCAATTGGGCCGAGAGCCATCGTAACCAGAGATGGCATGACCGCTACCATCGAAGACTCCGGAGAAGGGGTAGTAACCGTTGATGCCTATGATATTGCTGCCCAATTCTGCGCCTGTGCACAGGTCGAGGTTAGCCGTGAGCATGAAATGCTTGTCCCACTCCAGCGGGAACAGGCCGACGATACTCAAATCGTCGGTGGTCTCGATCAGGAACGGGTCTGTCTCCTGACCTGTCCCGTTCAATAACTCCGACAGTGGCGTCGTGGGCAGCGACCGCCCGGCCTGACGCTCCCAACTCAGCCTGGGATAGTCGTGTCCCTCGTCGATCGTCCACGCTTCGGTTCCGGCGATAGCACTCCAGCCGAGATACGTCGTGCTGTCGCACATCTCGGCTGTCGTGCAGCCTTTGCCGCTGGCGCTGGTTGCCTGTCCACTCGACTCGATGTCCCAGACCGACAAGATCGCAGCGTGGCGATTGCCCCAACCGATCAGGCCGCCAGCGATGTAGTCGCTGCTTACCGGTCCGTTGGCATAGCAGCATGAGACAATGCCGGCGTCCACGATGCCCACCAGACCGCCAATGTAGCTGTAACCTGACACGCTGGACATCGCATAGCAGTTTGTCACGGCACCGCCGTCGATCCGCCCCAAGAGCCCTCCAACGTAATACTCGCCGGTCACATCACCGGCAGTGTAGCAGTCCACGACGGTCGCATCATCGCAAAATCCGATCAGGCCACCCGTGCAGTACTCGCCGCCGCTGACTGTCGCCGATGAGTAACACTGGGCCACGATGCCTCGGGAATTCCACCCCACCAGGCCGCCGACGCTGTCTCCGCCCATCACCGTCCCGCTCGAATGGCATTGTGTGACGCGTCCTGAGATCAAATGACCCACCAGCAGACCCACGCCTTCACTGGGCGTCGCATCGATGTGGCAATCGATGAGGCTGAGGTTTCTTATCTCAGCGTTGGGATCGGACACTCTGGCGAAAAGTCCTGCCTGACCGGCTTGCGTCGAGGCGTAGACAAGGTTCGAGATGCTGTGATAGTCTCCATCGAATACCCCCGTGAAGGCTCCTCCCCTCCCGATGATATTGAAGTCATGGCCCAAGGCCGACAGATTGATGTCAGCCATGAGTTTGAAGTGCTTGTCCCATTCGCAGGGAGACACCCCGATCAGATTCAGCTCTCCAGCCGTGTAGACCTCATAGGGAGCATCGCGAGTGCCCGAGCCCGCCAAGTGGTCAGGTAATCGCAGAGGTGTAAGGGCGATGCCTCCCTTCTGTTCCCACTGCAACCGTGGATAGTCGTGGCCTTCATCAAGCGTCCATGTCCCTTCGCTATCGCACGTCGCCCAGCCGAAAAACGTCGCGCCCGTCTGCATCTGGGCGGTCGTCCTTCCCGTGCCGCAAGAACTCGCCTCTTGGCCGGTGGTTTGCATATCCCAGAACGAGGCGATGGCCGTGCCACCTCGGGTGTATCCTGCCAAACCGCCGACGTCTGACTTACCGGTGACGGGACCGGCCGCATAGCAGTGGAGCAGGGTGGCATTGCCATGATAGCCGACCAGCCCTCCCACTCTGTCGTTACCGATCACTGCCCCCAGCGCGTAACAGTCGATGGTGTATGCCCCATTCCTTCCTACCAAGCCGCCGGTAGTGGTTTGCCCTGTCACTTGACCGGCTGCAAAGCAACGTGAGATAGAACCACTACTGGTGCCAACCAAGCCACCTGTGCAGTTCCCCCCTGTCACATGACCGGTGGCGTGGCAATCCTTGATAGCCGTGAGGCTGTATCCGACAAGACCACCAATGTGGTAGTTTCCCTCTACATCCGCGGTCGAATGGCAATCCGTGAGCGCGCCACTTTGACCCATCCCTGTCATGCCACCCACTCGATTACCGCCGCAAACGGAACCCCCGTCAACGTAGCAACGCGCAATGGCCCCCTGCTGGAGACAACCGACCACCGCCCCGACATTGTTTCCCTCTCCCCCATCGACCCAAGGAGCGGCCAGAGTCAGGTCCCTGATCGTGGCACTCGGTGCTCTGATATACCCAAAAAGCCCGACGTCGTCTCTATCGGCCGAACACAGGGCGAAGCCGGAGATTACGCGCGAATTCCCGTCGAAGGTGCCCGAGAAGGGGGTGTCTTCTGTGCCGATGATGTTGTACTGGGTGCCTGTGTAGGCAGACAGGTCGAGGTCGGCCATGAGCTTGAAGTGTTTGGACCAGTCGTTGGGGTCGGCGCCGATGGCGTTGAGCTGCTCCGGCGTATAGATCAGGTAGGGGTCGTTGGGCTCGCCCGTGCCGCCGCCGTACTGGGCGCGGGCAGATAGGCCAAAGGCTACGACGAGACTCCAGACGACAACCGCGATGCCCAATCCGCTGTTCCTCTCCATCGTTCGCTCCCTTCAAAGCATGCACCACGTCACGCGTTGCCGGCAAGGCTCTCCCCGACCGACGACAGCCAACCAACCGCAATCCGCACGCGTCGAAGGCAGGCACGATGGGAAAAGAAACGAAGTATGATGACGAAACCATGCGATCTCCCGGCCCGCCTTCATTTCCTGACACACCTCATTCTACCACAACGAACCGGGCATTTCCAGATATTTCCCGAGCCGGCCAGGGCGAAAGACACCATACCCCTGTCATTCCACCAGGGCCTTGGTGCCGCATGTTTGTCATCTCGACTGGGGCGAAGCGCAGCGGAGAAGTCTGGCCACGAATTGGCCGCGTGTATCATCTATGGCCAGATCCCTCGACTCCGCTTCGCTGCACTCGGGATGACAAAGAAAGAGAGGAGCCCTGCGCTCGGGATGACAAAAGAAGGAGGACTGCGCTAAGCTCAAGGTGTCAGTGAGGGGCTGTTCCGCTCGATGGGACAGGAACACTCGCCCCTTCTCTTGCCTGCAAAGGTGAATCACACCCCTTACTTGCGTGGCCTGGCGGGTTTGGGGTTGTCGGGGGCAAGGGTTTCGGGTTTGACGAGGGCGAAGAGGACGATCAGGGCGGCGCCGAGGATGACCAAGCCGATGCCGAGAAGCTGGGCGATCGTCAGGTGGTCGATCTCGAAGGGGTTGTCGTCGCGCAGCATTTCCATGAAGAACCGCATGACGCCATAGACGACGAACATCAGGCCGAAGACCGAGCCCGGCCTGGTCGCGAGAGCGTACCGGCCCATCCGCTCGGCCTTTCGCGACCGTCTCCAGAAGAGATACAGAATCAGGCAGAGCACGCCGGCCGAAGCGGAGGTATACAACTGCGTCGGGTGCGCGGGCAGACAGCGGTATGGCCCGTGCGTCACCTGCTTGCGCTGCTCGGGCGTGAGCTGCGCCTTGGGTCTGAGGCCGGGATCGTAGTTGCCATCCCCATCGTAGTAGCCGAAGAACTCCGGCGGCAGATCCAGGTGCGGCTCGAGCCGGCCCCGCTCCAGGTCAGGCTGAACCTGGCTGCGATAGGCGAACGAGCCGTACGGGAAACGCACGCCCCACGGCAGGTCCGTCGGCTTGCCGTAGCAGCAGCCGTTCAGGAAGCAGCCGATCCGCCCGAAGACCAGCGCCAGCATCAGTCCGACCGCCAGCGCATCGAGATAGTGCCGCAGGGGCAGCTTGTGGTAGCGAATGTAGAGGAAGATCACCGCGATGGCCAGCAGGACGCCGCCCAGCAATTCGAGGCCGCCCTTCCAGATCGCGAAAACGCTCAGCGGGTCGTCGCGAAAACTGTCGGGGTAGTGGATCACGAAGAACAGCCGCGCGCCGATCACACCGGCAATGAGCGAGTAGAGCGCAGCGTTGGTGATGTGCTGAGGGTCCTTCGTGAAGCTGCGGCTGAGGTAGCGAATCAGTGTGACGGCCGCAAGGAACCCGACGACCATCATCAGACCGTAGCTCTTAACGGTCAGGTGAACAAAGGGGATTTCGATCAGTTCAGGGTGCATTCAGCGGCGTCTCACCTCAACAACAGTCATCCGCGCCACGGGCAGATGCCACTGGAAGTCGTTCGCTTGCCATCATGGGAACCGAAGTCCTTTTCGCTGTCGCGGCAACGGTCCGCCGCTACGGTTTCACGATCCTGTTCTTCTCGTCGAGCACTACGACCCTGGGCTTGATCGCGGCGGCCTCGTCCGGCGTGCAGAGACCGAAAGCCATGATGATCACGATGTCGCCCGGCGCGGCCAGTTGGGCGGCAGCACCGAGGATCACGACGGCCCCTGAACCGGCCTCGCCCGGCACGGCGTAGGTCTCCAGCCGGCTGCCGTTGTTGAGGTTGGCCACCAGAACCGATTCATACGGCAGGATCCCCGACGCCTCCATCAGGGCCGAGTCGATCTCGATACTGCCAGGATAGTGCAGCCGGGTCTCCGTAATCCGCGCCCGGTGCAATTTGCCCTTGAGCACCTTCAGTAGCATCAGCGTTCTTTTCCGTGTCTGAGTTCCATGCGGATAAAACGCTGATTATAGCTCATTAGCGGCCGCTGTCCACCACGATATTGTCGATCAGGCGGGCCGGCCCCAGACGGGCGGCGACGGCGATCAGGACCGCCCTGCCGATCCGTTTGACGTCTTCGAGCGTTTCCGGATCGACGAGGCTGATGTATTCAATCTGCAAGGCCGGCACCCGCCGCATCACGGCCTCAATTCGCTCACGAACCCGGGCGGGGTCGGTTTCGCCGGCTTCGATCATCTCCCGGCCCTTCTTCAGGGCCTCGTAGATGATCGGCGCGTCTTTGCGCTGCTGCGCGCTGAGGTACTGATTCCGGCTGCTGACCGCCAGGCCATCCGCCTCGCGGACCGTCGGGCACACCAGGATCTCCAGCGGCATGTTCAGGTCTGCCACCATCCGGCGGATCACGACGCACTGCTGGGCGTCCTTCTGTCCGAAGAAGGCGACGTCGCAACCGACGATGTTGAACAGCTTGGTGCAAACCGTCGTCACGCCACGGAAATGGTTCGGACGGGATCGGCCGCACAAATGCTCCGTGATGCCCGACACGGTGACCCACGACAGATTCTCGCGAGGGTACATTTCGGCCGCCGACGGCGCGAACACGACGTCCACCCCGTGCTGCTCGCACAGCGCAAGATCCCGCTCGAACGGCCTGGGATAGTTGTCGAAGTCCTCTCCCGGCCCGAACTGTGTCGGGTTGACGAACAGGCTCACCACCACGAAACCGCATCGCCGTCGGGCGGCGTCGATCAGCGAAGCGTGTCCGACGTGCAACGCGCCCATGGTGGGCACCAGACCGATGCCCTTTCCCGCCGCGCGGGCCTCGGCGGTCCACTGTCTGATTTCCGCGATCTTCCCGGTAACTCGCATTCTCCTGGCACCCTTCAACACGATCTCAACCGACCGCCACCCGCTCGCGTTCGGTGACATAGGCCTTGACCTGGAGCGCCACGTGCTCCAGCGCCCCCTCGTCGCTGATGCCGATCTCGGACGCGGGCAGCCGGATCAGCGGACAGGTCCGCCAACCTTCGAAGAGCCGTTCGTAGTCGCCGCGCAGCGCGTCCAGAAACTCCACCGTGATCTGCTGCTCGTAAGGCCGGTTGCGACGGCGAATCCGTTCGAGACATCGCTCGGGCGAATCTTCCAGATAGATCACCAGCACCGGGTCCTTCACGGTTGCCGCGAAGACCTCATGCACGCGCTCGTACAGTTTCAACTGCTCGGCGTCCAGCAGACGCCGCGCGTAGATCAGTTCCTTCTGAAACACGTAGTCGGTCAGCGAGACGCACTCGGGCGACAGCGCCTCCGCACGGAGCTGGTCGGCGCGGTGGAGCAGGAAGTACAACTGGCTGTCGAGGGCCAGTTCTTTGCGGCCGGCATAGACCTGGGGAAGAAACGGGTTCGTATCGTAAGGCTCCCGCAGCGTTTCGGCATCGAGAGTCGTCGCGAGGCGTTTCATCAGCGTGGTCTTGCCAACCCCGATGGGGCCTCCGATGCTGACGAGCTGCGGTCCGGCCGGATCGAGCACAAAGTTGCCCCCGCCCAGCCGGCGGGCCAACTCGCGCACCGATTCGTTGAACAGCGGATGAACCAGATCGCCCTTCAACTGGCAGAGCCCGTCAAGGACAAACGAGCGCAGGTGCATCTGTGGGTGAGGCACGATCAGATGAGGAAGGCGGATGACCCGTTGCCCGAAGAGCAGCAGATCGAGATCGATTGTCCTCGGCCCCCATCCGCCGCGACGCGTCCGGCCCAATACGTCCTCCGTGGTCATCAGGACGCTCAGCAGGCTCTCGGGGCTCAGCGTCGTACGAATCTCTGCGACGCCGTTGAGATAGTACGGCTGAGACGCCCGCCCGAGCGGCGCGGTCTCTTTGATGTCACTGATGCGCGTGACCTCAATCTCCGGATGGCGGTCCAGGGCGGCCAGGGCTTCCTTGATGGCGCGCTGCCGATCTCCCAGGTTGCTGCCCAATCCGATGTACGCTGCCGTCGGCTCGGCCATGGGTTTCACCTCTCACAAAGGAAAACCATTCCGTGGAGTTCCTTGATCCGACGTCCTCCAGCATGAGCAGAGGGCATCGCGTCGTTTCATTCGTCGGCCGGGCCGATCAGGATGCGCGTTGCCCGAGGCGGCAACGACAACGAGATCCATCTGGGCCGTTCGGCGGAGGCAGGCTCCATTGTACCGGTGGCCGGGTCGGCGACAATCCATCCCCCCGCCTGCGAGGCGGAGACCTCACAGTCGCACGGCGTCGCGCCCACGTTCACGACCAGAACAAGGTCGCGTCCGTCTCTGGTGAACCGCCCCACCGCAATCCGTTCCTGCGGATCGCTCGGCAGACCGCTGTCGTATAGGGCCGCCAGAGAGTCGAGGCTGATGGTCTCGCCCGGGACGTCACGCACGACGCGGCCTGCGGCGCGCTCGAACCGCCGGACGTTGGCCTTGGCCGGTGCGGGAAGCTCGACGTCCGCCGGCAGCAGCAGCGCATCGAAGCACTGCCGGCCCACGCAGATCCGCCGGCCCTGTACGCGGGCGCCGGCCAGCACCTCATGATCGGCGAGCGCGAAAGAGATCTGGCTGCGCGTCATCCGCTGCCCAAGGTTCATGAAGGAGTCGATGATGCGGCGCATCAGCGCCGACTGCGACTGCTTCGTGAGCTTCTCGGCCACCGGCTTGTATTCGGCCCACACGTCCGCGATCGGATAGTACAGCAGCACGCGCGGCGCCGGCCGGGCCTGGCGCAACAGCGCGTTGAGCCGGCCGACGAAGTCGCCGTACGCACGGTACTCCTCGCCACTGCGCTGCTGGCGGTTGTAGTACAAGGTGAACTCCGTGACACCGAAGGCCGCCTGCCAGGCGGCAGTCGCGCACATCTCCGCCAGCGAGGCCGGGCCTTTCCCGGCCATGGTCTCGGAGAAATCGCTCACTTCCGTCATCACCCGGCGGCCGCCATTGAGCAGGGCCGCCGAGGCCGGCAGCACGGCGGTCATCCAGCCCGTATAGATCACCGCCTCCGGGCTCGACGTCAGCAAATCCAGCCCCGGAATGTCCATCCGCCCGAGCACCTTGAGCGAATTGCCTTCGAGGGCTGGGTGGTGCTCGAGGGTCTCTTCCCAGAGAATGTGGCCCGATGAAGCGACGCGGTGGGCCTGGGCCCACTGCTGGATGCGCCCGTAGTAACGTCCGGCCAGCAGATCGGCCACCAGCGCCCAGTACTGCTGGCGGATTCGCCGGTCCTGTTCGCTGTCCCCTTCGAAGAGGCTGCGGCGCGCCGCCAGCAGGTCCTGGCCATAGCAGCGCCGGTAGAGATCAGGCAGGTCCGCCACCCACGGCACCGAAGGCAGCGGCTGAACGTCGGGGTCCAGCGGATCCACGACGCGGACCTTCAGGCGCACCTCATCGGGCAGAGGGCCGATGTTCACTGCCATCAGCGAGGGCTCGTCGGTGAACAGCGCCTCGATCGTCGTGCCGAAAAAGGGCTTCAAGCGTTCGTAATAGGCATCGTGCGTCGTCCGGACGAAACACTCCACCGCCGCCTGGTCGATCAGGTTCGGATAGCGTCGAGCGGCGTAGTAGTTGTTCGAGGCGTGCGTGTGCTCGTACGCCGGACGAAGGACGAACGGATCGGCCCGACATGGATCGTAGGCGAGCGCCAGCGCCTCGAAATCCGCACTCTCTTCGAGCACGAGCCCGCCGGCAGCGCCGCTGGGGTAGCCGTCTTCGTCATAGATCCAGACGCGCAGGCCCGCCTGGCTGCACGACTCGACCGCGCGTACCAGGACCTCCCAGTTCTCCTCCGATCGCAGATAGTCCGCGAATGCCACGTTGCAGACGATCCCGCCGAGCCCGAGGTCCTTCAGGCCCATCATCGCTTCGAGCGTTGCCTGTTGTGCGGGCACCCCGTGCACGATCTGGAGCGGGCGAAACTGCACGGGCAGGTCTCGCCAATCGGCAAGCCATGACGCCGGCAGATCGATGGTCGGCTCTGCTTGCGCTGCCATAGCCGGAACCTGCGCCCACAGCACGACGCCGAGAAGAATCACGATTGCGTTTCTGGCCAGATTCACTTTGGTCCTCCGTAACCCTCGAATGGCCGTCGGCCAATGCTGCACAATCCTGTCACAACGAGGCGAATCGGTCCAGGGCCTCTCGAACATTCGCCAGCGTGCCGAACGCGGTCAGCCGGAAGTACCCCTCGCCGGCCGGTCCGAACCCGACGCCGGGAGTGCCGACGACATGCGCCTCGTTCAGCAGCCGGTCGAAGAACTCCCACGAGCCGAGCCCATCGGGCGTCTTGAGCCAGATATACGGGGCGTTGACGCCGCCGTAGACCTGATAGCCGAGTTCCGTGAGCCTCTCGCGGATCAACTTCGCGTTGGTCATGTAGATGCCGATCGTCTGCGCGATCTGCTTCTTGCCCTGCGGCGTGTAGACGGCCGCGGCGCCCGCCTGGCTGATGTAGGAGACGCCGTTGAACTTGGTGCAGTGCCGGCGTTTCCAGACCGGGGCGACCTCGACCGCCTGGCCGTCCTTGCGCCAGGCTTTCAACGTCCGGGGCACGACGCAGTAGGCGCAGCGCACCCCCGTGAAGCCGGCGGTCTTCGAGAAGCTGCGAAACTCGATCGCCACGTCCCTGGCCCCTTCGATCTCATAGATCGAATGGGGGACATCCGGCTCGGAGATGAACGCTTCATAGGCGGCGTCGAACAGGATCAGCGCCTTGTTCTTGCGGGCGTAGGCGACCCACCGGGCCAGTTGGTCCTTCGTCGCGACCGAGCCCGTTGGATTGTTCGGAAAGCACAGGTAGATCATATCGACCGGCCGGTCCGGCGGCTCCGGGACGAACCCGTTCTCGGCGGTGGCGGGCATGTAGACCACGCCTTCGTACTGGCCGATCTGGTTGGCCTGGCCGGTTCGCCCTGCCATCACGTTCGTGTCGACGTAGACCGGGTAGACCGGGTCGGCGACCGCCACGACGTTGTCTGTGCCGAAGATTTCCTGCATGTTGCCCGTGTCGGGCTTGGCGCCGTCGCTGATGAAGACCTCGTCGATGCCGATGTCGGCGCCGCGCGCCTTGTAGTCATTCTCGACGATGGGTTTGCGGAGGAACTCGTAGCCGACGCCGGCGTCGTCGTAGCCTTTGAACGTCTCGGCCCGGCCCATCTCGTCGACCGCCCGATGCATCGCCTCGATCACCGCCGGAGCCAGCGGCTGCGTCACGTCGCCGATGCCCATGCTGATGACCTTGGCCCTGGGATTCTGCTCCTTGAATGTGCGAACGCGTCGGCCGATCTCGGGAAACAGATACCCGGCGCGGAGCTTCAGGAAGTTCTCGTTGATGCGAATCATGGTTCCTTTCGTCTTTCTGCGGACCCCCTCGGGGATACGACTCCAGCCCGGCGGCAGGGGCGAGGCATGTCTCGCCCCTGCTGGCGCCCGGGACCCAATCAAGGTCCGCATTCTATGCCCGGCGTCCCCTGCCGTCAAGCCGACACGAGAGCCGCGCGGGCGGAGTGTCTGTGCGAATTTCGCGGCAAGGCCCGTTTTCCACCACGGAGCGCCATGTGTGGCAGCGGCAAACGGAGCAGGGCGGAGTTTGCCGATGGCTTCGCCGGCATGCGTATCACCATCGGCAAGCCTGCGCTTGCCGCTGCCACAC
>JAAYBV010000042.1 GCA_012744475.1 Phycisphaerae bacterium
GGAGCGATGTGCTTCGAGGTCCGCACCGCAGGCGATCCTCTGACTCTGGTTCCGGCGGTTCGCAAGATCGTCGCGGACCTGGATCGCACCATCCCCCTGGAACAGGTTTCCACACAACGGCAGCTCTTCAACGACTCCATTATGCCGGAGCGGATCTTCACCTATTTGTGCAGTGGCTTGGCTTTGCTGGGTATTTCGCTTTCTTGCATTGGGCTCTACGGCCTGTTGGCCTTCATGGTCACGCGGCGCACCGGTGAGATCGGCGTGCGCATGGCCCTCGGCGCGGCGCCGCGCGAGGTTGCCTGGCCCGTGATGCGCAGCGCCCTTGGGATGGCGGCCTTCGGCCTGTTGGTCGGTGTCCCGGTCGCTCTGGCGGCGACCCGGGTCCTGCGGAGTGTTCTGTATGGTGTCACACCACACGACCCCATCGCCATCGTGGTCGCCATCGTCCTGGTCCTGTCGGTCGCCGCTCTGGCCGCGTGGATTCCAGCCCGCCGGGCGGCACGGATCGATCCGATGGAGGCGTTGCGGCATGAATAGGAGCGACTGATGGGCAAGCTCTGGCAAGACATTCGGTACGGCGTTCGCATGCTGCGCAAGAATCCAGGCTTTGCGGCTGTGGTCGTCCTTATCCTGGCGGTTGCCATTGGCGCCAATACGGCGGTCTTCAGCGTGGTCAACGCGGTAGTGCTCAGACCCTTGCCTTACCGGGACGCGGATCGCCTTGTCAGTCTCTGGGAACAGACGAAATGGGGGACCAGACCCCCGTCACAACACGATTTCCTCACGTGGTATCGACAGAGTCAGGTCTTCGAGGACATTGCGGCATACAGTCGGCAGCGTTTCTACGTTGCGGGCATCGACAAATCGCGTGAGGTCTGGGCCGGCACCGTGTCGTCGGACCTCTTGCCTCTGCTGGGTGTCGAACCCTTGCTGGGCCGAGTGTTCCGGCCAGAGGAAGAACTGCCGGGAAACGACCGGGTCGTCGTCCTGAGCCATCGCTTCTGGACCGATCGTCTGGGCGCCGACCCGAACGCTCTCGGCAGAACGATCAGTCTTACCACCGACGAGATGCGTGATGACGCCAGCCTGAGCTTCGACCGGAGGGACTACACCATCGTCGGGGTCATGCCTGCCGACTTCGAGTTTCCCTTCGGGCGTTCGGAGCCGTTCTGGGTGCCGCTGGTCTTCAAACGCGACTCCACCAGGGATGAGGACCAGATGGTGCGCCCGCTTGCCCGGCTCAAGCCTGGCGTCACCTTGCAGCAGGCGCGCGCCGAGATAGCCGTGCTGACCGAACGAGCCAGGCAAGCCCAACCTGAGACTCGCGCCGACCGCAAGATCGAGCTCGACCGGACGCAGAACCACGTGCTGGAGGACAAGACCCACGCGCTCCTGTTGCTGCTTGGCGCGGCGGGATTCGTGCTGCTGATCGCCTGCGGCAACGTTGCCAACCTGTTCCTGACTCGCGCCGCAGCACGACAGCACGAACTGTCCACGCGCGTGGTCCTGGGGGCTTCGCGCGGCCGCGTCCTTCAGCAGATGCTGACGGAGAGCTTGCTGCTGACGACAGCCGCCGGCCTAGCGGGACTGCTGCTGACCTTTCTGACCATGAAAGGGTTGGTGAGCCTCTGTCCTGCCGATATTCCGCGCCTGAGACAAGCAAGCGTGGACGGGACAGTCCTTGGCTTCACCCTCGGCATCTCCATTCTCAGCGGCTTGCTGTTTGGCACGATGCCCGCGTGGAGGGCGGTGGACACGCGTGCGAGCCAGAGCCTCAAGAGCGGGTGGACGCGGCCCTCGATCACACGGCAGCGGCGCAGACTGCGCAGCAGCCTGGTCGTTCTGCAGATCGCTCTCTCGCTGATCCTCCTGGTCGGAGCGACCCTGCTGATTCGCAGCTTGATCGCACTGCACCATATGAACCTCGGCTTTCAACCTGAGAACGTGCTGGCGGCTCACATCGAACTGCCGGTGGCGAAGTACCCCGACAGTGAGCATTGCCGGGCGTTCTATGATGAGTTGCTCGAGCGCGTCCGCCATCTTCCGAACGTCCGCTCGGCGGCACTGGTGGGCAGTTGTCTGCAACTGGGCGAGGCGGAGGCCGATCTACCGTTCTCCGTTCCAGGCCGGCCGGTGGCCGAGGGCGAAGAAACCCCTTGGGCCAAGTGGACCTGCATCAGTTCCGGCTACTTCCAGACGATGGGCATTGAACTGGTCAAGGGCCGGGAACTCACCTATCAGGATCGATTCGATCACATCATCATTGATGAGACGTTAGCTCGGCGCTACTTTGGTGACGATGATCCTATCGGCCGCGTCCTCACCCATGACGTGGTAGCGAAGATGACGATCGTCGGAGTCGTGCGTGCGACCAGGGACTTCCTGACGCCCAACCCGCCCCAAGGAACCATCTACATGCAGGTGCCGGCGAGACTTGGCGACATGATCCTGCTGGCGCGAACGGACGACGACCCGATGCGGCTGGCTCCGCTGCTGCGTCAGCAGATTGGAGTCCTGAGCCAGGAGGAGGTTGTCACCCGGATGGAAACCCTGGAGACGACTCTCTCCGATACGCTGGCGGCACGGCGTTTCGTCATGATCCTGCTGGGTCTGTTTGCCGGCCTGGCCTTGATCGTCGCGATGATCGGCGTCTATGGCCTGCTGCAATACAGCACCGCCCAGCAGACACACGACATTGGTGTGCGCATGGCCCTCGGCGCCAGAGAACAGGACATTCTGGCTGCCGTGTTGGGCCAGGGAATGAAACTGGCCTTGATTGGTGTCGTTGCCGGCGTGGTCGGTGCCGTGGCCTTGACGCGGGTCCTTTCCAGTCTCCTGTACGACGTGACTCCGACCGACCCGGCGACGCTGACGCTTGTCTCTGTCGCCTTGGCGGTCACGGCGCTGCTGGCAAGCTATCTCCCCGCCCGGCGGGCGGCGAAGGTCGATCCGATGGTGGCGCTGCGGCATGAATGAAAACGAGTTGACGGTTCACGGTTGGCAGTTGTCGACCGGGGAGCCAGGAACCTGCGAATTGCGAACTGACAACTGAGCACTGGAATCATGCAATGACAACGTTGTGGCAGGATGTTCGATACGGATTGCGGATGGTGGCGCGGAGTCCCGGCTTTGCGGCCCTGGTCGTGGGGATATTGGCGGTGGGGATTGCGGTCAATACGGCGCTGTTCAGCGTGGTCAATGCCGTGATGCTCCGGCCCTTGCCCTATAAGGACTCGCATGAGTTGGTACATATCCGGCAGTCGGATATCGACCGGACCGAACAGTTCAGGCACCGTCCGAACTTCTTCTATCTGCGGGAACACAACAAGGTATTCGAATCGGTCGCAGGGATTTGCGGTCAGTTACTGTATGTTCACGGGATCGAGGCTCCCCATCAAGTCTTAGGTGGTGACGTCACGGCCAACTTCTTCTCTCTGTTGGGAGTCCAGCCATACTTGGGACGTGGGTTTGTCCCGGAAGATGAGAAACCTGGAAGTCCGCGTGTAGCGGTTGTCAGTTACGCCTTCTGGCGGGATCACCTGGGTGCGGATCCGAATGCCATAGGACGTAATCTGATCTTTACGAATCCAAGGCCCGGCGAGAATTATCACTATGCCAGCCTGGATTCCAGCACGCACACAGTTATAGGCGTGATGCCTGCCGATTTCTCCTATCTTGGCAAGTCGATACCGATCTGGCGAGCGATGATCTTCCCCGAAGCTCCGGCACGGCCTTATGATCCCCCGGTCATTCCGTTGGCCCGTCTCAAGAAACGAGTCACGCCGGAGCAGGCCAGCGCGGACCTGACGGTACTGGCCAGTCGTCTCCGGCGCACCGAGTCTGCCGACGCCGCACCCGCTGCCGTTGACGTATACCGGTTTCTGGATGGACTCGTCTACCATCATCGGAGGTTGCCGTTGCTGCTATTGGGAGCCGCGGGATTCGTGTTGTTGATCGCCTGTGCGAATGTCGCCAATCTGTTCCTGGCTCGCGCCAGTGTGCGGCAGCGCGAGATGGCCCTGCGCATGGCGCTCGGGGCCGGACGCGGTCGCCTCATCCGTCAGATGCTCACCGAGAGTCTTCTGCTCAGCTTGGCAGCCGGCGGCTTGGGGCTGGTCCTGACGTTCTGCTCGGTCAAGGGATTGGTGGCCCTGTGCCCGGCCGATATCCCGCGCTTGCAGGAGACGAACGTCGACCTGCGGGTCCTCGGTTTCACCCTGGGGGTCTCGCTGCTGACGGGACTGCTGTTCGGCCTGGTGCCCGCCTGGAGGGCTTCCGACATCGGCGTCAACGAGACCCTCAAACAAGGGACGGGACGCACCACGGGCGGTCGGCGCTGGCGTCACCTTCACGATGGCCTGGTAGTCAGCCAGTTGGGTCTCTCGCTGGTCCTGCTGATCGGCGTGGCCCTCTTGATCCGCACGCTGGTGGCATTGCAGGCCGTCGATCTGGGATTCCAGCCGCAAAACCTGCTGGCCGTGGGTTTCGACCTTCCATGGGCAAAATACCTCGAAACCGAGCAATGCAGCAATTTCTTCAAACCTCTCCTCGAACGCATCCAGACCCTTCCTTCCGTTCGTTCGGTGGGAGGTTATAACGATAGTATCTTCAGTTCACCCGACGCTTGGGGCGCAGATTTCACCATTGCCGGATCGACAGGGCCACCAGGGCAGCGTCATTCAGCCCGCTGGATATCGGTGACCCCCGGTTTCTTCGATGCCGTGGGCGTACACTGGCTCGCTGGACAGGCCTTTGATGACCTGGACTCGGATGCCATCGTGATTGACGAGACCCTCGCGCGCGAGTGTTTCCCAGACAGCGACCCCCTGGGCCAGACGTTCTTGAGGGGCGATTCGTCCGGACAGAAAGCCCACACCATCGTTGGAGTCGTGGATACCATACGCTCGTATGACACGCCCGGCCCGGTCGTGGGGACCGTCTACACACCAGTCATGGAGTACGAACAATGGACGGCCGTCTTGGTGCGTACGGACGGTGACCCGATGCGTCTGGTACCCGCCATTCGCGAGATCGTTGCCCAATTGGAACAGGACCAGGTGATCGAGACGATCGAGCCGATGGAGGCGACGCTGTCGGAGATGCTCGCGCCGCGGCGGTTCGTCATGATCCTGCTGGGGATCTTCGCGGGCATCGCATTGGCTCTGGCGACGATCGGTATCTACGGCCTGCTGCAATACAACGCGACGCGACAGACGCATGACATTGGGATTCGCATGGCGCTGGGCGCGCGCCAGGCGGACATCCTGCGAGCGGTCGTGGGGCAGGGCTTCAAGCTGGCATTGGTCGGCGTCGTGATCGGTATCGGCGGAGCGTTGCTCCTGACGAAGGTGATCTCCAGCTTCCTCTACGGCGTGACGTGCACCGACCCGCCGACCTTCGCGTGCGTGTCGCTCGCCTTGGCGGGTGCGGCGCTGCTGGCCAGTTACATCCCCGCCAGGCGGGCGGCGAAGGTCGATCCGATGGAGGCACTGAGATGCGAATAGCGAGTAGCGGATTAACAGCGAGGGAGTTACCCGGTCAGTGAAAGGACGTGAGATGAAGACGATAGCAGAGCGAATCCTGCTGATGAGCCTGATCGGTCAGACGCTCGCGGTCAGCGGATGCTACAACTGGGCCAAGTGTCTTCGAAAGACCATGGCGGAATGCAGGGTGGAGAAGTCCGTCAATGCCGGCTTTGCGTCCGGCTCGAAGCTGGTGGTCCGCGACAACGACGGCGCCATCAACGTCCGCGCGGGCGACGAGATGGACTGCCATGTGACAGCCACGGCATTCATCCATGCGCCGACGAAACGCGAGGCGGCAGAGATCGGCGAACAGTTGGAGATCGTCGCAGAACGGGACGCTGGGAGGCTCCTCATTGCCGTTCGAAAGCCATCGATGCCGCAGGAGCATCGTTTCGTGTCGGTAGATCTCGACATCGTCGTTCCGCGAGCGGCTCACGTGGATTGCGAGACCACCTTCGGTCGTGTGAGGCTTGCGGGACTCACCGGGGATGTCAAGGCGTCGACGCAATTCGGTAGCATCACGTGCGAGGACATCCGCGGGTCATTGGATCTGGAGACGCAACTGGGCCGCATCACCTGCCGGGAGATCGCGGCCGAACACATTGTCGCCAGCTCGCAGAAGGGGTCCATCGATATCTCGTGCGCCGATGCGTGCCCGGCCGAGCTCGTCGCGGACGTGAGCACGGAGTGGGGGAAGATTCGCTTCCAGGCGCCAGCACAATACCAGGGCGCCCTCGACCTGGAGAGTGAGATGGGCTCTGTCAAGTTGGACAAAGACGCCGATGTGGGGGGCGCCGTCGAGAACTCCTTCCTGCATGACAGGGTTTCAGGCCGGATCGGCTCAGGCGCGGGCAACCTGCGTCTCTTCAGTAATCTTGGCTCTGTGGCATTGAGATAACGTTGCGAAAGAAAGACTGGCAAGGCCAAAGGTGCTTCCATGGAAATGCTGTGGCAAGACATTCGACACGGATTTCGACTCCTCTTCAGGAGTCCAGGGTACAGCCTCCTCGTTGTGTTGCTTATGGCGGTCGGCGTGGGGGGCAGCACCGCCGTCTTCAGTATCGTCAACGCGTTTCTTATCCGTCCCCTTCCGTACCCGCAGCCCGACCGGATTGTCTTCCTTCGTCAGCGCACCACACAGGGGGAAGCGACAGGCGTTTCCTACCTCAACTACCTCGATTGGCGCAGAGAGGCCAGGAGCTTCGAAGAGCTGGGCTGCTATGCCTTCAATTCGGTGCCTGCCGATATTCCCGGCGGCGACCTGCCTGAGATGTGCCCGGCCGGCTTTGTTTCTTCCGGCCTCCTCCGTGTTCTCGGCGTAACGCCGTGCCTGGGACGACTCCTCGGCGAGCAGGACGATGTCTCGTCTCCGACGCCGGTGACCATGATCAGCCACGGCTTCTGGCAACGGCATTTCGGCGCCGATCCGAACGTCATCGGAAAGTCCATCCGGATGGCGGGCCATGCCGTCACCGTAACTGGCGTGACGCCCCCTGGTTTTCGGTATCCTGCCTACGGACACGAGGTGATCGACTTCTGGTTTCCTGTCGGCATCATCGCAGACCAGCTCCAGGATCGGGCAAGCAGTCCGAACATGTTCGTGCTGGGCAGGCTGAAGCGGGGCACGAGTCTGGCGCAGGGGCGGGCGGAGATGGATGCGATCTCCGCACACCTGGCAGCTCAGTACCCCTCCGCTAATGCAAACATGCGAGCCGAGGTAGAGTCGCTTTCCACTCAGACGGTGCAGGGGAGACAACGGGCCTTTGCCCTCATGCTCGCGGCGGTCGTCTTCGTCTTCCTGGTGACGTGCGTCAACGTGGCAGGGCTTCTGTTCGCGCGCGGTGTCACTCGCGAACGTGAGATGGCCGTTCGTTCCGCCCTCGGCGGATCGCGCCAGGCGCTGGTGCGGCAGATGATCGTGGAAAATACTCTTCCTGCCGCCATAGGTGGTCTGATCGGCGTCCTGGCGGCAACGGGAGCAATCCAGTTGCTGGCACTGACCGATATGATCGCTTCGATGCGATTGCCCGATGGCTTCTTCCGTCTGGATGGGCGCGTTCTCGGGTTTGCCCTGGCGATCACGGTGCTTTCCGTGCCGCTGTTCAGTCTGCTTCCTTCCCTCCTGAATTCCCGGATTGCCACTGCACGCGTGCTTGGCTCGGAAGGGCGGAGTGTTTTCGGATCCAGGGCCCGGCAGGTCGTCCATGCGAGCCTGATCGGGACCGAGGTGGCACTGACGGTGGTCCTTCTCGTGGCCGCGGGTCTGATGGTTCGGAGCTTCGTCAACGTCGTGACCGCGGACCCGGGATTCGATGCGCGGAACACCCTGACGGCCCGTGTGGCCCTGGGGGGCAATGCGGAGAAATGCCGCGAACTGCTCGACCGCACTCGGGCGATCCCCGGTGTGGAGAAGGTCGCCTTGTCTTTCCCATTGTTCACCGGCTGGAAGTGGTACGCGTGTGCCGAGGGAGTCCCGGCTGCTTCGGCTGAACAGCTCCCTGTTCTCTATAAGGTCGTGAGCCCCGGCTATTTCGAGACGATGGGCATTCGCCTGCTCCAGGGCCGCACGTTCAATGAAGAGGATCGCGCCGATTCGAAACTGGTGGTTGTCGTCGACGAGACGCTGGCGAGACACTACTGGCCGCAGGGAGATGTAATCGGCAGACGCATCCAGTACGGCAAGAGTCCGGACCCCAATGAGGCATGGTTCGAGATCGTCGGTGTGGTTGCTCAGGTCAAGAACGATGGCATTGAGGGCGGCTCGGCCATGCAAGTCTATCGGCCGCTGTTTCAGCGGCCGTCTTCGACACCTACCCTGATCCTGCGGACCGAAGGTGATCCGGGGCGAGTCGCTGCGGCCGTCAAGGATATCGTGCGCCAGATCGAACCACGCTACCCTCTCATGGACGTACAGACGCTGGAGCAGATTCAGGGCCGGTACACGGTTACGCGGCGCATGATCACATCCTTCCTGGCCGTCTTTGCGGCCGCGGCGCTGTTCCTGTCGACGGTCGGCATCTATGCGGTCACGCGGTACGTTGTCTCCCGCAGGACACAGGAGTTCGGCATACGCGTCGCGCTCGGTGCTGATGCGAAGGACATCCTCAGACTTGTGCTGGGCAGCGGTCTGTTGCCGGTGCTGATCGGTGCGGCAGCCGGTCTGGCCGGCACCGTCGTCGTGGCGCGCGTGCTGTCGAGCCTCCTGTTTCGCCTCAGTCCCTGGGACCCGCTCACGTACGGCGCCGCCTCGCTGCTGTTGATCGCTGTGGCGCTGCTGGCAAGCTATCTCCCCGCCCGCCGCGCGGCGAAGGTCGATCCGATGGTGGCGTTGCGGCATGAATGAAACACAGGGATCAGGGGTCGGGGTTCAGGGATCGGGCAGGGCGTATCCTGACCTCCGAGCCCTGGCCCCTGATCCCTGAAACGGAACAGATTCGAGGATAGGAAATGATCACGTTGAAGAATGTTGAGAAGAGCTATAAGACCAAAGCGGGATTTACGTATGTGCTGCGGCAGATCAATCTGGAGATTGGCGAGGGCGAGTTCATCACGATCATGGGGCCGTCGGCGGCCGGCAAGAGCACGCTGCTGAACATCGTGGGCATGCTGGACCATGACTGGGAAGGGGAGTACACCCTGGACGGTCAGGCGGTGCATGCGCTCAAGCCCAAGGACCGACAGGCCCTGAACCGCCAATACGTGGGCTTCGTGTTCCAGGCGTTCAATCTGCTCGACAGCCTGACGGTGTACGAGAACCTCGACGTGCCGCTGTCCTATCGCAACGTCAAGACGTCGCAGCGGGCGGCGATCGTCTGCGACACGCTCGACCGCTTCGGTATCGTGGGCAAGAAGGACCTCTATCCGAGCCAGCTCTCCGGCGGCCAGCAGCAACTCGTCGCCATCGCCCGCGCCGTGGTCGCCAGTCCCAAGCTGATCCTGGCCGACGAGCCCACCGGCAACCTGCACTCGACCCAGGGACGGGAGATCATGAAGCTGTTCAAGCGGCTCAACGAGGAGGGCGCCACGATCATCCAGGTGACGCACAACGAGGAATACGCCGCGTATGGCCGGCGCATCATCCAGCTCAAAGACGGCTGGATGGATGGCGAAATCACACCCGACCAACTGCTCGGAAAGGCACGATAAACCATGATAGCACTGTGGCAAGACATTCGATACGGCGTCCGGATGCTGAGAAAGTCGCCGGGGTTCACAGCGATTGCCCTGATCACACTGGCCATTGGCATCAGCGCCAATACCGTCATGTTCTCTGTGGTTAATATGTTGGTGTTTCGGCCCATGCAGGTCAAAGATCCGGACCGCTTGGTGTACTGCGGCATACAGGGTTCCCCTGGTTTCCGCTATGAAGACTATACCGATATACGAGACGACAATCCGGCGTTTAGTGATCTAATAGCCGTCGGCGGCGGTATGGGAAGCCGCGGCACCTGGCTTCAGGGGGCTGTGGTCAGCGAGATGCGTATTGCGTACGTTTCGGCCAACTACTTTTCCGCGTTGGGGGTGAATCCGATTCATGGACGGACCTTCCTGCCTGAGGAAGAGCGGCATGGCGCGGAACCGGTCGTGGTGCTGAGCCACCGGACCTGGCAGACACTGGGTGGCGATCCCAATGTGGCGGGCCAAGTCGCGCACATCAACGCCCAGCCTTGTCGGATCATCGGTGTGGCGCCCGAGGGATTCACCGGCACGATGCTTCATGGGCCGGATATTTGGCTGCCCCTTGGGGCTTACGGCCTGGTCGATCGTCGCCATCGCGATCGACCCTATCCGCTAAACGGGTTGATAGGACGACTCAAGCCTGATCTGGACATGGCGGCGGCCGAGGCAAGGCTCCAGATGTTGGGTGCACGCCTCAAAGAGCAAATGAATACCCGATGGAAGAACAACTCCGTAGACTACCGATTGAAGGACAATGCCAGGCTGGTTCTCACCCGGTTGGGCAAACTCTCGTTAGGGGAAGATGATCGCGTGCAGAAAGGGATGAGGCAATGGAGTATGGTCTTGATGGCGATCTCCTTCCTTGTTCTCCTCATTGCCTGCCTGAACCTCGCGAACATGCTCAACGCGCAGGGGACAGACAGACAACGGGAAATCGCCATTCGGTTGGCCATGGGAGGCGGACGTTTACGCATCATACGGCAGTTGTTGATCGAGTCGCTTCTGTTGGCGCTGTTGGGAGCAGTGCTGGCGTTGATCCCCAGCTTGGTGGGCATCCGCATGTTCAATGCCTGGCTGGCGCTGGCCGTGAGTGATGAGGTGATTCAAATCCCCACCTCATTTGACATGCGCGTATTCAGAGCAACCCTCGGAATCTGTCTGATCGCCACGATCATGTTTGGTCTCAAACCGGCCTTGAACCTATCCAAACGCGATATCATCGGCGACCTGAAGGAGTCGGGGGCCGTTGTCCAGACCCTAAGACGCAGACGGCGTCTTTTACCACGTGGGCTATCGGTGATAGGCCAGACCGCGTTGTCCGTGGCATTTGTCATGGTCGCGATGTTGTTTATGCGTACGGCCCAGAAGCTCGGTAATACCTATCCCGGGCTTGACTTGCACGGCAAGATCCTGGTCAAGATCGATGCGTTGGCGAGTGGGTACGCTCCCGCACAGGTCGGAGCAGCCTGCGAGAGGCTCGCCGAACGTCTGAAGGGTATGCCGGGAATCCAAGCGGTAGGGTGGTCCATGGGATTTCCTGTGGGTGACTCTTACCGAGGTTCTTCCCCAGACGTTGCGGAATACCGGCCCGGGGTTGAAGAGGACAACGTCAAGAGCCTCTTCCCCAGAGGCGCACTGACTTTCCCGGTCAATGGGGAGTACTTCGAGGCCATGGGAATGCCGCTGTTACAGGGCCGACCGTTCGGTCCCCTTGATCATGCGGCCGGGGCGGAACCTGTGGTGATCATCGGGAGTCGCCTGGCTCACAAGCTCCGCAGAGACGGCAACGTCCTGGATTGCCTGATTCAACATGGTTGGGGCTCGGACCTTCAGGTGTGCCGTGTGGTGGGGGTGGTTTCCACTCTGCGCGATCCATACGACGAGACTTCGGAGTGGGGCCAGATATACCAGCCGATCTCCCCGGACCAAGCCCCCATCTATATGCATATCCGGACTGCGCCGGAAAGGGAATCCCCATTGTTGCAGAACCTCGGTTCGATGATTCACGAGATCGATCCAATGCTTGTGGTGGTATCGTTGATGAGTCTGGCCGAGCACCATCGCGGAAGTTACGCCGTTCAGCAGGCGAGGATGAACGCCCAGGTGATCACGCTGTTTGGGATGCAAGCCATGTTCCTGGCCGGACTCGGCCTCTACGCGGTCAAGGCCCATATGGTGGCGACACGCACACACGAGATTGGCGTTCGCATGGCCCTGGGGGCCTCCCGACGGAGTGTTCTGACCCTGGTCTTTCGCCAGAACGGCCTGTCGACCCTTGTAGGGCTGGTCCTCGGCATCGTGTTGGCCATTGGCCTGACATCCTTGATTCGCGGTGCACTCTACGGCATCGGTCCCACGGATCCGGTGAGTATCATTGCCACTGTGAGCGTGTTGGCCTTGACATCCCTGCTGGCAGGATACGTCCCCGCACAACGTGCTGTTAAAATCGATCCCATGGTCGCGTTGCGGTGCGAATAGGAGAAACGAACATGGGGACTCTATGGCAAGACATCAGGTACGGTCTGCGGACGCTGGCGAGGAATCCCGGCTTCACAACGGTGATCGTCCTGGTTCTGGGCCTGGGGATCGGCGTGACTACCGCCGTCTTTTCTGTGGTCAGCGCCGTATTACTGCGCCCGCTGCCGTTTCCCAATGTCGATCGACTGGTGATGGTCTGGGAGACGGAGAAAGGCAGGCCTGGCAGCCTCGAAGCCATCATGCTTCCACAGTTCCTGGACTGGCGAGACCAGTGCCCGGATTTCGAGGCGATGGCGTTCTTCGAGTGGGGGGCTTGGGAGGAGACGCTGACCGGCGTGGAGGAACCCGCCCGAGTCGTCGGGGCGAGGATCGATCCTCAGTTCTTCTCTGTTCTCGGAGTCGTCCCCCTGTTGGGACGCCCGTTCACCGCCGAGGAGGGCAGAGAGGGAGGACCGCCGGTCGTCATTCTCAGCCACGGGATGTGGACACGGCGCTTCGGCGGAGATCCGGAGATCATCGACAAGACCATCGTGTTGAATCAGAAACCACGTACGGTCGTGGGCGTCATGGGGTCGGACTTCCGACACATCGGCACAGCGGATTTCTGGATGCCTTTTCCCATGAACATCGATTCGGTTGCACCGGTGGGCCCGGGCGCGGGACGGGGCGCCCACGGCGCCTATGTAGTGGGGCGGCTCAAGCCGAATGTGGCGCGCGCACGGGCGGAGGCGGACCTGGAGGTCATCGCCAAACGCAGAACGCAGTACCCCGTATTCGAGCCTGATCGAGGCGTACGCCTGACCTCGCTTCACGAACACCTGGTCCGGGATTCACGGCGACTGCTCTGTGTGTTTCAGGCGGCGGCCTTGCTTGTGCTGCTGGTCGCCACGGCCAATGTGGCGAACTTGATGCTGGTACGTTCGGAGACGCGGAGCAGGGAGATGTCGCTGCGTGCCGCGCTGGGAGCCGGCAGGGCCCGCATCATCCGCCAACTGTTCACGGAGAGTTCACTTCTGGCCCTGATGGGTGGTAGTCTCGGAGCACTGCTTGCCCTCTGGGGTGCGGCGGGCCTCGGAAAGGCGGCCGCCAGTTTCCTGCCTCGCATGGAAGAGGTGAATCTGGATTGGCGCGTGCTGGCCTTTACGTCTCTGGTCTCACTGATGAGCGGACTGCTCTCGGGGCTGGCTCCGGCGGTCCGCGCCATGAGGATGGACCCGAACGAGTGCCTGAAAGAAGGCGGGGCCGTGCGGGGTCTGGTCGGCTCCCATCGGAATGCGACGCGGCACATGCTGGTCATCGCGGAGATCGGACTATCGCTTGTGCTGCTGATCGGGGCGGGCCTATTCCTCAAGAGCTTCGTCCTGCTCAACCAAGTCCGATTGGGGTTTGATCCGAAGAATGTGCTGGTAGCCCAGGTGCCGGGAGTCAGCGAAGCGCTGTCTGGTCCGCAGGGGCCAGAGCTGTTGGAGAGGCTGTCTTCTCTGCCGGGCGTACAAGCCGTGGGGGCTGCCACTGCTCTGCCGCCTCGCCATTCGGGGACGCAGATGGACATGACCATCGGAGAGGACCCGGTGGAGCACCTCGTTTGCCGGCAGGAGGTGACGCCGGATTACTTCCGCGCCATGGGTGTTCCCCTGGTGAGGGGCCGCGCCATCACCGAACAGGATGTCGAAGGCTCGCCTCACGTTGTGGTCGTGAACGAGACGTTTGTGAAACGCGTCTGCGGGGGAGTCGATCCAATCGGCAAGGAGCTCGTGATCCACCCGGACAACCCCGCCATCCCCAGGAGACGCAGTATAATCGTCGGGGTGGTGAGAGACGTCGCGAACCAGACGCTGCTCGGGGCGACCGAGCCCGAGGCGTACTATTCGTATCGCCAGGGAGGCATTTACGCGGACAGTCTGGTTCTTCGGATCGGGTCCGACCCTTGGCCCATGGTGATTCCCGTTCGCGACGCAATCCAGGAGACGATCGGGAAGGACCACCCCATCGCCATAGAAACGATGCGGGAGCGGCTCGCCGGCTCGATCCTTCCCCAGCGATTCCAGACCATCATCATTGTACTGTTCTCCGCTATCGGATTGGCCTTGGCCGCCGTGGGGATCTACGGCGTGATCAGCTATTCGGTCGCGCAGCGCGTACGTGAATTCGGGATTCGCATCGCTGTGGGCGCACAACGTGCAGCCATCATGCGGCTGGTTGTGCGGCGGGCCTTGTGGTTGGTCGCCGGCGGGCTCGCGCTCGGGTTGACTGGGGCGGTGGCTCTGACACGTGTACTTCGGACGTTCCTGTTTGCCGTCGCGCCACTCGATGCGGTTACCTTCGCCACTGTATCCATCTTCCTGGGTTCCGTGGTCCTGCTGGCCAGCTACCTTCCGGCGCGCCGGGCGGCCAAGGTCGATCCGATGGTGGCGCTGCGATACGAATAGGAGAGACAAATGGGAACACTGTGGCAGGATATTCGGTTTGGTCTTCGGATGCTGCGGCGGTCGCCCGGCTTTACGGCGGTGGCGGTGGTTTCGCTGGCGCTGGCGATCGGCGCCAATACGGCGATCTTCGGCGTGATCAACAGCATGCTGCTCAAGTCCTTGCCCGTACCGGACCCTGGGGAATTGGCCTGTGTGAACTGGACCGGTCATGATGTGCAGATGAACGTGAGGACCAGCGGGAGCACCGAGACGCTGCCGACGGGCCAGACGCATTCGAATGCCTTCTCCTATGGCATGGTCCAGCAGTTTCGCGATCATGTAGCGCACGACAGCGGAATCGATCTCATGGCCATGTCGCTGCTGCCAAGTTTGTCCGTCGTGGCTCAGCAGTCGGCTCGCACAGGCGATGGATTGATGGTCTCCGGCAATTTCTTCTCCGGATTCAAAGTGCAGCCCCTGTTCGGACGCACCTTCACCTGGGATGACGACCGCAGCGGAGCCGATCCGGTGACGGTCCTGTCCTATCGCGGCTGGCAGAAGCATTGCGGCGGCAACCCCGACGTCCTGGGGCAGACCGTGATGATCAACCGATACAGCTTCACCATTGTGGGCGTATTGGATCGCAACTTTCAAGGCGTGGTGGGACATTCGCTCACAGACCTGTATGTCCCGATGTCGGCGCAGCCCCGGCTCCGGCCGGAGATACCTTTGGATGCAGGCGACATCTGGGCCACGCAAATCATGGCTCGCCTGGCTCCCGGCGTGAACAGGCAGCATATGCAGGCCGGCCTGAGCGTGCTGTTCAGTCACGTGGCCCAACCCCATATGCAGAATCCGGAGGTCCAGCCTCCCCATGTCGTCCTGGAGGACGGACGGCGAGGCTGGGCTCAGGCATACGCTCGGCACACTCGGCCGCTGTTCATCCTGATGGGCATTGTCGCCATGGTACTGCTGGTCGCCTGCATCAATCTGGCCGGACTATTGCTGGCGCGAGGAGCAGCGCGTCAGCATGAGTTGGCGGTGCGCAGCGCCATCGGGGCCAACTGCTGGCATCACTTGCGTCAATCGCTTACTGAAAGTGTTGTGCTCGTCATGGCGGGAGCGGGATTGGGTACGTTGTTGGCCACCTGGGGCAAGAGCGTCCTGGTCCGGCTGCTGCTGCCTCCGAATATGCCTCTGGATATCGGTAGTGACATGCGCGTTCTTGCTTTCACCCTGGGGCTATCCGCTCTGTCCGTCATGGCTTTTGGCCTGATCCCCGGATTGCGTGCCATGTACGTCGATCCTATGGCCAGTTTGAAGGAACGGCTTTCTTTGGGGACGCCTCACTTGCGTTTGGGACGTCTGTTGGTCACGGCCCAGGTTGCTCTTTGCCTCCTCTTGTTGGTCGGGGCGGCCCTGTTCAGCCGCACGTTGATCAATCTGCGTCGCATCGAAACCGGTTTCAACGTTGACAATCTGCTGACCTTCCGCGTTGATGCCAGCCAGGGTGACTACCAGGGCGCACGTCTCACCGATTTCTACGAGCAACTCCGCCGGAGCATCGAGGCTTTACCTGGCGTGCAACACGTCGCCTATTCCAACATGCAACTGCTCAACCGCTGGAGAAACGAGACCATGATGATGGTTCCGGGGACGTCGGGCCAGCACCACATCCTCCGGCTCAACGTCAGTGACTCGTTCCTCTCGACCATGGGCATCCCGCTCGTGGCTGGTCGGAACTTCGGACCAGAGGACCAGCCGGACAGCGCCAAAGTGATTCTGGTCAATCAGACGCTCGTGCAGAAGGTCTTTCCGGAGGAAGACCCGATCGGTCGCTCGGTGATCATCAACCGACAGGACTATCGCATTGTTGGCATTTGCGGTGACACCAAGTACTACGATCTCAAGGTCCCGGTGGAGCCCACCGTACTCTTTGCTGATTGTCAGCATGCAGGAGGAGGCCGGGCCGTCTACTATCAGGTCCGCACGGCTATGGATCCCTTGGGCACGGTCCCCGCGGCCCGCCGGATCGTCGGTGAATTGGACCCCATGATCCCCGTGGCCGAGGTCAAAACACAGGCCCTGCAACTCAATGAATCGATCGCCCAGGAGCGGCTCTTCGCCACGCTGGGCTCGGCTCTGGCCGGATTGGCTGTTCTATTGGCCTGCATCGGTCTTTATGGCTTGCTGGCCTACAATGTCACCCGGCGTACATCGGAGGTCGGCATCCGCATGGCCCTGGGCGCTACCCCTGCCAGGGTTGCCTGGCCTATCGTGCGCGAAGCCATGCTGCTGGCCGTCCTCGGAATTGCCATCGGTATGCCGGCGGTGTTGGCGCTGGCCCGCGTGATGCAAAGCCTGATTTATGGCGTTGAGCCCCGCGACCCGATCTCGATCGCGCTGGCCGTGGGTGCGTTGCTCGTTGTTGCCGTCGTTGCTGCCTCGTTGCCGGCACGCCGTGCAGCGAAAGTCGATCCGATGGTGGCGCTGCGATACGAATAGAAAGGAGTTGGCAGTTCACAGTTGATAGTTGTCAGCAAGAGCGCCGACGGCTCCCAACTGAGAACCGACAACCGGGAACTGTGAACTGGAGTCATGCTATGACGACGTTGTGGCAAGACACTCGATACGGCCTGCGGATGCTGGCGAAGAACCCGGGGTACACGGTGGTGGTGGTTGTGATCCTGGCGGTGGGGATCGGCGCCAACACGGCGGTCTTCAGTATCGTCAATGCGGTGATGCTCCGGCCCTTGCCGTACGAGGACGCCGACCGGATCGTATGTATGTATGACCATTATTCGGAGTGGGGCGACTTTCCCCCGCCGCACGGCGGCTTTCTCCTGTGTCGCCAGGACAACCCTGTTTTCGAGCAGATGACCGCATGTGGCCCGATGCGTGCGGAGATTTCCGGGATCGCGAGCGCCCGGCGCGTGCGTGCGACGGCTGTCTCATCCGAGTTCTTCTCCTTCGTGGGTGCCAAGCCATTGCTGGGCCGTATGTTTCGCGCCGAAGAGGAGCAGCCGGGCAACGATCTGGTCATGGTGGTCAGCTACAGCTTCTGGAAGAACGAACTGGGCGGGACTGACGACGTGATCGGCAGGACGGTGGGGGTGGACGAGAGGAGCTACACCGTCGTGGGTGTGATGCCGAGCGATTTCAAGCCGATCTTTGGAGAACCCGCCACATTCTGGATTCCGCTGGTCTTTTCTGTGCCGGACCCCGCCTTGCCGCTGGGGAATGATGTGTTTGTGTACGCACGCCTCAAGGAAGGCGTCACGCTGGAACAGGCCCGCGCGTTCATGCCCGCACTCAGCGAGCGGTTCGCCGTGGCGGACCCGCAGGGGGGAGGCCACAAGCTGGTAATCCAACGGCCGTTGGACAAACAACTGGAGGGTAAACGCACATTGCCGCTGCTTCTCCTGGGTGCGGCGGCATTCATCCTGCTGATCGCCTGCAGCAACGTCGCCAACCTGTTCCTGGCTCGCGCGGCCGTACGACAGCGCGAGCTGGCCATGCGTGCGGCTCTGGGTGCGTCTCGAGGACGCATCCTGCGACAAGTGCTCACCGAGGGTTTCCTGCTGAGCGCCGGCGGCGGCGCGGTCGGCCTGCTGATGGCCGTCTGGACCCTCCAGGGTCTGGTCGGCCTGTGTCCTCGCGGTATTCCACGACTGGATGAGACGAGGGTCGATCTGCCGGTCCTGGCCTTCACATTGGGGATATCGGTTCTGACGGGCCTTGTATTCGGTGCGGCGCCGGCCTGGAGAGCCTCCGGCGTGCGGATGGCGGAGATGTTGCAGGAAGGCGCGATGCGTCCGGCTATTGGCCGACGGGGCCGCCGTGTTCACAGCGGTCTCGTCGTGACTCAGGTCGGGCTGTCCCTGATCCTGCTCATCGGAGCGGGCCTGTTGATTCGCAGCCTGATCGCATTGCAGCGACTCGATCTGGGTTTCCGTCCCAAGGACGTGCTGGCGATGACGGTCATCCTGCCGGCGGAGAAATACGCCGAACCTGCCCGCTGCGAAGCTTTCTTCAAGGAGTTCCTGTCGCGAGTGCGAGCACTGCCGCACGTCCAGTCGGCGGGACTGAGCCTGAGCGAGTTGGGCCTTGGCAATGCGGGATACGCGGCGGCTCGCATCTCCATCGCCGGCCGCGATCCGGTCCCCGTGGAAGAGCAGGATGCCGCGCTGCTCTCGGTCGTGACTCCAGGCTTCTTTGAGGCACTGGGTGTCCCACTGCTGCGGGGGCGTACATTCGCCGACGAGGACCTTGTCACCGAGACGAATCATATCGTGATCGATGAGCATCTAGCTCGCAGGCACTTCGGCAACGCTGATCCGATCGGCCAGCAGATCGATTTCCCGGACAGCCATCATATCGTCGTCGGCGTGGTGGATACGGTCAAGGACTTCGAGCATCTCGAACGGACGCACAGCGTGATCTATCTGCCGATGACGGCGAAACACTGGTCTGAGCAGGAGGTGCTCGTGGTCCGAACCGATGGAGACCCCACGCGTCTGGCCGACGCGATCACAGCACAGGCGGTGAATCTGGAGACGGACAAGATCACTTGGAGGATCGAGACGGTTGAGGCCAGGCTGGCTGGTATGCTGCGCCCAAGACGCGCCAACATGATCCTGCTGAGCCTCTTTGCGGGGATCGCGCTGGTCCTGGCGATGGTCGGCGTTTACGGCCTGCTGCACTACAGCGCGACGCAGCAGACTCGCGACATTGCGATCCGTATGGCGTTGGGCGCCCGGAAGAAGGATGTGCTCACGGCCGTGGTCCGACAGGGGCTTACGCTCACGTTGCTCGGGGTCGTGGTCGGACTGGCCGGCGCGATTGCGCTGACCCGCGTGCTTGCCAGCCTGCTCTACGGCGTGACGCCCACCGACCCACTGACGTTGACGGTCGTCTCGCTTGTGTTGATCACCATCGCGCTGCTGGCGAGCTACCTTCCCGCCCGGCGGGCGGCGAGGGTCGATCCGATGGTGGCATTGCGATACGAATAGAAAGGAGTTGACAGTTCACAGTTGATAGTTGTCAGCAAGAGCGCCGACGGCTCCCAACTGAGAACCGACAACCGGGAACTGTGAACTGAGAACCGAGAACTGGAGTCACGCTATGACGACGTTGTGGCACGATGTTCGATACGGCACGCGGGTGCTGGTCAAGAGCCCTGGCTTTACAGCGGTGGTCGTCTTGATGTTGGCATTCGGGATCGGGGCCAACACCGGCATCTTCACGATCTTCGAGCAGGTCCTGATGCGGTCGCTGCCGGTCAGGGACCCCGACGCGCTGGTGATCATGACGCCCCAGGGCAAGTACATCGGATCGCAGTGGGGACGCTGTGTACTGTCGTATCCGATGTTCAAGGACTTTCGAGAGAACGAGGATCTCTTCGATGGGGTCCTATGCCGGCGGACCGAGATCGTCGCGCTGAACGATGGGCGCGGAACCGAGCGGATCGAGATCGAGCTGGTCTCGGGCAACTACTTCGACGTGCTCGGCGTGCCGCCCGCGCTGGGTCGCATATTCGGCGCCGATGACGAAACGACACCGGGCGCCAATCCGGTGGTCGTGCTCAGTTGTGATTTCTGGAGGAGCCGTTTCGGTGCCGATCTCAACGTCGTCGGGCGCACGCTACGGATCAACGACACTCCCATGGAGGTCGTCGGCGTCGCGGCTCACGGATTCCACGGTCTGAGCCTGGATTCCCGACCGAGGTTGTTCATTCCCATCACCATGAAGCCGCAGGTCAGCGGTGGGTGGGAGCGTCGCATGGATGACCGGCGGACGCAGTGGGTCCAGGTCTTCGGTCGCCTCAAGCCGGGGCTCTCGCGCGAACGGGCGGAGGTGGCGATTCAGACGCCCTACAAGCAGATCATCCAGCGCGAAGTTGAGGAGCCGAGCTTCCAAGGCGTGCCGGCAGAGGAACGCGAGCAGTTCCTTCAATCGCGCATCGTGTTGTTGCCCGGACGCAGGGGCTTCTCGTATCTGTCCGCGGCGCTTGGCAGCCAGTTGGTGTTGCTCATGGGACTGGCCGGCTTGGTTCTGCTGGTGACCTGCGCGAATGTTTCCAATCTGCTCCTCGCACGTGCGGCTCGGCGCCAGAAGGAGATCACCGTCCGACTGGCCATCGGGGCCGGCCGTTGGCGCATCATGCGGCAAGTGCTCGTCGAGAGCTTGCTGCTGGCTTGTGCCGGAGGGGCAGCGGCCCTGCTGGTGACGGCGCTCACCACTCGTGCAATCCTGCGGTTCGCCCCGGGCCAGTTGAGCCTCACCATCTCTCCCCAGATCAACGGGACCATGCTCGCTTTCAACGTCACCATCTCGGCCATCGCAGCTCTGCTGTGTGGCCTGCTGCCTGCCTGGCGAATGACGCAGGTGGAGTTGGCCTCGACGCTCAAGCAGCAGGCGACCGCCGTTACCGGTGGCCGAGGCGCGCGACTGCGGCAAGGCATGGTCGTCACGCAGATCTGCCTGTCGATGATCCTGTTGATTGGTTCGGGTCTGCTCATCCGCAGTCTCGTTGCGCTGTACCGGGTCGATCGGGGCTTTCGGACCACCAACCTGGTTTGCTTCAAGCTGGATCTGAGCCTCAGTGGCTACGATGGACAGCGACGACTCGACTTCTGCCGGCAGGTTCGAACGCAACTGCGGTCAATTCCGGGAGCAACGTCCAGCGCGTTTGCCGAGGTGCCGCTGCTGGAAGGGGACTCCTGGTACAACGGGATCGTTGTTGAAGGCTATCAGCCCAAGCCGCAAGAGGACGTGGCGTCCTACTGCAACTCGATTTCGCCCGACTACTGTAAGACGGTGGGCATGGCTATGCGGCTGGGCCGTGAGTTCAACGAACTCGACGAGATGCCCGGGGCCAGGAAGGTGATCCTCGTCAACGAAGCCTTCGTCCGCTGGTTTCTGCCGGATCGCAATCCTATCGGCTGCCGCGTGGGTCTGCGATGGAGTGTCGATGCCCAGCCCGACCGGGAGATCGTCGGGGTCGTATGCGATTCGAGGAGCGCCAATCTTCGCTGGTCGGCCAATCCCCAGATCTTCTTCCCCTACTCGCAGATCGGCATCGACCAGATGACTGTCTACACGCGAACAAGTCTGCCTTCCCAGCAAGTGTTCAATGCGATCCGACGAGAGGTCCGCAATCTCAATGCGAGCATCCCGCTCTTCGAGATGCAGACCATGGAAGACCAGTTGGATCGCTCTCTGACGAACGAACGGCTGGTGGGGTTCCTGTCGAGCCTTTTCGGGGCCTTGGCGACGGTCCTGGCGATGGTCGGACTCTATGGCGTTACTGCTTACAGCGTCGCCCAGCGCGTGCAGGAGATCGGCATTCGGATGGCTCTCGGCGCGCAGCGCCGCAGCGTCCTCTCGCTGATCCTGCGAGAGGGGATGACCCTGACCGCTGTCGGGGTCGCGATCGGTTTGGCCGGTGCATTTGCGTCTACGCGACTGCTACGCAGCCGATTGTTCGAAATCAGTCCGACCGATCCGCTGACCTTCGTCGTCACGGCGCTGCTGCTGACCGCCGTGGCACTGCTCGCCTGCTACCTTCCGGCCCGACGAGCGGCGAAGGTCGATCCGATGGTGGCGCTGCGATATGAATAGAGTCGGAGCGATGGCGTGTTGGAGCGCTGGAATCACAATGTGCCGCGCTGCGGTCTGTTCAGCATTCAATCGTTCCACCATTTTAGTGGAAAGGGCAAAGGACGTGAGCGTTGTGATTCATGACATCCACCGTGTCGAGAAGAACCAATTGGTTTGTGTTCGTACGTGGCGGGCTGCGTGGCTCCTGGCGGGCCTGGTGCTAGCGGGCTGCGGGAGCACGCAGGTGCGGCGGACGCCGGAACTGGAGGCGTTGGCGGCGCGGTCCGGCGAGATCGAGAAGGTGAAGCTTGCGGACCATTCCCGGTCGGAGCCGGTGACGATCGAGCAGGCCACCGAGGAGCAGGCCGCAAGGGCCGCCGAGCCTGACGCGGCGCCGCACAAAGCGGTGGAATTGACTCTCGAAGAGGCTCGTGCGGACGCGCTGACGAACAACCTGGACCTGAAGTTCTCCCTGGTCGGCCCCTCGCTTGCCCAGCAGACGGTGGACGAAGAACGGGCCAAGTTCGAATGGACGTTCTTCGGCTCGGCCGGGTACAGCCGCCGTGAACAGGATGACGAGGGCAACACCGTCACCGTTCAGTCCTACGAGGCGGGCGTGGAGGCCCCGCTCCAGACCGGTGGTCTGCTTCGCGCCAGCCTGCCGTTCAGTCGCGCCGATGCCAGCATCGACAATGTCGATGGCGTCGCCGAGGCAGCCGTCAGTGTGTCCTACGTCCAGTCTCTACTCAGAGGCGCGGGAACGCGGATCAACACGCATTCGATTCGGATCGCGACCTATCAGAAGGACATCACTGACGCCTATACGAAGCTCTCCGCCATCGCGATCCTTGCGAACGTCGACATCGTCTACTGGCAGCTCTATGCCGCCCGCCGCGAGCTTGACGTGCGCCGCGAGCAGTACAAGCTGGCCGAGGATCAGTTGGACCACGCGCGTCGAAAGGTCGGAGCCGGCGCGGCCGCGAAGATCGAAATCGTCCGCGCGGAGGCCGGTCTGGCCGGCCGGCTCGAAGACGTGATCAACGCCGAGACGTCGGTCCGCGATTGCGAGCGAGACCTCAAGCGGATCTTGAATCGAGAGGATCTGCCGCTTAGCGTCGAGATCGACATCATCCCCACGAGCGAGCCCGATCCGATCGGGCTGGACCTGGACGCGGAAGCCATCGTGGCCGTGGCCCTGGACAACCGGATGGAGATGGCGGAGCTCGAATTCCAACTGGCTGTGGACGACCTGGACATCGAGCTGGCGCGCAACCGGACGCTGCCGGATGTGACCTTCGACTACACCTATGCCACCGGGAGCGAATCGGGCAGCTTGGGCAGTGCCCTGGGAGATATCGGCGACGGTTCTCTACAGAACCATGCGGCAGGCATCTCGGCGGTGATCCCCCTGGGCAACCGAGCGGCGCAGGCTCGCTATCGCCGCGCCCGACTGGAGAAGGTCCGAGACCGGATCGACCAGGAGCGCCTGCGTCAGAGCATCCGTCAGGAGATTTACAACGCGGTCGACGAGTTGCGACAGAACTGGCGACGCATCCTCGCGGCCGAGCAGGGCGTGGTCACGGCGTATCGCGACTACAAGGTCGAGCAGTCGCAGTTCACGTTGGGTAAGAGCACCAGCACGTTTGTGCTCCAGAGCGCCTCACGACTGGCCGATGCACAGTCACGGCGAATTCGTGCGTTCGCCGAGTATGAGATCGCGCAGGTTCGCCTGGCCCGCGCCACCGGCACACTCCTGGGCCACGGTCGGGTCCAGCTTCACCCGTCTGCCCTCGAAGACAATATGTAGGGTGTGCACCGCACACCTTCCTCCTACTCCGCGCCTGCCCGGGACAGCGGCGAAGAGTGCCGTTGTTCGAGCATGTCCTGCATGTCCGGATTGGGCCGGCCCTTGGTGGAGATGGCGGGTGTGAGGACAAAGAGCAGTTCGGTGGCCTGTTCCTCAAAATCGCGTCCGGAGAACAGCAGGTTGAGCAGCGGGATGTCTTTCAGGACAGGCACGCCGCGGACCACGTCGCGTTTTGCCGTCTTGCGCATGCCCCCGATGATCAGACTCTCACCGGGCCGAATGCGGTTGTCCTTGCTGGTGATCGTCCTCTCGGTCACGACCTGGGACTGCGTGACGCCCTGGGGGGCGAGATACGAAGCAATCTGGACATGAGTCGTCAGGCTGATGGACCCGTCGGCGAACACGTGCGGCGTGATCTGAAGGGAGTCAACGACCTCATAGTACTTTGTCTGGGTGCTGAGGATGACGTCATCGCCGTATCCTCCGGACTGGACGGTGATCTGCTCGAGCGGCACGCGCTGTTTCGACAGGACCTTCGCCGTCTGTCCGTTGAGGACCTCCAGCGTCGGCTGCATCAGGACCTTCAGATAGCCTCGTGACACCAGGATATCGACCAGCGTCTGAACCCGGTGTCCCTCATCGGGCCGGTCGACGCCGATCTTCAGACCGTACTTGCTCCTGACCGGCTCCCGCAGAGAGGCCCCGGGAAAGGCCGGCAGCACCCCCCCGGCGCCGTCGTCCTTGCCCCCGAGCGTGATTCCCTCGCCGAAGAGATTCTCGACCAGCAGGGTGGTTTCGCGGTCCATGGTCATACTGGCGTTTAGTTCCGACACCATGCAGTCGATGTGTACCTGGACCGGTGGAATATCGATTTCGTTGAGCATCTCCAGGACCGCATCGAGGTCCTGCTCGACCGGGCAGCGTACGATCAGTTGGTTGGCGGCGGGATTGGTGGTCACGGTGTAGTTCTGGACTGTTGTGCCCTGGCCTTTGGCATCGAACAGTGTTGTGGCAAACTGGGCGTGGATGATCTTCTTCATCTGCTCGGCCGTGTGGTAGCGACAGAAGTAGACGAGCTTCCACTCGTCGGCGCCGCCGACGGCCTGCCGAATCTTCGCGGGGGGTTGCATGTGGGTGGCCGGCCAGGGCACGTTGGCGTCTGAGACGATCTCGACGCGGCCCACGTCGTCCAGGATCTTCTCCGTCTCCATGCCGGTGGCCCGTTCATCGGGTCCATCATGGCGGCAGCCCGCCAAGACAAGAACAGCCAGCAGCAGAGCGCGCAGCGCACATCTTCTCCGGGACCACGCGATGGAGCCGGCGTGCCGTACACACCCTGCGTGGTGAGGACCCTTCCTCCCGGAGATGATGACTGCATTGCCCACGAGTGCTGCGGTGCTCCCTGGTGGTCTTCTCTGCCCTCCGTGCCCGAAGCCGATCAGCGACTGCGGACCTCGGAGTGCGGACTGGCACGTTGAGGCAAATCCCCTTTTCGCCAATCTGCATTCCGAAACTGGCTTGGGCCTACCACAGTTCCTATCGGCTATTATACGGTCAGATCTTGATCCTGTCAGGCGGAAATCACCGTGCATCCTTCTGCGTGTCTGTGCGAATTTCGCGGCAAGGCCCGTTTTCCACCACGGAGCGCCCTGTGTGGCAGCGGCAAACGGAGCAAGGCGGAGTTTGCCGATGGCTTCGACGGCATGCGTATCACCATCGGCAAGCC
>JAAYBV010000043.1 GCA_012744475.1 Phycisphaerae bacterium
GTACTGTTCTGCATCGTTACGTCCTTTCTCTGAGCGAGTGGTTTCTTTTTGACCTATCCACCATCGACCAGAGAAAGGACTCTATTCACGTCCCAGTACAATGTGCGAAAGATATCCTACGTCATCTGAGGCTGCCACTCATCGAAGAGATTGGCCGCGTCGCAAACAGAGAGTTACATGGGGAGGTTGACGCGGAGGGTGGCGGTGGTGACGCCGGAGGCGGTGGTCAGGCGGAGGCGGCCTTCGTTCATGCTGATGTGCGGGAAGGCGACGCCCTTGGAGCCGGTGAGGCTGCGGGCCAGGCCGGGGGACTTGTCCAGCTCGATCCGCAGACCGTCGAAGGTCTGGTTCATCATCATGCCGGCGAGTGAAACCAGCTCGTTGGCCTGGGTCGATTCGCCGGGCGTGCCGACCAGGCTGTGCACATCTTCCGCGAACCGCTCCATGAACCAGTTGACGATGGCGAGCTGTCGGGCCTCCTCGGTCGCGTAGGGCGTCGTCTGGATCTCGGGCGACAGCACGAGTTCGGCGTCGAAGATCAGCCCCTTTCGCGGCGGGAACAGGCGTTGGCCTCGCGCGGTCGGCGCGGTGGTGGCCCGTTCGTCGACGCAGAAGAAGTACTTGCGGCGGGCGGTCATCTGGTGCTCGTCGAAGGCGATCAGGGTGACCCAGGTTTTGAAGCCGTCGGCGCTGCGGCCGGAGACGGCGAACGTCGTGCCGCTCTGGCTGACGAGCTGTGGGCCGGCGGCGTTGGGGTCGAGCCGGTAGTCGGGGATGTCGAACGCGCTCAGGGCGTCGAGCGTGGTGCTGGTCTTGAGCTGGGTGTGGCGGTAGGGACCGGCCAGCCGGGTGTAGGCCAGCGGTTCGGCGCTGACATAGGGCAGGGCCGCGCAGCCGCAGAGCGCAAAAAGAGAGCCGGCGAGAGCCGCCAGACCAAACGATGCAAGCCCGATCGTAACGCGGCGCTGCGACATCGTCCGTCCCGTGGCTCTCATACCGGCTCTCCGATCATCCCGGTCGCTGATAATCAATCATCAATGATCCGCAATCAATCCCTCACACCTCTTTGGCCTTGATCCACTTCATCATCTTTCGCAGCTTGCGGCCGACGGTCTCGACCTGGCTGCTGTGGTCCTTTTCGTACAGCGCGTTGAAATTCTTCAGCCCGGTCTGGTATTCGTTGACCCACTCCCGCGCAAAGGCGCCGCTGGTGATCTCGCCGAGGATCTTCTTCATCTCGGCGCGGGTCTGGTCGGTGATGATGCGCGGCCCGCGGCTGAGGTCGCCGTACTCGGCGGTGTTCGAGATGCTGTACCGCATGTAGCTCAGGCCGCCCTGGTAGATCAGATCGACGATCAGTTTGACCTCATGAACACACTCAAAGTAGGCGATCTCGGGCTGGTAGCCGGCGGCGACGAGGGTCTCGAAGCCGGCCTTGATCAGGGCGGACAGGCCGCCGCAGAGGACCACCTGCTCGCCGAACAGATCGGTCTCGGTCTCTTCCTTGTAGGTCGTCTCTAGGATGCCGGCGCGGGCGCCGCCGATCCCGTTGCCCCAAGCCAGCGCGATCTGCTTGGCGGTGCCCGTGGCGTCCTGCTGCACCGCGACCAGGCACGGCACGCCGCCGCCCTTCTCGTACTCGCTGCGGACCAGATGTCCCGGCCCCTTCGGCGCGATCATGACGACGTTGACGTCCTTCGGCGGCACGATGTACTTGAAGTGGATGTTGAACCCGTGGCAGAACCCGAGCGTCTGGCCCGCCTTGAGGTTCGGCGCGATCTGGCCGGCGTAGACCTTCGCCTGCACCTCGTCCGGCAGCGTCACGATGATCAGGGCCGCCCCTTTCATCGCGGCCGCGATGTCGCCCGGCTTGAAGCCGTGCTCGACCGCCAGCTTGTAGTTGTCCGTCCCCTCCAGCTCCGCGATCGCCACCTCGATCCCGCTGTCGCGAAGGTTCTGGCTGTGGGCATGACCCTGACTCCCATATCCGATGACTGCTACTCTCTTGCCTTGTAGCGGTGCGATCGGGGCTTGATCCTCGTAGTAAATCTTTGCTGCCATTGGACTTATCTCCTTTCTATCTCAAACATGCATTACGTGCGAATGTGCGAATACCGGAGTCCGACGGGTTTCGGCGGCTGATTATAAGCCCGCGCCGCCCCCGAGTAAACTCCCGCCTTGCCCCCCGGCCCAAGGTTTTTCCCGCCCCAAGCCCGTCGCTCGTCGCCCGTCGCGCGTTCGAGCGTAGAAGCGTAAAAGCGTAGATCCGTTCCCCTGCGGCCTGCAGCCTCCGGCCTTGCGTCTAGCGTAGCCCGTCGCTGGTGGCTCCCCGCCCGCCGGTGAGGGGAGGGCAGAGCCCGCAGAGCCGGAAAATCGTGGTTTTCGGCTTGACTTTCGCGGCCGGATGACCGATATTGTATGTAGACGACTTCCCCGCTTTACGCGGGTTGGGCAGCCTATATGGCTGCCTGTTTTTTTTGCATTCGCCGCTCGTATCGCGCGAGACCCGCGACGCCTTCGAAACGCTCGGCTGAGGAACGATCCTCCGGGCTCCAACCTTGATAGTTCTCCGCGTTCGACATTGTACGCAACCTCTCTCGGAGCAACTCGAAATAGAACTCAAGTTGACCAGCGAGATAGCCGATGGTATCATAGAGGCCTTCACGGCTAAGAGATTGCGCGGATCAGTAGGTGCGGTATAGATGGCGGAACGACATCTATCCATGCGGTGCTTTGGCACACTGATGATGAGGATTTGCTGTGGAAACCAAAGAATACACTTTCGAGAGGCTTCGTGTCGCCGACCTCACCCTGGATATGAGGAATCCCAGGATTGCCAAATGGGTCGAGATGTACGGGGAAGAAATAAGCGGTGAACAAATGGCTCTCGCACTTGGTGCGGGGGGCGCATTAACATGCGAAGTGCAACACGGTAGGTCGTGACAGTCACGAGCCGACCGGTAGCCACGTTGGGTTTTTTCTTTCTGGAGACGCTGTCCCCAGACCCCTGGGATTTATCGCTTTGGACCA
>JAAYBV010000044.1 GCA_012744475.1 Phycisphaerae bacterium
CCTGGCAGGCGTGTGGCAGCGGCAAACGGAGCAAGGCGGAGTTTGCCGATGGCTTCGACGGCGCGCGTACCACCATCGGCAAGCCTGCGCTTGCCGCTGCCACACATGGCGCTCCGTACTGGAAAACGGGCCTTGCCGCGAAATTCGCACAGACACGGCGTGAGTCCCCTGACGCAAAATGCGTGACCGACGATGATTGTCCTGGTATGATTCGAGCACGTCGCCATGACGGCGGCGAACGGATCGAACAGGATTGTTGTCTTAGCGAGGAATCGGAATGAACTGCGCGTTTGCCCTCTGTGTCGTCGCCTGTCTCCATCTTACGTCCGTCACATCCGCCGCTGAAGCGCGCCTGCTGCGATTTCCCGCCATCCACGGAGATCGGATCGTCTTCACGTATGCGGGGGATCTATACTCCGTCGGCGCCGAGGGCGGCACAGCGCGGCGGCTCACGAGCCACGAAGGGTTCGAGATGTTCGCCCGGTTCTCGCCGGACGGCCAGTCGATTGCCTTCACCGGTCAATACGACGGCAATACGGAGGTCTATCTGATGCCCGCCGAGGGAGGCGTGCCGCAGCGTTTGAGCTTCACGGCCACGCTGGGACGCGACGATGTATCCGACCGCATGGGGCCGAACAACATCGTGATGGCCTGGACGCCGGATGGGCAGCGGATCGTCTTCCGGTCGCGCATGCGGTCGTTCAACGATTTTCTCGGCCGGTTGTACACGGTCGCGACGACCGCTGGGTCGCTTGAAGAGCTGCCTCTGCCCCGAGGCGGGTTCTGCTCGCTTTCGCCCGATGGCAAGAAGCTGGCCTACAACCGTGTTTTTCGGGAGTTTCGCACGTGGAAGCGCTATCGCGGCGGAATGGCCGACGACATCTGGATTTACGACTTCGAAACCAAGACCACGGAGAATCTTACGAATGGTCCGGCTCAGGACATCTTCCCCATGTGGAAGGGCGAGCGGATCTACTTTCTCTCCGACCGGGGCGAGAATCGGCGGATGAACCTCTACGTGTGCGACTTGGGCACGAAGGAAACGAGGGAGCTGACGGAGTTCGTCGATTTCGACATCAAGTTTCCTTCGGTGGGCGACCGGGCGATCGTCTTCGAGAACGGCGGGTACATCTATCGTTTCGATCTCGACACGGAAGCATGCCGAAAGGTGGATATCTCGATCCGCGAGGACCTGCCCGGCGGGCGGGGAGGGCTGGTGGAGGTCGCGGGCAATGTCACGAATTATGACGTCGCTCGCGACGGCAAACGGGCTCTCTTCGGCGCGCGAGGCGACGTCTTCACCGTGCCGGCCAAGTACGGCGAGGCCCGCAATCTGACCGGCTCGCCGGGCGTACACGAGCGCGACTCCGTCTGGTCGCCCGACGGCAAATGGATCGCCTGCATCTCCGACGCCACCGGCGAGGATGAAATCTGGCTGATCCCCCAGGACGGCAGCGGGCCGGCCCGGCAGGTCACGAAGAACGCCGACACGTACAAGTATCGCCTGGCCTGGTCGCCCGACAGCAAGAAAATCCTCTGGTCCGATAAGAGACTGCGGCTTTCCTATGTCCAGGTTCGGAGCGGACAGATCACCGAGGTGGACAAGTCCGACACGTGGGAGTTCGGCGACTACGCCTGGTCGCCGGACAGCCGATGGATTGTCTACGCCAAGGCGGAACCGGAGGGCATGAACAAGATCCGTCTTTACTCGCTGCGGGCGAAACAGTCGTACGACGTCACCGATGGCTGGTACGATTCGTCCGATCCGGTCTTCAGTCCCGACGGCAAATTCATCTTCTTTGTCTCGGATCGCGATTTCGACCCGATCTACGGACGCACGGAGTGGAACCACATCTATCGGGACATGTCCCGCATCTATCTGGTCACGCTGACGAAGGCGACGGAATCGCCTTTCAAGCCGCTCAGCGACGAGGTCCAGATCGAAGAGCCTCAGAAGGCCAAGGACAAGAAGAACCAGAAGAAGAGTCAAGAAGCGGCGAAGGATGCGAACGAGCCCGGCGAGAAGGCCGAGCCGAAACCCCGCAAGGATCGTGAGACGGTCAAGGTGGACGTCGACGGGATCAAAGACCGCATCGCCGTCCTGCCGATCGCCGTGTCAGGCTATTACAGTCTTCAGGCCGTGGAAGATCATCTCTACTACATCCGGCGAGGCAGCGGCGATCGTGAGGCCCAGTTGTGCCTGTATGACCTCAAGGAGCGCAAAGAGACGGAGCTTGGCTCCGTCGGCGGCTACCGGCTGTCGGCAGATGGAAAGAAGATGCTGGTGGAGTCCAGCGGCAAGTACGCGATCATCGACCGGCCCAAAGGCAAGATCGAAATCAAGGATACGCTCGATCTGTCGGGAATGGAGGCCTTCCTCGACCGGCAGGCCGAGTGGAAGCAGATCTTCACCGAGTGCTGGCGGCAGATGCGCGAGTTCTTCTACGTTCCGAACATGCACGGCGTGGACTGGCCGGCTATGCGGGATCGCTACGCGCCGCTGGTGGCCTACGTCAACCACCGGGCGGACCTGACCTACGTTCTGGGCGAGATGATCGGCGAGTTGAACGCCGGACACACCTACGTCGGAGGCGGCGAGTACCCCAAACCGAGGAGGATTCCGATGGGCCTGCTCGGCGCCGAGCTGGAGCGAGATGCGGACTCGCGCTGCTATCGCATCGCCAGAATCCTTCGCGGACAGAACTGGGACAAAACCCAGCGGTCCCCTCTGACCGAGATCGGTGTCGATGCTCGCGAAGGCGACTACATTCTCTCGGTGGACGGCGCTTCGACAGCGGATGTGGCGGACATCCATGAGCTGCTGGTGAACAAGGCGGGCAAGCAGGTGACGCTCGAGCTCAACTCGCAGCCCAAAACCAAGGGCAGCCGCAAGGTGGTCGTTGTTCCCACGGACAGCGAAGCGGACCTGCGTTATTACGGATGGGTGCAGGGCAACATCGAAAAGGTCGCTGAGGCGACCGACGGCAAGGTCGGCTACATTCACGTGCCCGACATGGGCCAGCACGGCCTCAACGAGTTCGTCGAGCATTTCTACCCACAGATCCGCAAGAAGGCGCTGATCATCGACGTTCGCGGCAACGGCGGCGGCAACGTCTCTCCGATGCTCATCGAGCGGCTTCGTCGCGAGATCGTCATGGTGGAGTTCGCCCGCAATACGGCGCCCGTGCCGGAGCCGGCGGCCATGATCTATGGGCCGATGGTATGCCTGTGCGATGAGTTCTCCGCCTCGGACGGCGATCTGTTCTCGTACCAGTTCAAGAAGTACGCTCTGGGCAAGCTGATCGGCAAACGCACGTGGGGCGGCGTCGTCGGCATTCGCGGCTCGCTGCCTCTGCTGGACGGTGGCTATCTCAACAAGCCGGAGTTCTCGCGGTACGACGTGGAAGGGCAGCAGTGGATCATCGAGGGCTATGGCGTCGAGCCGGACATCGTGGTGGACAACGATCCCGCCAAGGAATACGCGGGCATCGACCAGCAACTCGACAAGGCTATCGAGGTGATCCTCGAAGAGCTGAAGACCCAGGAAAAGGAGATTCCGCCGCTGCCGCAGTATCCGGTCAAGTAGGAGCGAGGCACGACTCGCCCTTGCCCGGGTCCGGTCGCAACGTTCGTTTTGGCGAACCTGCGGGGACGGCGGTGCGTAGGACAAGGGATCGCGCTGGTCACGGAAGGTCAGGAGTCCCTATGAAGCTATATGTCGCCAAGGAGCCCGGCCGTCAAGAGACGCGGGCGGCTTTGTTGCCGGTTGACGCCGGCAAATTGGCTCAGCTTGGAGCGGAGGTCGAGGTCGCCACGGGAATCGGCCGAGCGATCAACGTCTCGGACCAGGAATACGAGAAGGCCGGCGCGCGGGTCTCGACGGACCATAAGGCATCGTTGGGCGCGGATATGGTCCTTCGGATGGGCGTGCCTGACCCTGACGAGATTCCGCACCTGGGCGAGGGAGCCATCCACGTCAGCATGCTCGACCCGTTCAGCAACGCCGAGGTGATCCAAGCGCTCGCCGCACAGAAGGTCAGCGCCATCAGCCTGGAGATGATTCCGCGCACGACCATCGCCCAGAAGATGGACGTGCTCAGCTCGCAGGCCAACCTGGCGGGTTACGTGGCGGTCATCCTGGCGGCGTCGCGTCAGAACAAGATCCTGCCCATGATGATGACACCCGCCGGGACGATTGCTCCGGCTCGCGTCTTCGTCATCGGCGCTGGTGTCGCCGGCTTGCAGGCCATTGCCACCGCCAAGCGCCTCGGCGCTCGCGTCGATGCCTTCGACGTGCGTCCCGAGGCCCAGGAGCAGATCCTCTCGCTGGGCGCCAAGCCGGTGAAGATCGACCTGGGCCAGACCGGGCAGACCAAGGATGGCTACGCCAAGACACTCACCGATGAGCAGTTGGCCAAACAGCGGGAGGCGATGGCCAGACAATGCGTCCAATCGGACATCGTGATCACCACCGCCAAGGTGTTCGGCAAGAAGGCCCCGGTGATCGTCACCACCGAGATGATCGAAGCGATGAAGCCCGGCAGCGTGATCGTCGATATGGCGGTCGAGACCGGCGGCAACGTCGAGGGCTCCAAGCCCGACAAGGAAGTTCAACATCACGGGGTCACGATCATCGGGCGAGTGGAATTGCCTCGTCGCGTTCCCGTGGCGGCCAGCCAGATGTTCTCCAGCAACCTGTACAGCTTTATCGAGCATTTCTGGCACAAGGACACCAAACGCTTCCTCCTGGATCGCGAGGATGCGATTATTCAGGGCTGCCTGATCACGCACGCAGGCGAAATCGTCCACCCGGCCATCCAAGAGGCCATTGCGTAGAAGGAGTCCGCCGTGGAGCTCAATGCGACGACCGTTCCTCTGTTGTTCTTCGTCTTTGTGCTGGCGATGTTCCTCGGCGTCGAGCTGATCAAGAAGGTTCCCTCGCAGTTGCACACGCCGCTGATGTCGGGATCGAACGCGATTTCGGGAATCACCATCGTCGGGGCTCTGGTGGCGTCGGGCCATGATGGCGGCACGGCGGTGGCGACGCTGCTGGCGATCGTGGCGGTGGTGTTCGCAACGATCAACGTCGTCGGAGGCTACCTCGTGACGGATCGCATGCTGGAGATGTTCAAAAGCAAGGCCAAGGACGGGGGAAAGCGATGAATCCGGAGCTAATCAGAGGCCTGTTGTACATTGTCGCCTCGATCTTCTTCATCTTCGGCCTGAAGATGCTCAGCTCGCAGGCCACGGCCCGTCGAGGCAACCTTGTTTCTGCGGTGGGGATGCTGATCGCCGTGGTCACGACCGTCACCGCGATGGAAGACATCCGGTGGTTCTGGGTGGTGTTCGGGGTGGGTCTGGGCTGCGTCGTAGGCGTGCTGGCGGCGCGGCTGGTGAAGATGACCGCGATGCCCGAGATGGTCGGGCTGTTCAACGGGTTCGGGGGTCTGGCGAGCCTGCTGGTCGGCTGGTCGGAGTATCACGGCAAGTGGGCGGCCTCGGGGACGCTCAGCCTGTTCACCACGATCGCGATCTTCCTGACGGTCCTGATCGGAGCCGTCACGTTCTCCGGCAGCATGGTGGCTTACGGAAAGCTCTCGACCCTGATCACCGGTCGGCCTGTGCTGTACAAGAGGCAGAACCTCGTCAACGCCTTCGTTCTGGGCGCCCTGGCGGGGCTGGGCGTTCTGTTCTGCGTCCAGAAGCTCGATCAGCTCAGCAGCGCGGGCCACGCCCTCGTCTATGTCGAGCTGATTGCGATCATTGTCCTGGCTCTGATTCTGGGCGTGCTCTCGACGATCCCGATCGGCGGCGCGGATATGCCCGTGGTCATCTGCCTGCTGAACAGCTATTCCGGCCTGGCGGCCTGCGCCGCCGGCTTCGTCATCGGCAACAACGTCCTGATTGTCTCGGGCTCGCTGGTCGGCGCCTCCGGCATCATTCTCACGCGAATCATGTGCAAGGCCATGAACCGCTCGCTGGCCAACGTCCTGTTCAGCGGCTTCGGCTCGGCCACGTCGGCCAAGGCAGGCGGCTACCAGGGACAGGCCAATCCCATCGCGGCTTCCGACGCCTATCTCATTCTGGAGGCGGCGCGCAACGTGGTCTTCGTTCCCGGCTACGGCATGGCCGCCGCTCAAGCCCAGCACGCCGTCCGCGAGCTCGGGGAACTGCTGCGCAGCAACGGCGCCGAGGTACGGTACTGCATTCACCCGGTGGCCGGACGAATGCCGGGACATATGAACGTTCTGCTGGCTGAGGCGAACGTCCCCTACGAGATGCTGGTCGAGCCGCAGGACATCAATCCGACCATGGAAATGGTGGATGTCGCGATCGTCATTGGCGCCAACGACGTGGTCAACCCCGCCGCCAAAGAGGACCAGGCCAGTCCGCTCTGGGGCATGCCGATCATCGAGGTGGATCGCGCCCGAACCTGTATCGTCCTGAAGCGGTCGCTGAACCCCGGCTTCGCAGGCGTGGACAACCCCTTGTTCTTCAAGCCGAATACCCGTATGCTGTTCGGTGACGCCAAGGCGTCGGTCGCGGCGCTGGTGTCGGAGTTCAAGCAATAGCTCCATCGGCCAGCTGCGCTTGCCGCTGCCACACAGTCACCCATCGAGGGGATTCGAGATGAAGCCGAAGGGCACAAGAGCATTCCATGTGGCGTCTGTTCTGTTGCTGGCCGTCGCGATGGGCATTCCGTGCAGGGCCGAGGTTCCCTTCGATCGCGTCGTAATCGACGCGCATGGCCCGAAGGACCCCTGGGCCAAGATCCTGGCCGACATCGACGGCGATGGATTTGTGGACATCGTGATCGGCGGGCGCGCCGGACCGCTGGTGTGGTATGCATATCCCGACTGGCGCCGAACGGAGATTTGTCAGGGAGGCTACGGCACGGTCGACGGCGAAGCGGGGGACATCGATGGCGATGGCGACCTGGATATCGTCATGGGAGGTCTCTTCTGGTATGAGAATCCGCGAGCCCAGGCCGGCTCGGCCGGAGCTTGGCGGAGTCACGAGATCGCAAAGCATCCGACCCACGACATCGAGCTGGGCGATCTCAATGGCGACGGCCGCCTCGATATCGTCACGAGGAACCAGTCCGAGTTCGGCGCGAAGGCCGGGAACAAGGTCTATGCATGGTATCAGAGGCCGAACGCGCCGTGGTTGCAAAAGGTGCTCGAGTGTCCCCATGGCGAAGGCATCGAAACGTACGATCTCGACCTGGATGGCGACCTTGACATCGTGATCGGCGGAATCTGGTTCGAAAACCGCCCCGAGATGTCCTGGCCGGCTCATCCGTTCGGTCAGTGGCACTCCAACGCGACGGTGCAGGTCGGTGACATCAACAAGGATGGCCGGCCCGACGTGGTTCTGTCTCCTTCGGAATTGAAGGGCAGCTTCCATAGGCTGTCGTGGTTTGAAGCGCCGCCGGACCCCCAGATGCCGGACTGGATCGAGCATGTGATCGCCGATCGCGTCGAGTGTGTGATTCATGGGCTTGTCATGGCGGACATCGATGGCGACGGCCTGTTGGACGTCGTCTCATCGGAGATGCACCAGGGCGCCGATCCCGACGAAGTGGTCGTCTACATCAACCGGCAGAACGGTGCCTCGTGGCCTCGCCAAGTGATCTCCACCAAAGGGTCGCATTACATCCAGGTTGCCGACGTCGGCTCCGACGGCGATCTCGACATAATGGGCGCCAACTGGAGCGGCGACTACCAGCCCATCGAGCTGTGGCTCAACCGGACGGCGGACCGCAAAGCCGGCGACGCGCGCTGACCACGCCGCAGCGCGGTCAAAGTCGCCAGGGACTGCGCATCGCGCGAGCCATCATGCGGTTGGCCTGCGGGTCGTTGACGAATCGCTCCGCTTCGACGTCCCAGGTGAGCTTGCGGCCCAGCCGCAGGCAGAGGTTCGCGATGTGGCAGGTGGTCGTGGACCGGTGAGCCACCTCGGCCGGCGCGATGGTTTTCGCCCGCGTCTTGACGCAGTCGAGGAAGTTGCGGTGGTGGCCCATCATGTACTCGTAGTCCCTCTGGGTGCTGCTGAGCTTCCGCAGGATCTCCTCGCTCGAAGCGGTGACCTTTCCCGTGTCGTCGGTGCTGACCCAGCCCTCGGTTCCGACGAACTTGTTGCCGCGCGGACCGCGACCGGGCTCGGTCTCGTCGTGGATGATCATCTTGACGCCGTCGGGATAGGTCGCGACGACGCCGAATCGCACCGGCGTGTTGTACAGGCCCTCTCTGGGGAATTCCGCCCAGCCTTCATATTCGGTCGGCCCGGAGTACTGGGTTCCGTTGGCCCACTGGGCCAGGTCGTTGAAGTGCGCGCCGAGGTCGGTGAGCTGTCCGCCCGAGTAGTCGTACAGCCAGCGGAACGTGCTGTGACATCGCCTCGGGGTGTACGGCTCGTACGGCGCCGGGCCGAGCCATCGATCGTAGTCGAACCCGTCCGGGACAGGCTCGGGCTTCTGGGGAGGGCACGTCGGGCCGTTGTGGTAGTAGCAGTGCAACTCCTGGAGCCGGCCGAGCATGCCGCTCTGGGCGATGTCTACTCCGAAACGGAAACAGGCGTTGCTGCGTCTCTGGGTTCCGCTCTGATAGACGGTCCCGTATCGCTGCATCGTGTCCGCGACCGCCCGGCCCTCGGCGATGGTCAGCGAGATCGGTTTCTCGCAGTAGATGTCCTTGCCGGCCTTGGCCGCTTCGATGGCCAGCAGGGCGTGCCAGTGGTCCGGCGTTGCGATCAGCACGGTGTCGATGTCATCACGCGCGAGGATCTCGTAGAAGTCGCGGTAGCTGCGACAGTCCTGGTTGCCATAGGCGGCGTCGACGGTCTGTTTAGCACGGAGCAGGTGACCGGCATCCACGTCGCAGACCGCCAGGACACGCAGGTCTTCGCAGGTCAGGAAGCTCCTGAGGTTGTGCAGACCCTGGTTGCCCAGGCCGATCGCGCCCATGGTGAGCTGCCGGCTGGGGACGCTGCCCGCTGGCGCTGTTCGAAGGCAGGTTGTGATGCAAGGCAGCCCGATCGTTGCGGCGGCAGCCGCGGCCCCGCGCTGCAACACATTGCGTCGTGACATCTTCTTCATGGTTTGGTTACCTCCGGGCCCATAGTACACACCCGGGGGTATCCGAGCCAGGAAATTTGCGGATGCACGTTTCAGCGAGGCATGTCAAGGCGGGCAGAAAAGGGCGCGGCGGCCATGCCTCTTGCATGGCCGCCGCTATCACAATACCCAGGTCGGGTGTGCTGCGATATTGGTGTTACTCCGTCGGCCAACCCTCTTCGAACCACCAGATGATGCTGGTTCCGCCGGAAGAGCCGCCGCCGGAGGAGCCGCCGCCGCTCGAACCCCCGGATCCGCCCGAACCCGAGGAGCCGCTGCTGCTACTGCTGTGGTTGTCGTCGCTCTCGAGCTCGTCGAGCATTTCATCCACGGCCCGGTACACGATGAAGGTCGAACCGCCGAATTCGAGGATCGAGCCAATGACGCCCTTGTCTGCAAAGGCGGTCTTGTAGTCGTCCATGTTGGAGATGCCCTTCATCTGCACGACATTGCTGGCCATCTCCAGCGGCACGAGCAGGACCCAGTCCAAAGCCTTGTCGGCCCCCTCGTTGTTGCCCGTGAGCAGACGCACCGGGATGCGGGCGATGTTCGTCACGGCCTGGCCGGTGTGCTTGAGCGCCTCGATGAGGCTCTCGATGCACATTCCGATCGAGCCGGTCACGTTGTCGAAGTAGCCCCACGTCAGAGCGTTGCCGATCTCCTCGGTGGTCTTCCAGGCGCCGCCGATGGTCCGTCCCGTGAAGACCAGAGGCCGGACGATCGGGTTGTTGTCCAGGTACACGTCCTTCTGGGCGTCGGGCAGGGCATTGAACGTGACAAGGTCCGCGATGGAATACAGACCATCGGCGAAGCTGCCGATCGTTGCGCCCGCCTGCTGCGGCACGCGACCAGGATCGTCGAGGAATCCCTGTCCGTCGTTCGATCGGAACGGCTTGGCGCGATCCGAGGCATAGCCCAGCGTGATGATATTGGTGGTGTCCTCGATCGCCAGGCCGATGCCGCCGAGGGCCTTCTTGAGACTCTCGCCGGAATCGCGAGAGCCTTCTTTGACCGCGTGGGCCCGATACTTGTCCAGATCGGCGCCAAGCGACCAGGCCGGTTCTTTCTCCTCGTAGAAGTGCCGGGCCTGCGACCCGTTCACGACGGTGCGTGCCGCCTGACTGCCCGGAGCAGGTCCCATCGGGGGCGCCGCGGCGGCCGTGGCCGGCATACCTGGCGTCGCCGGCGTCACCTGAGCGCCTTGCGGCGCGCTGACTCCGGCAATCTCGTTCAACGCGGTCTGCGCCGCCCGATTCTTGGACGACAACCAGATCTGCGTCAGATCGCCCTGAGGTTGGGTTGGCACGCTTTCCGCCTGGCCGTACAGTGTATTTGCACGCGGATCCTGCGCGACGGCCTGTCCGGTCTGACTGTCCGAAGGTGCGCTTGGCGGCGTCGCCGGAGTAGTCTGCGGCGCTGCCGGCCACGGTGACTGCCCGGCAGGATAGACCGTCTCCAATTCGCCCTGGGCCACCTGGCTGTTGGGTGAGGTGACCGTCGGCGGCGTCGACGCCGGCCACGGCGGCGCTGCCTGGGCCGCGTATGGATTTTGCGTAGGCATAGCGGTCCCGTTCGGAGCCGCCTGCGTCACTTGGCTCTGCTGGGGCTGCCATGGTTGCTCCGTCGACGCCGGCCACGGCGGCGCTGTCTGGGCTGCGTATGGATTCTGCGCAGGCATGGCGGTCCCGTTCGGGGCCGTCTGCGTCATCTGGCTCTGGGGTGCCTGCCATGCCTGATCTGCTGGAGCGGACCACGGCGGCGCTGTCTGGGCCGCGTATGGATTCTGCGTAGGCATGGCGGTCCCGTTCGGGGCCGACTGCATCATCTGGCTCTGGGGCGCCTGCCACGGCTGACTCGTCGGCGCAGCGTACTGCTGTGGCGCCGGCGGCGCCGCGTAAGGACCCTGCGCAGGCGCAGTCGTTCCGCCAGGGGAGGCAGACAGGGCCTGATTCTGTGGCGCCTGCTGTGCCGGTGGTATGGCATACTCCCAAGGCTCTCTTCTCCGCCTGCTCTGTGGACTGGTTCCCAGCAGTCGCGCATTGTCCAGGCTCGACGCCGACGTGCGCGCCTCCGGCGCCATCCACGTGCGGGTGTCGACCGACGGCTCGGGCTCTTGTCCAAGCATTCTCGTTCCATCGAGAGCCGACGATGTTGTCTGGTCGGTGGCGGGCGCTATCCGATCCTGGGGAGCCGTGGTGGCCTGGGTCGGCGCCGGCTGGGCTGTCTCAAAATCCTGCATCTGCCTGGCCGCAGATAGCGGATCGACCTGCCTGGCGCGATCGCTCGGACTCATCCACACCGGGCTGGTTGCTCCGGTGCCGTACCCGGCGATCGATCCGGTCGGACCGTTGGTCCCCGGACTCCAGCCAAACCTTGACGGGCCTGACGCCGAATCGTTGTCGCCCGAGGTCCATCCAAATCGCGTCTGCGTTGGCGCAGGACTCAATCCTGAGGCGCCGTTGGATGGTGTCTGGGGCGGAACGCCCGTCGCGGGCGCAGGCGCCGCCGCTGAGTCAGTGGCGGTGGTGCGAGGAGTCGAAGGACGCCATCCCTGAGCCGGCAGTCCTCTCGTCAGCACCTTCTGGCCTCCGGCGGAATTCAGCCGGCCCGAAAGCTCTCGCATGTAGGCTTCCGGATCGTCGATCTTCTGGGAAAGTCTGCCCATCTCCGGGTCGGATGCGGTCTTCTTCTTGTCGCTCTCCTTGGCCACACATACGGAGGCTGTGCCGACCCAGAGAACCAGACAGACCAGTCCGACCGCAATGGACGGGACCGGAACAGCTCCCCAAGCGATGCCGGAGACTCTGCGAAACACCGCGCCGGGGCCGCTGCCGGAATCGAGCCGGTTGCTCATATCTGTGCTCTTCACTTTCATCACCCCCTGAATTCAGAATCTCGGTGCCCGGCGATTCCCGCCGAGGCTCGAGATACTGTGTACCTCCGAAACCGACACGGCCGAGAAATCCTCGATACCGGTCGCGAAAAGCGGTTCCATCGACCGCGCCAGGAACCGTCACACTCCCGTACGCACCCTCTCTCTCCCAGCGCCCCCTTGCGCCGATAGACCTCTGCCGTCGCAAGCCATCCGTGGGAATTCCCGTCTCCGATAGAGAGGTTGTCTTATCGTACCCCCAATTCGATCCGTATTGTACCAAAAGCCGGTTGACGGGTCAAGGATTGTTTTTCTCGGAACGGGGTGGTGGCAGCGAATCTGCTTATACGGACCCTCACGCTGTCCGCAGAGAAGGCAGGGAAACCAGGACCAGCGCCGGTCCTGACGCCGGTCCCGAGAGGCGAATCTGGTGCATCCGGACGGCTATTGTCCGGCTTGAATCGGGAAGAGGGCCTTCAACTCCTCAGGCGACGGCTGGCGACCGTATTCGCACAATTCAAAGGCCTCGGCGCACTTGACGGCGGCCCCTTTTTCCGGACCATAAACGTCCGTGAGCTGGCCCCGGTACTTGTCAGCCACGCGTCGGTCCCGGGCGGCAAAGCGTTCGGCCACCTGCCGGCGTCGCTGCTCGCGTGCGGCCGGATCGGTCGGCACAGGAACCACCTTCTCAAAATCTCCGGTCGCCCACAGGGATTCGATCTGGGATTCCAGCTTCCAGATCGCGTCCATCTTCTTCTTGTAGACGGAATCGATCCCGACGACGATCGCCGGATCGAACGGATTGGGCTTCTGGAAATTGTCGGACAGATACAGGAACACCGGGTTCTTCGCAAGCTGGGGGACGTCGGGACAGAAGAAGGCGACGGTAACCATGTAGGCGGCGTCCTGCATCAGGATGCCGGTATAGCGGTGGTCCGGATGGTAGTCGTTCGGCCGGTGTCCCATCACGATGTCGGCCTTCCATTCCCGAATCAGTCGGACGAAGGTCTTGCGGTTTTCCAGCGTGGGCATCAGTTCACCGTCGTGGATGTCGAGCACCTCGCATTCGATGCCGAGCGTCTTGCCCGCTTCGTGGACCTCGGCGGTGCGCCGCTTGGCCAGCGGTCCTCCGGCGATCGCCGCGTGGCCGATGTCTCCGTTGGTGGTGGAGACAAACTTGACGTGGTGGCCCTGCGCCGCCCACAGGGCTGCGGTGCCGCCGGCCTTGATCTCGCAGTCGTCCGGATGAGCCCCGAAGACGATGATCCGCAGCTTGCCGTCGTCGGCCGGGCGACCGGCTTGTTCCGACGCGAGTGAGGTCTTCGCAGCTCCAAACATCGCCATCGTCAAAACGCAGAGCAAACTCGTCATGGCAGTTCTTGCTTTCGTCCGCATGGTGCACCTCCCGAATCTGTGTCTTGGTGGCATCGTCCAGTCAGATGTCTCTGTCGGGCCAGAGTACCGCAGATGGCACCACAGTTCAATACTCTGCCTTCGTTCGACAAAGCTATTGTGTCCGGCGGCGGATTCGCTATGCTGCTGAGCTTTCAGCAGGCACGTGTGGTGTCCTGATCCTTGGCGGAGTCCGTATGAGCGAAAGCTCTTTGAGAGCAGAGTGGAGTCGGTTGATCGTTCTGTCGGGCGTTCACTTCCTCGTGGACATGTTCGGGAACATGTTGCCGGCGATTCTCCCGGTGGTCCGCGAGAACTTCTCGCTGAGTCTCTCGGTGGCAGCGTTTATACCCGCCTCGTTGGCGCTGACGGCCAACGGCGTCCAGATGCTGACCGGGCACCTGCGGGCGGACGAGCACAGGCCGTTCTTTCTGCACCTGGGGCTTCTTCTGGCCTGTGTCATCTGTGTCATCGCCGTGGCGCCTCGCTCGGGCGTCGGCGTGGCGATGATCGTGGTCTTGGGCATCGTCAGCGGCAGTGGAATCGCGGTGACCCATCCTGAGGGGTTGCGTGCCGTCCACACGCTGTCGCAGATTCCCGCCGCGACCAGCACTGCGGTCTTCATGACGTCGGGGTTTCTCGGCTTTGCCAGCGGGGGAGTGATCGCCGCCTCTCTGGTTTCGCGGTTCGGGTTGGCGGGACTGTATCCGCTGGTCCTGCTGCCGGTGGTGGGGATGGCTGCCGTCGCCTCGTCACGGGTGACCTTGGCGGTGGAGGCCGAGAGCGGTTCCAACGGCACGCCCGTTGCCGTATCTCACCGACTGCCGTTCTGGCTGATCCTGGCGATCGGTGTGCCTGCCGGCGTGTCGACCACGGCTATCCTCCAGTTGATCCCGACGCATCTGGACACATTGGGATTCGCACTGACGTTTGGAGGGTTCTCCACGGCCATGTTCGGCTGGGGCGGCGCGGTTGGGCCTTTTGCCTGGGCTGCTCTGGCCCTCCGTAGGGGCAACCTGCCGTGCTCGACGTTCGCGTTCCTGCTGGCGGCGCCCTTCACATTCTTCTACCTGCTGTTCATCGAGACTCGGATCGCTGTCGCATTGCTGTTTGGGGCCGGTTTCTTCTCCATGTCCGCCTACATCCTGACGATCACGTTGGCGCGTTACGCCCAAGGTCTCAAACTCGGCCAACGCATGGCGGCCATCGTCGGCGGCACCTGGGGCATCGCCTACATCGTCTTCATGGGTCTCGGCGCACTGGCCGACCATTTCGGCACCGGGGCGGTCCTGAAACTGACCCCGTTCGGGTATGCCCTGTCGGGGCTGATCGGTCTGTGGGCGATGCGGAAGTACCCCGAGATGGGACAGGGCATTCGTTCCTCCCTGGTCGAGGCGGCTGGCAGCGAGCATCCGCCGGTATAAGTCTATGGCCGTTGCGGGCGGGCCGGCCGGGCAGTAGAATGGTCGCGACGTTTGCACGGATTCCAGAATCAGCCTGTGGGAGGTCGAATCATGGTGGGACGGATTGGTGTGCGGTGCCTGACACTCACGGCTCTGCTGCTGGGCGTGGTGGCGGCAGCCGGCGGCCAGCCTCAGGAAGATGGGTTCGTTCCGCTTTTTTCGGAGGACGGCATACCGAAAGACTGGCTGGTTCGCGCCTGGAACGACGTGAGCAAGCCGGTCGATCCGGAGGTCAGGTGGCTCGTCAAGGACGGGATTCTGCACGGCAGCGAGATGCGGGGGACTTGGCTGGTCAGCGAGCGGCAGTACGGCGATTTCATCCTCAAGTACGAGTTCAAGCTCGGCGAGCTTGGCAACAGCGGCTGCGCCTTGCGGGCTCCGTTGTTTGGCGATCCGGCTTTCGACGGCATGGAGCTCCAGATGGCTGACTACCGCTACAACACCAGCGCCAAGGACTCGGAGTTGACCGGGGGGATCTACCGGGCGATCGCGCCGCGCAAGCAGGTCTACAAGCCCACGGAATGGAACAGCTACCTGATCGTTCTGGCCGGGTCGCACCTGCACGTGGTGCTCAACGGCGAGCTGATTCACGACCTGGACCTGAACGAGCAGACGCAGGCGGTCAAGCGGCACGACAACTCGTCGGCCCCGCCTGTCAAAGACCGGCCTCGCAAAGGCCACATCGGTTTCCAGGAACTCAGTCGCGGCGGCAGCCACGTGCAGATTCGCAATGCCCGGATCAAGGTCCTCAACGAGCCCGGCTCGTAGGCCGCACCGGCAATTGTCCGGAGAAGGCCTGAACGAACGCCCGGTCATCGCGTAGAACAATAGGTCGTATAGGTCCTGTGTTCTGAGCACGGAAACCGATTCATGAACCCAAAAGGCCGACAACACCAGATACGCCGTCTTCCGCCGATTCTGCTGATCTGCTTCCTGGCGACGCTCAATGTGTCGCAGGGGATGGTCTTCTGTGTCGGCGCTGCGGGCCACGTCGCCATCGAGCCCCTTGGCCACCGCCATTGCGATGTCGCGATACACGATCACGAGCACGACGTCGATGCACAGTCCTCCCGCGAGTATGACCACAGCTACACCGCATCGGAAGACTGCCATCCGTGCGTGGACATCCCGCTGACGCTCGGACCGCTCGAAAAGAGGAGCCTGTCCGACCTGCCGCCGGATGCGGCCTCGCCGGTGATCGGTGAGCCGTCCACTGCGAGCCGGAATCTCGGCACGCCCGCCCCGGCATCGGAAGGCTTGTTTCTCCCCCCCGATCAGACCGCATTGCGCAGCATAGTGATCCAGGTGTAGTCTCCCACCACACTGGTAATCGGCCCGGTTCGCTTGCTGCGCCCGACAACAGAATCTCTGCGCGGAAAGCCCCAGGATGTCGAACTCTTCTTGGTGGGAGTCCACACGCATGTATCGCAGCATCTGCAAACCGTCCGTCGCGGCACTGTTGCTCTTGGTGGCCGGTTGCCGGACGATGGAAGATCCGCTGACATTGCCGTCGCGCGGTGTCTCCGAATCCGCTTCATCTGTTCAGGAGACCTCGACCGTCGCGATGAATCCTGAACCGACTGGCGCTGTCACGCTGCGCGAGGCCGCGGCATTGGCCCTGATGCACAACCCTCGACTTGCGGTTGTCTCGCTGGAACGCCGTGCGGCCGAAGCGCGACGGCTTCAGGCGTCTGTGCGACCCAATCCGGAGTTCGCTGTGGAGATCGAGTCGTTGGCGGGCCGTGGGCAGCGCAGCGGTTTCGACGGCGCCGAGACCATTGTCTCGCTGGGCCAGCTCATCGAACGCGGCGGCAAACGCGACAAGCGAGTACGCGCTGCATCGCTCGACGTAGAACTGGCGGAATGGGATCTCGAATCGCAGCGTCTGGACACGCTCCATGAAGTTACGCAGGCTTTCGTCGGGTTGTTGGCGGCACAGGAGCGCTTGGCACTTGCCGGGCAACTGCACGGTCTGTCGGGTGAAGCGCAGTCGGCTGTGGTCCAACGTGTCGAAGCTGGCAAGGACTCGGCGGTCGATGCCTTGCGAGCGGATGTGGCCTTGTCCCATAGCCGGATCGAGCTTCAGAAAGCGACACGCGCCCTGGCTGCCGCCCGGCAGAACCTGGCGGCGACGTGGGGGGCTCGTGCGGCGTCCTTCGAGATGGCGGCAGGGGACTTCTACGTTGTGCCGGCTCCTCCCGCGACAGCGGATGTGAACGAGATGATCGCGGCCAATCCGGACCTGGCGCGATGGGCGACCGAGCAGAAACAGCGCCGAGCCGCGCTCGACCTGGAGAAGGCCCAGGCCAAATCGGATGTCACGGTCGCGGCCGGAGTGCAGCGATTCGAGGAGACGGACGACTCAGCCTTTCTGGTGAGTCTGGCTTTGCCGATCCCGTTGTTCGACCGCAACCAGGGAGGGATCGAAGAGGCCGCCGCAAACCTTGCCAGGGCCAGGAAGGGACACCAGGCCGTGGAAATCGAAATCGCGACCCTGCTTGGCCGGGCGCTCAACGAACTGGCGGCGGCGTACGAAGAGGTCCGGATTCTCCAGGCGGATGTGCTGCCCAAGGCGCAGCAGGCATTCGAGGCGGCGCAGCAAGGGTATCGCGAGGGCAAGTTCGACTACCTCTACGTACTCGATACGCAACGGACGTTCTTCGAGACCAAGGTTCAGTACATCGATGCCGTCGAGGCGTGCCATCTGTCGCGTGCGGACGTCGAGCGGTTGATGGGACAGGCCCTCGATCCGGATCTCCCGAGCGTCGGCTGAAAGGAGCAGAATGATGAAACGCATCCTGTGGCTGTTACTCCCCGCGACTCTGGCCATCGGTCTGGCCGCAGGGGCCGTGGGGCAGTGGAAGTTCGACCTGCTTTCTCATCTTGTACGCCGGGGCGAGACGCCGGATCACGCCGAATCGGAATCTCACGAGCACGAAGATGAGCACGTCGTCGAGTTGAGCGCCGAGCAGATCGCCGAACTCGGCATTGAAGTGGCCGTGGCGAGCCCCGGGCCGTTGCGGCGAACCGTGTCCCTGCCGGGCCAGATCGCGGTCAACGCCGATCGGCTCGCCCATATCGTGACACGAGTTGCCGGCGTGGCCACCGAGGTCCGAAAGACGCTCGGCGACAAAGTCGTGCAGGGGGAGATCATGGCGGTCGTGGAGAGCCGGGAGCTGGCCGATGCCAAGGCTGGCTACTTGGCCGCGCGGCAGAGGCTCGACCTGGCGCAGGCGACGTTCGCCCGCGAGCAGAGCCTCTGGGACAAGCGAATCAGCTCCGAGCAGGAGTTTCTCGACGCCAGGCAGGCCGTTGCCGAGACGCGGATCGAGCTGCACGCCGCTGAGCAGAAGCTCCACGCGCTGGGACTGGACGACGAGTATGTTCGCACCCTGCCCGACCTGCCGGACGTTCTTCTGACTCGCTACGAAATCGTCGCGCCGTTCGATGCAACCGTGATCGCCAGACACATCACCATTGGCGAGGCCCTGAAGGACGACTCCGAGGTTTTCGTCATCGCCGACCTGTCCACGGTCTGGGTCCAGCTCGACATGCACCAGCGGGACCTGACCTATGTCAGAGAGGGCCAGGAGGCGGTGATTACCGTCGGTCCCGGCGTGCCGGAGGCCAAGGGCCGGATCAGCTATATCGGCCCGATCGCCGCCGACGACACGCGCACGATCCCGGCCCGCGTGGTGCTGCCGAACGTCGAGGGCCAGTACCGGCCCGGCCTGTTTGTCACTGCCGAGATCCTTGCCGAAACCGCATCCGTCGATGTCCTCGTTCCGCAGCAGGCCGTGCAGTCGCTCGAAGGGCAGCCTTGCGTCTTCGTTCCGTCTGAGCACGGCTTCGAGGCCCGGTTCGTATCGGTCGGGCGGTCGAGCCAGGGGGCCATCGAGATCACGTCAGGACTGACGGCCGGCGAAGCCTTCGTCCGCCAGGGCGTCTTCGAATTGAAAGCCGCGATTGTCACCGCCGGCCTCGGCAGCCACGCCGGCCACGGTCATTGAAAGGAGCCGACGCATGCTCGCGCGAATCGTGGATGCTTCCTTACGCTATCGGTTCTTTGTCCTCATGGCCATTCTCGGCATCGTCGGTTTCGGCTCGTACGCCTACACGCAGTTGCCGGTCGATGCCTTTCCGGATATCTCGCCGGTGATGGTCCCGGTCTTTGCCGAGGCGCACGGCATGGCCCCGGAAGAGGTCGAACGCCTGATCACGTTTCCCATCGAGTCGGCCATGAACGGCCTGCCCCACGTCACGCAGATCAAGTCCACCTCCGCGTTCGGCATGGCCGTCATCTACGTCTACTTCGAAGATGACGTGGACATCTACTTCGCGCGGACGATCGTCGCCGAGCGTCTCGATCAGGCGCTGGCCGAGCTGCCCGAGATGCACGAGCCGCCCAAGCTGGGCCCGATCTCGACCGGTCTCGGACAGATCTTCATCTACTACCTGACGCTCGACGAAGGGGCCGGCACCGAGGGCAAGGCCCCGGACATCTACCTGCGCGAGGTCAACGACTGGATCATCAAGCGGCAGCTTCAGACGGTGCCCGGCGTCACGGACATCCTTTCCATCGGCGGCCATGTCCTGCAATACCAGATTCGCGTCAATCCCCACGCGCTGAATCAATACCGCGTTGCGCTCGACGACGTCGTGCGAGCCGTCCGATCCAACAACGCCAACGTGGGCGGTCAGTTCATGGTCCTGGGCCAGGAAGAGCACCTCGTTCGCGGCATCGGGCTGCTGCGTACGCTCGGCGACATCGGCGGCATCCACATCGCCGTTCGCAACGGCATCCCGGTGAGAGTCTCGGATGTCGCCGAGGTCGGCTACGGCCCCGAGATTCGTCGGGGCGTGGTCTCGCGAAACGGCACCGAAGAGGTGGTCTCGGGCATCGTCCTGCAGCTCTACGGCGAAAACACCTCGGCGGTCATCGGGCGACTGTACGAGAAGATCCCCGAGGTGCAGGCGTCTCTGCCCGAGGGTGTGCGCATCGTGCCGTACTACGAGCAGGCCGAACTCGTCCGTCAGGCGACCGGAACCGTCAAGACGGCGCTGCTGCTGGGGGCCGCGCTGGTGGTCGCGACGCTCTTGCTCTTCCTGGGCAACGTCCGAAGCGCATTGATCGTGTCGCTGTCGCTTCCGTTGTGCGCCCTGATCAGCGTGATCTGCATGCGTCTGGCCGGCATCTCGGCCAACCTGATGAGCCTCGGCGGGATCGCCATCGGCATCGGCATGCTGGGTGACGGTGCCATCGTCATGGTCGAGAACATCTTTCGACACCTCAACGTCGATCCGAGAGATACTGCTCGGGAGAAGGTGCAGATTGTTCTCGAAGCGGCCCGCGAAGTCAGCCGGCCCATCGTCTTTTCCATCCTGATCATCGTGACGGTCTTCCTGCCGATCTTCGCCTTGCAGGACGTCGAGGGCAAGATGTTCTCGCCCATGGCTGCGACCCTTTGTTTCGCACTGGCCGGTTCGCTGGTCGTTGCCATCACCGTCGCGCCGGCGCTCTGCACTTATCTGCTGAAGAGTCATCGGTATCGTCAGTTCAAACTGATCACCAGGCTCATGCGGGTCTATGAGCCGCCGCTGCGCTGGACGCTGCGTCATCAGTCCGTGGTAGCGATCGCGGCGCTGGCGGCGTTTGTCGTCAGTGTGGCGGCGGTGCCGCACCTTGGGACCGAATTCGTTCCCACGCTGGAAGAAGGTTCGATCCAGATCGATGTCACCCTGGCGCCGTCGATCTCCCTGGACGAGGCAGTGGCGACCGTCCAGACCCTCGAACGCAAGGTCGTGGCCTTTGAGGAGGTGGAAGAAGTTGTCTCGCGGATTGGCCGGCCCGAGACCGGAAGCCATCCACACCCGGTCAACTATGCCGAAATGCACGTCTCGTTGAAGCCGAGGAATCAATGGACGCGATTCGCAAACAAGAAGGAACTCGTCACCGCTGTAAACGAAGCGTTGTCGGCGTATCCCGGCGTGCAGTTGAACTTCACACAACCTATCCAAAACCTCTTCGATGAGCTGCTCTCCGGCATCAAGGCGCAGGTGGCGATCAAGCTGTTCGGCGAGGACCTCGATGTGCTGCGGGCCAAGGCCGGCGAGATTGCCGAAGCCATCGCGGATGTGCCCGGCCTGGTCGATTTGGCCTCCGAACAGAGCTTCGGCCAGCCCCAGGTGCAGGTGATCGCCGATCGTGCAGCCTGCTCGCGTTACGGCATCGACGTCAGCGACATCCTCGAACTCGTGGAGCTGGCCATCGGAGGCGAAGTCATCGACACGATCTACCTTCAGAGCCGCCGGTTCGGCATCCATCTGCGCTACCAGGAGAAGTACCGGGGCGATCCCGATGCGATCGAGGACCTTCTGGCGCCCGCGCAGAGCGGGATGCTCGTGCCTCTCAAGCAGATCGCGCGGATCGAGCAGGTCACCGGGCCCATCCAGATCAACCGCGAACACAACCAGCGGCGTTGGGTCGTCCAGGGCAACGTGCGAGGCCGTGACCTGGGAGGTGTGATCGCGGACATCAAAGAGGCGATCGCCGCGAAGGTCGCGCTGCCGCCGGGCTACTACGTCGAGTACGGCGGCCAATTCGAGAACCAGCAGCGCGCCATGGTGCGCCTTTCGATCATTGTGCCAATCGTCATCGCAGCGGTTCTGCTGATGCTCTTTCTGGCGTTCGGCTCGATCCGTCATGCGATGCTCATCGTGCTGGGCATTCCGCTGGCGCTCGTCGGAGGGATTCTTGGATTGCTGCTGACGGGCGAGTACCTGTCCGTTCCGGCCGCCGTCGGGTTCATCGCCCTGTTCGGCATCGCTGTGCAGAACGGAGTTGTGCTCGTCACGCGGATCAACCAGATGCGCGACGAGGGCATGGCGCTCGACGAGGCGATTGTTGGCGGCAGCCTGCAACGCCTCCGCCCGGTCCTGATGACGGCCACCACGACCGTCCTGGGTCTGCTGCCGCTGCTGCTGGCGCACGGCATCGGCTCGGAGGTGCAGCGCCCGCTGGCGACCGTCGTCGTCTTCGGCCTGACCTCCGCCACCTTTCTGACCCTCTTCGTCATCCCCGCTCTTTACCCGTGGTTCGCCGGGCGAACGTCCCACCGTGTGGGACCTTGATGCGGATTACGCTCAATGTCGGGAAATCTGGTTGACACCGGCGGCGCTGGTGAGTAAAGTAACTATCGAATGATTGCCGTGGTTGTTCACGGCGTGCGACAGACGGTCAACCAGGAATCCAGAGGAGGGTGGATTGTGGGCGGTCAGGTCGAGGGCTTCGATGCTCCGGTTCGGCATGGTTCGAGCCCGCATCATTCCGCCGGCTGGTCCGGGACGCCACAGGAGGGCAAGAATGCGAAACAAAGCCAATTACCACCACCGACGCCGGCCACCACGCTGCCCGCATGTTCGCGGGAGGGGAAGGATGCGAAACAAACCCAATTTCCGCGTTTTTGGGCTGAAAACGCGGGTGGGTCTGGGAACCGAAGCCAATTGGGGATCCCCTCGCCGTGTGGGACAGGTTCTGGCGGTGACGTGCAGGATGGACTGCTTCCATGGGCCTCCCGGCCGCGGTTTCTCGGGCTAAAGGCGAGGTCCAGGCCTGCCGATACAGAGCAGGGGGGACACGGAATTTCGGTTGCCAGCAGAACGTCCGGATGATATATATGAATACATTCGGAGACATGTGTTTCTTGGCCCGGTGGCTGCCCTGTTGGACAGCTCAGACGGGACGCCACGGGGGGCGAGCCAAGCCTGAAATCACACAACGAATCGGACTTGGAGGCCGCGATGAAAGTGTGGTGCGGGCGTAAGATCGACGACCATCAAGGCGCTATCGGTCCCGCTTCACCGACAGTCTCTCTCGACCTCCTCTCAGCATTTTTGGTTGAAAGGAGGTGAGCCAGCGCAGATTCTACGGTTCGTCCGCCGGCAAGGGTGCGTTTCGGTGACCGTGCCGGGGACGGGTCCTGCGGCCTGACGGCTTTGCCTGATTGAACCGCAGAGAGACGGGGCTTCGGTGTGTGGCCGGAGTGGGGTTTCCTATGGGTTGCCAGGGAGTGTTAGGAGGAACAAGAATGAAGAAGTTGATGCTGGTATGCGCCATTGTATCGACGTTTGCCGCGACGGCCATGGCTTCCGACATAGCCTTCTACGTCGGGACGCCGAATTTCGACGGCTGGTACACGGCGGACGAAATGAACGCGAACGTGGAGACGATCATTGCCCAAACCGGACATCTGTTCAAAGAAGTCCAGAAGTTCGATGACACGCAACTGGCCGAACTGGCCGACTGGGCGATTGCGAATGCGGAGGATGGTGAGTTTGACATTCTCTGGCTGAACAGGTGTGTGCCGAGCAGTCTCTACGCAATTGGCAATACGCAGCCGGAAGGCTCGGCCATCGAGAGTTTCCTCGACGGCGGCAACATGATCATCAATGTCGGCGACTGGTTCGGATACGTGTCCTATGAGAGTGGAGCCCGAGGAACCGAGAACGGCACCACGGGGGCGGCGAATATCCTCGATCTCGCCGCCGGGATCATCGTGTCTGCTGACAACACCTCGCTGACCGTGACGGCGGCAGGGCACGAGTATCTGCCCAGCCTCGGTGACACGGTCGTAAGCTACCGCCCCATCGCTCCCAGTGTGGCGGTCGCGCCGTGGGAAGTGGCGGCGGTTTTCGCGCAGAATGCGGCCGGCACCTACGCGGATCCCATCGTCATTCACAACACCGAGACAGGTGGTTATGTTGCCTTCATCAACCAATCAACGGCTTGGCTCGACGACCGAGGAGTGACCTGTTCCGAGTTTATCCTGAACTGGGTCAACAGTGTGATCGGATTGGCCAACCCCTCTCTGGCGGGCGATCCGGTCCCGGAGGATGGGGCGATCGACATCCCGCGCGACGTCGTGTTGAGCTGGATGCCCGGCACCTACGCCGTGACGCATGACGTGTATTTCGGCGCCTCGTTCGACGACGTGAACACCGCCAGCCGGAGCAATCCGCTGGATGTGCTGCTCAGCCAGGGCCAGTCGGGCACAACGTTCGACCCGCCCGGCGTCCTCGATTTCGGGCAGACCTACTATTGGCGTGTCGACGAGGTCAACGGGGCTCCCGACAACACGATCTACAGAGGAGTGGTCTGGAGCTTCACCGCTGAGCCGCTCGCCTATCCGATCGCCGGCGTTGTGGCCACCAGCAACGGCAGTTCTGAGGCGGCCGCCGGACCGGAGAACACGGTCAATGGGTCCGGGCTCGATGCCGCCGATCAGCACTCGACCGAAAGCGGCGACATGTGGCTGGCGACGCCGGGGGCCGATCCGCTGTGGATACAGTTTGAGTTCGACCGCGTCTACAAGCTGCACGAGATGCTGGTCTGGAACTACAACGTCCAGTTCGAGCTGCTGTTGGGCTTCGGGCTCAAGGACGTGACCGTCGAGTATTCCGTGGACGGCGAAGAGTGGACCGCGCTGGGCGACTTTACCTTTGCGAGGGCGACGGCGAAGGCAATGTATGCGGCGAACACGATCGTGCCCTTCGACGGATTGCCGGCGAAATTCGTCCGGCTCAACGTCAACAGCGCTTACGGCACGATGGGCCAATACGGCCTGAGCGAAGTCCGCTTCCTGTTCATCCCGGCGCAGGCCCGCGAGCCGGAGCCGGGCGACGGGGCGACGGGCGTCGATGTGACCACCGCGCTGAGCTGGCGTGCCGGTCGCGACGCGGCCTCGTACGATGTCTACCTGGCCGGCGATCCGAACGAGCTGGCCCTGGTCGGTACGACCGCCGACGTGACGTTGTCGCCGAGCG
>JAAYBV010000045.1 GCA_012744475.1 Phycisphaerae bacterium
ACGCCGCCGGACAGCACTCGGCCCAGGACGCAGACATGTGGGCGGCCGCGCCCGGCGCCGAACCCCTCTACATCCAATACGAGTTCGATCGCGTCTACAAGCTCCACGAGATGCTCGTCTGGAACTACAACTCGATGTTCGAGCTGGTCCTCGGCTTCGGGCTCAAGAGCGTGACCATCGAGTACTCCGAGAATGGAGCGGACTGGACGGCCCTGGGCGATTTTGAGTTCGCGCGGGCCACGGCCAAGGCCACGTACACGGCGAACACGACGATCGATTTCGCGGGTGTTCCGGCCCGGTTCGTCCGGCTGAATGTCAACAGCGGCTATGGCATGATGGGCCAGTTCGGACTCAGTGAAGTGCGCTTCCTGTTCATCCCCGCCCACGCTCGTGAGCCGCAGCCGTCCAGCGGCGCCACCGAGGTGGAAGTCGGCACGCTCCTGGCGTGGCGCAGCGGCCGCGAGGCGGTCTCGCATGACGTGTATCTGAGCACGGACGCGAATGCCCTGAGTCTGGCCGGCACGGTCGAGTCGGCCAGCTTCGCGCCGGCGCTGGAATTCGGCAGCACGTACTACTGGCGGGTGGACGAGGTCAACGAGGCCGAGGTCAATGCGGTCTGGGGCGGTGACGTGTGGACGTTCTCCACACAGGAATATGCGTGGATCGACGGGTTCGAGACCTACAACGACGACCTCGAAGCCGGGACCGCGATCTTCGACACCTGGCTCGACGGCTGGGTCAACGATACCGGTTCGACCGTGGGCTACCTCAATGCCCCGTTCGCCGAGCAGACCATCGTCCACGGCGGCCGGCAATCGTTGCCTCTGGCATACGACAACAGCGGTTCGCCGTTCTACTCGGAGGCCTGGCGGCAGTTCGACACCGCACAGGACTGGGGCGGCCACGACGCCGACCGGTTGGTGCTTTATGTGCGCGGCAATGCACCGGACTTCGTCGAGACCGCCGACGGAGGCGTCATCATGAGCGGCGTCGGCACGGACATCTGGGACACGGCGGACCAGTTCCGCTTCGTGTACAAGAGCCTCAGCGGCAACGGCTCGGTCACGGTCCGCGTCGACAGCCTGGTCCGCAGCAACGAATGGGCGAAGGCCGGCGTGATGATCCGCGAAACGCTGGAGGCCGGCGCCAAGCACGCGTTCGTCGCGGTGACGCCGGAACCGGCGCATGGAGTTTCCTTCCAGCGTCGTCCCACGGCCGGACAGGCCAGCGCCAATACCGACGTCGCTGACGTCGCGATTCCCTGCTGGGTGAGGCTGACCCGCACGGGCAGCACGTTCACCGCGCAGCAGTCGGCGGACGGCGCCACCTGGACCGAGATCGTGGTCAGTCCGGCGCTGGAGATTTTGATGGCCTCCAACGTCTACGTCGGCCTGGCGGTGTGCAGCCACGATGCGGCGATGGTGACGGCGGCCGAGTTCTCGAATCTGTCGATGAGCGGCAACGTGACAGGCGCCTGGCAGACGGCGGAGATCGGCGTCGCCCAGCCTCAGGGCAATTCGGCGGAGTCGATGTACGTGCGGATTGAGGACAGCGCCGGCAAGAGCGCCACGGTTGTGAACGGCGACAGCGCCATCACGCAGCGTCCGACGTGGCAGGCATGGTCGATCCCGTACGCTGATCTGTCCGGCGTGAACCTCAGCCGGGTCGAGAAGATGGTTATTGGCGTCGGCAGCGAGACTGCCCCGACGGCCGGTGGCGCCGGCACGGTCTACGTCGACGACATCGGGTTCGGTCGCCCGGCCGCTCCATAGGACAGAACGGCCGGACACCTGCCGTTTCAACAGCATCAAACAGGGCCTGCCCCGACGAACCGCGGGGCAGGCCCGTTTGGGCGAGGCATGCCTCGCCCCTACCCACCACAAACGAGCCGGGCACACCACGGACGCCGGGTCTGTGAAAATATCCTGGCAGCCGTGTGGCAGCGGCAAGCGCAGGCTTGCCGATGGTGGTACGCATGCCGTCGAAGCCATCGGCAAACTCCGCCTTGCTCCGTTTGCCGCTGCCACACATGGCGCTCCGTGGTGGAAAACGGGCCTTGCCGCGAAATTCGCACAGACACCGGACGCCGGCGGGGCCGGATTATCGTTGAATTGGCGGCCCGGAATCTGGTATAACTGGAGGCGAAGGTCTTGTGGTCTGGCCTTCACATCTGACCTTAGAAACGCGACGTTTTCAGTCTGCTGAGGAGCGGATATGGCCTGGAGCGGTGCTGCACGCCGAAGCGTATTCATTGCATGATGGATCGTCCCGCGCTGTTACCATGCGCTCTGACAGGCGGTTTTCAGGAAGGAGGTGACCAGGAAAATACCCCCGCAGTCTTCCCATCGAGGAAGGATGCGTGAGCCGGCGTCGCCGGCGCCGACGTGTGGGGAAGGAGGACTCCCTGGCACGTCGCCCAGAGAGTGTTCTTGGTGTGTGGCCGGGAGCGATTCACAGGGTATGTTCTGACTGAAGGAGGATTTGTCATGTTGAAACGATCATTTCTCGTGCTTCTTTGTATTCTCATTCTTGGTCCCGCCTGGTCGGCTTTCGCCGGCCTCGACCCGAGCCTGGCGGCGTGGTGGCCCTTCGACGAGGGCGAAGGCAACGTGGCCTATGACGCCTCAGGCAACGGCAATGACGGCGTGTTCAACGGCGACCCGCAATGGGTGCCCGGCGTACTGGGCAGCGCGTTGGAATTCAACGGCGACGACTATCTGAACTGTGGCAACGGCCCGACCCTCCAGATCCGGGACGCCATTACGATGGCTCTCTGGTTCAACGTCGAGGCGTTCCAGACAGAGTGGGAAGCCTTCTTCTCCAAGGGCGACGACTCCTATCGCGCCAGCCGGGGTGACGGCACCGGCAATGCCACCCACATGGGCATTTCGGGGACCTCGGTCGGCGGGGGCAACGGTTACTTCAATGGAACCGTGATCATCACCGGCGGCGAATGGCACCACTATGCCTCCACGTACGACGGCGCAGAGGGACGGATTTACATTGACGGTGTGCTCGACGTGACCAGTCCGGGTACGGGCCAAATCAGCAGCAGCAGTTATGAGCTCTGGATTGGCACCAACTCACAGAATACGGGCCGGCTACTGCACGGTATTCTCGATGACATTCAGATCTACAGCCGTGCCTTGTCCGAGGCGGAGATCGGCGTCATCATGAAGGGTTTGGCCGACCAGGCGCTGGCGCAGAACCCCAGTCCGGCCGAAGAGGCGACCGATATCCCGCGTGACGTGGTCCTGAGTTGGACGGCCGGCGAGTTCGCCGCGGCGCACGATGTGTACTTCGGGACGGCGTTCGACGACGTCAACGACGCCAGCCGGGCCAATCCGATGGGCGTGCTGCTCAGCCAGGGCCAGACCGCCACGACGTTCGACCCGCCCGGGTTGCTCGACTTCGACGTGACCTACTACTGGCGCATCGACGAAGTCAACGCGCCGCCGGACAGCACCATTTTCAAAGGCGAGGTCTGGAGCTTCACCGCCGAGCCCTTCGCGTATCCGGTGCAGAACATCATTGCGACCAGCAATGGAACGTCGGATGCCGACACCGGGCCGGAGAAGAGCGTCGACGGCTCCGGCATCGACGCCGCCGACCAGGCCTCGACCGACAGCACCGATATGTGGCTGGCCACGCCCGGCGCCGAGCCGCTCTACATCCAGTACGAGTTCGATCGCGTCTACAAGCTCCATGAGATGCGGGTCTGGAACTACAACGTGATGTTCGAGCTGCTCCTGGGCTTCGGGCTCAAGGGCGTGACCGTCGAGTATTCCGAGAACGGCGCCGACTGGACCGCGCTGGGCGATTTCGAGTTCGCACAGGCCACGGCCAAGTCGACCTACACCGCCAACACGAGCGTTCCGCTTGACGGCGTGCCCGCCAAGTACGTCCGCTTCAACGTCAACAGCGGATGGGGCATGATGGGCCAGTTCGGGCTCAGCGAAGTCCGGTTCATGTACATTCCCGCGCACGCCCGCGAGCCGCAGCCGGCCGACGGCGCTGCTGATGTGGAAGTCGGCACGGCGCTGGCCTGGCGCAGCGGTCGCGAGGCCGCCTCGCATGAAGTGTATCTGGGCACAGACCCGAACGCCCTGGCCCTGGCCGGCACGGTCGACTCGGCCACCTTTGCGCCGGCGCTGGAGTTCGGCAGCACCTACTACTGGCAGGTGGTAGAGGTTAATGAGGCCGACGCCACCACGGTCTGGGGCGGCGATGTGTGGACCTTCTCGACACAGCAGTACGCCTGGATCGACGGGTTCGAGACGTACAACGACGACCTCGAGGCCGGCACGACGATCTTCGACACCTGGCTCGACGGCTGGGTCAACGACAGTGGTTCGACCGTCGGTTACCTCCAGGCGCCGTTCGCGGAGAAGACCGTTGTCCGCAGCGGCACGCAGTCGATGCCGTTGGCGTACGACAACTCGACCTCGCCGTTCTATTCCGAGGCCTGGCGCGAGTTCGACAGCGCGCAGAACTGGACCGGCAACGGTGCCGACACCCTCGTGCTCCACGTGCGTGGCAACGCGCCCGACTTCACGGAGACCGCCGACGGGCAGATCATCATGAGCGGCATCGGCACGGACATTTGGAGCACGTCCGACCAGTTCCGCTTTGCGTACAAGACCCTCAGCGGCGATGGCTCGATCACGGTCCGCGTCGACAGTGTGGTCCTCAGCAACGAGTGGGCCAAGGCGGGCGTGATGATCCGCGAGACGCTGGAGGCCAGCTCGAAGCATGCGTATGTGGCTGTGACACCCACGGTGTCTCACGGCGTCTCATACCAGCGTCGTCCGGTGGCCGGCGGGGACAGCGCCAACACGGACGTGGCCGATATCCCGCTTCCTCGCTGGGTGAAGCTGACCCGCGCGGACAACACCTTCACCGCGCAGCAGTCGGCGGATGGCGTCGCTTGGGTCGACATCGCCGTCAGTCCGGCGGTGACGGTCCAGATGACCGACACCGTCTACATCGGCCTGGCGGTGACCAGTCACGACGCGGCGATTTCGACGGTGGCCGAGTTCTCGAATCTGTCGACGACCGGCAGCGTGACCGGCGCCTGGCAGACGGCCGAGATCGGCGTTGCCCAGCCCGTGGGCAACATCACAGCCGAGCCGATGTACGTGCGGCTCGAAGATGCGGCGGGCAAGAGCGCCACGGTCGTCAGCGCCGACGCGTCGATCGTGCAGCGTGCGACGTGGCAGGAATGGGCGATTCCGTACAGCAATCTGGCCGGCGTGAATCTGAGCCGGGTTCAGAAGCTCGTGATCGGCGTCGGCAGCGAGACCGCTCCCGCCGCCGGCGGAACCGGCATCGTCTACGTTGACGACATCGGATTCGGACGACCGGCGGCCGAGTAACGCCGACCCGACGGTAGGATATCTGCATCCGAACAGGTATCACATGGGTCCTGCCTCGACAGACCTCGGGGCAGGACCCTTTTCGCAGTCTGTCGCCCACGCCCGGTCAGCCAGCTCACGGCGGACGGCAAAGAACGTCTGATAAGGTGTTTCCTAAGCGTCTCGGCCTCAGATTCTCTTGCTCACCTCGGCCAAATCTGGTAGAAATAACTTCGGTCGACTGCGAACATTCTCATTGGCGCGCCATAGCGTGTATGCTCTCCAAAGCTGCCACGGCGTGGGCACTATACGTATGTGCCCATGCCTTTGCGGCGGAATTTGAAGAGGCCCCCAGGCGGTGCGATCTACCTGCACCGACGCCGCCGAAGGGAGGTCAGGGTTTCTTAGTGTCCAAAAAAGACGCGGGCATTCTGTCCACGGATGGAGTGCGAAATCTCTTTGGCCGAAAAGACACACCGAAGGAGGCGACCGTCGGACAGAACGGCTCGTGTGCCGTAAGGTGAACCGTCGAAGGAGTAATCAGGGTTCTTTGTGGAGGAATACCAATGAAACGATGCCTTTTGTTTATCGCGCTGGCCTGCCTGGCCTTGGCGCCCGTCGCCTCGGCGACGATCATGCGCCAGGAGTGGCACCAGGACATAGACGCCAGCCGCCCGGCGATCATCAACTTCCTGGTGGATCTGGTCAACCCGGTTCCGGTTCCTGATGTGGAAGTCATCATGGACGAGTCGTTCTACCACGGCGACCACCGGGACTACTACGTCGCCAAATTCTATGGGTGGCTGACCGTGCCGGAAACCGGCAACTACCAGTTCCACTACGCCTGCGACGACTACGGCATGCTGTACGTCAGCCAGGACGAAGAGATGGCCAACGCGGTGGAAGTGGCCTACGTGGACGGCTGGTGTGCGGATGCCGAATGGAACAAATACCCGACCACGCAGCACTCCGAGGTGATGACCCTGAAGAAGGGCCAGGTCATGGCGGTCATGGCCTTCTTCCAGGACGACGCGGGCGGCGACAACATGGACATCGGCTGGACGGGTCCTGGGCTCAGCAGCGACATCACGAACCCGACGTATCTGACCGACTACATCACGCACATCCCGCCGACGCCGACGTTGGCCAAGGGTCCCAAGCCGGAAGACGGCGCCATCGACATCCCGCGCGACGTCGTGATGAGCTGGACGGCCGGCAAGTACGCGGCCACGCACGACGTGTATTTCGGCACGGCGTTCGACGACGTTAACGCCGCCAGTCGGTCCAATCCGCTCGGCGTGCTGGTCAGCCAGGGGCAGGCGGCGGCCACGTATGATCCGGCGGGTCTGCTCGAGTTTGACACGACCTACTACTGGCGGATCGACGAGGTCAATGCCGCACCGAGCACCCAGATCTTCCGAGGCAAGGTCTGGAGCTTCACGACTGAGCCGTTCGCCTATCCGGTGGCGAACATCATCGCAACGACCAACGGCGTGTCGGACGAAGGGTCCGGGCCGGAGAGAACGGTCGACGGTTCCGGCCTGAACGCGGCGGACGAGCACTCGACCGAGGCCACGGATATGTGGCTGGCCCTGCCCGGCGCCGAGCCTCTGTACATTCAGTATGAGTTCGATCGCGTCTACAAACTCCACGAGATGCTCGTGTGGAACTACAACGTGCAGTTTGAGCTGCTGCTGGGCTTCGGCCTCAAGGGCGTGACCGTCGAGTATTCCGAGAACGGCGCGGATTGGACGACGCTGGGCGACTTCGAATTCGCGCGGGCGACGGCCAAGGCCAGCTACGCGGCCAATACGACCGTGGCGTTCGACGGCGTGCCGGTCAAGTTCGTCCGGATCAACGTCAACAGCGGCTACGGGATGATGGGCCAATTCGGCCTCAGCGAAGTCCGGTTCATGTACATTCCCGCGCACGCCCGCGAGCCGCAGCCGGCCGACGGCGCCGCCGACGTCGAAGTCGGCACGGCGCTGGCCTGGCGCAGCGGTCGCGAGGCGGCCTCGCACGAGGTGTATCTGGGCGCGGACCCGGACGCCCTGGCGCTGGCGGGCACGGTCAGCTCGGCTACCTTCGCTCCGGCTCTGGAGTTCGGCAGCATCTACTACTGGCAGGTGGTAGAGGTTAATGAGGCCGACGCCGTGACAGCATGGACCGGCGACCTGTGGAGCTTCTCGACACAGGATTACGCGTCGATCGACGGTTTCGAGGCCTACAACGACGACATCGAGGCCGGGACTGCGATCTTCTACACTTGGCTGGACGGCTGGGTCAACGACACCGGTTCGTCGGTCGGCTATATCGAGACTCCGTTCGCGGAGAAGACCATCGTCCACGGCGGGTCTCAGTCGATGCCGCTGGCGTACGACAACGCGACGTCGCCGTTCTATTCCGAG
>JAAYBV010000046.1 GCA_012744475.1 Phycisphaerae bacterium
AACGTCTCTGGCCAGATGCTTCGACTTCGCTCAGCATGACAAGAGAGGGAAGGAGCGCTCAGGGTGAAAAAAGGGGGGCGATGCACTCCGCACAGGGTGACAACGAAGGAAGAGCTTGCGAGGCCCTGCCGCAATACGCAATACGTGATACGCGCGACGCACGACGCACGACGAACGCGCGGGTGGCAGCCTCAGGCGAAGCGCCCCTCCTGAGCTTGCCGAAGGCTTGGGGATGGCGAGCGACGAGCCCTCGCGCACGACGCAACACGCACGACGCATGACGAGCAGGCTTTTTGCTGTCGAAAACGGGCTTTGAGGCTTAGAATGGCGGCCATGATGGACAGAGCGGTTTACCGGATTATCGATGCGAATTTCAACCGGGCCCGCGAGGCGCTGCGGGTGATGGAGGAATACTGCCGGTTCGCGGTCAACAACGGCACGCTGAGCGGCCGGGCCAAGCAACTGCGGCACGAGCTTTGTGCGGCGATCGGACAACTGGAGCAGGGCAAGCTGCTGGCCGGACGCGACACGCTGGGCGACGTCGGCGTCGGACAGCAGGTGGAGAACCAGCTCCAGCGCGCCACGGCGGCCGAGGCGTTCACCGCGGGCGCCCGGCGTCTGACCGAGGCGCTGCGGGCGCTGGCCGAGATGGCGCAGGCCGAGAGCAAGCCGGTCGCGGCGGCCATCGAGCGGCTTCGCTACCAAGCGTACACGCTGGAGAAGGACGTGGTGCTGTTCGCGCAGCCGGTGGAGAAGTTCAATCGGGTGCGGCTGTATGTGATCGTCACGAGCGACCTGCCGACCAAGATCCTCTCGCTGGCCAGCCGCTGCGCCGCCGGCGGGGCCGACTGCATCCAGTTGCGGGCCAAGGACATGCCCGACGAGCGGCTGTTCGCGGTGGCGGTCGAGTTCGTGGACATCTGCCGGGACTTCGGGGCGTTGAGCATCATCAACGACCGCGTCGACATCGCCTGCGCCGCGGGCGCCGACGGCGTACACCTGGGCCAGGGCGATCTGCCGGTGGAGCAGGCCCGGCGGCTGCAACTGAGCCCGCTGATCATCGGCAAGAGCACGCACGACCAGAACGAGCTCGAACGGGCAGTCGACTCGCTGCCCAGCTATGTGAGTCTGGGTCCGGCCTTCCCGACGACGACGAAACCGAAGATCGAGATCGCGGGGCTGGACTACATCCAACACGGGCTGGAACGGCTCGCCGAGACGGGCGTCAGCCACGTCGCGATCGGCGGGATCACGCACGAGAACGTCGAGCAGGTGCTCCGAGCCGGGGCGCAGCGCGTTGCCGTCGGCGCCGACGTGACCGAGGCGCCGAACCCGGGCGATGCGTGCCGCCGGCTCAAGGACAAGATCGCTGAGTCTCTGGCAGAGTGATTTCCAACAGCGAAGGTGAGGTGAGCAAATGATTGAAGCGAGATCCATCCGATGTCTCATCGCGGCGGCTCTTCTGATCGGCGGCTGGTCTGTCGTCGCAAGCGCCGAGGACCTCTGGGAACTGGCCAACCGGAACAAGGACGTGCTGCGGATCGCGACGCTGTTCACCGCGCAGGACGTGCGCGACCGGCTCGCGACGGACGAGGGGCTCGACAGCGCGATGGACTGGTGCCGCAAGACGGGCGTGACGCACGCGTTCATCGAGTCGTTCCGCGACGGCTACACCGCCGAACGCAAGGCCCTCGAACACGCGCGGGACCGGTTCGTCGAGAGCGGGTTCGACGTTTCCGGCTGCGTCACGCCCACCGGCTTCGGCAAAACCTCCACGGGCTGGCGCGTCGTCTCGTGCTACACGAACGCGGACACGCAGCAGCGGATTCACGAGATCTTCGAGTACGCCGCGTCGATCTTCGATGAGATCATGATCGATGACTTTCTCTTCACCGACTGCGAGTGCGAAGAGTGCCAGCAGGCGCGAGGCACGCAGGCGTGGGACGAGTACCGCTGCGACCTGATGGTCCGCGTCAGCCGCGACCGCATCCTCGCCCCCGCCCGCGCCGTCAACCCCAACGTTAAAGTCATCCTCAAATATCCACAATGGTACAGCGCGCTCCATGAGCGGGGGTATGAGGTGGTGCGGCAGACGGCAGATTACGACCGGATCTGGGTGGGGACGGAGACGCGGGACTACGACGACCCGCAGTGGGGCGGCAAGGTCCAATACGAGGCGTACTTCATCATGCGGTGGCTCGGCGAGATCGGCGGGGCCAAGTGCGGCGGCGGCTGGTTCGACCCCTACGGCACGCACGAGGACACCTACGTCGAGCAGGCCCGCCAGACCGTGCTGGCCGACGCGAAGGAGATGCTGCTGTTCTGCTACGGCTCGCTGCTGGGCGGCACCGGCCCGGCCAACGTCGCACGGCTGCGCACCGAAATCCCGCACCTGTTCGAGCTGGCCTCGCTCGTGCGCGGCCAGCCCCTGCGAGGGATCGCGGCGCCCAAGCCGCCGAACAGCAAGCCGCGAGGCGAAGCCTACGTCTACGACTTCGTCGGCATGCTCGGCCTGCCCCTGGTGCCCACCGCGACGATCCGTGACGACGCGAAGGCCGCCTTCCTGCCCATCCAGGCGATGAAGGACCCGCAGCTCTGGCCCAAGCTGCGCCGCATGCTCGATTCCGGCGCGCCCGTGCTCGTCACCGACGGCCTGGCCGAGCGATTCACCACGAGCCAGTCCTACGACAATCTCCTCACGCTCAAGGTCGGCGGTGACCCCAAAAGCCTGCTGCAACTGTCGCGCGAGGACCTGGCGCCGATCCGCGACAAGATGCTGGCGCCGTTCGGGATCAGGTTCGACGCGCCCAACAAGGTGGCTCTGTACTTGATCGGCGACCGCTGCGTCGTGATCGAGAACTTCAACGACCAGCCAATCGACGCGACGCTGCAATTCGATAAGCCCATCGACGCCAAGGCCGCAGTGGTGCTGCCGGTCGACGCCGACGTGAACTTCTCGTGCGACGCGGGCAAGATCGTGTTCACCACGATCGACCCGCGCACCCTGGTCGCGCTGACCTATTAGAAGGACCGAACCCGGGACTTCCGGCCGCAGTACCTTCTCGACGTGGGCCGCAGGCCTTTGTGTTCCGCTCGGGCGGGCCGTGCGGCGATGGACGTGTTCACTGCACAAGGGAGAAATCATGAACGTAAGGCAGATCTTCTTCTTCGACTCGACGCTGACCCCGAAGATCATCACCTTCGTGTACTGGCTGGCATTGCTCGGCATCGTGGTCTCCGCCCTGACCTCCATGTTCGCCGGCTTCGGCGGCCTGACCTTCGGCAAGTTCCTGATGGGCCTGTTCATCATCGTTGGCGGCGCCGTCGCCGCCCGAATCGGGTGCGAGCTGCTCATCGTCCTGTTCAAGATCCACGAGAACATCCACAAGCTCGCCGAGAAGGCCTGATACGGATATTGATGGCAGGGTAGTCTTTGCGCATGGCGAGCGGGACACCTGGCCAAGCGAGTCTGGCGGTGTCGCGACGTCGTCTTCTGCGAGGGTGGTGCTGTTGCCGGACATCGGGAGAGACAAAACATGAAACACAGGAGTATCATCTGCGGTGTGGTTTACGTGCTCTGCCTTCTGGCAGACCCCGTCATCCGATATGCCGGCGGTCGCGCGTGTGTGCCCTTGTGGGTGCCACCTCTCTTGCCGGCCCAGGTTGTGCCTGACGTGATCGGGTTAGTGGCTGCGGTCTTCCTCTGGGTCGCGGTTGTCCGGTCGCTCATCGCGCGCAGAGACCGACGCTGGACCCTTGGCGTACTGGCGGCCGTCGTCGCAGCGACAGGAGCTTTGTGGTTCAGCGTTCCGCGTTGGCCCGTATTCCTTTACGGCCTCCGGGACCGTTTCGTCAGCAAGGTCGGGTACGCCCGGATGAGACACTTCGCCGAGGAGATATCTCAGAACCACCCTCTGGTGAACACCGAGGGAATCCTGATCCGGCCCGACAGGCTCAAGGCCGTGTCCCCCGAGCAGACCGAGCAATGGAACGATCTGGTCGCGCGGTATCCCTTCCTCGCGTGGAACGACGGACCAGGGCATGTCATCGCACGCGGGGGCCTGGTCGAGCTGACGTGGGGCTCGCCCCTGGTGGGCCATTGGGGATTCCAGGTAGCACCCGGCGGCGAAGTCACCGACCTCGATCCGGAACGCGCCTGGTTCCTGCGAGTCGCCAAGGACCTCCAGTTCGTCAACTACTTCGACTGAACCGCCCGCACGACCAGTCCACCTGCGATTCGCACGTAAGGGTCGCGGCACGTGACGGCTCCAGGTTCGCTCGACAAGTCGCACGGGATAGGTCCATAGCCGGAACGTCGTCCCAGCAGCGGAAGGCAGAGGGCTCCCGAAACGCAAGAATGCGTCGAAACACACGAATCTTGACGGAACAGAATGAGCGCCCTGCGCATCTGGCCGGTTGTGACAGCGGGTGGGTGCGGCCGGGTCACTCGTTCGATCCTGAAAGACGTCGGGACGGAAGCGATCCGGGCGCCGGGCGAATGAGACGAGACGGACACTGGAGCGGAGATCGAAGATGAAAGACGACAAGGGCGGGACACAACAGAGCGCCAAATCGCCGAGACGAAGGAAGAAATGGCCCGTTGTGCTGGCGGTGGCATTTCTCGCCGTGCTGGTATTCCTCGTGGCCTTGCCCTTTCCGCTATGTCGGGATATGGGCTACGTTTGCGAGCACACCGCGTCGCGCAAGGGCTACCGAAAGTGGTTCATGGGTCTGCGGACCAGCCAATGGTACAGCGCCAGTCAACTGGAACGATTCATGCTTGAGAAGCACCCGCAGGATCTGACGCACCGCTGGGTCAGTTTCATGGGGACCGGAAGGAACCTTGTCGGTCAGGCCGGTTCCTTCTCGCACGGACGGCCCAACCGTACGTTGCTCCTGTTGCGACAACAGTTCGACGACCACGTGGACAGCCTCGACGACGCGGGCAAGCTGGAGCTTTTCCGCGTCCTCGCTTCAGGCCAGAAGGACCGGATCGAAGCCCAACTGGCCCCGGTCCGCGAAAGACCTTTCGAACCGTTCCGAGACCCGCAGCCATAGGAAGAACCGCGACCGATGTCGCCCGTGCCGGCTCGACACCCGCCTTCCGCCACAAGTAGATGCACGGTAACATGTTATGCGTGTCACCTGGCAAATGGACGCCGGCGTGACGCAGGACGCGGAATGCTCACGGCGCGAAATCGCGCAGAATACCTGGCCTTCATCGTAACGGGATGCGCTCCTGCACGTCCAATTGATTGCAGAGCGGTCGTTGCGGCAGCCCGACCGGGGAAGTAGACGGCGTCACGGAACGTCGGGAGGTATGGAGAATGAGAGCAACCAGCATCGTGTGTGGCGTGGTTTACGTGCTCTGCCTTCTGGCAGACCCCGCCATCGACTATGCCGGCGGTCGCGCGTGCACGCCCTTGTGGGTGCCACCCGGTTGGCCGCCCCATGTTACGCTCTTGGGGATCAGGTTCGTCGCAGGCGTCTTCCTATTGGGGGCGGTTGTCCGGTCGCTCATCGCGCGCAGAAACAGACGCTGGACCATCGGCATCCTGGCCGTCCTCGTCGTGGCGACGGGTGCCCTCCGGCTTGCTGCTCCACATCTGCCCGGATACCTCCATGGCCTCCGGGACCGTTTCGTCAGCAAGGTCGGCTACACCCGAATGCGACAGTTCGCCGAGGAGGTATCTCAGAACCACCCTCTGGTAGACTTTAACGGAATCCTGATCAGGCCCGACAGGCTCAAGGCTGCATCCCGCGAGCAGACCGAGCAATGGAACGATCTGGTCTCGCGGTATCCCTTCCTCAACTGGAACTATGGGGCGGGTTCCGTCATCGCACGCGGGGGCTTGGTTGAGCTGACGTGGGGCTCGCCCCTGGTTGGCCATTGGGGATTCCAGGTGGCGCCCGGCGGCGAAGTCACCGACCTCGATCCTGATGAGGGCTGGTTTCTGCGAGTCGCCCAAGACCTCCAGTTCGTCTACTACTACAACTGAACCGCATTTGCCGCCAACCCTCGCGCGATCCGCATTTGCAGGGAGCGCGGATGAACGAGCCTTCTCGTCACTTCGAACGCAGCAACCAGTGGTCGATCGCGTGCGGATGCAGTATACTCATTCGTCAGCCTGAACGCCGCCCAATTTGAAAGGCGATGAGACAGGGGCAATGCAGATGACCACCAGAGCGCTGAGACCTTGCTGGCTGAACTGCTACGGGGCTGAGGATCGGAGTTTCCTCTCTGATGGTGAGCTTCTGGCCATCGACGCCATGGAAGATGCGATCGCGCCGCTGGACGAACAAACGACTCGGATCAGACAAGTGATCACGGGCTTCGAGGCGTGCTATCACGAGGCGGACAAAGAAGCCCAGTTTATCATCGGTGCGATCTGTGCAGGACATTGCCCCCAGCGGTCGAACGAGCGGCCGGCGCAGCGCAGGCGGGACCTGGAGAACGCCCGAGACATACTGGCCGCGTGGTGCGTGGACCCGAGCGGCAAGAGCGCGGATCGGGAGATTGGCGGCGTTCGGGCCAATGAGCTGCTCGGCTTCTTAGGAGAGCCGAATCCTCTGAAGCTGTGGCAGGTGGCGCGGATTGTGGATAAGGTCCGCAGTGCTCTCGAACCAGATCGCCCCTATCGGAATCTGGTGCTGGGCGTTGGAGAATATGGCGAGCCCGGCGAATGTACGGCGGAGGCGCACTACCGAGGCGACCTGCCCCTCCTGCGCCGGACGAGAGAGACGATGATCCACGATACAGCCGATGGCAAGCCGTCCAAGGTCAGCCTGGCGTATGCCATCGATCTGCTGATGCCTTGTGTTTGGGACTTCGGTGGGAGTCTTGTGACCATTCTCAAAGCCATCGGCGGCGACCTTCACCCGGTCAGGCCGCTGGCGTGCTGTGCCCGAAACATCCGGCTGAGCCCTCTCTATGACCGCCTGACGACGATCTCGAATGCGCTGAACGACTTCTGGAAGGGCCGGACGGCGGGCAGGGACACCGACCCTCATATCCTGGCATCTCTGGGCACACCCACGCCGGCCAAGCGATGGCTTGCCGCCTCGCTCGACAAGACGATCCGATTGCACTTGACCCTGCCGTTCAACATGAACCTGTTCTGATTCGGAGGACCGCATGCATACCGTGACCGTTGCGCTGCTATCGATGTTGTGTTGGGGGGCAGTCGGGCAAGTGAGGGAACTGCCGGCTGATGCGCCGGGAGCATTCTTTCCGCTGCGGGCGCGGGACCATCGGGATGCGGGGTCGTTCCAGCGCGGCCGGCCGGTGGTCGGGACGACGTACTTTTACTGGTACGACATCGACAGCAACGCCCACATCTTCGACGGCGACGGCTCCGACGCGATGACGACGCATCCGGCCGACATGACCGACCTGAGCTACAAGCGGGCCTCCTGGCACCAGAGCCAATTGCTCGACGTGATGGACGCGGGGATCGACTTCGTCATGCCGGTCTACTGGGGCGTGCCCGGCGACTATGACGGCTGGAGCTTCGCGGGACTGCCTCCCCTGGTCGAGGCGCACAGCGAGCTGGAGAAGGCGGGCCTGAACCCGCCGGCCATCGGCCTGTTCTACGACACCTCGATCCTCCAATGGAACCGCTTCAACGCCGACGGCAGCAGCTACCATGTGGATCTGACCACGGATTTCGGCAAGCGCTGGTTCTACACGGCCATTCGCGATTTCTTCAGTCTGATCCCGCCGGCCAAGTGGGCCCGCGTCGACGGCAAGCCGATCATCTTCTTCTACGAAGCGGCGTTCGCCGCGAAGCAGGACCCCGAGCGGCAGTTCGCGTTCGTCAAGGAACGCTTCGCGGCCGACTTCGGCGTCGAGCCGTTCCTCGTAAAATCCGCCGGATGGCAGGGCCAAGCCGACGCGGTTTATTCCTGGGGCGGCGCGGTCAATGGGCCGATCCTCTTCGAGGACGTGGCCGCACTGGGTCCGGGCTACGACCATAGCGCGGTCCCCGGCCGCCAGCCGCTGATCGTCGAACGCTGCGATGGGCAGACCTACATCGAGCGCTGGACGAAGCTGCTGCAACTGCCGCCGGGGCAGAGGCCCTGGATGGTGCACGTCGAGACGTGGAACGAGTGGCACGAGGGGACCGACGTCGCCCGCTCGCGCGAATACGGGCGAGGTTATATCGTGCTGACCAAGCTGTTCGCCGACATGTGGCACACCGATACGCAGCTTCGGTTCGGCTCACCCTACACAGACGCCGAGCGGATCGTCTGGGAAGCGGAAGCGCCCAAGGGCCTGACGCTGCGCCCCAGCGGCGGCGACGGCAACTGGCAGATTATCGAGCACGATGGGAGCGAGGCGGTTGTCACGCTGCCCAACCCTCATTCGCAAACGACTCGCTATCTGTACTTCGACGTCGACGATGCCTTCGCGTTCGGCGTGCGCGGCAAGTCCGTGGCCCTTGCGGTGACGCACCGCGACGCAGGCTGCACCTCGTTCGGCGTCGACTACGACAGCACGGTCAGCGAGGGTCCGCTGGAAGGCTCGTTCCGGCCAGCCGGCAGCGTCGCGGTGGCGGGCAGCGGCCAATGGAAAACGGCACACTTCGCGCTGCCCGAGTGCCGGTTCGCAGGCCGCTGCAATGGCGTGGACCTTCGCCTGGTCGCTACCGGCGGCAACATGGAACTGGCCGTCCGCCGCGTCGAGATCGCCAAACCGTAGGACGAGCGTTCCTGCTCCCTCAGACTTCGTGTGGCAGCCTCAAGCGCCAGCTTGGGGATGGCGGACTTGACCGCGGAAGCGACAGCAGAAGGACGCCCATGCTCAGAACCATCCCCAAGCTCTTCGAGCTGGAGGCTGCCACCGGGGTTTTGGTGTTGACTTCGGCATCCGAAAGGAGTAGGTTCGGTGCGGTCATATCTTACGTACACGTACCAGTTGCGGGGGTCGCGATGGCGACCGGTCACGAAACGTGAAACTCGAAGCACAAAACACGAACTTCGAAACAAACTCGAATGACGCAAGTTCGAATGTCCCAAACTCCCGGCCGCAGGCCGCTTTCGAATTTCGGGTTTTGGGCTTTCGTGCTTGTCTCGGATTTCGAGATACGGATTTCGGATTTGGCCTGCTTCGCCGGTGCGGCAGCGCCTGCTCGCCCTGTTCACTCCCGAGGAAGCCGACCTTCTGATCGATTTTCTTGCGCGCATTTCCGAAGCTATGTCCCAGGAAAACGGCTCTACGCCGACCACCGAGACAAGACAAGTGCTGAAAGGAGAAAGACGATGAACCGACTGAAAACCACCGTCGTCGCAACCGTCGCCGTAACATTGGCCGTGTGCGTATTGACCTTCACGCCGTCCGCCCAGGCGCAGCCCGGGCGGGGCGGACAGCGCGGTCCGCGCGTGACGTCGCCCGAGGTCGCCGCCGACCGGCACGTGACGTTCCGCATCCTGGCGCCAAAGGCCGAGGCGGTGCGGCTGTCCGGCGGCGACATCCCCGGCGTCGGGCAGGGAGCGGAGATGACGAAGGACCCGAACGGCATCTGGGAAGTGACGCTCGGCCCGATCGGCGCGGGCGCGTACCGCTACAACTTCAACGTGGACGGCGTCTCGGTGATCGACCCGCGCAACCCGGCCACCAGCGAATCCAACGCGAACACGTGGAGCCTCGTGTGCGTTCCGGGCTCGGAGTTCATGGACACCCGGCAGGTGCCGCACGGCGCCGTCGCGGAGGTCACGTACTGGTCGGCGTCGCTCGGGCGGTTTCGTCGTATGCACGTGTACACCCCGCCGGGTTATGAGTCGGGCCAGGCCAAGTACCCGGTCTTCTACCTGCTGCATGGGGCCTCCGACAGCGACGACTCTTGGACATCGGTGGGCCGGGCGGGCTTCATCCTCGACAATCTGATCGCGGCCGGCAAGGCCAGGCCGATGGTGGTGGTCATGCCCGCCGGACATACCGGACCCTTCACGTTCGGCCGGCGGTCCGGCGTCGACGAATTCACGAAGGACTTCATCGGCGACATCATGCCGCACGTGGAGAAGAACTATCGCGTCTACACCGACAAGGCCCACCGCGCCATCGCGGGCCTGTCGATGGGCGGCGCGCAGACGCTCAATCTCGCGATCCCCTACCCCGATAAGTTCGCGTACGTGGGCGTGTTCAGCTCGGGCATCTTCGGCATCGCCGGCGGCGGGCCCGGCGGCGCGCCCCAGGGACCATCGTGGGAAGAGCAGCACAAGGACAAACTCGACGGCACTGCGCTGAAAGACGGGCTCAAGCTCGTCTGGTTCGCCACGGGCAAGGACGACTTCCTCGTCCAGACGTCGCGGGCCAGCGTCGAGATGCTCAAGAAGCACGGACTGGACGTCGTCTACAAGGAGACCGACGGCGCGCACACGTGGATCAACTGGCGCGACTACCTCAACGAGTTCGCGCCGCAGTTGTTCCAGTAGGTCGTCCGGGGGGAACGCCGGAGGGCAATGTCATCTGGCGCCGCAGGTGTTGAACAGGCTGTAGAAGGTGTAGGTGTCGCCGTACTTCGGGGCGAGCCGGTCGAAGACGGCCTGGTTGTTGCCCTGCGCACCCCTGACGACGGTGGTGATCTCGCGGAACTGATTGTACACGTCGGGCTCGATGGTCCAGCCTTGCGCATCCGGGGTGGTCTTAGTCTCCAGCGCATGCACCAGCACCGCCTCGGCCCAGTGGCGAGGAAGCCGCGTGTAGCCCAGCGGCCCCAGCAGAGGCAGACAGCGCACCAACTCGGCCCGCTGATGCGTCAGGAGAAAATGCGCCATGAGATATTCAAACGCCAAGCGATGATCGGGGTGGTCCTGCAACAGCCTCTTGAGCAGGGGTTCGAAGGAAATCCCTCCGACCGCATGGTTCGTCGTCGCCTGCGTCCGGCGCCAGGCGCCGATCAGCGGATCGCTGTCGGCCCTGGCGGGATCGGCGATCGCATCTTCCCATCGGCGCGCCATCGCGCGACCGCCGGCGTACTTCTTGAGCGCCGCGAAGACGATCCGGGCGGACTGGCGCTGTACCTTGGCCAGATGGATGCGGACCAGCGCCTCCAGCACGTGCGGTGACGGGCCTTCGTTATCCAACAATTCGTAGGCGTTCTTCTCGGCGGCGTTCGGGCAACCCAGGTCGAGGTACAGCTCGAGCAGCTTGGCGTGCTGAAAACGCCCGGTCATGTCGTCAAAGCTCAGGAACAGCGTCTTGGTCTCGTCCTGGGGATAGGCGCACAACTCGTCGCCCGAGCGGCCCAGGTGCGCCAGAGCGCGGTTGACATCGAAGACGCCGGAACGCGTGAAGGCACGTTTGCCGCGCATGCGATGCGCCAGAGCGATGACGCGATCCCACTGTCTCTGCTGTGCGTAGGAGTGCAGCGATCGCTCGTCGCGGAGATGGTTCCGTGAAAGCGCCAGGCACAGGGCCGCCAGTAGAATCACCGCGAGCATACGCACGACGATCCACGGGCGATGCGATACGCGTTCTCGCACGACAAGGCCTTGCCCACAAGATGTGACCAGAATCAGAACCGGGACAAAGGCATACAGAACAAGCGTCAGGGAACGGGAGAGGAAGACCAATTCAAGACTGCGGCCGGAATCCCAGAGTGTGCCAATCGTGAAGATCTCACGGAGTCCGAGGCCGAAGATGAATCGACCCAGGACGAAGGAGACACCGGCGGCCAGAAGAGCTGCAACAACTGCGACGACGATTCGCCGATGCAGCAGGGCCTCGATCAGGCAGATGACGCCGGCAAAGACGAAGGCCGATGCGCCGGCCAGGTAATATGCCATCGCAAACAGGACCGCAAACACGCCCGCCCGCGCCGGCAGGGTCTTCGTCGGAATCGACTCGTACAGGACCGCCATCCAGACCGACAGCAGAATCGCAAGCAGCGCCGCGAGTGGATCGTCGTAGCGGCTGTAGATCATCAGAGCGACGATCACCGGGACCCAGGCCAGGTCCCTCGCCCAACTCGCCCGCATCGCGCGCAGCAGGCGCTGCACGCCGACAAACAGCAGGACCAGCACCGCGATGATGACAAGGGCTCCCAACCAGGGGCTACGATACGTCTGCGCCAGCAGTGCGGCCAGCGCGTTGAGCGGACCGCCGGGCGCGCCAAACGCGGTTCGCAGAAACGGGGCTTCCCAGGAGAAGACCGGATAAGCCGCAAACACGCCGAAGCCGTGATACAGCAGTTGAGGTTGAACCCCCCTCCACACATATACGAACAGGCCCAGGAACAGACCTCCCTGCCACCAGAGCTCCAGCCTTCTACGGTCCATTCCGCCCTTATAGTGCATCGGGGCCGAAGCCGACAAGAAAAACGTTGGTTCCTGTGGCGACGGCAGTAAGATGGGCACGTGTATCTGAGCATCCCGACAACAATGTCGCCGATCGGGCAGGCACGCCGCTGGCATGACGCAAGAACGTGCAGAACCAGAGGATTCCATCCGCAGGCGGGTCCGGGAGGCCCTGCGATGAGATCGCGCAGACTCCCGGCGGCGCCTCTTGTCTTGTGCGCGATGGCAGCGGTCTTCTTCGTCGGCTCGTGCGAAGACGAGCGACCGCAATCGCCCGCGGTCGTGGGCAAGACGCCGCGGGTCACGCCGGATTATGCGGGGATCGTCCTTCCGCCCAACATCGCCCCGTTGAACTTCCGGATCGCCGAGCCGGGCCGCCGATACGCCGCCAGGATCCATTCGGACGCGGGAGAAGAGATCGAGATTCTCAGCCGAACGGGCGAGATTCTCCTTCCGCAGGCAAAATGGATGGCCCTGCTCAGCGCGAATGTCGGCAAGGAAATCGCCGTCGACGTGTACGTGCAGACCGAGGACGGCAGGTGGAATCAGTACGAGCCCATCCGCAACAGAATCGCACCAGAGCCGATCGACTCGCATCTGGTCTACCGTTTCATGATGCCCTCGTCATATTTCCCCAAGCCGATGCAAATCTGTCAGCGGAATCTGGAGACGTTCGACGAAGAGGTCCTGCTCGACACCCGTAACTTCGGGAACGGCTGCGCCAACTGTCACAGCTTCGTGGGCACCAATCCCGACAAGATGCTCCTGGGGATTCGCAGCACGTCCTTTCCCAGCGCGACCCTCTACGCTCGCGAAGGCCGCATCGAAAGGATCGGCGCCAAGTTCGGATACACCTCGTGGCATCCGAGCGGCAGGATCGTGACGTATTCGATCAACGACGTGCGGCAGTTCTTCCACACGGCGCAGCAGGAAATCCACGACGTGGTCGACCTCGATTCGATCATCGTCTACTACGACGTCGAAAGAAAGGAGATCCGCACGGCGCCGGCCCTGTCCGACAAGACGCGTCTGGAGACCTATCCCGCCTGGACGCCTGACGGCAAGTACCTGTACTTTTGCAGCGCCCCGCTGCTGTGGACGGACATGCAGACGGTGCCGCCCAGGCGATATGCCGAAGTCCAGTACGATCTGATGCGAATCCCTTACGACCTCGCAACGGACGCCTGGGGCGCGGCGGAGACGGTGCTGAGCGCCAAGGACACCGGCCGCAGCATCTTGTTGCCTCGCGTCTCGCCCGACGGCCGCTTCCTGCTGTTCTGCATGAGCCGATACGGGTGTTTCCCCGTCTACCAGCCGACCAGCGACCTGTACATGATGGACCTGACGACCGGCGCGTACCGCGAGGTCGCGATCAACAGCGAACACAGCGAGTCATGGCACAGTTGGTCGAGCAACAGCCGTTGGATCATATTCAGCAGCAAGAGACAGGGAGGCCTGTACACCCGACCGTACATCAGCTACGTGGACGCCGAGGGCCGGACGCACAAGCCGTTCGTGCTGCCGCAACGGCGGCCGTCCTTCTATGATTCCTGCTATCGTCTCTACAGCGTGCCGGAACTGGTCGACGCAGCCGTGACTGTGAACGGCCGGTCGCTGGTCGATGCGATCTCGGGTCCCGCCCAGATCAGCGTCAATTCGATCACCGGCGCGACCCCCAGCAGCACCGAGGCCTATCCCAAGGGCCGCCCCCGTGTGCAGTGACCGGAAGAAGCCGATGAACCGGCGGGCGCTGCGGCCACTTCGATCTCCACGGGGTTGCTCACCACGGTGATATCCTCCAGATCGAACGCCACCTGGATCGTATGCCGGCCGGGTCCCAGCGGCAGCCCCATTTCCGTGGGCACAGTCAACATCAGGTCGGCCAATTCCCCACCGGGAGCCAGCGGATACATCTTCGCCCGGGCCGCCTCGTCCCGGCGCCGCTGGTACCACCGCCCGTCCAGCCAAACGCGATCGGGACAGATGGGTTCATGGACATCGAAGGCGAACAACCGCCGGCTCTGATTGCGGAGGTCGAGTCTGAAGGTCGGTGTCTCGGCGCTCTGCCAGAGGCGTTTCGTCGGGCGCAATCGGCACTGCAACCCTTCGGCTTGTGGTCCCCAGTCGGACGTCGTCCGCACGATACCATCTGTCCGCCCTGCAAGCACCCTGTCCTCTCGCGAGCAACCCCCGGACAGGAGACTGCCAAGCAGCATAATGACCACGGCTCGCATTGCTGTCTTCGCCATAGGTTCTCTCTGCCACATCACGGTTTCGCCGGATCGACGCTGGACCATTATACGCGCGTCCGGCCGTGATGCCAGAGAACCCTTGCCACGAAGTGCCGGTGTGCACTGCCCGAGGCCTTTTTCGAACTGGAAAAGCCGCTCTCGGGAGACTTTTCTACGGTTTATCCACCTTAAGGCGCGCCGGTCGGACAAACTCTCCAGGTCCGAGAAATAGCCAACAAGCTTGGGGCTTTGGGTAAGAGAAAGTATCCCCGACTTCGCGAGGGGGAAATCATCAACTCATAAGCTACTGAAAACACAAGCGTTATGCGATATCAAAACGCCAGCCTCTTCACTGCGACCTCAAATGCCTTCCAGGCGGGCACGCCGGTTGCAGCATTCCGCCGGATGTAGACAGGCTATGACCTACTCGTCGCCAACTTGTCCACACGTTATCCACAATTGCGCCAACCCAGGGACGCGACCGCGACATACACGACCATCGGCCGTCTCCAAGCTTTCCGGTTGACGATTGCAGATCTCGGATTCGGATTGGCCTCGGCGCGCAGATCCGCAATCCGCAACCCCAATCCACCAGCGTGTGGGGTCTTGGGAAAATCCGGCGGTCGCCCGATAACTGCCGGCCCATTCGTGCTGCGCACGGGCATCTGTTCTCAAAGTGGACCCCGGCGGCCCGATTCGGCCTAATTCTCTTGACATTGGGTCGGAAATTGGGTAGACTGATCCTCGTAGATCGTTCCACGGAGCGATCCACTCGAAATGGGGGGTGCTCATCGCTTACCTTCATGGGCACTCAGTAAGGCAGGTTTGGCAGTTTCGTTCGATGGCCTGGATTCATCCTTGCGGTGATTCCACAGGCTGTCTGCGGCCGGGGGGTTGCAGGACTCATGCGACAGACGCAAGTCCAACACGCAATGTCGATGCTGTGGGTCTATTCAGACCGCAACCGAAGGGGCGTCTGTGGCGCCCAGGCATCCATCGTTTCGGTCGTTTTAGTCCTTTCGGTCCCTTAGGACCAAGAGGACCGGAAGGACGGAAGGGATCCACTCGTGACGGCCATCGCAGGCCGCCGACCGTGCCGGCACTTGGGAGTGTGGTGACATGATACGGGCAAACACATCACGACAGCTTTGGGCGATCCTTGGATTCGCCCTGCTGCTCTCTGCCGTGCCGTCGCTTCAGGCCGACACCGTGGACGCTGTGCACGATGGCTTCGGGGCCTACGACAGCATCACCTTCTGGAGCGCAGGATACGCCGGAGACATCGTGGGGGCCGGCGTCTACATGCTCGACAAGACCAACAGCACTGGAATCGGCGACACGTGGTCGAACGGCCTAGTCCCCGGATTCTGCATCGAGCTGCACGAACCAGCGCCCGACGTCACTGTGACATACGACGTGCAAATGCCCGACGACGTCTACAACAGCTACACGGGCGAGGTGCTCGGCACCACGAAGGCCAACTACCTCCGCGAGCTGTGGGCCACGCATTACGACTCGGCCTGGGCCAGCGGCGGCTCCTATACCGACCAGCAGAACAGCATGGCAACGGTTTTCGCGGCGGCGATCTGGGAAATCATCTACGAGAAGCTCCCGGCAACGCCGGCCGGCTGGGATGTCACCGTCGACGGGACGCCCGGCTACGGCGGCTTCCGCGCGACCAACCTCGATATCGAGACCGCCAACAAATGGCTGCACGAGCTGACCGGCGGCGGCGCCAAGGCGGACCTGCTCGTCATCTCGCACAACGGCATGCAGGACTACCTCGTGGCGGTCCCCGAGCCGGCGACCCTGATGCTGCTCGGACTGGGCGGGGCGCTCGGTCTTCTTGGACGCAGACGAAGAGCGATGGTGCGACAACGCTTCGATATCAGGAGCGAACGGTGCATCGGCGCCTGAGCGCGACGACACTCAAGGAAAACGGATGAAAGCCTCGTTGACAGCAATTGCGATAGTCGTGACAGTCGTATCCGCCGGCGCATCTGCCGAGACGGTCCCGCCGCAACAGGTGCTGGAATTCAGCCCGGCGCCGGCCGCTGCCGGCGACTGGTCGTACAACGGCGCAGGCGTCCTGAGCTTCGATCAGGACATCATCATCAGTTCCGGCCTGGGCAGCAACTATGACGCCCTGGTCGGCGCGCACGTCTATCTGCCGACGTTTCAGGTCGCAGGCATTCCCGATGCTCCGTACGTACTGACTCCGTTGGGCAGCGCGCAGATCGTCATCAAGAGCGCCGACAATAGCGCTACGTATCTGACCGGCGCGCTGGGCAGCGGCGATCTGTCCACCATCGGAACGGTGGCCGGCGGGTTCACGCAGTTCCAGATGGACATCACCGACCTGTTCATCACGCACGAAGGCTCAGCGCTCGGATCGGCGGCACTGGCCCTCCTCGAAAACCTCAGACTACCCTCGCTCGATTTTGAGCTTTCTCTTCAAGGTGGAAGCGGCCCGGGCTACTACAGCTTCGCCCAGATGCTCGACGGCGGCTACAGCGGCAGCGGCGGGTTCAGTGGGGCCATGTCGGTCCCCGAACCGACGACCATCGCCCTGCTCGCTCTCGGCAGCCTGGCCTTGGCGCGAAAGCGCCGTAACGAATAAAGTGACCCCCCCTACCTTGGAAGGACGGGCCGTGGCCCCGGCACACCGGGACCGCGGCCCGCGATTTTTCCGCCCACTTGTATCTCGTCGACAGGCCGCCGCTACGCCAAGGAGCTTCTCGCGTCATTGTCCTCTCGATAGAATCACGAGGCAGGATACTAGAGGTCGTCTCCCCTCAAAATACGTAGTCACCACAATTGACCGCGCCTCGCGGCAAGCATCAAATACAAACTGCCCGTGAAGTAGGCGCGCACCGCGATAAGTCCGTCTATGAAGCCTTGTTTGCCCCGCAAGACGCGAGACCGACATGAGTGCCAACAGAATGGGCGGTCTGACCAATCGTCGTGGAACGAAGCTACCGAGGCCGCAGGTCATGTGTTCGGCGCGATGGACTTGCGCTGTATCGGGTCTACCATTCATCCCTTCTTGTAGGAGGCAACACCATGAAACCAAGACAGAAAACAGCAGGCGTGGCCATTGTCTTGCTTGCAATCGGATTGGTGGGAACACTGGCGTCTTCCCCCGCAGGCGATCTGGGTCACTCTTCCTCATTTGCATCGACGGTGATGTTGCCCAGCGCGCTGCCTATGGGCGTGCCGATGGATAGGCGAATCGACGAGAACGGACCAGGTGAGCCAGGTGCTCAGAGTTCTCAACACGACGTCTGGATATCTGTGTTCTCGGCCTTGAACGACATGAGAGGCAAACTGATGAGTCAGCTCGACGCGGCCGGAGAACAATACCCTGAGCTGCTCTTGACGTTTCGATTGCTGGCGACCTATTCCAACTTTCTGGAGGTCCGCATTCGGGACCTGTCGAGAAGTCAGGTGCGCGCCACAGGCGAGGAACTGCCACCAGTGATGGACCTGGACCGCCGGTTTCGGACAGGTTTGTTTCCCCCTGACATCTGTCCTCCCTATCCCGATGGCTCACTCACGGCGAGATTCGGTCTGACGATGAAAGACATCCGCGACATTACGATGGAGGAGAAGATCGAGGAGCTGAACAGGCGGCTCTCCCTTCTGAGATCATGCGATGATATCAAGACGGAGCGTCAGGAGAAGCTGGATCGGCTGAATGAGCTGTCTGCATACGACTATCTGACGTCCGAGCAACTGGAGGAAATGTACGAATGCGTCGAGCGGATCAAGACCCTGACCGATGCACTTCTTGAGAACGGGTGCATCACGGTCTTGTACCTAATCGTCGAACCGAATCTACCGGTGTTACAGGGGACGTGAGGAGTCCATCTCTGGCGCTCACGCGTCTGGCAATACTGCCTCTGTCTGGATGGTCTGGGACCCGGTGCATCGAATTCTCTGGTAACGAGTGACGGTCCTTCCGGAGGATTCGATGGTGCCTGGCAGCGACGTCTCTGGCTGGTTGCCCATTTTCGAGAACGTGGTATAGTTGGTTCTCGGGTGGGCCGAGGTGGATGGTGGACCGGCTGTTGGGGTGTCGGGCTATGGCGATGGTGCGATGGGCTGCACTTGGCTTGTTTGTGGTTGGTATGCTGGCGCCGTTGGCTGTGAGTGCGTCATCGGCCGAGCGGTATGAACCAACGTGGGAATCGCTCGACGCCCGGCCGACGCCGCAGTGGTTCAGGGACGCGAAGTTCGGGGTCTTTGTGTGTTGGGGCCTGTATTCCGTGCCCGCGTGGACTCCGAAGGGCCACTACGCGGAATGGTACCAGTACTGGCTCCAGGAGAATGCCTTCGACGGTCAGGTGGCCGAGTTTCACGCGCGGACCTACGGCGCCGATTTCCAGTTCCGGGATTTTGCGCCGATGTTCAAGGCCGAGCTGTGGGACCCGAACGCCTGGGCCGATTTGTTTGCGAGGGCCGGCGCCAGGTACATCGTGCTGACCACCAAGCACCACTCCGGCTACACGCTCTGGCCCAGCGCCGAGGCCGAGCGGACCTACGGAGCGAACTACAATCCCGTCAAGGTCGGGCCCAAGCGTGATCTCGTCGGCGACCTGGCAACAGCGGTGCGGAAGAGAAACATCAGGGTCGGGCTGTACTATTCGCTGTACGAGTGGTATCACCCGCTCTGGAAGAGCGACAAGGCGCAATTCGTCGAGGAGCATCTGTTTGGGCAGTTCAAGGACCTCGTGACGCGCTATCAGCCGGATGTGGTCTGGGCGGACGGGGAATGGGATCTGCCCTGGGAGCAGTGGCGAAGCCCCGAATTGCTGGCCTGGCTGTTCAACCACGCGGCGAACGCGAACGACGTCGTCGTCAACGACCGGTGGGGCAAAGGGGCCCGGCACAAACACGGCGGATTCTACACGACCGAATACGGTTCCGGCCTGGACGATGACAGCTACCCCTGGGAAGAGAACCGGGGGATGGGACACTCGTACGGCTACAACCGCGCCGAGAACGCGGAGGACTATCGGTCCGCGCAGGAGCTGATCCTGATGATGGTCGATGTCGTAAGCCGGGGCGGCAACCTGTGCCTGGACATCGGGCCGCGAGCCGACGGCACGATCCCGGTGATCATACAGGAGCGATTGCTCCAGATCGGCGCGTGGCTCGCCACCAACGGCGAAGCCATCTACGGCACGCGCATGTGGAAAGCGCCCTGCCAATGGAGCGCGGGGGACATTCCACAACTCAAGCGGGGCGAGTACATGACACACTTCAACATCCTGGAGCAGACGGTCGCCCCGCCGCCTGGGCAAGCGCGCAAAGAAGTGCTGTTCACCTTCAAGGACGGAAATCTATACGCGATCGCGCCCAAGTGGCCGGGCAAGGAGTTGCGACTGAGAGACGTCCAGGCCGGCAGCAACACCACGGTGACGTTCCTAGCCACGCGTGCGACGCTGCCCTGGCGAACCGAAGGCAGCGACCTGATCGTCACACTGCCTGAGTTCGATCCGAACACATCGACGAGCCAGCGACCCTGTGCGTTCCGAGTCAGTGGTGTTACGAGATGATGTGGGGAGAGCGGAAATGAATGCTGGATGGGTAGGCGGTATCGGCGGAGGTCTGGTCGGGATCGCGGGCGGGGTCTTCGGGACCTATTGCGGGATCAAGAATACGCACGGACCTCGCGAGCGGGCATTCATGGTCAAGTGTGCGATCACCTGTTGGGCCTACGTTCTCGGCTATCTTCTCCTTCTCGTTACTCTTCCGCGTCCGTACGGGTGGTTCCTGTCGATTCCCTACACACTCTTGCTGTGTATCGGGATCGTATACGCGAACCGGATCCAACATAGAATCCGTCAGGAGGAATCGGCGAACCAGCCGACGGATACGCCGCGCCCATAGCACCGCTGCACAGACCCGCACGCTGCCGGCGATGCGCTATTTGTACATGGGCGGCAGGTCTTCGAGGAAGAGCGTGAAGGGGTCGGCTTCGAAGGCTTTGAAATCCTCCACCGTGGCGGCCCCGGGGAACGGCGCGTAGTTCTGACGCCGGTCGGCGTTGCGCCAGACGAGGACCCACGCCAGCTTCCGCGTCTGGGGACTCGCGTTGACCACATCGAGCAGGATATCGGTCCACCAGTTGGCGTTGCGTTCGCCCTGGCCGACGCCCGTCTCGGTGAAGGCGGCGAGTTTGTTTCGCTCTTCCGCCAGAGCCACCACGGTTTCGAGCGCCCGGCGGGCCTGCTCTTTGGTGTCGGACGATCGCAGGTCGCCATAGTTGTCGTGACCGAGGATATCGACCACGTCATCGCCGGGATAGCGTTCGAGGTATTCTTCAGCGCTCTTGAAGCGGTCGGGCGAGTAGCACGTGATGATGTTGTGAAGACCCCTGGTCTTTCGCAGATAGTCGATGGTGAATCGCCAGATCTGCTTGTACTCGTCCGGCGTACACCACTCGGCGCCCCACCAGAACCACGAGCCGTTGTGTTCGTGGAAGGGTCGGAAGATCACCGGGACCGGTTCGCCTCCCGGCCCTTTCAGGTCGGCCAGAAACACCGCCACCTCGTCGAGCTTCGTCTGCCACGTCTGGTGCAGGTCGCCGCCGGGCAACAGACGCACCACCACCTTCTTCCGTGTCCACGAGCTTTCTATCGAGCCGGGCACGCGGGCATGCCAACTGATCGTATTGACTCCGCCTCTGGCGTAGCCTCGGGCGATCCAGACCTTCATGTTCTCGAACGGAACGCCATCGATGTTGGCGGGCGTCCCGATGTGGCCCAGGTCCCAGCCGAAGACGGCCGGGAACCTGCCGCAAACGCGGTGGACGTCGCTGTCGAAATCGTTCGCCCCGGCCTTCCATCCGACGCCGTAGGCGAGCGTGTCCTGATGGGCAAGAAGAATGCCTTTCTGCGTCACCTCACATAGGTTCCGATAGAGGGCCTTCGTCTCGGCCGTCGCCAGAGGGTCGGTCGGCTCGGGTTCGGCTGGGAAGGTGACACCACAGGCCAGAAGGATGATCCAACAGGAAGCGCACGGTCTCATACCCGGACTCCTCAATTCTCCATTCTCCTTGCGTCTTGCACAGGAGTATAGAGCATCGGCGGGCCCGGATGCGAGGACTTTCCCGATGTCGCGAGGCGCCGAGCGAGGAGCGCGCAAAAAAAGAGGGAGACAGCGACCCCCCTTGGCATAGACACCTGGTCAGCCGCCCCCCCTGGAAAAGAAGGAAGGAGTATTATGAGCGAGATCTCTGCATCTCGGGCTTTTCTACCACCCCCTTACACCCAAAGTATAGTTCAGGTTTTGACGGAAGCAAAAACAGCGAGAGGATTCTTTCGTATGTTCCCCATGAGCCCGGTCCGCCACTGGCGGAACGGCATCCGGAACGATTCTCGCTTGTGAGACCTGTTCCGGTTCACTATGATCGCGACGACGTGAAGGCGGCTGCCGGCCGGATGGGCCGGCTCGAACTTGCATGAGGACCATGGATGCTACCGTTTACCGATCCTGTACTGATCTTCGGCAGCGTCATGGCGCTGATTCTGGTCGTGCCGCTGTTCGCGAGGGGACTGCACCTGCCCGAGATCATCGGGTTGATCGCCGCCGGAATCGTCTTCGGTCCGCACGGCCTCGGGATTCTGGCCCGGGACCAGACCGTCCATCTCCTCGGCACGGTCGGTCTGCTGTACATCATGTTCCTCGCGGGGCTGGAGATCGACCTGCACCAGGTCCGAAAGAACCGCAGCCACGCGATCGTCTTCGGGCTTCTGACGTTCAGCATTCCCCTGGCGATGGGAATCCCGATGGGCATCTGGGTGCTCGGGCTGACCGTTCCTTCGGCCATTCTCCTGGCGAGCATGTTCAGCTCTCACACGCTGCTGACCTTTCCCGTCGTGGGCAAGCTGGGCCTGGCCAAGTCCCGTTCGGTGACGACAGTTATCGGCGGAACCATCATCACCGACACGCTGGCCCTGCTGTTGCTCTCGGTGATCGCCAGCACCACGTGCGGCGAAGTGACCGCCGGCTTCTGGGTCCGGCTGTTCGTCCTGATGGTCGTGTACATTGCGGCCGTACTGACCCTCATCCCCCTGATCGGCCGCAAGTTCTTCCGCGATATCGCCGTCGACGAGAACAGCGAGTTCATCTTCGTCCTGGCGGTCGCCCTGCTCAGTTCGTATCTGGCACACGTGGCCGGACTGGAGCCGATCATCGGGGCCTTCCTGGCCGGGATTGCACTGAACTCCCTGATCCCCGAGAAGAGCCTTCTGATGACCCGGATTCACTTCACCGGCGACATCATCTTCATCCCCTTCTTCCTGCTGTCCGTGGGCATGCTGGTCGATCTGGGTCTGCTGCTGACGGGGTCGGGCGCGTGGATCATCTCCATCAGCATGACCGTGGTCGCCCTGCTGGCCAAATGGGCCGCTGCCCGAGCCGGCGAGACGGCGCTGCGGTACCGCCGGGACGAGGGCCGATTGATCTTCGGGCTCAGCGTCAATCAGGCCGCCGCCACGCTCGCGGCGGTCATGGTGGGCTATGACCTCGGACTGTTCTCCGAGGCGGTCATCACCGGAACCATCATGATGATCGCTGTGACCTGCCTGGTCGGCTCGATCGTCACCGAACGAGCCGGACGGGCGGTCGCTCTGCACGAAGAGCAGGCGGGCTTCGATGCGTCGTCGGCGCCGCACAGGATCATGATCCCCCTGGAGGAGCGAAAAGGGGCCAGAGAGCTGCTCGACGTCGCGCTGCTGCTTCGCGAGAAGGGATCTCACGAGCCGTTGTACCCGGTTCGCGTGGCCGAGGAGGGCCGCGATTCGGACCAGCAGGTAGCCGCAGCGGAGAAGATCCTCGCCCATACGGTCGTCCGCACTATGGCGGCCGGCATCCCGGTGACTCCCCTGACCAGCGTGGACATCAGCGTCACCTCGGGCATCCTGCGGACCATCCGAGACAATCGGATATCCATGGTCCTGCTGAACTGGGATGGGCAAGTCGGCTTCAAGACTCGTACGTTCGGCCGGATCATCGATGCGGTCGTCGAACAGAGTGTTCAGTTCATCCTGGTCAGCCGTTTCCGCAAGCCGGTCAGCACCACCGGCAGGATCGTGCTGGTCCTGCCGCCCCTGGCGGAGCGCCAGGGCGGCTTCGAGTCGGTCATCACCGCGGTCAAGACGTTGGCCAACCAGGCGGGAACCACCTTGCTGGTCCGTTGTTCCGTCGAGACCAAGGCCGCCGCAGAGGCGTTCGTCACGAAAACGCCGCCTTCGGTGTCTACGTCCATACGGACCTTCGGCGCGTGGAAGACCGTGCAGGGAGAGCTGGCCGACGAGATCGACCCGAACGATTGGCTCATCCTCATGAGCGTGCGAAAGGGAGAGGTCGCATGGCAGCCCATTCTGGACCGTCTGCCCGGTCATCTGGCCGGGCAATTCCCCAACACGACGTTCTCCGTCGTCATACCGCCGACCCAACGGTGGGACAGCCAGCAGGCGGCCGACAGGATCCTCGATTCCTCCTACATCTTCTCGACGTTCACCCGCGAGAGAACAAGGTTGCAGATGGACGTCACGAGCACGGAGCAGGCGATTCGAGAGCTGCTGAGCTGCCATTTCCGCGAGGGCTCCGACGAGGCGCGTGCGATCACCCGCCTGCTGCACACGATGAGCCAGCAGGAGCCCGTGGAACTGACTAAGGACGTCGTTCTGCTCCATGCCCATGTACCGCAGGTCTTCGGGTCGACCGTCTTCCTTGGAGTCTCACGAAGCCGCCTGGATGTGCCGCTTGCCTCGGGTGAACCCCACATTCTGATCATCCTGCTGGACCCGGTCGGACAGGACCCGGCCAGGCACCTGCGGGCTTTGGCGGACATCGCCCGGATCATTCGCCTGCCCGACATGGTCCAGGTGCTTCGGACCGCGAAGGATTTCGACAGCCTGGTCTCGGACATTGCCCTGCGAACGATCGGCAAGAGGTAGAGCTGGACACGGCGGCCCCGGACTGCAGAATCCGGGCGATGGCGGCCCGGAGAGCGGAAAATCAGCGGATTCTTGCCTCCTGCGACCCTTGACTTACGCCGGTCTCGGTGGTAGGTTATGGGTTTTTGGGAACCCTGGCCAGGGACGGTGATCGGCATTTGCACGGGTGTGTCACACCTTTTTTTTGAACAGAATCCAGCGCGGCCGCCGTGCTTGGCGACTTGACCCGAATTCGGACCAATCGAGATAGAAGACATGACGAAGGACGTGGAACAGCCCCAGGAACGCTTTGAGGATATGCCGATTCTTGAGGAGCTCAAGAATTCATATCTGAACTACGCGATGAGCGTGATCGTGTCGCGGGCCCTGCCCGATGCGCGGGACGGCCTGAAGCCCTCCCAGAGGCGCATTCTCGTCGCGATGAACGATCTGAATCTGGGACCACGAAGTACCCATCGAAAGTGCGCCAAGATCGTCGGCGACACGAGCGGCAACTATCACCCCCACGGGGACCAGGCCACTTACGGGACGCTTGTCCGCCTGGGCCAGGACTGGAACATGCGGTACACGCTGGTGGACCCGCAGGGCAACTTCGGCAGCATCGACGCCGACCCGCCCGCGGCCATGCGATACACCGAGGCCCGCCTGGCGGCGCCCGCCATGGAGATGCTCCAGGACCTCAACTACGAGACCGTCGACTTCATTCCGAACTACGACGAGACGCGGGTGGAGCCGGTGGTGCTTCCGTCGCGGTTTCCGAACCTGCTGGTCAACGGCTCGACCGGGATCGCGGTCGGGATGGCCACGAACATCCCCCCGCACAACGTCAAAGAAATCTGCGACGCGCTGCTGCTGGTGATCAACGACCCGAAGTGCGGATTCAAGGACATCATGAAAGTCCTTCCCGGCCCGGACTTCCCCACCGGCGGCATCATCTGCGGCAAGAAGGGCATCGTCGACGCCTACACCACCGGCCGCGGCCACCTGAAACTGCGGGCCAAAACCGAGGTCGAAACCGACAAACGCGGACGGGAGCGAATCGTCGTCACCGAGATTCCGTACACCGTCATCAAGACGGCGATCGTCTCGAAGATCGCCGAGTGCGTGCACGGCGGGACCATCCCGGAGATCGCCGACGTCCGCGACGAGTCCGATCGCCACGGGCTGCGCATCGTGGTAGAGCTGAAGAAAGACTCCGATTCCGAGGTCGTGCTGAACAAGCTGTTCCGCTACACGCCGTTGCAGACCACGTTCGCCATCGCCAACATCGCGCTGGTCAACAATCAGCCCGAGACGCTCAACATTCGCGAGATGTTGCAGTGCTTCATCGACCATCGCAAGAACGTCATTCGCCGGCGGAGCCGGTTCCTTCTGCGACGGTGCCGCAACCGGGCCCACATCCTCGAAGGTCTGATCCTGGCGGTGACGGACATCGACGAGATCATCGAGATCATCAAGAAATCGCCGGATGCGCCGACTGCCAAGCTGAACCTGATGAACAAGCCGTTGCGGCTGGCCGAGATGGCGACGCTCCACAAGCTGCTGCCCGCCGCGTTCGTCAAGGCCAAGAGCCGCGGGGACCACTTCCTCACCGGCCCGCAGGCGGACGCGATCCTGACGATGCAGTTGCAGCGGTTGACCGGCCTGGAGATCGAGAAACTGGCCAAGGAATACGCCGGACTCATCGAGCAGATCGAAGGCTATGAAGCCATCCTCTCCAACGAGAGCGTCCTGCTCGACATCATCCGCGAGGACCTGCACGAGATCAAAGAGAAGTACGGGGACCGCCGCCGCACGCAGATCGCCGGCGCCGTCGAAACGCTCGACATCGAAGACCTCATCGCCGACGAAGACGTCATCGTCACCGTCAGTCACATCGGCTACATCAAGCGCATGCCCACCGACACCTACCGTCGCCAGGGCCGGGGCGGTCGCGGCGTCATCGGGTCCGACACAAAAGAAGGCGATTTCATCAAGCACCTGTTCATCGCCTCGACGCACGACTACCTGCTGGTTTTCACCAACCGGGGCAAGTGCTACTGGCTGAGGGTCTACGACGTGCCTGCCATGAGCCGCCAGAGCAAGGGACGCAGCATCGCCAACCTGCTCAACCTCGGCAACCAGCAGATCGCCTCGATCATCGCGGTCAGCAGCTTCGAGGACGAAGAGGGCGGTCCCGAACGGCAGCTCGTGATGGCGACCAAGAACGGCGTCGTCAAGAAGACGCGGCTGAACGCCTACGGCAACCCGCGCGCCAACGGCGTGATCGCGATCAACCTGGACCCGAACGACGCCCTGATCGGAGTGGCCCAGACCACCGGCGAGAACCACATCATCCTGGGCACGCGCGACGGGATGACCATCCGCTTTGACGAAGGGGAGGTCCGCTCAATGGGCCGCGCCTCTCGCGGCGTTCGCGGCATCCACCTGCGCGGCGGCGACGAGGTCGTCGGGATGGTTATCGTCGAAGAGAAGTCGGCGCTGTTCACGGTTTGCGAGAACGGCTACGGCAAACGCACGGGCATCGAGAACTACAAGGCCCAGTCGCGCGGTGGTCTCGGCCTCAAGAACATCAAGACCTCGGACCGCAACGGCAAGGTCGTGGCGCTCAAGGCGGTTCAGAGCGAAGACGACCTGATGCTCATCACCGCCAACGGGATGATCATCCGCACGGGCCTCGACGAGATTCGGTCGATCGGGCGCAACACGCAGGGCGTGCGGCTGATCAACCTCAAGGAAGGCGACAAGCTGGTCGCCGCCGAGAAGATCGCCGCCGAAGACCTCGAGGACGAAGGCGAAGGTGAAGGTGAAGCATGAGCCGGCCGGAATCATAGCGTCTTACGACGCCACTACAAACGAGGTCAGGACCCGTCCATGGGCGAGCAGATCTACGTCATCGCAGGCAAAGAGGAATCGCTGGTCAACGCCCGGTGCCAGGAGCTGATCGATCGCCTGGTCGATCCGCAAGACCGGATGACGGGACTGCTTTCGGCTGACGGCGATCAACTCTCCATTTCCGACGTGCTCGACGAACTGCGCACCGCGCCCTTCCTGACCGGCCGGCGCGTGGTGGTCGTCAAGGGCGCCGACGAGTTCGTCTCGAAGAACCGTTCAGCCCTGGAAAACTATTTCGACAAACCGTCTGCGACCGGCATTCTCGTGTTGACCGTCGGCAGTTGGCCCAAGCAGACGAAGCTGGCCAAGAAGCTCGCCAAGGTCGGCACGCTGATCGAGGTCATTCCACCGAAGCGCTACGAGCTGCCGAAGTATCTCGCCGAATACGCGCAGCGAACGAGCAAGATGAAGCTTGACCGCCCGGCCGCCGAGATGCTGATCGAGCTGGTGGGAGAAGACCTCACGCTGCTCTGCAACGAGATCGACAAGCTGGCGTTGTTCGCGCGCGACGAGAAGGCGATCACCAGCAAGCACGTCGAGTCGCTGGCCGGACACAATCGCATCTTCGGCGCGTTTGAAGTGATCGAAGCGATGATCGCCGGCGATCCGCTCCAGGCGATCCGGCGGCTGCGCAACATGTTCGAAGAGGACAAAAGCGCCGAGTACACCGTCGTCGGCGCCTTCGCCTACCACCTGCGCCGCATGTTCAGCGCCAAGGCCCTGCTCGAAAAGGGCGCCGGCCCGGGCGACGTCGCGCAGAAGCTGCGGATCTGGAACAACAAAGAGCGTTTCTTCACGCAATTGAAGCAGACGTCGCTCGAGCAGTTGGGCAAGTACATCGAGCAATTGGCCGCCATCGACTACGCCGTCAAAACCGGCCAGGCCAAAACCCAGGTCGCGATGGAGCAGCTCGTCCTCCGCCTGGCCGGGTAGCGCCGATTCTTTCAGCCCGGCAACTCCGCGATCCACGCGTCGGATTGGGCTCTGGTGTAGCCGAGGAAGGCGGAATCGGGGTCGTGGAGATCGAAGGCCCGGCGGGCGGCGGCTTTGTTCGCGTTGGCGTAGCAGTACGCGCAGCCGTGCGGGCAGGTGTTGTAGGTCCCGATGTCGGCGCTTTCGGTACAGCCGCATTCCGGCCTCGTGCCCTTGTCCCTGTACGGCGTCTCGCCCGGGCCGAACAAACGCTCGATGAGAGCCCCATCGATGCAGTGGGCCTTCTGAATCCGCTCGCCGAGCAGGTAATCGCCGCAGCAGGAGTACATCGCGATGCCGTGCTCAGCAGCCACCTCCGCAAGTCGGTTGGCCAGATCGATCCGCACCTGCTCGTTCGGTTCGAGCACCTGCACGCCTTGGGCTTTCTCCAAATTCCGGAAGTTCCGTCGGACCTTGCCGTAGAACGCAACGAAGCTGAAATAGCATCGCTCGACGAGTCCTTCCAGTTCGCTCGCCAAAGACTCGAACGCGCGGAGATAGAACGCCTCGTCGCTGATGCTCGACAGGATGATCGGATCGAACCGCCAGTTGATATGCGCGGGCGAGTAGCGTTCGGCCAGATGCTTCAAGGTGCGCAGGGCCGCATGCTTGTCTACGTCGCTCTCGAAGACCGACGGCAGCGCCGTCAGAGTGTAGTTGAAGTAGGATCGGTAACCGAGGCGATCGAGGACTTCGAGGGGCGCGATGAACGGCGTGAAGTCTTTCGACCAGAAGACGAAACAGTCCACATCGTCGGGTCTCAGAGGCACGTGATATCGCCGGCCGCCGAAGGGATTGATCACGCCGGCGAATCCCTCCTGAATCCGTCGCATGAACCACTCGCCGTAGAAGGCCGGAATGTCGGTGCGTCGTGAAACCGAAATGATTCGTCTCATCGTGCCTGGCGGAACCTCATCGCAGCCGTAACTGAGCCGCACGCCGGTATCCATAAAAAGGAAGACGGAGTCGCCCTCCTCCGGAACGACTCCGTAGCTTCTGGGAAACCGCGATCGGCCCCGCGCTTGCTGCCTCGGGCCCAACCTCGGCTCTTGCCGTAATAAAAGGGCGGGCGGTACCTCCTCCTCGTCAGATCGGCGTCATGTCAGTTTAGGACGGCCCGCCCCGGGTTTTCGGAGATCCGCGCCCACAGGGGGCTGCGGCCCTGTTCGCCGCACAACACCCTGCGACCTACTGCAAACAACGTAACCAGTCTTTCGGCCAATGACAAGCACCTATTTATTCCAATCCAGCTATTTTTTCCAACACCCCCAGACCGCCTGCCCCTTCGAAACATAACTGCCGAGCGTATCGCAACTAAGAGCTCTCGCGGTCATCGGGCCGATTCTCGCGCGAACCGGGGGAATGCGAACCGGAGTGGACCGACTGGTGGCGGAATCAATCTACTGGTCTGCTGCGATGTGTCTGACGTTGGAGATGCGACCGTTCCACCGGCACGACCAGGAGCCAAAGAGCGTCATGCTCCCCGCCGGCTTCTGATCGATGCGGAAGATGGTGCCCCTTCGCCATTGGACGATCTCCTCACTGAATCCCTTGGCGACGTACTCGGGCAGATCGAACCGTGACATCTCCAGCGGATCGGTTCTCAGGCGGAACAGCGAGACCCTGTTCTGTTCCGGTTCGTAGACGAATTTGTTGCCGTTCTGGACGAAACCGGAGGGGCCCTGCTGCATCCAGCCGGCAAAATAGACTTTGCGATCCAAAGGCAATGGCCCGAGGGCATCGTCGCCGTCGAAGTCGAGTCCGGCGACCTCGAATCCGAGCAGACTCAGGATGGTGGGCACCAGATCGACGGAACTGACGGGACTGGCGATGCGCTGTCCCGGCACAATCAGAAGGGGTGCCCGGATGCACATGGCGATCCGCAACACCTCCTCGTAGGCGACGCGTTCGTGCCCATGGATCCGGTGCTCGCCGAAGGCTTCGCCGTGGTCGCCGACGACGCAGAAGATCGTGTCGTCCGCGAGCCCGAGGCTGGCCAGCTCGACATCCAGGGCCTGGATGAACTTGTCCGTGTAGGCGATCGTCTGCCGGTAGCGGTCGGGCAGCGTCCCGGCCATCTCACCGTACCAGGACGGGACCTCGTAGGGATCGTGGGTCACCGAGCACATCACTGTCAGCAGGAACGGTTTGTCATCCGACCGGATCCAGTCGCGGATCGGTTCGAGCAGGGCGAATTCGTCGGCGCCGAGATAGCCCACGAACGCATTCGGATCCTTGAGGTCCTCGCGGGCATAGAATTTCTGATACCCGAGGTTGTGAACCAGTCCGGCGCGGGACTCGAATGTCCCGGTGGGCGACTGGAAGAAGGCTGTTCGAAAACCCATTCCCTTTTCGAGGATCGTCGCGAGGCTGGCATAGGGCTGTGCGACGGGAACGGTCTCGCCGATGTCCTGGCAGGCGCCCGGCCGCCGGCCCGTCAGCAGGCCAAACAGCGCCTTGGTGGTGTGCGTCACAACCGAGCGGGCGTTGGTGAAACAGACCCCTTGCGAGGCCACGGTCGCCAGATACGGAGTTGGATCATACCCATCGCCATCGCTTTGCAGGTGGTTTGCCGCCAGGGAAGTGCACCTGTACTGGACCCCCTCCAGGACGACGATCACGACGTTGTGGTTGACTCTGCGCGGTTTGAACGCGACCTCAACGTCTGTGGCATACGGGATCCGGCGTGTGGCATTGCTGAAATCGTCGCGGACCAGGTGCCGATACTCCGGCAGCAGAAAAGAGAGGATTGCCCGCGCCTGGCAGTTGAACCGCAGCCCGGCCGCCGTAATCTGGGCGGAACCCAGACGAGAGGCCGCCGCTATGCCAACGATCGCCACGACAATCGCCACGAGAGAAAAGACGATCTTGGTGCGGAAGGTGCGGGGTTCATACGCCGGGGGCAGCGGCCTGGCCAAAGCGGAGAAGAAGAACGCCAGCGCGACGGCGCTGGGCAGCAGCAGCGCGGCGGCGGCCACGGGCATACGGATCAGATTCAGACCCACAAGCTTGGTGATGTTGATCGGGTCACGGAGCCACGGCAGCAGTTCCATCGGCAGGATCTGCGTCCCCGTGCGGATCAACCAGCCGGCGTTCATCACCGACCACGTACAGGTGATCGTAGCGACGATCATGGCCGCCCGCCAGACCGCCTTCCGAGGCCAGCGATAGCAGGCCAGTGCCAGAACCACTTCCAGGCTCAGGAGAATGGCGATGTCGGTCAGAATCCAACTGGGGTACTCACGCAGCAGCCCATAGCGCAGCGCGTGGTACAGCTTCACAGCCAGACTGCAGAACAGCGCCGCAAAGACGATGACGCTCCATGCCCGCGGAGCCAGCAGGCCATAAACGCGCCGGATGAGCCGGAACCGCTCGCGCGGAGCACCAGGTTGTAGACTCTGCTCATTCATGGGGCCACAATAGTAGTGTAACCGTCTCAAGACCGCAAGCGGGATTGGACCGTCGCGGGCGTTCGTGGCCGATCCGAGATCGGGCGGAGAGGCCTTGCGTCTGGGTTTCTATTACGGAGCGTCCGGTGACGTTCCGTCCGCGAGCTTCTCCCATGGCTTGCCTCGCAATGCCTTATCGAGTCCATGAGTCTCCATCGTGAAGAAGGCATCGAAGCCGGGCAGGCTGTGGTTGAGCATCTGTTTGATCGTGTTCACGGTCTCCGCGGAATAGCACGACACCTCCGCAGCCATCCTCTGGATAGCCGCATCCAGCTCCGAAGGGGCGACGACCTCGGTGAGCAGGCCCCACTCGCACGCGGACTGCGCCGACATCCGGGCGGTTCGCATCACGATGTCGCCGGCCCGGCCCAGGCCGACGTAGGCCGGCAGCAGATAAAGCAGTCCGGTGCCGGGGGGCATATCCAACTCGCGTCCCTGGTTGTGGAAGACGGTGTCGGAGGTCGCGATGCGGAGGTCGCAGGCCAGTCCGATTCCGAGAAACGCCAGGGATACGTCGCCCTGAAAGACCATGATCACGGGCCTGCTGACCGACCGCAGCCAGCGAATCAGGCCGCCGAACACGTTCTCCTCGCGCGCCATGGCGAATCCGGCAAGCGGGCTGGTGAATACGCGGCGTCCTTCCAGCGGTCTCTGCATGTCGCCAAGCTGCCGGAGCAGTGCGCTGCATCGTTCCGGGGAGAAGCAGCGACTCGTGCCGCAGAAGACGAGGGCTTTGCCCGGATGATGCGCCAGTTCCCTCAGCAGACGCCGAAAGCTCTCGATCGCGCTCGGCGTCTGCGCGATGCCAAACACATCATCACGAAAGCGCACCAGGTCTGCCCATTCCAATCGTTCTACGGACAGAAAGGGCTCCAAGGTCGAGAGTTCGGTTTCGCCCAACATGGTCCGTTCCCCTTTTGCGCTGCAACGGTTTGTGTGCTTGCATCGGAACCAACCGCTCCAACCGGCTTTGTCGAAGCGTGCAAATAGAATACCCGATATGCTCTGTCAGCCAAACCTTTTGCCGGGAGGCGCCGGTCACGGTCAGGGCTCAGTCCCGTCGGGCACATCACCCCCTCCCCCCAAGGCGGCATAGAGCCTGACATGATTGGCGAGCTTCGCCAGATGCCGGTAGAGCAGTCCCTGTTGCGCCGCATAAAGGGACCGCTGCGCATCGAGGACGCCGAGGTAGCTATCCAATCCCTTCTCGTAACGGGCGCTGGACAACCGATAGGTTTCCGTGGCGGCATCGACCAGAGACTTCTGCGCGTCGATCTGCCGGTCGACCGTGCCGCGAACCGCCAGCGCATCAGCCACTTCGCGGAAGGCGCTCTGAATGGCCTTCTCATACTCGGCAACCGCCACGTCCCTTTGCACCTGGGTGACTTCGTACGCCGACCAGGTCCTCGCGTCGAAGATCGGCATCGCCGCCTGCGCCGCATAGCTCCAGGTGCCCGTGCCCGAATCGAACAGGCCGGAAAGCTCGTCGCTGGCGGTGCCGAACAGGCCGGTCAGGGAGATGCTCGGAAAGAAGGCCGCCCGGGCGGCGCCGATATTGGCATAGGCCCCTTGAAGCTGATGCTCGGCGGCGATGATATCCGGCCGGCTCAGCAACACTTCGGAAGACAGGCCATAAGAGATCTCTGCGAGCGGCTCGATGCCGGCCAGGTGATCCGGCAGAAGACTCTGCGACACGCCGGAACCCGCCAGCAGAGACAAAGCGTTTTCGTCCTGCGCCACCAGTTGCGTGTAGTGGGCCATGTCCGCGCGGGCCGTGTCGACAGGCATCTGGGCCCGGCGAAGATCCAACTCGGTCGCGATGCCGATCTCGTACTGCCGCTGCACCAGGTCGTAGGCGGCTTTCTGGGTCTGAAAAGTGCTCTCCGCCAGCGCCAGGGCTTCCCGGTCGGCGGCTAAGGCCAGATAGGCGTTGGCCACCGAGCCGATCAGCATGATCTGCGTGCTGCGGCGGGCCTGGTCGGTGGCCAGGTACTCCCGCAACGCCCGGTCCTTCAGGCTGCGAAGGCGCCCGAAGAAATCGATCTCCCAGGCCAGGACGCCGAGATCGATGCTGTACCGCTCCGTGGTTCGATCCTGCCCGGGGCTGGTCAGGTCGACCGATGCGCGCTGTCTGGCGCCGCCGGCGGTGGCGTGGATCGACGGATAGAGCTCGTCGCGTTGAACGCGGTAGAGGGCGCGGGCCAGCTCGACGTTCGAGGCGGCCACGCGAAGGTCGCGGTTGTTCCGAAGGGCCATCTCAATGACCTGTTGCAGTTTCTCGTCGGTGAAGAACTCCCGCCAAGGCAGATCCACCGGGGCCGGCGCCTCCGTGACCGCCGCCGGCTCCTCGTAGGCCGGGCCCGTCGGCCATTCGGCAGGAATGGGAGCTTCCGGCCGCGTGTATTTCGGAGCCATCTTACAGCCGCTGACGCAGATGGTGATTCCACTGACTAAGAGCAAAACGTTCATCTTCATTTGGATTCGTTCCCCGATGCGGTTGCTCAGGCGGTTGCGACCGTTGGTTGCGGCCTGCGCCTGTCAACAACTTGCGCGATCAACACATAGAACAGCGGCGCGAACAGAAGGACCAGCAGGACGCCGGTAATCATGCCTCCCAGCACCGTGGTGCCGATGGCGTTCATGGCCCCGGCGGCGGCGCCCTTGGTAAAGGCCATCGGCAGCACCGCCAGACCGGTCGTCGTGGAGGTCATGAGGATCGGACGCAGACGCAGTCTCACCGCCTGGATCGAAGCCATGGCCGGCGCCACACCTTGCGCCGCGATGCCCATGGCAAACTGCACGATCAGAATGGCGTTCTTGGTGGACAGGCCCAGCGTGTTCAGCAGGCCGATCTGAAAATACACGTCGCTCGGCAGCCCGCGCAGCGTCGAAGCGATAAAACCGCCGATGAGCCCCAGAGGCAGGACCAGCATGACCGCCAGGGGGATGCTCCATCTTCCGTACAAGGCCGCCAGAAAGAGAAAGACAATCAAGAGACAGAAGGCATAAAGCGGACCGGTCTGAGAGGCGGCCTGCCGTTCCTGGTAGGAGATCCCGGTCCAGTCAAAGCCGATCCCCGCAGGCAGCCTGGCGGTAATCTCCTCCATGGCCGCCATGGCTTCGCCGGAGCTGCGACCCGGCGCCGGCTCGCCCCAGATGTTCAGCGAGGGAAAGCCGTTGAAACGATCCAGAGACGGCGAGCCGCTCGTCCAGTGGCTGGAAGCGAACGATGAGAAAGGAACCATCGCGCCCGTGTTGTTCCGCACGTAGAGCCTTTCCAGATCATCGGGCAACATGCGGTAGGGAGCATCCGCCTGGACGTAGACGCGTTTGACGCGTCCGCCCTGGATGAAGTCGTTGACGTAGGCGCTGCCGAAGGCCGCCGAGATCGTGCTGTGGACCAGGTTGATGGGCAGGGCCTGTGCCCCTACCTTGCCCCAGTCCACATCCACGCGGTATTCGGGTACATCCTCCATGCCGTTGAAGCGCACGTTGACCAACCTCGGGTCCTGCGCCGCCATGCCGAGAAGCTGGCGGCGCGCCTGCATCAAAGCCTCGTGGCCGATGCCGCCGCGGTCGACCAACTGAAAATCGAACCCCAGGGCATTTCCCAGTTCCATCACGGCCGGCGGCGGGAAGGCGACGACCACGGCGTTGCGAAACGCCGCGAAACGCCCCATGGCCCGACCCGCAATCGCCTTGACCCGCAGATCCGACCTCTTGCGCAGGCCCCAGTCCTTCAGTTTGACGAAGACCATGCCATTGTTCTGCCCCCTGCCGGAGAAGCCGCTGCCGGTAATGGTCATGCAGGATTCCACCGCCTCCTGCTCCTGTTCCTGAAAATAGCGCTGGACTTCATCGCTAACCGCCTGGGTCTGCTCGAGAGTCGCGCCGGTGGGCATCATGACCTGGGCCAGCAGGATTCCCTGGTCTTCGTCCGGCAGGTAACCGGTCGGCATCCGCATGAACAACCACCCGAGGCCGGCGACGATCACGAGGTACACCACCACATACCGCACCTTCCGCGCCAGGGCGTGACCGAGCAGTCGCACATACCCGTCGCGGAACCGGTTGAAGCCCCGGTCGAACCAGAGGAAGAACGGGCGCAGCAGCCGCCACCCGACTTCCGCCGCCTCATGTCCTTTGGCCACGGGCCTGAGAATCGACGCGCACAGCACCGGCGTCAGGATCAGGGCCACCGCCACCGACAACACCATGGACGTGACCACGGTTACGGAGAACTGGCGGTAGATGATTCCGGTGGAGCCGCCGAAGAACGCCATGGGTCCGAACAAGGCCGAAAGTCCCAGGCAGAAGCCGATCAGAGCGCTGGTGACTTCGTCCATGCTCTTGGCGGTGGCTTCCCTGGGCGAAAGCCCTTCCTCGCTCATCAACCGCTCCACGTTCTCCACCACCACGATCGTGTCGTCCACCAGCAGCCCGATGGAGATCACCAGAGCGAACATGGTCAGCATGTTGATGGAGAAACCGAACACCCACAGCGCCGCGCAGGTGCCCAGCAGCACCACCGGCACCGAAATGGTCGGAATCAGCGTGGCCCGGATGTTGCCCATGAACAGCCACATGACCAGAAACACCAGTAGAATGGCCTGGAACAGGGACTTGACCGCCTCGCCAATGGCCACCCGGACAAACGGAGTGGTGTCGTAGGGATACACGACCTTCATCCCCGTCGGAAAATAGCGGCTCATCTCCTCCATCTTGTTTTTGATGGCATCGGCCGTCGCCAGCGCGTTGGCGCCGGGCGCCTGACGGACGGCCAGAGCCGCCATCGGTTTACCGTTGTAACGACCCTGAATATCGTAGACCTCCGTCCCCAGTTCGGTTCTTCCGACATCCTTAACCCGCACGGTAGAGCCGTCCGGATTGGTCCGCAGAGGGATGGCGGCGAACTGGTCCGGCGTCTGGAGGAGGTTCTGGACAACGATGGAGGCATTCAGACGCTGGCCTTCCACCGCCGGAATTCCGCCGAACTGACCGGCGGAGACTTCCACGTTGTAGCTCTGTAACGCCGCAACCACCTCCGCCATCGTCAGGTGGTACTCCGTGAGCTTGTCGGGATTCAGCCAGACGCGCATGGCGTACTGCGAGCCGAACGCTTCCACCTCGCCGACGCCGGGCACGCGGGCCAGGACCTTCTCGACGCTGGATACGGCGTAGTCCTGGAGGTCGTGGTTGGTCATGCTGCCGTCTTCGGAAACCAGCCCGACAATAATCAGATAGTTCCGAGTGGATTTGCTGACCTTGACGCCGGTGCGCTGGACCATTTCCGGCAGACTGGTCATGGCCAGTTGGAGCTTGTTCTGGACCTTGGCCCAGGCCAGATCCGGATCGGTCCCCGGTTTGAAGGTCAATTCGACGCGCGAGGACCCGGAGGAGTCGCTGCTGCCGGACAGATAGAGCATGTCGTCGAAGCCGGTCATCTTCTGTTCGATGATCTGCGTGACACTGTTTTCCACCGTCTGCGCCGAGGCCCCGGGATAGAAGGCTTCAATAGCGATGGCCGGCGGAGCGATCGGGGGATACTGCGCGATCGGCAGGTTGTAGATGGCCAGCCCGCCGAGCAGCATGAAGAAAATGGCTACGACCCAGGCAAAAACGGGCCGGTCCAGAAAGAATCTCGATAGCATCGTGTGTCTCCGTTAGTTCGACTTGGCGGCCGGTGGGACGGCATCGCTTCTCGAGGCGTTCGGACTCTGCGAGGCAACAAGGGCAGTCTCTTTGACCTGCGCGCCGGGCCGCACACGCAGCAGCCCTTCGACGATCACCCGATCTCCGGACGCCAATCCTGCGGTGACAAGCCACTGATCGCCGATCGCGCGGTCCAGCGCGAGCATTCGTTGCTCGACCTTCTGATCGGGACCTACAATCAGCGCAAAGGGGTCCCCCTTCGCGTTTCGCGAGACCGCCTGCTGGGGGACCAGAATGGCCTGAGGGTTGACGCCCTCCTGGACCTGGGCACGGAGGAACATGCCGGGCAGAAGAACGCCTTGCGGATTCGGAACGACGATCCGCAGGATGAACGACCCGGTCGTCGGGTCCACCGTGATGTCGCGGAATTGCAGCGTGCCTTCCAGGGGATACACCTGGCCGTCTTCGAGGACGAGCTTGACCCTGTCCTGGTCCGATCCATTCGAATTGAGGTGGCCGTCCGCCGTGCGACGTTGCAGGCGCAGCAACTCGCTGGTGGACTGGGGGACATCCACATAGACCGGATCGAGCGTCTGGATCGTCGCCAGGGGAACCGCCTGATAGGCTATGACAATCGCGCCATCGGTCACGTTGGATCGTCCGATGCGCCCGGCGATCGGAGCCGTGACTTTCGTATAGCCGAGATCGATGCGGGCCGCATTCAGGGCCGCCTCGGCCTGTTGGACGGCGGCTTCGGCCGCCGCAATCGCCGTGCGGTCGCTTTCGACCTGCGCTTCGGCCGCCAGCAGGGCTGCCTCCGCCGTCGCGGCTCCCGTCACGGCCTGGTCCCGGTCGCTGGCGGAAACGGCCTTGTCCGCGAACAGGTCTTCGAACCGCTGTCGGTTTGTGCGTGCGAAGGCCGCCATGGCCTGCCGCGTGGTAACGCCGGCAATGCTGACATTCAATGCCGCTCGCGCTCGATCCACGGCTTTCCGCGCGGCCTCAAGATTCGCCACCGCATTGTCCACCGCCGTCTGGAACGGGGCCGGATCGATCTGGTACAGCACCTGGCCGGCTTCAACATCGGACCCTTCCTTGAACAGTCGCTTCTGGATGAGCCCGCTGACCTGCGGCCGGATTTCCGCGATGAGGTAGGGAGCCGTCCGTCCGGGCAACTCCGTAGTCAACGTGATCTGTTGCGGTTGGACCGTCACAACAGCCACCTCGGGGACAGGGGCCGCTGCCACTTCTTGCCGCCGGCGGCACCCACCCGGCAACAGCCCGCTGAACAGAATGGCCGGAACTAGGACCACTCGAACCATAGCTCTTACACGCAATTGCATTCGAAACCTCCAATGATGAAAAGAGACGCCCCGAACGGGCGAATGCTCCGCTTCCTCATCTGTCCGCAGCAGCTCTGCTACCTGCCGCCCGATTCCACGGGTCGTGCAGAATCCCTCGGAAGAACAACTCCTCGATGTCGGTGACTTTCTGCTCCAGCGCAGTTTCATCTGTATCCTCGGCCACGGAGAATATGATCGCACGCAATGCGGCATCCAGAGCGAGCGCCACCACGCGCGGATCGAAGGCCCGAAACGTCCCTTTGCGGACGCCGGCGGCGTAGACCTGCCTGAGCCTCGCCTGCAACGTGTCATGGACCTTGATCGCCGTTTTGCTGAAACGGGTTGTGCCGATTTGGGACACCGGTCTCTGGTTGGCCCGGAGAAACAGCCGGATCGCCGCCGAATTCTCGCGGAAGACACGCACGCTGGCCCTGATGAAGCCGGCGAGCTTCTCCCGCTCATCTGCTTGCCCGTCGAGGAATGGCTGGCCGACCGACAGAACGTTATCCGCCACCTCGTTCATGATCTCCAAATACAGCGCCTCTTTGCTGTCGAAAAAGCTGTAGATCGTTCCGGTGGCGAACTCGGCCTCGGCCGCGATCTCCTGCATCGAGACGTTGTGGAAGCCCTTCTCGGAGAAGAGCCTCATCGCCGCATCCACAATCTCGTCCCTGTGCCGCTGCCGCTCACGCTGCCTCCGGGACGGTCTCGTCGTTTCGGCCATGGTTTTACCCATAGAAACCACACAAAGCGAACAGACAATCATCTACTGACCATGTTATTCATATTATGAATCCATATTCATCTCACGCAAGACAATTTCGCAAATTGAGTCGACATAGGTTTTAAGTCTGCTATGTGAAAGTACTTATGGCATCAAAATTCCGTCGGCCCTTGCGTGGATATGCGGGCAGACTTGTCTTTTGTGCTTGCCGCAAGCCCGATGGCGGCTACAATAACACCGGTTTAGGTCTGTTCGCCGGGCGTGCCTCGCGGACAGGCTCCTGTCGGATTGTAGCACGGAGAGGTGTCGGAGCGGCTGATCGAGCTGGTTTCGAAAACCAGTGTACCGCTTGCGGTACCGCGGGTTCGAATCCCGCCCTCTCCGTTTTTCGCCCGCATGGGCGCCGCGTCCAGTCCGCGTATTCGATGACAGAGGAGTCGCCGTATTCGCATGAAGGCATTCCCGTGCGCCGACGCCAAGCCACCTGATCGCCCCGCGAGAAGATTCTTCGCCAGACTGGGCCTGGCTGTCATTGCCTCACTTCTGACCGTTTGTGGCGTGGAGCTTGTCCTGCGCAGCTTCTTTCCCCTCTACACGGCAGGTGGAGTCGTGGGGCTGTATCAATACGACGCGGAGTTGGGGGACCGCCTCCGTCCCGGCATCCACTTCACGCGAACGACCGACTATCAGGAGGAGATACATACCAACCAGCTCGGGACAGTGAATTTCCAGGAATCCTTCGAGCCATATGAACGGATCGTGTTTGCGGCGGGCGATTCGTACACGCAAGGGACCGGCCTGCCGACGGACGCGTCCTATCCGTTCCAACTTGACCTGCTGCTCAACATGCAGGATGGCGCCTATCAACAGACCTATGGCGTCGTCAATCTGGGACTGTCCGCCTATGGTTTGGAGCAGACCCTGATCTGTCTGCGTCGCTATGCCGGCATTCTGGGCCGGCCGGATTACATCCTCTTCCTCGGCTGCGACAACGACTATGTGGACGACGTCGAGTTCCGCGAAGGGGATCGCCACCGCCATCTGACAGAAGGGAATCCCCATTGGGGTCCCTGGCTCAAGCCGGTTCAATGGCTGACCGTCGAGAGCGAGATCGGCAAACGATTGAAGGTCGCGATCCGAAAGACGCAGAGGAGGCGCCGGCTGGATGCGTCGAAGGCATCCATGTCCGAGCATCCGATGCCGTGTCGGGCGGCTCTTGTAGAGCCCGCGCTCGCAAGACTGCTGGAGGCCGCTTCGGAACTGGGCGCCACTCTGGTGGTCAGTTGGGCCGCCCTGCCGGACGATCCATCGCCCTCGTACCAGTGGTTCAAGGAGTGGGCCCGCTCCCACAACGTCGCATTTGCCGATTGGCATGGGCGCGTCCAATCGGCATGCGAGGCCATCGAGGGACTTCCTATGCTGAATCCCCATTCCGGCGGCCACTACCGGACATGGGTGAACACGATGATCGCCGCGTCGTTCGCCGAGCAGATCCGCGCCTCAGAAAGCCCCTGAAATCGCGCCGGCCGCAATCGAATCATCGACCCCGAGAGTCGTCACAGGCAACGCTCCTGGCCGGCATCTCCAACGACATGGCCCCATCGTCGCGATGCGCAGATGTCACGATGTCGGCGCCACTCCCCGTCTACTTGGGAAGGGACGACTTCAGCTCGATGCCGTCCCATTGCAGGCCGCCGATAACCGCCTGGGCGATATTCGTCAGATGATCGCCCACCTTCTCGACGTTATCGACCAGATCGATAAAAACCAGCCCGGACTCCGCCGTGCACAGTCCTTCCTGCATCCGCTGAACGTGGCTGCGCCGGAACTCAATCTGCATCCGGTTGAGGTTGTGCTCGTTCGGCAGGGCGGATCTGGCCGCTTGGGCGTCATCGTTCTGGAGGGCCTCGATGACCCGGTCAAACATGATCTCAACTTCCCCACGGAGCTGGCTCATCTCCGCCAGCGCCGAGTCGGTAAACACGATCTTCTGTTCGATCTTGCGGATCGCGATCTCGACGACGTTTTCCGCGTGATCTCCGATCCGTTCCAGATCATTGACTGTGTGCAGCAGCACCGGCAGACCGCTGGCGACCTCTTCGGAAAGCTCTTTGCGGGACAGATCCGTCAGGTAACTGGTGATCTCGTACTGGAGAGTGTCGGTGAATGCCTCCGCGACCTGAGCGGATTCGAGCTTCTTCTTGTCGTCGCCGAGCAGGCCGGCCACGGCATCAGTGATGGCGCTTCCGGCGATTCTGGCCATGTGCACGATCTCCCGCCTGGCCTGCTCCAGCGCGATGGCCGGCGTGTGAAGCAGATGACGTTCGAGGACCACGGCCTGGGCCCCTGTCTCGGACGGGCGCACCGACACGATTCGGAGCACCGCTTTCTCCAACACCGTCGCCAACGGCAGAAAGATGACCGAGTAGATCACGCTCGTCATCGTGTGCGCCACCGCAATGCACCCCGCGATCGACTTGGCCGAGAGAGGCCACGGGATCAGGAAGTCCACCAGAGCGCCATACCAGCCCAGGAGAACGAACGGAAAAACCATCGCCCCGCCAAGGACATTGAACATGGTGTGCGCCCAGGCCGCCCGCTTGGCGGTGCGATTGGCCTGAAGGGCCGCAAGCTGGGCCGTGATCGTCGTGCCGATGTGGGCGCCCAGCACAAACGGAATCGACATATCCAGCGCCGCCTGCCAGTTGGTGCCGAAGGCGCCGCCCATCGCCAGCAACTGCACGATGGCGATCGACGCGGAACTGCTCTGGATGAGCATGGTCAGTCCCAAGCCGGCAAGGACTGCGAAAAAGGGATTGCCTCCATACGCAATGAAGATCTCCTGCACCTTCGGGCTCTTCTCCAAGGGGCCGAAGGCTTCCTTCATGTACTCGATTCCGAGAAACAGCAGACCGAAACCGAGCAGGATCGTGCCCACGCTCTTCATCGACCTCGAGCGCCCGCTGATCTGGAGCAGGAATCCCAGGCCGACCGCCGGCAGGGCGTACAATTCGACACTGATCCCTCCGAAACCCGCGATGGACACCAGCCATGCGGTGGCAGTGGTGCCCACGTTGCTGCCGATGATGACGCCGATGGATTGTTGGAGGGTGAGCAGACCGGCATTGACCAGTCCGATAACAATGACCGTCGTAGCGGAGCTCGATTGGATGAAGGCGGTCACCAGCGCGCCGACGGCGAAGCCGATGTAGGTGTTCTTCGTCATCGTTTCCAGGACGATCTTGAGCTTGCGACCGGCAACCTTCTTCAAACCATCCGACATCAAGGCCATTCCGAACAGGAACAGCCCCAGACCCCCGACCACCCCAAGAATTATGCTGCGGATCATCCTGACTCTTTCTATTGCGATACAACAATGAACCAGCGGTTTGTACCGCTCCGCATGGCACAAACACCACCGCCGCTGGGCATTTTACCGGGCCGACCCGCGGGGTACAAGAAGCATTTCCGTTCCTCTGGCAAGGTCGGGTGAATCTGCCCAGGAGTCCCGGCCACAGCCCATGGACACTGCTGCATGACGTGCCGAAGTCGGTCACGGCACGAGAGCAACACCACGCTCCTGGCAGGCGGTGTTCTGCACTCCCATTGGTGTGTGTGAAAATATCGTGGCATGTGGGTGGCAGCCTCAAAGCGTAGTGCAACGGAGCTTTGGGGATGGCGAATGGGAGTGGCGCACCCGTACGGAAAGGCCTCTGCGAGGCGATCCATCCCCAAG
>JAAYBV010000047.1 GCA_012744475.1 Phycisphaerae bacterium
CGTCAGCGCATGAGCATCCGATAACGTGCGGCCCCCTTAAGGGGGCCAGGAACCGGAAGGTGGACCTCGATCCCTTGACCCGAGTGACTACTCCCAGAAAATGTGCGAAACATCCTTTACACTACCCGCCCGATTGGTCCAAGAAAGCCTTCAAATCATTTCGGTCAATGGCTGTGGTAGCGATGCCATGGCTTCTGCTGTGGCTCTGAATCACCTTCCGACATTCATCGTTGAACTCGCCGGACGTCACGAAAATGGCTTCAACGCGAGGATAGCGTTCCGTCACATCCCATCCATAGGGATCGGCAGCTGCTGCACACCTATCAACGAAGTGCCGTCTGATCTGTCCCGGGTCTTCTGGGATACCTTTCTTGCGCCCTTTGCACTCCACGATCAGGCACTCCTTTTGGGCAAGCACTCCCACCACATCAACCTCCAAGTTCGTACCGTCAGTGGCCACGGTCAGTGGTTTCTGAAGAGAGGTATCGTATCCTCGCCCCTTCAACGCTAGGGTGACGATCATCTCGAACAGGGTACCCAAGATGTTCGCCAGCAATCCCTCCTTGAGATCCACAGAACTCGCAAGTTCGAGAGACTGACCGACCGCATCGATCGTTGGTGAATCAGGATGAGTCACCATGTCCGAATAGAGACGAAGCAACTTCTCGGCTCGACTGCCGAGCACATCCGCCAACGTTAGCGGCACCACGCCGGCATTGCGTAGCCTGCTATGAGCGTCCTTCGAGTATCCGCGAGCGAGGATGTAGGGAAAGAAGGAAACAGCAAGGTTGGTAAGAGAGACCGCCCTGACCCTTTGAAGGGTTGCCTCCGCGTCGTTCACGGAGAACTGCCGGTAGGCCAACACCTCTCCCATTAGGAAGGCAGACTTTGTCTTGCCCTTTCGGACTTCAACAGACTTGGTGAACGGCCCAAACATGAGAGGGCCTGCGACATCCCATGCGGTTCGGTTGAACGTAGCCGCGTCAAAAGGCGACGGTCTTCTGTCGTGGCTATGCCAGCTCAGCATGAGACAATGTTGCATCCACTCGACAAAGAGGTCGAAGATGTGCTGATCAAGTTCAAGCGCTCGACTGAACTTGGCATGCTGAACGACTCGGCCTCGGAAGTCCGCGCCGACGATATAGGTATTCGGTATGGTCCCGCACGATTCAATCAGTCCTAGGGATTCCAGCCGTCTGATGATGGCGGCGGTACGCACCCGCTTGGTCTTGAACCGTGCGGCATCATCCGGGAGGGAGGCAGAGATCTTTGCGATCTGGCCACGTGTGATGTATCCGTGGTTTGCCAAGAGGCATTTGAAGACGCGGTCCAGCCCTGGGGCTTTCTCCAGATTCTCCTTCACTGCGCTGCAATACTGAGCCGGACGATGCCTCTCGAGATAGAAAAGAAAGTCCCGACCGAACCTCACCGGCTCCGTGCTCATTACGACGCCTGAGTTTCTGGCCCGGCGCAGAGACTGTCGTGCGGCCTGTAAACTCGGGGACTGATAGTCACTGACAAGCATTCGAGCCAAGTCAGCGGACAGGGCTGGCCCCTTTTCCGTAAGACATTTCGCAACAAGGCCTTGCGTCATAAGTGACTACTTGCGAGTAGGCCAATGTAACTCAGAACATACTATACGATTTATAGATATTGGCGCACGCCTTTCGCTTTTCTTTTGCGGCGGCCAATCACCGACTCCTGTTTATCCACAACTAGATTGCCACCGTCAAGACAAACGTATTCGTTCGCCACCACAAATACTCAAATCGCCAACGCCGATCGATGTCTCTTGGCTTCAACAACCCAGGAGTCTTCCGCGTCTCATAAAGTGCAGTCAGCCGCATGGGCTAAAGCCCATCTCACACGGTCCGGGATTCGCCTTACGTACGCCCTCGCGACGTCAGAACTGGTCGAGGAAGCGGAGGTCGTTTTCGAAGAGCCAGCGGATATCGGTGATCTCGTACTTGCGCATGGCGAGTCGTTCGATGCCGAAGCCGAAGGCCCAGCCGGTGTATTTTTCGCTGTCGATGCCGACGGCGTCGAAGACGTTGGGGTCGACCATGCCGCAACCGCCCATCTCGACCCAGTTCTCGCGGCCGGCCTTGTCGGTCAGCAGCAGATCGACCTCGGCGCTGGGCTCGGTGAACGGGAAGAAGCTCGGCCGGAACCGCCACTGGGTTTCGGGGCCGAAAAAGACGTGGATGAACTGCTCGATGGTAGTCTTCAGGTCCACCATGCTGACGCCCTCATCGACCACGAGGGCCTCCAACTGGTGGAACATGTACATGTGCGTGGCGTCGACGGTGTCGGGGCGGTAGACGCGGCCCGGCGCGACGACGCGGATCGGCGGCTTCTTGTTCTCCATCACGCGGATCTGGATCGTCGAGGTCTGGCTGCGGAGCAGGACGTTGTCCTCGATGTAGAAGTTGTCCAGCGGGTCGCGGGCGGGGTGCTCCGGCGGGATGTTCAGGGCGACGAAGTTGTGCCACTCGTCCTCGACCTCCGGGCCGTAGGCGACGCCAAACCCCATCCGCCCGAAGATGTCCAGCAGCTCGCTGATCGTCTGGGTAATCACGTGGGGCTTGCCCATGTGGACCGGAAGGCCCGGCAGGGTGACGTCGACGAGCTTTCGCTTGGGTTTCTGCGACTGCTCCAGGGCGGCCTTCTTCGCCTCGAACGCGGCGGCGACGTCCTTCTTGATCTGGTTGGCGAGCTGTCCGGCCTTGGGCTTGTCTTCCCTGGGCAACTGGCCGATCCGGCTGAGCAGGTCGGTCACCGTACCCTTGCGGCCCAGGTACTTGATGCGGTATTCCTCCAGGGCCTTGAGATCCCCCACCGCCTCCAGGTCCGCCAGGGCCTGCCGACCGATTTGTTCGAACTGCTCAAGCATGTTTCGTCGCTCGTCGCTCGTGAACCGTATCCTGTATCTCGTTAAACGTCTCCGCCGCTGGCGGAAGACGTCAAATCCGAATACCGAAATTCGAAATCCGAAACAAGCACGAATTGCGAAAGCCCAAATCCGAAACTATCGCTTCGCGGCCAGAAGGCCCCTTGTTTGGGATATTCTGACTTGGCTTTTTCGAATTTGCTTCGGACTTCGTGCTTCGAGTTTCGTATTTCCATCGCCACTAAGCGATGGCGGCTTTGACGGTCTCGGCGATCTTGTCGAAGCCCTCGGGATCGGCGATGGCGATCTCGCTGAGCATCTTGCGGTTCAGCTCGATGTTGGCCTTCTTGCAGCCGTTGATGAACTCGCTGTAGCGCAGTCCTCTGGCCCGGCAGGCGGCGTTCAGACGCACGACCCACAGGCCACGGAAATCGCGTTTCTTCCTTCGACGATCGGTCTTGGCGTTGACTTCCGCCCGCGTGGCGGCCTCTTTGGCCAGACGAAACAGGTGGCCGGCCGGCCCGCGATGGCCGCGGACCGATTTGAGGATTCGCTTCTTGGCTTGACGCCGTGCGGCGCCTTTTCGTACTCGAGGCATATCAGCTTTTCCTTAACATGAATCGTTTCGGGCTCGCTGCGGCAGCTGATGGATGCCGAGAAGCAAGCCGTGGAGACTGGCCCTATCGAGGCGCATGCGAACTCACTTGAGGAGCTTGACTTTCATGGTTTCGGCGATCTTGCTCTCCGTCACGGCCGGGCTGCTCAGCCGGCGGCGGCGTTTGGCGTTTTTGCTGCCCATCAGGTGGCCGGTGCCGGCGCGGCGACGTTTGATCTTGCCCCTGGCCGTCACTTTCACTCTCTTGGCGAGCCCTTTATGGGTTTTCTGCTTCGGCATTTGCCTTCCACCTCACAACCATAGACCCTATTCGCTCTACACGGGTAAAAGCGGGAGTATACCCTCCTCGGTATGGGCGGTCAAGCCCCGATGGGCAACTTTGCGAAAAATAGGTGCGTCCGGCGGCCCAGCCCGGGCGAAACCGGCCCCACGCCTACTGCTTGGGAACCAGCAGGAGCGTCATGCGGCGGCCCGTCATCGCGGAGGGCCGCTCCACCTTCGCCAAGTCCTCCATCGACTCGGTCACCCGGTTCAGCACCTCGTAGCCGTGCTCTTTGTGGAGCATCTGGCGCCCGCGAAAGAAGACGGTGAACTGCACCTTGTGACCCTTCTCCAGAAACCCCCGGGCGTGCTTGACCTTGATCTCCAGGTCGTGCGTGTCCGTCTCCGGACGAAGCCGGATCTCCTTCAACGTCGCCACGTGATGCAGCGTCTTCTTGTGAGAATCCCGCATCCGCCGTTTTTGCAGGTAAACCCACTTGCCGTAGTCCATGATGCGGCAGACGGGCGGATCGCTGGTCGGGGCCACCTCCACCAAGTCCAGACCGACTTCTCGGGCCCTGGCCAGAGCATCCTCCTTGCGAACGACACCAACCTGATTGTCTTCCTCGTCAATGAGCCGAATGGTCTCGGCCTTGACTCCCCCGTTTACACGTAGGCCTTTTTTCACGTGTTAGGACCACCTTACCTTTCTCAAAAGAACATCCAAAGTGCCCATCCACCGCCGGTCCGGCAGCCAGGTCTGCGCCGGCAGTGGTCACATCAAAACTCCACGCCCAAATCTTTATCGGCGATTTTCCGCGTGGCGGTTTCCAAAAACTGGCCGACCGGCATCGTCCGGCTGTCTTGGCTGCCGCGGACCCGCACGCTGACCGTGTCGGATTCCGCCTCCTTGGGCCCGACCACGAGCATATACGGGACCTTCTCGCCATGGGTTTTGGCAATCTTGGCCCCGATCTTCTCGTCCGAAAGGTCGGCCCCGCAGCGGACGCCCGCCTCGAACAGCCGCCGCTGCACCGCCCGCCCGTAGTCGCTGGTCTTCTCGCTGATCGGCAGGACCCGGGCCTGCTCGGGCGACAGCCACACCGGCATCGCCCCGCCGTAGTGCTCGATCAGGATCCCCATGAACCGTTCGAACGAGCCCAGCACCGCCCGGTGGATCATTACCGGAACCTTCTCCGTGTTGTCCTCGGCGGTGTACACCAGCTCGAACCGCTGCGGCATCGAAAAATCGAGCTGGATCGTCCCCACCTGCCACGACCGCTTGAGGCAGTCGCGGATGTGGAAATCGATCTTCGGCCCGTAGAACGCCCCATCCCCCTCGTTGATCTTGTACTGGATCTCCTTGTGGGCCAGGGCCGCCTTCAGCGCATCGGTCGCCGTGTCCCAGATCTCGTCCGAGCCGATGTGGTTGATCGGCTTGGTGCTCAGCTCGATCGCGAAATCGCTGAATCCGAACGACCGGTACGTCTCGAAAATCAGGTTGATGACCCCGATGATCTCCGCCTCGATCTGGTCGGGCATGCAGAAGATATGGGCATCGTCCTGGGTGAACTGCCGCACCCGGAACAGCCCGTGCATCACGCCGCTGGCCTCGTGCCGGTGCACCATGCCGAACTCGGCGATCCGCATCGGGAACTCGCGGTAGGAGTGCTTCGTGGTCCCGTAGACCAGGCAGCCGCCGGGACAGTTCATCGGCTTGATCGCATAGCCCACCCCGTCGATCTCGCTGAAGTACATGTTCTCCTTGTAGTGGTCCCAGTGCCCGCTGCGGCGCCAAAGCTCCTCGTTGAGGATGATCGGCGTCTTGATCTCCTTGTACCTATACTTGCGGTTCAGCCCGCCCAGGAAGCCGACGATCTCGTTCCAGATGACCATGCCCTTGGGGTGCATGAACGCAAATCCCGGGCCCATCTCGCTGAAGCTGAACAGGTCCAGTTGCCGGCCCAGGACCCGGTGGTCGCGCCGCTTGGCCTCTTCCAGCCGGTTCAGGTGCTCATCCAGCTCCTTTTTCGTCGGCCAAGCCGTCCCGTAGACCCGCTGGAGCATCTTCTGGGTGGCGTCGCCATGCCAGTAGGCGCCCGCCACGGACATCACCTTGAAGGCCCCGACCTTGCCCGTGCTGGGCACGTGCGGCCCTCGGCACAGATCCTGAAACCCGTCGCCGTGCGAATAGAAGCTGATCACCTCGCTGTCCACACGCTGGATATTATCGGTCTTGTACTTATCGCCCGCCAGCTTCGCTAGGGCCTCGTTCCGGCCCATCTCCTGGCGGACGAACGGCTGGTCGGCCTTGGCGATCTCGGCCATTTCCGCCTCGATGCGGGCGAAGTCGTCCGGGCGAATGGGTTCGTCCAGGTCGATATCGTAGTAGAAGCCGTCCTCGACGGTCGGTCCGTAGACCAGCCTGGTCTGCGGCCATATCCGGCAGATCGCCTCGGCCATCACGTGAGCGCAACTGTGCCGCATCGCGTCGAGCCCCTCGGCGTCCTTGGCCGTAATGATCTGAACCTGGGCGCCATCCTGCACAGAGCAACTCAGGTCCACCAGCTTGCCATCGATCCGGCCGACGAGCGCCGCCTTGGCCAGGCCCGGCCCAATCCGCTCGGCTACCTGCCTCAAGGTCGCCCCATCGGCGACCTCCAGCACGCTGCCGTCGGGAAGAGTGATTCTTGCCATACGTCCTTTCCATGTCAGTACACGTCCAGCGCACCGTCGCTCGGCGCCCCGACAACATCGTTCCGGCCCGTAGGATGGGCTTCAGCCCATGCTGTGGGGGTCCAGCCGCACACCAGAATCGCGCATCTTCTTTGTCTACCGTCACGAATATACCGGACGGACCCGCCCTGTCAAGCACCATCCCCACCCCCCGCCGGACCGTATCTCGCATCTCGTATCTCGTGGCAGCCCCCCGTTCGTAGGGACCCGCCGCGGCGGGTTACTCGTTCGTAGTGACGCCGTCAGGCGTTACCTCGTCTGTGGTCAGATATACTCTCACGAGCACGCCACGAACCCACCGAAGACCGTAGGCTGGGTCCTCTACCCACGCGTTCGATCCAACCGGGAAGGGTCGCTCAAATCAGTGTACGGCTTGGAGCATCTTTCGCGGGTTTTCGCTTCACCTATCCGTGAACCGAACCGATAATTGCGGTTCCCTGTAGGATGGGCTTCAGCCCATGCGGCTCCTGTAGACCCTGGCCCCCAGCCAAACCAGCCTACCGACCCGGCCCCGGGCGGCGACCGAGATACGATCCCCGAGCGAAGCCTGCCCCTTCGGCGGTGCTCAGGGCAAGCTCTGAGCGCAGTCGAAGGGAGATACGAACTGCGGCCTCCGGCCGCCCGCTTCACGCTTCACGAGCACCGCTTCACGCAAGAAGACGCGTGTCTGTGAAAATATCCTGGCAGCCGTGTGGCAGCGGCAAGCGCACGCTTGCCGATGGTGATACGCATGCCGTCGAAGCCATCGGCAAACTCCGCCTTGCTCCGTTTGCCGCTGCCACACATGGCGCTGCGTGGTGGAAAACGGACCTTGCCGCGAAATTCGCACAGACACAGAAGACGCGGTCCCCCCGTTTTCTTCTTGCCTTGCCCGCCCCTCCAGACGATAATGGCGTCACTGAGACTTTGACGCGGCACCCTTGGACGTGCAGCACAGATACCGCTTGCCGGCCTGACACCTGACGCAAGTGTGTGCGAAGCGATGAAACAAGGAAAATGCGAGGTGAAAAGGTGATAATAGGTGGCTGTCCCTAGTATACGCCCTCTTGCAGGCGAATTCACATGGTAAGCGCAACACGGATATAGAAGAGACATCGCGAGCGGCATCCGGTAGCTTGGAGTTGTTCAACGACTTCAGACTACGGAGTGCCCGCGATGTCGTACAACCATCTTACCA
>JAAYBV010000048.1 GCA_012744475.1 Phycisphaerae bacterium
GACCCTCTGTGTCAGAATGCGTGAGACAGTTCCTTGCCGATAATTAGAGTAGAGGGCAAGGGGATCATGAGTATGCTGGATGTCATGGATAAGACAGCGAACCAGAGGTTGTTGGCCCCGGAGAGAGGCGAGCCGCAGCGTAGCGGAGGCGAGCCGAACGCAGGAGCCAACAACGGCGCTGCCGAGACCCCCGTCCCTGACCCGGAGGTCCTGGCCCAACCCAGACGACGACGGTTTACCGCCGCGTACAAGGCCCGCATCGTCGAAGAGGCCCAACGATGCACTGGTCCCGGCGAGATCGGAGCCCTGTTGCGACGCGAGGGCCTTTATTCCTCCGCTCTGACCCAGTGGCGACGACAATACCAGGTCGGCGCCCTGAAGGGACTGAAGGACGACAAACGCGGCCGCAAACGCACCCGCGACGCCAGGGACCTGGAACTCGAACGCCTGCGGCGGGACAATGAACGGCTCAATAAGAAGCTCCGTCAGGCTGAGCTGATCATTGACATTCAAAAAAAAGTTGCGGCCATGCTCGGCAATCCGATCGAGACGCTCCCCGACGCCGAGGAGATCTCATTGAGCCTGATCGAACAGCATCGTCAGCAACTCGGCACCTTGTCACTCTGTCAGGCCCTGGAGGTTCCCAGGGCGTCGTTCTATCGGCAACAGAGGTCCCAGACCATCACCGCGATGGCCGTGACGCGCAAACCGCCCGAGCACGCCCTGAGCCGGGCCGAACGGCAAACCGTCCTGGCGACCTTGCACAAGCCGCGATTCGTCGATCTGGCCCCGCCCCAAGTGTATGCGCAACTGCTGGAAGAAGGCCGTTATCTCTGTTCCATCCGAACGATGTATCGCCTGCTGGCGGCGAACGACGAAGTGCGGGAACGCCGGGCCGTGGCCTCGCGGGTCGTGTACACCAAGCCCGAGTTGCTGGCCACCCGCCGTAACGAGGTCTGGTCCTGGGACATTACCAAGCTCAAGGGACCGGCCAAGTGGACCTACTACTATCTGTATGTGATCCTGGACATCTTCAGCCGCTACGTCGTCGGCTGGATGATCGCCCTGCGAGAATCCTCGGCGCTGGCCCAATGCTTGATTCGCGAAACGTGCACCAAGCAACGGATCGGCGAGGACCAACTGACGCTGCACGCTGACCGCGGCTCTTCCATGAAGTCCAAGGGCGTCGCCGAGTTGCTGGCGGACCTCGGAGTGACCAAGACCCATAGCCGCCCGCAGGTCTCCAACGACAATCCGTTCTCCGAAAGCCAGTTCAAGACCCTGAAATATCGTCCGGAATTTCCCCAACGCTTCGGCTCGATCCAGGATGCCCGGGCCTTCGGTTGCACCTTCTTCCCCTGGTACAACCACGAGCATCGCCACTCCGGCCTGGCCCTCTATACGCCCGGCGACGTCCACTACGGCCGGGTCGAACAGGTTCGCCAATCGCGTCAGGCGGCCTTGGACGCCGCCTATCACCGGCATCCAAACCGCTTTGTACGCAAGCCACC
>JAAYBV010000049.1 GCA_012744475.1 Phycisphaerae bacterium
GATCCGCAGGACTTGGGGATGGATCGCCTCGCAGAGGCCTTTCCGTACGGATGCGCCACTCCCATTCGCCATCCCCAAAGCTCAGTTGCACTACGCCTTGAGGCTGCCACCCACATGCCACGATATTTTCACACACACATGGCTACCGCGCCAGGCCCTTTGGATTTGACAGGCCGGTGAGTAATTGATAGAATGATATTTCCATGGAAGGACCGAGCGAGGAAGACGGCGCTTCCATCTGCGGCGGGCCGGCCCTGCGGAGGGCTGAGGCGGCCGGTGTTTTCTCTTTATGGCGAGGAGATGCGAGATGAGGCGGACAGCTACGAGGGTGGTGACATTTCTGGCGTCGGTGGTGCTCCTTTCGAGTACGCCTGCCACGATGGCGATCGACTTTGGACCCGAGGAGATCGTCCAGGCCGGCGGGGCGGATCTCCAGGTGCCGGGCTATTCGGTGCCGTCGTTCGTCGACTGGAACGACGACGGGCTCAAGGACCTCATCGTCGGGCAGGGCGGCGGCTCCGGCGAGGGCAAGGTGCGCGTGTACCTGAACGTCGGGACGGAGGCGAACCCGCAGTTCGACGATTTCTTCTACGTCCAGGCGGACGACGCCGATCTGGCCTGTCCGGCCGCGGGCTGCATGGGTTGCTTTCCTCGCGTGGTCGAGTGGGACGACGACGGCCGCAAAGACCTGCTCGTCGGCCTGTCCGACGGCACGGTCCGCATCTTCCTGAACGTGGCCGACGACAACGAGCCTGCCTTCGACGCCGGCACGGCGCTGACCGTCGGCAGCGAGGGAATCTGGACCCTCGACGTCGGTAGTCGCGCGACGCCGACGCCGGTCGACTGGAACAGCGACGGCCTGCTCGATCTCGTCGTCGGCGCCCTGGACGGGGCGATCCACGTGTATCTTAACTGCGGCTGCGCCGGCGAGGCGCCGCCGACGTTCTACTTCTCGCCGCCCGACGGCGAGTTCGCCCAGGCCGACGGCCGCGACCTTCAGGTCCCCGGCCTGCGCTCCAGCCCTGTCGTGATGGACCTCGACGGCGACGGCAAGAAAGACCTGCTCACCGGCAACACCGACGGCCTGCTGCTGTTCTACAAGAACGTCGGACTCGATTCGCTGCCGATGTTCGCCGGCTACGCGCTGGTCACCAGCGAGGGCACGCCGATCGATCTGGCGGGCACGCCTCGCTCGCGTCCCTTCGTCTGCACCTGGACCGGCGACGGCCGCTTCGGCCCCAGGGACGGCTACCGGGACCTGCTCGTCGGCTCCGGCGACGGCAAGGTCCGCCTCTATCGCGGCGTCCCGGCGGTCGGCGACTACGACGCCGACGGTGACATCGACGTCGCCGACCTGAGACTTTTCGTGGACGCCTGGCGTCAGGCCGATCCATCCGCCGACCTCCACGCTGACGGCGCCCTCGACGCCCTCGACCTCGAAGCCTTCATCGATCTGCTTCTGGCCGCCAACCCTGCCGAATGAGAGCCCGGGTGGCAGCGGCAAGCAACGCTTGCCGATGGCCGTCGGGTTTGGGGGGCAGATCGAGAGACATGCGCGATGGCGCGTGTGGCAGCGGCAAGCGCAGCCTGCCGATGGCGATAGGGTCACATGACACGCTGGTGTAGAACAGACCTGCGAGAGGAAAAACATGTTCGATGGCCAACGATGCACGAAGCTCTGCCATCGCTGGAACACACCCGGTCACGCCCACGAGTTGACCTTCACTTGCTACAAGAACAGGCCGTTCCTCTCCAGCGAGCGTGCCTGCCGATATCTTGTCGAGGCGATCGTGGCCAGCAGAAACAAGCACGCCTTTGACCTGTGGGCGTACGTCTTCATGCCGGACCATGTGCACCTGGTCGTATGGCCGCGTCAGGAGAAGTACTCGATATCGCAGATTCTGCGATCGATCAAACAGCCCGTGTCACGACGAATCCTCGAATACCTGCGAAGAGAAAACCGCGAGGGCCTGAAGATTCTGGCGACCGGCGAGCGGGACGAGCCGCATCGCTTCTGGCAGAAGGGCGGCGGCTACGATCGAAACATCACAAGCGTCGAGACGTTGATCAAATCCATACGCTACATCCACAACAATCCCGCGCGCCGGGGCCTGGTCGAGACGGCCGAGGCGTGGCATTACTCCAGTGCCGCCGACTGGGAGGGGCTCCGGCGTGGCCCCATCGCGATCGACTTCGATACGTTTCCCATGGCCTGACCATCGGCAAGCAGTGCTTGCCGATGCCACCCGGCCCGCGCGGGTTTTGGGGTGCGGTTGCGTGGCGGGGATCGGTATAATGGCTCCGGCGGCGCGGGCGATGCGTCGCACGACAATGGGCGTAGACAGGCGTGGAGAATTACACATGGGCAGGACCATCGTCATAACGGCAGTCGTTTCGCTGGCGGCGTTCTCGGCCGCCTCGGCCAAGGCGATCTCCGTCTACATCGGGACCTACACCGGCGGCGGCAGCGGGGGCATCTACCGCACCACGCTCGATCTCCACACCGGCGCGCTGGCCGAGCCGGTCTTGGCCGCCCAGACGAGGAACCCGTCGTTCGTCGAGCTGCACCCGAGCGGCAAGTACCTCTACGCCGTCAGCGAGGGCGGCGGGGCGGGCGCCGTCACCGCCTTCGCCATCGACCCAACGGGCGACCTGAAGCGGCTCAACGAGCAGCCCTCTGGCGGCGCAGGTCCCTGTCACATCAACGTCGACCACGCCGGACGCAACGTGCTGGTGGCCAATTATGGCAGCGGCAGCGCCTCGGTGATCCCGATCCGGCCCGACGGGTCGCTCGGCTCGCCCACCGGCTTCGTCCAGCACACCGGCTCGGGCCCGAACCCCGGACGCCAGAAAGGGCCCCACGCGCACTCGGTCAACGTCAGTCCCGACGACCGCTTCGCCTTCGTCGCCGACCTTGGAATCGACAGGATCGTGATCTACAAACTCGATGTCGACGCCGGAACGATCGTCGCCAACGATCCGCCGTTTGCCTCGCTCGCCCCCGGCGCCGGGCCGCGTCACTTCGCCTTCACTCCCGACGGCAAGTACGCCTACGTCATCAACGAGCTGAACAGCACGATGACCGCCTTCGCGTACGACTCCGCGACGGGGGCGCTGGCCGAGGTGCAGACCGTCCCGACGCTGCCGGCCGGCTTTGCCGGCTCCAGCTACTGCGCCGAGGTCCGCGTACATCCGAGCGGCCGGTTCCTCTATGGCTCCAATCGAGGCCACGACAGCATCGTCGTCTATCGCGTCGATCCCGCGCACGGGGCGCTGACGTTCGTCGAGCACGAGACCGCCGGCATCAAGACGCCGCGAAACTTCAACATCGACCCGACCGGCGCCTTCTGCCTCGTTGCCAACCAGGACGGCGACAGCGTCGTCGTCTTCCGCATCGACCCGCAGACCGGCGCCCTGGAGCCGACGAGCCACAAGATCAGTGTAGGCCGCCCCGTGTGCATCCGCTTCCGCTGATCGCGCGCGTGGTGGGTGGCAGCCTCAAACGCGCAGCGTTTGGGGATGGAAGCAGGGGTAGCAGCAAATACGAATCTCGAATCGCGAAATCCGAAACAAACTGGAAATCTCCAAGCTCGAAGGCTCCAGACCCTGTTGCCGGGCATGTCCTCGTTTCGGATTTGGGATTTGGGACCTTTGGATTTGTTTCGGATCCATTCGACTGCGCTCAGGACAGGGCTTCATGCTTCGGATTTCGCGTTTGACAGCCGCCGCCGGCCCCGGTAGCGTGACGTAAGGTACTATGCCGCCGGACGCGAGAGGTTGTCATCCCGCGTCGCTGTCTGCTTGTTCTGTCACTTGCCGCGCATCGCCGGTGCGCGAGCCGGAGGTTTCGCTTATGGAACGTCTACCGCAGTCCAGGGCCCGATTGATCGTCAACGTGATGAACCATGGGACCGTCGTCGGCACGGAGGACGCCGTCCGGCTGGAGTTCGAGGACTGCGTCAACGCCGTGCAGGGGCTGGCCAGCTATCTGGGCGAACTGCTCAGCGAGGTCAACGCCGAGGACGGCTACGAGATCACCTCCGCCATCCTCATCGACGCCCTGCACCACTGGACCTTCGACGAGCACATCGACGACAGCGCCGAAGACGACGAAGACTTCGATGACGACACGTCCGACGACGATGCCCCCGCCGACGAATTCCCGGCGAACTGACCGCCGCAACGCGGCCGTGTCTTGTATCTTGTTGCTCGTATCTCGCAAGCTCGCCGGGCCGTGGGAGCGTAGATGCGTGGAAGCGCAGGTGGGTGAAACCTCGCTGGGCGCAGATGCGGCGCCGGGTTTTCGTGGGTTGCTTCGGGGTCTGGGCTTGACGGGGATGGAGAGGATCGCGATAATCGACGGTGAATAGCGAAGACACCGGCGATGCGGCACCTGCGCCATAGCGATGCGGCGAAAGTCCTTTGCGAGAAGGAGTGCGAAGGTCATCGCGGATAGCAGGCAACAGGGTAATACCTCTCTGTGAGGGTCCTTCCCTTTTTTCGAGAATTGCATCCACACGGAGGCCCACACGAACGCCTGTATGTTGGATGCGCGTAGAAAGAGGCGGATTCCGGCGCGGGCGGTCGTCCTGGTCCGGCCGGACGGGGTGGTGAAATCAAACACCGATGATGGCACCTGTGACGATGTAGCGAGGATCCGCCTTCGGGGGACCGGGCGCGTTCTTGGAGCGTGCGGCCCGGCCGGCGCAGGGATGCCCACGCCGGATGCCGGGGCGCCAGAAGCGAAAGGAGCTGGCGAACTCCGCTTGGGGACGGAAGCACGACCGGCCCATTCGAGAAGGGATGGGCCGGCTGGCGTGGACTCCTGGTTGGGAGAAGGAGAGCGAAGCCATGGGCGCGAGAGAGCGAAACGAACGCGAGCGGGCGTTCACACTGATCGAACTGCTGGTGGTGATCTCGGTGATCGCGCTGCTGATGGCGATCCTCATCCCGGCGCTGCACCGGGCGCGAAATCAGGCGCGCACCGTGGCCTGCCAGTCCAACCTGCGCCAGTGGGCGATGACCCTGGCTGCCTACACCCAGGACTACGAGGGGCGTTTCCCCTCCCTCTCAGGTCGCGGCCCTCTGTGGCTGTTGCGCGGTACGTTCATCGGCGCCATGGCCCCTGATGCAGACCACGCGGCGCTCCACGGCTTCCACACGAGACGCCTTGCCCTGTGCCCCATGGCGAGCCGGCCCCGGCCCGTGGATCCCAATGGTGGCGGTGGCAGCTTCACGACAACGTCAAGTGGCCCCAGAGTATCGTGGCGCATAACAGGAAGACATGGCACGTCCACCAACGCCTGGGAGATTCTCACGCCGGAGCCCCGATTCCTGGGCAGTTACGGATACAACGGCACCCTGTTCATGGGGTTCCGCATTGAAGTGCCGACACCCTACTTGAACACTTTCACGCTGCGAGAACACGCGAGCATTCCCGTGCTGCTCGATGCGACCCAGCCAGTGGGCTACATAGACAGGGCCTATTCCATCGGTGCCCGCGCCCGGGGAGACGGGAGAACCCTGGGCCTGAGCCCGGGCCTGGGCCAGTTCCTCATGGACCGCCACGGCAGAGCGACTAACGGAATGTTCCTCGACTGGTCCGTTCGTAGCGTCGGCCTCAAGGAACTGTGTACCCTCAAGTGGGCCTCGGACTTCGACCGCGCCAACCCCTGGACTAAGGCCGGCGGCGTCCAGCCCGACGACTGGCCCAGGTGGATGCGCAACTGCAAGGACTACTGAGATGAACACGCCACCGATTGTCATTCCGACCGGAGGGTCGCTGCAAGCGGCCCGCAGCGGAGGGATCTGGCTGCGAACGGAGCGCGCGTCTCAGCTATGGCCAGACCTTTCGACTTCGCTGTTCGCTCAAGGTGACAAACGGGGGCGTGGCTACGCTTTTACGTTGATCGAGTTGCTCGTCGTCATCGCGGTGATCGCGCTGCTGATGGGGATCCTGATCCCGGCGCTGCACCGGGCGCGAAATCAGGCGAGGGCCGTCGCTTGCCAGTCTAACCTGCGCCAGTGGGCGATGACGCTGGCGGCCTACACCCAGGATTATGAGGGACGTCTGCCCTCCGGCCCGATTAGTCACATCGGTCTGTGGCTGCTGCGCGGGACGTTCATCGGCGCCATCGACCCCAATGCCAACCACGCGGGGCTCCATGGCTTTCACACAAGAGGCATTGCGCTGTGCCCCATGGCGAGCCGACCCCGGCCCCCGGATCCCAATCGTGTCAATTTCGTCATAGCGGTAAATAGCCCCACGCTATCGTGGCGCATGACCGGCGAAATCGGGGGGGCCACCGCCGCCTGGCAGATTCTCACGCCGGAGCCGCGATTCCTGGGCAGTTACGGATACAACACCGCCCTGTTCGAGGGGTTCCGCATCGACCCCATCTGGGGGCCTGACGGGGTACCCGACTTGAACATTTTCACACTGCGAGAGCACGCGAGCATTCCCGTCCTTCTCGATGCCGTCAACCCATGGCCCAACCTGTCCAGGGTGAATTCGGCCCGTCCTTGGAACTGGCCAGAAGGGGGCAGCGGCTTGAACTCATTCGTCATGAGGCGCCACGGCCGTCAGACCAATGCGATCTTCCTCGACTGGTCCGTCCGCGGCGTTGGTCTCAAGGAAATCTGGACCCTTAAGTGGGGGTCCGACTTCGATCGCGCGGGCCCCTGGACGACGGCCGGCGGCGTCCAGCCTGACGACTGGCCCAAATGGCTGAGAGGCTGCAAGGACTACTGACGCGTAACTCGTGAAGCGTGAAGCGTGAAGCGATGCGGTGGGAGTGGACAGGATGAATCGTTGCGATGATGCCATTGTGACCGGAAGGGCGCCGAGCCACCGACTTGGCCATCCCGAGCCCAGCAACCGCCCCGATTGTCATCCCGAGCCCGTTCGGATTCCTCAGGGCAGGCTGCGTCGAGGGATCTGGCTGCGAACGGAGCGCGCGTCTCAGCTATGGCCAGACC
>JAAYBV010000007.1 GCA_012744475.1 Phycisphaerae bacterium
CGCCTCCGGTGGCGAACCTGGCAGGCGGCCAAATGAAGAAGGTTGCCCTCTTCCCGTCGGGGCCGGATGCCCGGCCGGCAGGAGAACCGTCAATACGGCAATGAATATCATTGTGACACAGCCTGTGCGCTCGGGATGACAAAGTCGTGGTCGAGCGCGATTCCCGGTCGAGAGGGCCATTCGATCGCCAACCATTGTGTCTGTCCCGCGAGATACGAGCGAAGCCTGCCCCGAGCGCAAGCCTGGAATGGTGTGCAGTGCGCACCCTGCGGCTCTGCCCACACAGCCTATCGGATTTCGGCGTAGTCCTCGGCCATGGTGGACAACAGGTCCGCTGCCTGACGACGGGAATCGTCGCTTGCGAACGCCGTCATCGGGAGCCAGTAGAACATCCCGCCGCAATAGAGGAGAAAGCCGTGCCGCGACTTGCGCACCTTGTCGACAAGGCTCCAGTTCTGCCTCATGTCCGACTCTGAGGTCGTGATGCGGAAACCTTCGGTATCGAGCTTCCAGACGACTTCCAGACCCTGATCCTTTCTCTTGCTGTACTGGCGACGCAGTGTCCATCGCACGTCATATCGCCGCAGCAGCAGGAAGTAGACTCCCACCGCCGGAAGGGCCACTGCCGGGATAGACCACCCATCCGAATCGTAGGCACACCACCCGGCGAGGATCGCCATGACCGACAGGAAGGCCAGCCCGATCCGGAACGGTGGCCGGAAAATCACGCGTCCGTGGCTCTCATGCGCCTTGAGCAGATCGTTTACCGTCCACACGTAGGATGCCGTGATCTCCTGGTTCATTTCTCTGACTCGACGACGACCGTGCGATTCCCACGAATTGCACGGCAAGGTTGCGCTGGATTATGGTCTGAGGTGTTTGGCGAAGAACTGGTCGACGAGGGTCTCGACCTGGGGGTCTTTGAATCCGCCGTGGCCGGCGCCGGGGACGGTGTAGAACGTGACCTCGACGCCCGCCTTGTTCAGTGCGTCGTGGAGCATCTGGCTCTGGTTGTGCGGCACGAGCGGGTCCTTGTCGCCGTGTACGATCAGGAAGGGCGGATCGTCCTTCGTGACATACGTGATCGGGTTGGCTCGCCGGACCAGCTCGGGGCTCTCCTGCACCGGCCCGCCGATCAGCCGCGACTCGGGCGAGTCGGCCGCATCGTGGTCCATCGTCGTCCAGAAGCTGCTCATCTTCGCAAAATCCGTCGGCCCGAAGAAATCGCACACCGCCTGCACGCGACTGGAGACGCCCGCGTGAGATCCAACGTCAAAAGCCTCGACGTTGCCCGCCGTTCCCAATAGCGCGACGAGGTGGCCTCCGGCCGAGCCGCCCCAGACGCCGAAGCGGTTCGGGTCGATGGCGTACTCGCCCGCGTGGGCCCGCAGCCAGCGGATGGCGGCCTGGCAGTCCTGAATCTGCGCCGGGAAGATCGCGTGCCGGCTGAGACGGTAGTTGATGCTCGCGACCGCATAACCCTTCTCGACGAACCCGACCGCCAGACAGCCCTCCTTGCTACCCGCCTGCCAGGCGCCGCCGTGAACCCACACGATCAGCGGCAGCGGCGCGTTCGGCTCGGCCGCCGGAAGATACAGATCGAGCTTCTGCCGCGCGTGCCCGTCCGGCACATACGCGATGTCCTTGAGCGTCCGCACTCCCGCCCGCTCCTGCCCCGATGCGCCCGCCGCTGCGAAAGCCAGCAGCGCTACGCCCACGAGAACTCGACCGCTGCCGCACACATCGTGACCTGTCGTCCTGTGCATTGTCGTCTCTCCGAATCATGGTCATGCCAAACCGGCACGACCAGTCTACCACAAACATACGTGAACCACGACTCTGTCATTCCGACCAGGGAATCCCACGCCCTTGTCATTTCGACCGGAGCGGAGAAATCCGGCCGCGAACCGACAGCGCGCAACGTCTGTAGCCAGACCCCTCGACTGCACTTCGTTCCGCTCGGGGTGACAAAGACGGCAGTAAGGTCTGCACGGCACACCATTCCAGGCAGACAGCGGCATCGCGCCGCCACCGCCGTCGGGCCTGGATCTGCCCTGCGCGTCCGCACCGCTCGATCACCAAAACCGATGCAAAACGCCTTGGACCGGCCCGACCGAATCCGAAGAAAGCGCGGATTTCGCAAAAAAACTTCGCCCGGACGAGCCGCACCGGCCGCCGGACGCAAGTGCTTTCCCCCAAGTTGCTTAGCTGCATAACAAGCTGTCCGTCAGAGGCCCTCTGAGCACAAATCCCACACAATATTCTGCGACTATACAACAAAACCCTTGACGCCGGAGAATGGTCATCTGACAATAATCCGTATGGTCGATTGGTTGATACACAACGGATGCGAATCGCCGGCCGCCTCGAAGCGGGACCTGGTCGAGGTGCTGCGTCGGCGGGTGGACCTGCTGACGGGCGCCGAGCGGGCCCTGATGGAGATGTACCTCGACAGCGGCCAAAGCTTCCGTCGGATCGCCCGGCTGACCGGCTCGAACGCCAGCACGGTCGCCCGCCGGCTGCACCGGATCGCCCGGCGACTGACCGACGACACGTTCTTCTGCTGCCTGCGCTACCGGCGTCGGCTGCGCGTCAGGGAGCTGGCGATCCTCCGCGACTATTTCGTTCGCGGCCTGTCGATCGAGCACATCTGCGCCGCCCGCAACATCAGCCGCTACTGCGTGCGCAGCGCGATCCGCAAGGCCCGTCGCCTTGCCGCGCTGTACCGCTGCGAACACCTTTCCAAGGAGAATTGTCTATGTCCATCTACACCGTCAAGAAAGAGTTCGACTGGGCCGGACCCGTCAGCGAGCGCGTCGTGAAGCTCTGCCGCATGTTCGGCGTCACGCTCGAACGGCTCGCCGACAGAGGTCCCGTCCATCAGTGCTCGCTGCAGATCGAGCCGGGCGACATCGTCTGCATCACCGGCCCTTCCGGCTCGGGCAAGAGCGTCCTGCTGCGCGAGCTGGAGCAGAGCATCCCCGCCGGTGACCGCATCAACCTCGACGACATCCGGTTGCCGGACGACCAAACCGTGATCGACTGCTTCGACAGCGATCTGGTCACGAGCCTGCAAACACTGACGGCGGCGGGCCTGGGCGGCGTCTTCGGCCTGGTCAATCGGCCGTGCCTGCTGAGCGACGGGCAGAAGTACCGCTTCCGCCTGGCCCGGGCGCTGGCGATGGGCAGACCGTTCGTCTTCGCCGACGAGTTCTGCTCGGAGCTGGACCGCATCACCGCCGCAACGGTCGCCTTCAACGCCGCCCGCTTCGTCCGACGCGCCAGGACCACGCTGATCGTCGCCACCAGCCACGACGACATCCTGATGGACCTGTCGCCCGATGCGATCGTGGTCAAGGACTTCACCTCGCCCGCCCGGGTGATCTACAAAACCGCGAGGCGATCATGACCGTGAGGAGAGCCACACCACGACTTTGTCATTCCGACCCAAGCGGAGCGGAGCGGAGGAATCCGGCCCAGACGAGGCGCGCGCCTGGTCTATGGCCGGATGCTTCGACTTCACTGCGCTCCGCTCAGCATGACAAAGAGCAAATGGTGGACGGTGCCCACCCTGCGGCTGCTGGAACAAGCCATCCCCAAGCTGCGCTTGAGGCTGCCACGCGCGGAGAACTGCCACCGGAGCCGCGCTGCTCTGTCCATGCGAAGCTGGAGGTGGTGGCGGGCGAGGCGGCGGACTATGCGTCGTTGGCGGCGTATCACTATCGCGACGAGCGGCCGACCGCGATCAAGGCGGTGTTCCTGCTGCGGCCGAAGCGTCCGCTCGGATCGTTCGGCACGCAGCCGGCGGGCGTGATCGTCTACGGCATGCCCAACCCGCGCGTGGCGCTGCGCCGCGTGGCGACCAACGGGCTGTTTGCGGGCCTCGACCGGCAGACCGAGCTGGCGCTGATCAATCGCAACGTCCGCTGCATCGCCCGCGTGATCATCGAGCCGCGCTTCCGAGGGATCGGGCTGGCGACCCGGCTGGTGCGCGAGACGCTGGCGCGAATGGAGACGCCCATCATCGAGGCGCTGGCCGTGTGCGGCGCGGTCAATCCGTTCCTCGAACGCGCGGGCATGACGGCCTTCGCGCCGCGAGCGGATGCGTATCATGCCGAGCTGATCGAGGCGCTCAGCGCCGTCGGCATCGAGGCCGGGGCGAATGATTATTCGCCCCTACCGATCGACGCCAACGACCTCCAGCAGCGGATCGAGGCGCTGGACGGCGCACGGGCCGCCTTTCTCGAACGCTCGGTTCAGCGCTTTCTCAAGAGCCACGGCAGCCGCCGGACCATGCCGCCCGGGCTCGACCGAACGCGGTACATCCTGACCCGGCTGACGAACCGACCGAGGTACTACCTCTGGCGCCATCCAACCCTGGAGGTGACTTGGCCATGAATGCAAAGGACATTACCGCACGACTTTGTCATCCCGAGCCCATTCGGGTTCCTCAGGGCAGGCTACGTCGAGGAGCCTGCCGAAGGGATCTGGCTGCGAACAAGGCGAACTCCACGTCGCTGGCCGGATCCCTCGACTGCACTACGTTCCGCTCGGGATGACAAGGAAGGAGACTCTGGAGGTGACCTGGCCATGAAGCTCGTAGGGGCGAATCATGATTCGCCCTTGCCACCTTTGGGCCTTGAAGGACCTAAAGGACCCAAGGGACCCAAGAGACAGATCAGTGGAGGCAATGATTCGATGACGATGCAGATTCGACAGATCGCGCTATCGCGGCTGGTGCCGCACCCCGACCACGCCAATCGCATGAGCCGGGCCGCCTTTCGCAAGCTGATGCACCACATCCAGCGGACCGGCCGCTACGAGCCGCTGGTGGTCCGCCGGCACCCGCACGAGCGAGGCCGCTTCCAGATCATTCACGGCCACCACCGATTCGAGGCGCTGCGCACGCTGGGGCGCGTCAAGGCCCAGGCCATCGTCTGGAACGTCGACGACGAGCAGACCGACATCCTGCTGGCCACGCTGAACCGACTGGCCGGGCGGGACCAGCTCGATCGCAAGCTCGCGATCCTGCGGCGCCTGCGCGACCGGCGTCCGCTGCGCGAGCTGGCGAGGCTGCTGCCTCAGACGCGAGGCCAGTTGGAGCGATTGACCGCCGGGCGGCCCACCGCCGCGCGGAGCCGGAGCAGGACGTATGCTTTTGCGACTCCGATGGTCTTCTTTCTTAATGACGAGCAGCAGGCGATCATCGACAGCGCCCTGACAGCGCTGGCCGAGCAATCGCACGAACCCACGAATGCCGCCCGGCGTGCCGCGGCACTCACCCGCCTGGCGGCTGCATCGTCCGTCAGGGCGAGGCATGCCTCGCCCCTACCACCCGCAACGCAGGAAAGGTCGATCCGATGACGTACGACACGACTGCGATTCCCAGCGGGTTCATCAAGCTGATGCGCAGCGACCCGACGCGCGAGTTGCTGAAGGACTCCAAGGCGTTCACCCTGTATACGCAGATCGCCCTGCGGGCCAAGCGCACCAGCGACTTCAACCTCCACGGCCTGACGCCGGGCCAGGCCCTGATCGGCGACCACGCCTCCTGCGGACTGAGCAGGCGAGAGTATCGCAATGCGAAGAGCCGGCTCGAACGCTACCACTTGGCGCGCTTCCAGGGGACCAACCGAGGGACGATCGCGACCCTCTTGAGCGCCGCTGTTTACGACATCAATGAAGAGCGACAGGGCCACCCCGAAGGCACACAAGGGGCCAGCCGCAGACCAACAGAAGACCAACAAGGGGCCACTAACAAGAATGAGAAGAAGGAAAAGAATGAGAAGAAGGGAAAGGCCCACCGTTTTGGTTCTTTTCAGTCAGCAGACCGTACACCAAGAACGTTTCAGGAGATGGACCGCGACCGGGCCGAGCGGGCGATGGTGCAGGCCAGAGAGGAGTTTCTGAACGATGACGAAGGATAAGTTTGTCACGTGGTTCGCCGACGAGGTGCAGCCGCGATGGCCTACGTGGCAGGTTAACGGCGTCCTGCTGAATGACTGGTACACGGCGCTGGGTCGGTGTGACGCCGGGACGCTGACACAGGCTGTCCAGCGACACGCCATTTGTGACAGCCCGTCGCAGCCACGGATCAACCGGGTGCAGGCTCTGGCGCGCGAGATCGCAGACGGCGCGATGCGCCGGACGCCCGGGGTTGAGCCGCCGCACACCTGGGTCCGCGCCGCCGAGTTCTGGGAGCACGTCCGCACAAATCTCCCCCGCGAGCAGCGGATCACCCTGATGACCCAGCAGATCAAGTTCGATCCGCAAGCCCGCGACAAGGACCCTCAAGCCTACGCCTGGCTCATGGAGCAACAGGCCGCACCAGCGGCCGTCACTCCGGCCCCGCCGCCATAGCCGTCGTGGACCGTGCCCTCTTTGACAACTTCATAGAGTTTCGTTTTTCTACTCGCCCCCGGTGTACTGGAATGTGGAACCGAAAGAGATAGAAAAAGAACGGGCACGGCTGTGGCGAAGCCTTTCGTCGTCCCTTAGCGGGGTACGCCAACGCCGTGCCCGACTCCGTCCGCGAGTCGTCTCTATTGTGAATTCTACCGCCGTACCACTGCTGCACAATCCGGGAAACTACGTATTTTGCACCACGATTGCCGGCGATGGGCGTCAGGGGTTGGGGGCTGTGGCGGCCTCTTCGCGGCGGATCTGCTGTTGGCGACGGTTGCCGAAGATGATCCCCATCGGCAGCAGGATGCCGTACGGAACCCACAGCAGCCAGCGCCACGGGCTCGGCAGCACCAGCAGCAGCACCAGAAACGTCACGATCGCCCCCCAGGTGACGAGCGCGGCACGGACCATGAACCGTCGCTCGCGCGGGCCGTGCGTGTTGCGAATGCTGTAGTACGTTCCGATGACGCCGCCGGCCAGCCCGACCATGCCGCCGAGCACGCCACCGATCCATCCGCCAAGCTCATTCGGACTCATGCGAATCACTCCTTTGCCTTCTTGTACGGCGCGATTGCAGGTGTACGCGCACCAGAATATCGCCAAGGGCGCGCCGCGTCTATTCGAGAAGGCCGCGAACAGCGGAGGGGTGGACGCCGGCGGCGTCGGCGATCTCGCGGATCGTCGTGGTCTTCGTGGCAGCCACGCCGGCGGCGCGGAGCTTCTCGATGGCGACATCGGCGTCGATGCCGGCGTCGGCGCAGTATTGCTGAAGCGTCATGCGTCCGAAGCCGGAACCACCGCCGCCGCCCATGCCTCGGCCGCCGCCCGATCCGCCACCGCCCCGCTGGCCCGCGCCGCGCCCGTGCCCGCGCTGCTCGGCGCCGATGGCGATATGGTAGAGCGCCTCGGGCGTCATACCGTTGGCCGCCGCCAGCTCGCCGACGATCACATCGGGCGAATCGACCGCAATGTTGCGCGCCCGCAGGTTCTCCAGCATCGTGTCGAGAGGGATGTCCTCGACCTGCTCGGCCAGCGCCGAAAGCGTCAGCAGTTCCATGTGCGGGATCGGGGGCCGGCGCGCGGGGTCGTCCCAACTGTGCTTGATCGACTCGCCCCAGGCGACCAGCGAGGAGAACGGCCGCCAGTTCGCCAGCGTGGCAACCAGCAGCGCTGCGCAGATCAGCAGCGACAAGGCCCACTCGGCGCGCAGGGCGAACCCTTTGGTCACCTTGCTCTGGCAATAGCGGACCAGGCACGACCAGTTGTAGACGATGTGGACGACAGCCGCGACCATGAACAGCACGCTGAACCAGATGTGCAGGGCCTGCCACTGGGCCTTGGTCAGTCCGAAGATCGTCCAGCCGGTCCAGTTGGCGATGCGTCCCGGCGGCACCACGAACAGGATCACGCCCGTGATGCACATCCCCACGAACGACAGGCCCGTCAGCGTGGAGATGAACGCCCGCCATTGAAATGCCGTCCTGCTGTCCTGTGCCATCATTGCGGCCCTCGCTTTCCCGGAGTCGAGCGGGCGAATGATGATTCGCCCCTACCGGCAGGCGCGATGGGTAGGGGCGAATAACTACTCGCCCCTGCGGCCTGCCTTGCAGCAAGCCAGTATACCACAACCGGGCCAAGCCGCAAGCCGCGATGCCGATTGTGGATTGGCGATAGCGGATTACGGATTCGCTTCGGCGCGCCAATCCGCAATCGACGACAGACGGTTGCCGGCGTTGCGGTCGGACCCGGAAAATACATTGGGGGTGTAACCGACGGGCGGGGCGGGTACACTATCCTGTGCGGATGTGACGGCATGCACAGAACGGTTCGCGATGGAAAGGTACACCATGAGTATGGGCACGAATCAGGCGAATGCAGCATCGGCCGCATCGCGGCGAGGGTGGCGGAAGTGGCATGGGTGGATCGGGCTTCTCAGCGCGGTCCCGATGCTGATCACGGCCGTGTGCGGGGGGCTGCTGCTGTTTCGCAAGGTCGGGCTATACGAGCGTCGCGGCCCGTTCCGTGACGCGATCCAGGCGCTGCACAGCTACGAAATTCTCCTGCCGTATGTCGGCCTCGTCGCCGTGCTGCTGATGATCGCCACCACAATCACCGGCGCGGTCGTCTTCGTCCAGATGCGCCGACGCCGATAGGCCGGCCGGGGCGAGGACCGCATCTGACCCACGCCTACACCACCCGGCCGCCCGGGGCGCCTCGCTGCTCGGCGCTCCGTATGAAGTAAACGTAGAGGATCAGCAGGGTCAGCGGACCGAAGAGCAAGCCCGCCAGCAGAAAGAGAAGCTGACGCGCCTGGCTGGCGCCAAGGTCCAAGGCCCATTTTGCGGACACGATCGCACAGGTGATATTGCCCACCGCGATAGACTCGATCATCTCGTTGCCCTTTCCTGAATCCGGCGTTGCCGGCCGTAGTCTTCCTCCAGCGGAAGGCCTGCATGCGAGCATCTGTATTCACAGTCGGCTGTCGTGGCAAGATATTTCACCCGGGAGTTCCGAACGGGCCGCGGGATCTCCAGAGCACAGCCCGATCTCTCGATCCCGATGTGCATCGGGACTCGGGATGGCAAAGAGGGATCGTGGAACGTGCCGGCGGCACGCTGTCCATTGTGGATTGGCGATTGCGGACGGCGGATTCGCTTCGGCGCGCGAATCCGCCGTCCGAAATCCGCGACGGATCACGGGATGACGGTGGGGGTTTCTGGTCGCATGATGAAGGCGGGCTCGTACTGGAACTTCTGTCCGCCGACGGAGGCGTCGACCATGAGTCCCTGGTCGGGGACGACGAAGATGGCGACGCCGAACTGGTAGTCGGTGCGGCTGGCGGAGCCCGAGTTCAGCGCCACCGCCGTGACCTGGGCCGCCAGCGTGAAGTCCTCCATCGTAAAGCGGTCGAACGCCGCCTTGTCCTGGAAGAAGATCACCTCGCGGAAGTACTGCCCGCCGAAGGAGAAGCCCAGGCTCGCCTGCGACATGCTGCAATAGCCCGCCCGCACACCGCCGACGAAGACCTCGCCTCGCCCATAGGCGCCGCCGATGAGCACCGCGCCCTTGGTGATCTTGGGCAGCACGGCGTAGCCGTACGAGCTGTCGAAGTACGCCTGGATCGTCGGGTCGCGAATCTTGAACAACGAGACCGCTTCCTCGACCTGCATCGAGAGCAGGTCGCGCGACGCCACCGATTCGGGCCTCGTCGCACAGCCGACGCCCACGCTTGCCACCAACAACAACAGGACCACCAATGCCGCCTTCATAATCCATTCTCCTTCGGGCCAATCATCCGTGCTTTGGATCGTGTGCGATGCGCAGGCCGGCGCCCGGCCGCATCGACCCGTGCAGCTTACCGCAGCCGGGGTATCGCCGCCAAGCACAAAACCCCATAGTCGTGTGTGGCAGCGGCAAACGAAGCAAGGCGGAGTTTGCCGATGGCTTCGACTACATGCGTTTGGCCATCGGCAAGTCTTCGCTTGCCGCTGCCACCCAACGTTGCCACACGGGGCTCTATGGCGGTTGTAGGGGCGTCCCGGCGCGCCGGGACGCCCGTACGGTCACCTGACGTGGACGAGGGCGGCGCCGAAATGCATTGACCCGGACGGGGGCGGCTGGTAGACTGCCGAGCCGTGCAGAGATAGCATGCGGCTCGAGCCGTCTGTGACGGAGCGGAGAAGAACTGGGTCAGCAACAAGGAGTCTCGATGGGCTCGGATGCCGGCTTTCTCGACATCGACGGGGCACGAATCTACTACGAAGACCGCGGCGCGGGCGACGGCGTCATCATGATCCATGGCTTCGCGATGGACACGCGGATCTTCGACATGCAGTTCGAGCGGTTCGCCGAGCGGTTCCGCGTCGTGCGCTACGACCTGCGCGGCTTCGGCAAGTCGGACCTCCCCACCGGCCAATACTCAACACTCGATGACCTGCGCATCATGATGGACCGGCTGGGCCTCGAGAAGGCCTGCATCATCGGCCTGTCGCTGGGCGGCAGCCTGGCGGTCGAGTTCGCGCTGACCTGCCCCGAACGCGTCAGCGGTCTGGTGCTGGCCGGCAGCACCCTGCGAGGCTATCCCTATTCCGACGCGTACGTGCAGGAGTTCCTTTACTACCGCAAGCTCGCCCGGCGCCAGGGCATCGCGGTGGCGCAGACCGAGATGCTCGGCAATCCGCTGCTGCGGTCCATCGCGAAGAAGCCGGAGCTGTTCGTGCACGTCAAAGCGATGATCCGCGACTACTCGGGCTTTCACTGGCTGCGGCACGATCCGCATCGCGTGTTCTATCCGCCGGCCATCGAGCGGCTCGGCGAGATCGCCTGCCCCGTGCAGATCATCATGGGCCAGCACGACGTCGACGACCTCCGGGGCGTAGCCCGGCGGCTGGTCCGCGAGATCGTTCACGCTCGCTACACCGTCCTGCCCGGCGTCGGACACATCGTCAACATGGAAGCGCCCGAGCGGTTCAGCGAGATCGTGCTCGACTTCCTCGACTCCCTGGCGGCCCGAGTCTGCGACGACGACTCACCCAGCGCCTGCGCGGCCGTGCGGCAATAGGTCCCGTGACATCGATTGTCAGGCGCGGGCGTAGCTGCGGACGTAGGGGCGGGTGCAGACGAGATGGTAGAGGCGACGGGTGTTGGGGCAGCGCTGCTCGATTTGCTCAAACAGGCGGCGGAACAGGCCGACGTGGTTGAGCGACAGCACCGTCTTGGTGACACGGACGCATCGCACGCGGGCGAACCGGCTGGGGACATCAACGACGTGGATGGCGCCGCAACAGGGACATTCGATCTCGCAACGATGTGCCGTCTGCATATACCCTCACATCCGTTTCGAACCGGCGTCTGGTCCGGCCCTGCCTGCGGTGCGGTCCCGATCGCGTCGCTGGAGATCGGAACGTGTGATGGAGACTTCGAGGTGAACCCGGCGGCTCTGGCGTGTCACGTCTCACATGGATCTGTCAGGCCCCCTCGTGCCCCCGGTTGTGTCCATACGGCGATCTGTTTCCCCACGTGCGCCTGCCGGAGGATTGCGGACGGCCCTGCTGTTTCGGCCGCCACGAGCCCATCCTCCATTATCATCAGTATACCACGGAAGACCCCCTCTGTCAAGCGCCAGTGTCACTCGGAACCCTCTATCGGATGCAGCTTTTCGCTACCGCACGGGTTCGCTTTTCGCCCTTCGCTCCAGCCGGAGGCTGCAAGCGAATAGGCCGCTCGCTGCGACCTCATCCGAGAGTCAAAAGGAGGTGAAATTACGGGACGAGACACGCGCGTCGCACGTCGGGACACGTCGAGCGCCGCTCACCCGGGCAGGCGGCCCATGAGATCGGCCTGCCGGAACGGACCTTGCGACGCGATCAACTGGCGGGCGGCATCGACCCGGTCCCAGACGTTCCAGAGCAGCACGCCCTGCACGTGCCCGCCCTGGAGATAGTAGACTACACCCTTCTTGAATAGCTCCTGCCAGTCGGCCACAGTTTCCAGGTTGGAATCCAGCTCGCCGACCGCCTCGTACCCGAGGTCGAACAGATCGGAGTAGAAATAGGGCAGATGGTGATAGGGCTCGTTGGCGCCCGCCATGTTTCTGCCGGCCTGCTTGCCCATCATGTTGGCGTTGTCTTCGTGCTCGACACGAATCTGCTTGTCGAGAGCGGGATTGTAGAAGCGGGCTACATCGCCGGCGGCGAAGATGTCCGGCGCGCTGGTGCGAAGGAACTCATCGGCCACGATGCCGTTGTCGATCTCCAGTTGCGCGAGCCTGGCCAGCTCCACGTCGGGCTCGATGCCGATCCCGGCGATCACGCCATCGACGACGATCTCCGTCTTGTCGGCCGTCGTCAGCACGACCTGCCGGCCTCGCACCTCCATACCCCTGACCGACTGACCGGCCAGAATTCTCACGCCTCTGCCGCGATAGTATTCGTTGAGGAAAGCGGACAAGTCCTGCGGGTAGACGCGAGCGCCGATGCCGGTCTCGGGGAAGATCATCGTCACATCTTTGCCGTTCAGGGCCAGGGCCGCCGCGATCTCCGAGCCGATGAACCCGCCGCCGATGACGGCGAAGCGGTTGGAAGTCTCCGCCAGATCGCGGAGGCGTCGGTAGTCGGCGAGCGTGCGGAAGTAGATGATCTCCTCGTCGCCGAACGGCAGGCGTCGGGGCCGCCCTCCCGTGGCCAGCAGCAGCTTGTCGAACGTGTGCACGTTGCCCAGATCGTCGGCGACCTGCCTGGCGTGGGCGTCGACGGAGGTGACCCGGCGTCCGAGGTGCAGGTCGATCTTCTGCTGCTCGGTCGTTCGCAGGATGCTCTCGAGCGGCTTGCCCTTCCACAGGCCCTTGCTCAAAGGCGGGCGATCGTACGGCACTTCCGCCTCGGCGCCGATCAGCCCAATCGTGCCCGTCGCGTCCACCTCGCGAATGCCCTGCACCGCCGCATCGGCCGTCATCCCCCCGCCCACGATGAGATACTTGTAGTGCATCATGGCCATCCCTTTCCCTGGCCCACGTGGTTCGTGCGATCTGCTCTCGGTCGGCCACCCGCCACACATCAGCACAAGACCCTACGCCCAACACGCCCCCGCGTTCGCGCTTTCGAGACTGGGCGGCGCAAGAGACACTTGTGGGTGACGACCGCGCAGGCTATAATGGAATCGGAAGATGAAGATCGGTGTGAGGTCGCTTTCCTCGGACTTCTCGCCGGCGACACGGAGAAATGGGAGATTCATGCACGCAATCACCGCAGCCCCCGCTGATGACACAGTCCGCAACAGGGAACCCTGGCTGGCGGCCAGCCTGTCCTGGGTCCTTCCTGGCGCAGGGCACCTGTACTGTCGCCTCTGGATGGCAGGGATCGCCCTGATACTCCTGCAAGTCGCGCTTTCGGTGGGGACTATGGCGATACTGATCGACTCGCGAGTACCCCTCGTGGCGCTCGCCCCCATGCTCTTGTGCAACTATGGTCTCCACATCGGAGCGGCGGCAGCCGCCTTTCGCACTGTGCGAAGACGGAATACCGACGATTTCGAAGGCTCACGCACTCAAACGAAAGACCCCTGGCTGGCGGTGTTCCTCAGCGTGATCTTCCCGGGCCTCGGGCACCTGTACCTGCGCAAGTGGGTCGCAGGCATAGGATTCATCCTCGCCAGTCTTCTGCTCGAGCTGCTGGTCGGCAAGAAGGTGTGGGGGGTGATCCCGACCATTGGATTCAATATGGTGGCTCTGATTTGCGCCTACTATGCCGCGCCCGAACGGCGCGAATCGGAACGAACTCTGATTCTGGTTGCCGCCACGTTCATGGGTCTGTTTTGGCTGGCCAGCGCGCCAATCGGGTGGGCGACGAAATCCTATGTCGCCGAAGCCAAGATCGCCACCGGGACCAGCATGGCCCCCGCAGTGCAGAAAGGAACGCGCCTCGTGGTGAACAAGCTTGTCTATCGATGGCGGGAACCTGCCGTCGGCGACATCGTTCTATTCGTTCCACCTGCCGCCGGCCCATCCGTCGACGATAGGACGCCCATGATGAAACGCATCGTTGCCATCGGAGGAGAAACGGTCCAGGTGCACAACGGCTCTGTGCAGATCGATGGGCAGTACCGCGAACCGGAAGGAACGCCTCGCCAGCTCCTGGGTTCGACGCGTCCGGTGGCTCACAAGATACCGTGGGACACATACGGCGTCACCGAACCCCATCGTGTCCCTGAAGGCTGCTATTTCGTCCTGGGCGACAACCGTGTCAACAGTCTCGACAGCCGAGACTTCGGCGCCGTCCCCAGAAAGAGTATCATTGGCAAAGCCGTCCGGATCTATTGGCCCCTCAACGCCCCGCCTTTGTACGGGGAACCAGCCAGGTAAGACCCTCAAAGGTAGATTCTCGTGAAAGGTATCGGTCTCCCACACCGCGGAAGACCGAGAGAGCTCAGACCTTCTGTTCCATCATGGCGCGGCTGATGGCGGTGGCGCGCCGGCGGGGGGTCAGGCGGAGAAAGAAGTGAATGATCAGCTTGTTGACGACGCCGGGGACGACGAGGGGTTTGCCTTTGAGCATGGCGTTGTAGCCGACTTTCGCGACACCGCGAGCCGAGACGGTCCGCGCGAAACCCTTGGCCTCGTGCAGGTTGGCCTTCTCGATGAATTCGGTCTTCACCGGTCCGGGGCACAGCGCGGTGACGGTGACACCGGTGCCCGCCAGCTCGTTGCCGATCGCCTCGCTGAACGAGACCACGAAGGCCTTCGTCGCATAATAGATCGCCTGGAGCGGCCCGGGCAGGAAGGCCGCCATCGAAGCGACGTTGAGAATCCGCCCGCCGCCCCGCGCGATCAGCTCGGGCACGAACTCGCGCGTCAGCGCCGCCAGCGCCGTCACGTTGACCTGGATCATCGCCTCGTTGCGGGCCCAGTCCTGCTGATGGAAGAAGCCGCCGTTGCCGAAGCCGGCGTTGTTGATCAGGTAGTCGATCGGCACACCCCGCGCGATCAGCTCGCGGTGAATCTGCGCCGCTGCATCGGCACGAGTGAGGTCCTGGACAATGACGTGTACCTTGACGCCGTGGGCGCTTTCGAGTTCAGCCTTGAGTGATTCGAGCCGGTCCTGCCTCCGGGCGACCAGCACCAGATCGCCGCCTCGCCGCGCGTGGATGCGAGCCAGCTCGACGCCGATCCCACTGGAGGCGCCCGTAATCAATGCGGTCTTCTTGCGCTCCGTCACCATCTCGTCCCTTTACACGCCGCTGTCGATCGCGCCGGCGGCATTGGGCCGCTCGATGACGCGCCGGCTCTGGAGGAAGCAGACCACCAGCCAGCACAGCAGCGCCCAGGTCAGGCCCGCGCTCCAGCCGGCCAGCACATCGGTCGGATAGTGCACGCCGAGATAGATCCGGCTGATGCCCACCAGCAGCGTCACGACCAGACCCAGGCCGACGAAGTACATCTTGTAGCGAAGCACGCCGGTGGTCCGCGCGAACAACGCGCCGAGCGTCAGGTACACCACCGCCGAAAGCATGGAGTGCCCGCTGGGAAAACTTGCGGAGATGACGTCCTTCATGCCGGCGGCATACTCGGGACGGGGCCGGGCGAACAGCGCCTTCATCGCAAACGTCAGCACGATGCCCCCGACAACGACCACCGCCAGCGCGACCAGCGTGCGGTATCGCCGCCCGATCAGCAGGTAGCCGGCGCACGCCAGCGTTGCCAGTGTCAGCACCGTGGCGCTGCCCAGCGCCGTCACGTCACGCCAGGCGGCCTCGAACCACGCCGGACCGATCGGTCGGCTGGGGTCCTCCGCCGAACGAAACTGCCGAAGCACCCATTCATCGTATCGCTGCGCGTCCCCTTCGAGGACTTCGTCCGCCAGCTCGATCAGCAACCATCCACTGACGACGATCAACGCCACCGCCGCGAGCATGAGCAGGTCCACATTCTGCCGGAGGCGACCCCATAGGCCGACGACTTTCGCCTTCACGTCTTCCGCCGTTCGCTTCATAACCGATGTACAACCTCCAAAACTCTCACGGCGCCGGCAGCGGGTCCTCGGGCGGTGACAATCCCGCGATCATGCCGAGAATCTTCCGCGCCGCCGCATACGCCTGCGCCGCCGAGCACTCCTGACTGGCCATGTCACTGATGAACTCCTGGGCCGCCTCGTGGGCGGCTCGCTCCTGTGGGCACTCGCCCAGGAGATAAAGCAAGGCGCCCGCCCCGACGTAGACGGCCTTGGCGATCTGGGTCTTGGCCTGTTCGTCGTGCCCGGCCTCAATGTACCTGCCAGCCTCGGCCATCTTGGCCAGCGCGAAGTTCCAGACTTGGGCGGCTTGCGGATTCATGCGCGCTTCTCGCGCTCGATGCGGACGGCAAGGCGACAGGAAGACCGACTCAGATCCGAAAGAGCAGTCCCACGTTGATCCCCAGGCCGTCGACGTCGGCTTCGGTGATGTTCTCCAGTTCGTCTTCGGCGCTGTCGACGTCGGCTTCGAGGAACAGCCAGCGAACCTCGGCCAGGATGGAGACCTTGTGGAAGCCGATCTCTAGGCCCGCCAGCGGGAAGAAGCCCACCTCGTCGTCGAGGTCGGCATCGTCGGCGTCGAAGAAGTAGTAGCCGGCGCCGGCGCCGATGTACGGCACGATGTGCTCGAAGAGGATCGGGAAGTTCAGCAGGGCCGCCGCTTCCAGCGGGATCATGTCGACGTTGGTGTCGTCGAAGTGGATCCAACTGGCGCGGGCGTCGATGCTGAGGATGTCGATGGGATTGAGCTCGACTTTGGCGCCGCCTCCGTAGCCCTCGCCGAGGTCATCGGAGTCCAGATAGGCCCCGAAGACGCCGCACTCCAGCCCCGAACCGGTCGAACAGCCCGCCCCGGCCAGTGCCAGGACCGCCAACGACAGCAAGACGGCAAATCCTTTTGCGTTCATGCCAGACTCCTTCACAGGGTTTTGGCCGATAAGCTATCCGGCGCGCCGGCCCGCCGCAATCAGAAAATCCGCGACCCGAGAGCACGTCTCTGCGCCGGGTGGCAGCGGCAAGCGCAACTTGCCGATGGGCCTGACCCCACGCCTGTCACCATCGGTGTGGCAGCCTCAAGTCCGTAGGACTTGGGGATGGCAGAAGGTGTCGCCATCTCTGGACACGCAAGACCAGATCGTATCCGCCATCCCCAAGGCTGCGCCTTGAGGCTGCCACACACCAGCGCGATACATCATAGGAGTGAAACGAAGACCTTGGAAAGGAAGGTGTCACGATGTCCGAATCGAAACGACTGACGAAGCGGCAGCGCGCCGTGATCGAAGACCTCTTCGCCGACCAGGCGAACGAGCGGGAGGTGCTCGACAGGCACAATGTCAGCGCCGCACTGTACGACCGGTGGCTGGGCGACGAGCGATTCCGCCAGTGCGTGGAGGAGCGGATCGCGCGGGCCTATCGTCAGGCGCGTCTGATCCTGGCCCGCAACGCACCACAGGCCGCCCAGAAGTTGATCGAGCTGACCGGCTGCCCGAAGGAAGATCTCGCCCGCAGAGCCTGCCTCGACATCATCGCCCCGCCGGCCGACGCCCGCCCGAAGGAAGCGCCGCCCGCCAACGCCGCCAGTGACCCGGCCGCAGAACTGCCCCCCGAAACCGCCGCCCGCCTCCTGGCCGCCCTGGCCAATACCGGCGATGAAAATGCCGACTGATCCGTTCGAGCAGCGCGATGCGCCTATTCCTTGGCGCGGCCGAGGTAGGAGCCGTCGGCGGTGCTGATGCGGACGACCTCGCCGATGCTGATGAAGGGCGGCACGCGGGTCTTGAGTCCCGTTTCGAGCGTGGCTTCTTTCAACTGCTTCGTGGCGGTCGCGCCCTTGATGCCGGGCTCAGTGTCGGTGACTTCCAGGTCGACCGTGTTGGGCAGTTCGAGACTGACCACGTTGCCGTTGTGGACAGAGACGGTGATCGTCGTGTTGGGTTTGAAGTACTTGATCGCGTCGCCCACGACGTCGTCGCTGACGGTGATCTGATCGTAGGTCTTGTTGTCCATGAGGATGTGGCCGGTGCCGTCGGAATAAAGATATTCCATATCGCGTCGGTCGAGAAAGGCCTGGTCAACTTCCTCGGTGGAGCGCAGGCGCTTTTCGAGCATGACGCCGTCGGCAAGCCGGCGGAGCTTGGCCTGGACGAAGGCCCGCAGGTTGCCCGGGGTCACGTGGGTCGCCTGCGCACAGACACACAGTTGCCCGTCGATCATGAAGGCCATTCCCGGCCGCATATCACTTGCTTTCACCGCAGTATCCTCGGGATAGAACGTCGCTCTTACACCGCCTGCCACCGCGGGCAGGACAAAGAGGTCGAGGCATCGTGATACCGTGGTGAGGCGCTGGCGTCAAGCGTAAATCCCCCCGGAAAACCTCGAAACCTCGGGGGCTCCCTCTGCTCGCCGGCAAGCGGCGTGCCCCTTGCCCTGGTCGGGCGGCCCAAAAAAACGGGCCGTAGGAGTGCCCCACGGCCCGGCAGAATCTGACTATCGCAGCGGGCTACGACCTTTGGCGTCTGCGGAACCAGCCGGCCAGGCTGAGCCCTATGCCGCTCAAAAGGGCCGCACCGGGCGCCGGGGCGTGGACCGCCGGAGGGGTCTCGACCTGACGCACAGACCATTCCTCATAGCCGCCGTCGTTCTTGTAGTTCTCACCGAACTTCGAATACAGATAGACAAAATCCCCGCCGGAAAACCGCGTGTTTGGGATGTAGGCCAGCATGTCGGCGCTGCCGCTGCCGGGACCCTGGCTGACGGCGGCGTCCAGCTTGATCCAATTGTCGCCGGAGCCGTCCAGATCGAAGACCTTGGTTCCCAACTCCGGGTAGCCCCAGCGGTCCCCAGTATCGGCCAGATAGATCTCGATCTTGTCCAGTGACAGAAGGCTCTTCTCCCCCTTCTCCGGCCCTTTGGCCTCGTTGATGTCGAGCAGAAACTCGCGGTAGTCGAAACCGTCCAGGGTCACGACGGGCACGTCGGTCAGCCGCAGCGATCGGGTGAATTTCTCGTCTGTTTTCTCATCGAATTCCGTCTTGCCATTTCGTCGTGCGTCGGTGTTATAACCCTGTTCTTTCAGCCCTCCATCGATTCGCACGAACGACTCGATCTTGCCCGACCCAGCCGGGGCGAAGCTGCCCTGCACGAAGTAAGCGTCATTTATGGTGCAGATCGCACCAGACGCCGTCAGGTCGAGCGTCATGTCCGCGCGGACGTCCGCCAGGCCGAAGCAGGTCGCGATCAAAGCTGCACAGAGGAAAAACCGTGATCCGAACATCACCCATACCCCTCAAGAAGAAGCGCCACGATGGGATGCACACCCCACTCAAGTGCGTCACCCAATGAGCCTTTATTATACCCATATTACCCATTATGTCAACGCGCGTGCAGACGTACGTCACTCGGGTAGCCGAGGCGAACACCTCACGGCGAGCATAACGTCCTGTAATATCATGGGCATTGGGTCTGAAATCTTGGATAATGGGCAGGGATAGCCGTTGGCTGACGACCCGTGTATTTTACTGCCCAGCGGTCGCGATCCTGAGGCCGGCCTGAAAAGACTCGGGGATAGGGGCTTCGAGTGTCAGCTGTCGGCTGGAGAGCAAAGTCAGCCCCAGCCGCCAGGCATGGAGCATCATGCGGGCAAAACCCTGGCGCGTGGCCTCGTCGCCATAGACCGGATCGCCTGCGATCGGGTGGCCAAGGCTGTAGAGGTGGACGCGAATCTGATGACGCCGGCCGGTTCGCGGCCGGGCTTCAACGAGCGTTTGGGATCGGAAACGTTCGGCAACGCGGAACTCGGTCGTACTGGGCTTGCCCCGCTCGAGATCGACCGCGACCCGGCCCGAGCCGAACTGCCGCAACGGCCGGTCGATCACCCCGTCGTCTCCGGCGATAACCCCTTGCACCAAAGCCAGATACGTCTTGTCGATGGCACGCGTCTCGAACAGCCGGTTGAGCCGGCGATGGGCCTCGGCGTGGCGGGCGAAGACGATCAGTCCGCTGGTTTCCTTGTCGATTCGGTGGACGATGTAGAGCTTCTCGCGCCTTTCGGCGCAGAGCAGTTCGAACAGCGATCCGCCGCCCCTGTGCCGCTCGGGTATGGCGGCCAGGCCCTCGGGCTTGTCCACCGCCAGGATGTCATCATCTTCGTAGAGAAGGCTAATCGTCGCCAAGGAACAATGCCTCACCAGACGGCCCCGTGGTTATACTTTTCGGCCCGAAACTATAATGAGCCGCCGCGAATTGAACAAAAGTATAATAAGATAGCTGCATCCTATGAGCGCCAACCGCTTTTTCGTGTCGGAATCAGGATTTGAAGGCGATCTCGTTCGGCTCAGCGCCGAGCAGGCGCATCAGGTCTGCCACGTGCTGCGGCTCAAGGCAGGCGACGAGATCGTCGTGCTGGACGGCGCGGGCGGCGAGTTTGACGTGACCCTGACGACCGCGGACAAGCGCGAGGCCGTCGGGCGGATCGTGGCCCGGCGACAGGCTACAGGCGAGCCGACCGTGCGAATCACCCTGTTCCAGGGCCTGCTGGCCCGCGAGAAGTTCGAGTGGGTGCTCCAGAAGGGCACGGAGGTGGGCGTGTCGCGATTCGTGCCGATCCAGACCGAGCGGACGCTGCTGCGGGCCAGGCAGATCGATCCGAAGAAGCTGGACCGCTGGCAGCGGATCGTCACCGAGGCCGCCGAGCAGTCGCATCGAGGCCGGGTGCCGCAGATCGAGCCGGCGATTACGTTTGCCCAGGCGCTGTCGCGCGTCGGCGAGTTCGACAGAGCGCTGATCGCCGCAACGTCGGGCCAGGCCAGGACGCTGACCGAAGCCCTGGCGCCAAGCGGCGGAACTGTGGCGTCGGTCGCCATCCTGATCGGTCCCGAAGGCGGATTCAGCGATGCCGAGACCGCCCAAGCCTGCGAGAGCGGCGGCATCCCGGTGAGTCTGGGCCCGCGCATCCTGCGGACCGAGACCGCCGCCATCGTCGCCCCGGCTCTCGTCCTGCACGTATTGGGGCAGATGCCGTCCTGACGGGACCGCGCCATTTCCAATCCGGCGTCGTGCGGGTATGATGGTGTCATGGCAGACAGGGAACATCTCAATCAACTGGAGGCGGTGCTTGGCGGATTGCGCGAGACTGCCCAACAAAAGAAGGGAGCGATCATGAAGACAAGAGCGGGTCTTTGCCTGGGTGTTGCGGCGTTGCTGATTCTGGCGGTCCTTGTTGGTGCGGCCCAGAGGGATGCGTCCCAGCCTGCGCCAGGTCAGATCGGCGACCCGGCGGCACCGCTGACGGGGTTGCAGTGGATCAAGGCTGGACCGGTGCAGCTTGAAAGAGGCTCGATCTACGTGGTCGAGTTCTGGGCGACCTGGTGCCCGCCCTGCCGGACGAGCATCCCGCATCTGACCGAGATCCAGCGGCAATTCAAGGACCAGGGCGTGACGATCATCGGCATCTCCGACGAGACCGCCGATATCGTCAAGCCGTTCGTCGCCCAGATGGATGAGCAGAAGAAGATGGAATACGCCGTCGCTATCGACCGCGAGGGCCAGGTCCACAAAGGCTATATGGAAGCCTTCGGCGTTCGAGGCATCCCCCACGCATTCATCGTGGGCAAGGAGGGCAACCTTCTCTGGCACGGGCACCCCATGGCCGGCATGGACGCCGTCCTCAAGGAGGTCGTCGCAGGACAGTTCGACCACGTCGCCTACGCCAGAAAGAAGGCCGCCGAGGAGAAGGAAGAGGCCCGCGTGCTCGCGCTGTACAAGAACTACTTCACAGCCGTCGGCACGAACCCCGGCGAAGCAGCGACAATCGGCGCGCAGCTCGTCGACTCGGACAACACCGCCATGCTGAACGCTTTGGCCTGGCGGATTCTGACCGATGTGCCGCAAGAGAGCCGCGACCTCGAACTGGCCCGCGCCGCCGCCGCCAAGGCCGTCACGCTGACCGAGGAAAAGAACCCGTCCATTCTCGACACCTACGCCCTGGCGCTGTACGAGCTGGGCAAGAAATACGTCGCCCAGGCCGTCACGCTCCAGAAGAAGGCCATCGAGCTGACCGACAACGCGCAGGCGAAGGAGAACCTGTCCAAAGCGCTCCAACGCTACGAGGCCGCCACCGTCGAGTAGATAGCGTCGGAGAGTCCTGAATGCCCGAAATGGGGAAGCTGTATCTGGTTTCGACGCCGATCGGGAACCTCGGTGACATCACGTTACGGGCGCTGGAGACGCTGCGGGAGGTGGATTACGTCGCCAGCGAGGACACCCGCCGGACCGGCCTGCTGCTGAAGCACTTCGACATCAAGAAGCCCCAGATCTCGTTCCACGAGCACAATGAGCAGCGCGTCATCGGACGGATCATCGGGCTGCTTCGCGAAGGCAAGTCCGTCGCCGTGGTGACCAGCGCCGGCACGCCCAGCATCTCCGACCCCGGCTTCGTCGCGCTGTGGGAGGCGGTGAAGGAAGGTCTCGAAGTGACGGCGATTCCCGGTGCGACGGCATTCGTTCCGGCCCTGGTGCTCTCGGGCATGCCGGTCTACAGCTTCACGTTCCGGGGCTTCCCCCCGCACAAACCCGGCAAGCGACGCAAGTTCCTGGAGATGGACAGAGACTCGCCCCACACGCTGATCTACTACGAAAGCCCCTACCGTCTGCGCAAGTTCCTCACCGAGGCGATGGAGGTCTTCGGCAATCGCCACGCGGCGGTCTGCAAGGAGCTGACCAAACTGTTCGAGCGCGTCACACGCGGCCGGCTGTCGCAGTTGCTCGACGACCTCGAAGAAAACCCCAAAGGCGAATACGTCATCGTCATCGCCGGCGCGGAAATTGGGGGCAATAGGGACGACGAGCCGGACGTCTGACCTGCGCTGGGTCTGTGATCCGGTTTCGCTTGGCCCGTCCGCCGCAACGCGTGCTCTTGGAGGTACCGCAGCATGTCGGCTACAGCAAGGAAGGCACTTCTGTTCGTCATCGCTCTGACTGTTTCGGCGGTGTTGTTCGGCGGCTGCAACACGCCGACGGCGCGGCAGTCCGAGGAGCATCCACATGGGAAAGTAGAGCTGGTGCGGGACCGGTGGGGCGTGCCGCACGTGTTCGCCGAGACCGACGCCGGAGCGATGTACGGCTTGGGCTACGCGGCCGCACAGGACCGGGCGTTTCAGATGTACTACAACCTGCGAATCATCCAGGGCCGTCTGGCCGAGGTCGTCGGCGACGTCAAGGTAGGCGTCAGCCGGCAGCGGCCCGAGGGCACCAACTCGGCGATCCGCTCCGACGTCCAGATGCGAACTATCGGCTACTGGGACGCCGCACAGCAGACGGCCCAGCAGCTTGCCCCTGAGTTGCGGAGCCTGCTCGAAGCCTACAGCGAAGGTGTCAACGACTGTATCCGCAGTGAGCCGAACGAACTGACGTACCTGTTCGCCAAGTACGGCCTCCAACCGGAGCCCTGGACGCCGGCGGCATGCATCGCCTCCTGGTGGCGGCTGAGTCTGTTCTTCTCGGGCGACGGCCTGCGCGAGATGACGACCTACTACGAAATCAAGGATGGGCAGCGCGAGGTGAAGTCGTTTCCGCCGGACGACAGCGAGGGCCCGATGAATATTGCGGGTCGTCACATTCGGGACGATGCCTCGGTGATCCAGCGAGACGACGTCGGCGATGAGTGGCTCAGCGCGGTGATGGACTACGCGACCGAGCACAACCTGATGCGCAAAATCGATGTCACGCCTCTGCGGCAGCGCGTGCCGGAGGGACCCCGGTTCAGCCATGCCTGGGTGGTAGGCAAGACGCGAACGACGAACGGCTCGGCGGTGCTCGTCAGCGATCCGCAGACGCCCGTGCGCAATCCGTCGCTGTTCCAAGAGTTTCACATCAGCGGAGAAACATTCAACGCTCGCGGCATCGGCGTTGCCGGCAGCCCGAACCTCCTGATCGGCTTCACGCCGACAGTGGCGTGGGGCCTGACCGCTCTCGGCGCCGACCAGGCGGACCTGTTTCTGCTCAAGACCGATCCCAATCGTCCCAACCAATATCGGGTCGATGGCTATTGGCTCAATATGGAGGTCCGGACAGAGACGATTCGAGTTAGAGACGCCGATCCGCAAACGCTGACGGTGCGCCGAACGCGGTTCGGACCGGTGGTGACATCGCTGGCGATGGGCGTGCGGCGAGGCGACGAAGTGGCGCTCAAGCGCATCCCGATCTGCGATCCGCAGCGCGACACGTTCCGCGGCGTGCTCGATATGATCCGGGCAGGCAATGCGTACGAGTTCCAGCAGGCCCTCGGCGGGTGGACCTTCCCGAGCGCCAACTGCGTCTTTGGCGATCGCGAAGGCAACATCGGTTTCAAGACGATCCTCGCACTGCCGATCCGCTCGGCGAACGCGCTGCTCGACGAACGTGCGGCGCACGAGGGATGGGACAGCGCCAACGACTGGCAGGGCTTTGTGCCGCATGAGCTGCTACCGCAGGTGATCAACCCGAAGCAGGGCTGGCTGGTCAGCGCGAACCACCGGCCGATCGCGTCGTTCTACCCGATCTCGATAGGCATCTCGACCGGCAGTCTGGGCGACACGGACCGGTCTTGGCGTCTGAAAGAGCGCGTGCGGGCGAAGGAGTCTTTCACGCCGGAAGATGTGCTCGACGTCCATTACGACACGGTCGCGCCGATCAAACGCAACCTCGTCAAGCTCGGCTATCACCTGCGTGACATCCAGCAGTACCCGCTGGAGGAAGAGACGCGGCTGGCGCTGGATTATCTGGAAGAGTGGCGGGATGCGGGATATCGGTCCGAGATGCAGATCAAAGGAACGGAGATTCTAAACCTGATGCCGATGGCGTTCCGGCAGAACTTCGCGGCGGCCACGATCTACGGCGGCGGCCTCTCCGGCCTGTGCAACATGCTCCAGACCCTTGATGCGCGAATCGCCGAGAATCCCAAGGCGGCGCTGACGGAAGAGGAAGCCGACTACGTCAATCTGATCCTGCGGGCCGCCTGGCGATATGGCAAAGCCAACTACGGCGACGACCCGGCCCAGTGGAACGAGAAGGCCCGCGCCGGATTGCTCGAAACGCGATTGCCCTACATGTCCACGCTCGACGGTTTCGCAAGCCTGGACGAGGCCAAGGACATCACCTTCCCGGCGCTGACGTGCATCGACGGCGGCACGATCCTCTCGCAGCGGGCGCAATCCTACACGCAGTGTGTCCCGATGGATGATGCGGACGGCGCGATGGCCCTGCTACCGGTCGGCGTCTCCGAGCGGCCGGACAGCCCCTATCGCCTCAGCGACTACGAGCTCTGGGAAAAAGCCCAACTCCGCCCCGCTCCCCTGTCCCGCGCCAAGGTCGAAGAAATCGCGACGTCACGCAGGGATCTATGACATGGCAGCAGGCCGCTCTTACATCGTATCTGTGAAGCCGCAATTGCAGGGGAATCGCGTGATCAGCCGAAAGACAACCAGACGCGACTTCGTCAGGGGCGTGGGATTGGCAGCGGCATCATACGCTCTTGGCGCGGCCGGGGTATGGGAAAGGCTCGCCTGTGCACAGGCGACAAGGAACAGCGCGAATCGCTTCGCCGCCGCAGGCAGGGAGCGGCCGAATGTTCTGTTTCTGTTCACGGACGATCAGGCGTTCGGCACGCTCGGCGCGCTGAGCAATCCGGATGTCAGGACGCCGAATATGGACCGGCTGGTGCGGCGGGGCACGACGTTCACGCACTGCTTCAATCAGGGCGCCTGGCACGGCGCCGTCTGCGTCGCCAGCCGGGCCATGCTCAATACGGGCCGGTATGTCTGGACCTGCGGGGGCGACAACTGCGGCAACTGGCCTCTCTGGGGCCAGACACTCGGCAAGGCAGGCTACGACACCTTCATGACCGGCAAGTGGCACAATCAGACCCCCGCGCTGAAACGCAGCTTCCAGACCATCGGCCCGACCGGAGGCGGCATGTTCGCCTCCAAAGACCCCAACGCCGAGGAGAACGCCCGGAAGAGCATCCTCAATGACCCGTACAACCGGCCGCGACCGGGCAACTCGTGGAGCCCCTACGACCAGACGCTCGAAGGACACTGGCGCCAGGTCGACGGCGAAACGGTTCACAGCAGTCAGCTCTGGGCCGACACCGCGATCGACTACCTGCACAAGCATACAAAACAAAGCCAAAATCCCTTCTTCATGTACGTGGCCTTCCACGCGCCGCACGATCCTCGGCAATCCCCGAAGGAATTCGTGGACCTGTACCCGCCCGAGAAGATCAAGATTCCCCCCAACTACCTGCCCGAGCATCCTTTCGACCAGGGCGACCCCAGGCTGCGGGACGAACTGCTCGCGCCGTTTCCTCGGACGAAAGAAGCGGTACAGGTGCACCTGAGCGAGTACTACGCAATCGTCACACACGCCGATCACCACATCGGCCGCATTCTCGATGCGCTGGAAGCCTCGGGCCAGGCCGACAACACGATCATCATCTTCTCGGCCGATCACGGTCTGGCGGTCGGTCAGCACGGCCTGATGGGCAAGCAGAACCAGTACGACTGCTCGGTGCGCATGCCGTACGTTTACTGCGGTCCCGGCATCGAGACCGGCCGCAAGATCGACGCGATGGTCTACCTCCAGAGCGCCTTCGCCACCACCTGCGAGATGGCCCGCATCGAAACGCCCGAGACGGTACAGTTCCCCAGCCTCGTGCCACTGCTGACCGGCGAGAAGGACAAGCTCTACGACTCGATCTACGGCGCCTATCGCGATCTCCAGCGAATGGTCCGCACGGAGAGGTACAAGCTGATCCGCTATCCACACGTCAACGAGGTGCAGCTCTTCGACCTGCCCAACGACCCCTGGGAAACCACCGACCTGGCTGAGAATCCGCAATACGCCCAGACCGTCAAGACGCTGGACGCGGAACTGCACCGCTGGATGGAACGGACCGGCGACGAACTCGAACTGAGCAGATTATGAAACGAGGTCCCGCCGCCCATACAGAGCGGTTGCCCTTGTGACCGAGCGGCATTACAATCAACGCATGAGCGCGCCGTCGAAACAACCGAAGTGGCAGGAGGAAGCGCCGTCGCCCGACCGGACCGCCGAGCCCGTCGACGACGCCATCGACGTTTCCATGCTGCGAGCGAACCTGGCCTTGAGCCCGGCCGAACGCCTCCGCCGGCACCAGGTCGCTTTGGATCGAATGCGAAGGCTCCAAGAAGCGAGATTCCTGTGAGCGGCGGACTGCTGGACCTGCTCGAACGTCTCGTCGATGCCGGCGTGGACTTCGTCCTGGTGGGCGGCTACGCTGGCGTCGTGCATGGCTGCACCTACGTCACACAGGACGTCGATATCTGCTGTGACTTCTCGGCAGTCAATCTGCTGGCCTTTCAGGAAGCGCTATCCGGTCTGCACCCGGTGCATCGAATGACGCCCGACCGAAAGCCTCTGGACCTGACGGCGTCAAACGCTGCTGAGTTCAAGAACCTGTATCTGGACACGGACCTCGGGCCCATCGACTGCCTCAGCGAGATCCAGGGTCTGGGCGGCTACGATCAGGTCGTGCGGGTCAGCTCGCCAATCGATGTCGAGGGCAGACGGCTCCGCGTCTTGACCATCGACGCGTTGATCGTCGCGAAGGAGACGATGAATCGCGCGCGTGACAGAGAGGCCGTTCGCCAGCTCAAGGTGGTACGCCGCTTGAGGGAGGAAGGGGGTCTCACGGATGGTTGCGGACAATCGTAGGTTGCCGGGAGACGCCATGATCGACAGACGCGGTTTTCTGAAGCTCATCGGCGCCGCCTCACTGGCAGCGACGAACCTGAGTCGTACCTCCGCACAACAAGGCGCAGCCAGACCCAATGTGCTGGTTATCCTGGTCGACGATCTCGGCTATGGCGATCTGTCCTGCTACGGCGCAACGGACCTGAAGTCACCGAACATCGACCGGCTCGTCGACAGCGGGATGCGATTCGAGAACTTCTACGCGAACTGCCCGGTCTGCTCGCCGACGCGGGCGGCGCTGCTGAGCGGCCGCTACCCCGACCTGGTGGGCGTGCCCGGCGTGATCCGCACGCACGCCAGGGACAACTGGGGCCGCTTATCGCCGGACGCGGTCCTGCTGCCGACGATGCTCAAACAGGCGGGCTACCACACCGCCCTGGTCGGCAAGTGGCACCTGGGCTTGACCTCGCCCGACAGGCCCAACGAGCGGGGCTTCGACCACTTCCACGGCTTCCTCGGCGACATGATGGACGACTACTACACCCACCGTCGGCATGGGATTAACTACATGCGGCGGCAGAACGCCGAGATCGACCCCGAGGGCCATGCGACCGACCTGTTCACGCAGTGGGCGATCGAGTACCTTCGCGAGCGGGCCAAATCGCAACAGCCGTTCTTCCTGTACCTGGCCTACAACGCTCCGCACACGCCGATCCAGCCGCCGGACGAGTGGTTGGAGAAGGTCAGGCGGCGACAGCCCGGCATCAGCGACAGGCGGGCGAAGCTCGTCGCCTTGATCGAGCATCTGGACGCCGGCATCGGCCAAGTCCTCACCGCCCTGAGGGACACCGGCCTCGATGACGAAACGCTGGTGATCTTCACCTCCGACAATGGCGGCCAACTCGACGCCGGTGCCACGAACGGCCTGTTTCGTGGCGGAAAGCAGGATATGTACGAAGGCGGCATCCGCGTGCCGATGTGCGTCGTCTGGCCCGGCCGGATCGAGCCGGGATCGCGAAGCGACCGTGTAGCGTTGACGATGGACATCTTCCCCACTGCCTGCGCCGCGGCGGGCGCCCGCGTCGCCCACGAGATCGACGGCGTCAGCTTCCTGCCGACCCTGCTCGGCGCAACGCAGCCCGATGAAGACCGTTCTCTGTTCTGGGTCCGTCGTGAAGGCGGTCGCTACGGGGGACGGGCCTACTACGCCGCTCGCTGCGGTGATCTAAAGCTCGTCCAGAACAGCCCGTTCGAGCCGATGGAACTGTATGATCTCGCTGCCGACCCGAAGGAAGAAAAGCCCCTGGGCAAAGACCATCCGATGTACGGCCGGCTCTTTTCCGCCCTGCGAGACCACATCTCCAAAGCGGGCGTCGCACCTTGGCAGAGGGCCCCGGCCGGCTCGGATCGGCCTTCTCAGCCCTGAGAGGACCCGTGCTCGGCGCGTGAAGATAGGAAATTTGTGTGCAAAAATAAGTAGTTGCCACAATTGACTTTGCTGCGGCACGCCGAGATAATGACCTTTGTGAAGGCAGGGGATTCTCCTCGCGATTGCTGGCGCGCGCCCGCGTGGGAGCATTCCCACTGGAGGAGACCGGGTCGATGAAAAGACTGTAGTGCCTCCCCGCTTCACAAACTGGGGGGGCGCTTGCGGCGGCCCGAGGTGGATCCTGCGGAGGAGCCGAGGCGCCTCTCTTTTACGATCTCTCCCTGCCCGCATCTGGTCCCCGGTACCCGCCCCCAAACTGCCAATGGCGCAGTGAGTGGCAACCCCGCGTAGATACCTGAAGAAGACCTTGCCCGGAAGCCCTTTCGCCGTTACAATAGGTCCGGCTTGACTATACCTGTGAGAGGGACCATTATGCGGCGGAAGTTCCAATTCGTCTGGGCTGTGACGCTCAGCTTGGCGTGCCTCGCGTACACGCAACCAACCTCGACAGAACAGCTACGCCAGGCCGTTTCCGAATTGCTCGAAGGGCGAATCGCGATTCTCCGGGTCTATCCGGACCCAGCCAATGATCCGGCGGGATTCGAGAAGGTCCGTGCGCCGATCACGAACCTGGCGATCGGCTCGGTGGCCATCAAAGCGGCGTATCCGGCCGTCTCCGGCCGGGCGTTCGTCGTGCTCATGGCAACCGACCAGAGGGACGAGGCCGTCGCGACGGCCCTGGGCTCACGCGTCGAAAAGGGATCGTTCTCGGACAAGCTGACGCTATCGCTCCACCTGGACCCCATTGATCCCAACTGGAATCCGATGTGGACCTTCTCTGATGCCCAAGGCGAACCCATGCCGGGCGCCGCCATAGAAATATGGACATATACGCCAGACCCTCAGGTGAACATCCTGCTTGCGCGAACGACCCTCGACGAGCGCAGCCAGCTTCCGCGCCTGTCACCAGCCGACCGATTCTTCTTCCATGTCTCACACCCGAATTACGGTACGGGACGTGTGCAGTTACGCCAGGCAAGAGAAGACCCCTCCGGCGTCTGGCTGGTCCCCCTGGCGCCGCTTGATTCCCAGGCCGTCGCGTCGTCGATTCAGGGAACCGTTGTCGACACCGAAGGCCGCCTGGTACCTGACGCGCAGGTCCTGTGCACGAAGGTATTGGGCCCAGATCACAGCCTCATCGAGTCAGAACACGGATTTCTGTTCGGCGCCATCACCAACGAGGAGGGCTGGTTCTCACTCTGCGTCCCGATTGTCGGAAAGGACCTCGTGCTTAAGGGACTCCCCGACCCCGGGAGCAGCTATGTCATCGACATTGAGCCGCCTAAGGAACTCAATCTGCGGCGATATGGATTGGGAAGATCCCGCCACATTCCTGTCGGAACGGAAAGCACCTTCACGCTGACGCCGATAGAGGCCACCAAGGTCTTTCACACGTTCAGCTTTGAGTACTACGAAGGCCCGGTCACCGATCCTCAGGAGTTGGATAGTATCGAATTGAAACTCTATCGCGATAGCCAGCAGTGCGCACACTTGACTTACGATCAGCTCAAGGGCGGCCATGCGCTTCCACCAGGGACCCTGCGTGCGACGACAACGCGATGGGGTCGCCGGTTTGGTTTTCAAGACGTTGAGCTGAGGCTCGACAGCCCCGAGCATGTGGTCATCCATGGGGCACCGCCCGTATTCTATCGAGGTCGGGTTGTCGACGACTCTACGGACGAGCCCGTCCAAGGGGCAATTGTCTGGGGCGGCTGGCCAGACGCCGAGCAGAAATCGTCCGAGCTAACCTCCGAACGATGGCAAGAACTGCTGGCGATGGTGGCGAAGGAGGCCGACGATGATTCTGCCGAGTTGCTGTATCGCGCGAGTGACCGCGTTGCGATGACGGAAGGCGACGGCACCTTCGAAATCCCATTTCTGCTATCGGGGATCAATTCGCTCATTTACGGTTTCACGGTGGCCAAACCGGGATACAAGCAGGTCGGCATCACGGCGATGATCCCGAGTCTCAACGTGGCCTACATCCATACAATCAGGCTCGCTCCGACCGGACAGCCGGACTACTTCCCCGTCTTCATGTTCGAGAACGAGGGGGGTTCGCTCGTCGATCCGAATGAGTTCGACAACGCCGATGTCGTCATCACAGCCATCGGGGGTGGCGGGTCTTCCGTCCCGTTGAGAATCCTCCGTGAAAGACGGCAATTCACGGCGGGCATCTACGGCGTGGACGCCTTTCGAGACGGGAAGTATTACCAGTATGGACCTGTGGACCTGAGTGTCGCCCGGCCCGAGACTGTGGTCTTTGTGCCCGCGCAGGTATGGCAGAAACAACTTCTCTGCCGCGGCCGGGTCATCCATGGAGTCACTGGCGAACCTATCTCCGGTGCAGTCGTCATCCACTGTCTGAGGGGGCCCCAGTATGACAGTTCCTCGCTCCAGCCAAGTCAATGGGAGGCCGTGGAGCGGCTTGGTCCCAACCCTGATCCGAAGAATCCCGCGATGGCGCCTCTGTTTGCTCGATACGATCCCCCCCGACCGATTGTCACTGCATGCGCGATTACGGACGAGGACGGATGGTACCATATCACGGTTGAACTGAGCAGACCGGACCCTCCGGACTCACTCCTGGCGATGGCCCGTGACTTCCTGGACAGTTGGCATACGCTGACGCGGTTGGTCCCTGCGCCGGATGAGCCCATCAGGCACCGTCGTGAATCGCTGGTTCCGGACGCCGAGGGCATCACACAGCTCGACCCCATAAGTCTCTTCCCGGGCGGCATAGCCGTCCTTCAGCCCATCGCACCGAGTCTCGGCCCGGCTGGAGCCGATGGCACCATTGAATTCCGCTGGATCGTCTGCGAGGAACCCAGACCATCATGGGTCGAGCAACTCTGGCCTCCGTTTGGCACCATCGCCGCCACCATGACGTATCGCCAGAGGTGGCTCCTTCCGAACCTGTCGCAGACCATCTACGTTCCCGCAGGGCTCGACCTGCGCCTGATTGTGGCTCCCCGATCACAGGACTCACATCCACCTGTTGATTTGGGATATTTCAGGGTCGAGCAGGGACAAGTCATCAAGCTCGGTCGAGTGGAGTTCCCTCCCGGTGTGGAAGTGAGGGTCTGCGTCGTCGATGAGCAGGGCCACCCGCTCGGCGGCATAACGGTCTTCTGTTTCGACGAAGATGAGATGATGCCGCAACGAAAGCGACCGACGGACGACGCCGGTATGACCACGATTCATGTCGCCGCCCATTCGAGGGGCCTGTTTCTGGTCCAGGCTTACGATCAGCAAAGCCGCGAGACGCTCGAAGAAAGCATCCCGTATGAGGTCGGTGGCGAAGAGGACGCGGGCCGGCAATTCACGCTGACGGTCTCCCGCGAGATGGCCACGGCGCTGGCCGAGCAGGCGCGGCGGTAGATCGCCCGGCGCTGCGGATTCCGGGGTCTCATGCGGCCAGCAGCAGGCTGATGCGCAGGTAGAGGAACCACACCATGCGCACCGACAGCAACAGCACGATGAGGAAGCCCACCACCCCGAGGATGTTGGTGAAAGCGCCGTTGCGGCGTTCGCCCATCACGTTTCTGCGGTTGGCCAGCCAGAGCAGGGTGCCAGCCATGAGCGGATTGCCGATGACGGTCATGGCCTGTCCGGCGATCATCAGGTTCACCGGGGCGGTCCGGCTCCACAGCCCGAAAACCGCAACGAGGAAGCCCACCAGCAGGACGCCGACGGTGAGGATACGCGGCCAGCGGTCGCTCAGCTTTCCGGACAGGCCCAGGCCGTCGGCCAGCGCGGTGCCGCCGATCATCGCGTTGATGAGGAAGGGATTCAGCGCGATCGGAGCCAGGCCGATGCAGAAGACGTAGAAGGCGACCGGGCCCAGCAGTGGGCCCAACGTCAGGGCCAGTGTGGCCATGTTGTCCGCCGGCCGGCCGAAGATGACCGTGGCGGCTGTCGTCATGATGATGGCGCTGACCAGCGTCAGCACGAACACGCCGGCCACCGAATCGCCGATGCCGCGATAGTAGTCCTCCACGTTCCAGTTCTTCTCGCGCACGAGGTTGCCCTGGAAGAACGCCGCCGCCACGGAGAAGGTCGTCCCCAGCAGGGACGCGATCAGGACGAGCGGATCAGAGATGGCGCCGTCAACGATTTCCGGAATCCCGAGCGAGAGCTTCTCGGGGATAGAGGGCACGAGGCCTTTGAGCGCGCCAAGCCAGTCGGGCCTGGCCACAAAGAGGTTGAAGAGGAACGAGACCAGCACGACGCCCACCATCACCTTCATGATGCGCTCGATGGTCTTGAAAACGTGGGTCGCCTTGAAGAGGAAGACAACCAGCACCAGGTTCAGCGCCCCCATCACGGCGATCTGCACCGTCAGCGTATGGCCTTCCGGCGCGAACGCACCGGCCACCAGGGCGATGGCGAGGTTGTTGGAGAACTGGAACGCCGCACAGGTCAGGCAGAGCACGATGCCCAATAACGCAGCAAAGGGGCGGTTCACCTCGCGGGCCAGCGTCGTGAAGTGGGTCGCGCCCGCCGTCACGCCCGTGCGCGCCGACATGGTCATGTACGCTCCCATGACCAATCCCGCCAGCGCCAGGAGCCAGAGCAGCTCGTATCCGTAGGTCGCCCCCACGTTCGAGCTGATGACCAGACTGCCCGGGCCGAAGACGACGCACGCCGTGATCAGCGCCGGGCCTATCGACCGCCACCAGGGAGCCTTGCGAGTCGCAGCATCAACCGAAGCGGGCATAGGAGTCCTTTCATCTCATGCGTCTACCACAGAACCGTTCCCGGCGTGCAGAGGGCCGCACAATGCCAAGAGCGTACCAGCAATAAGTCCCGAACGCCAGTATGAAAGCCCAAATCGCATCGGAGCGAAATCCGTCCATTCCGCCTCCGGGGACAGCTCGTCCTCCCAGCAAACCAGTCTGGTATAGGGGATTCCACTATCCGAAATTAGGCGCAATCCTCATGCGGCGTAGCCGCCTGCTGCTCCGATAATTACAGTAGATTTGTATCGGATTGATTGATTTTGCGAAGAGGCAAGGACGCCCGCCGGACCGCGCGACCCCGATGTTGGGACTCCGGCAGGCCGCTCTTCGCTTCACGAACGTGAGGTGAACGATGAACTCGTTCAACTGGCAAGAAGACATGGACACGGGCATTGCGGTCCTGGACATGGACGATCAGCCGCCGATCCGCCGGAAGAAAGTCCGGGAGATTCGCCGACAGCTCCGCCAGGGACGCTACAGCGTGGCCGACCGCCTCGACGTAGTCGTCGAAAGGCTCCTGGAAGCGCTGAACCGATAGTGACTGACTATGCTGCTGTGGCGTAAGCGCTGCCCCCGTAAGTAGTTATGCACGTCACCAGAACACCCGGCGCTGCGCCTGCCCTTTGCGCAGTTCAAGGTTGCAGTATGATCCCGATCCGACTATACTGGCTGCCTTTTCATAGAGCGACAAGGGCAAAGGGCACAGATGAAGATCGCATTGGGCACCGATCACGCAGGGTTTCAGTACAAGGAGCGCATCAAGCAGTATCTGACCGAGCGGGGACACGACGTCACCGACTTCGGGACCCATTCGCCTCAGAGCTGTGACTACCCCGATTTCATCTACCCCGCCGCTTTGGCGGTGGGCGAAGGCCGGTGTGATCGGGCCATCGTCCTGGGTGGCAGCGGCAATGGCGAAACGATCGTCGCCAACAAAGTCCGGGGCGTCCGCTGCGCCATCTGCTGGCACGAGGAGCTGGCCCGGCTGAGCCGTGCCCATAACGACGCCAACGTGATGTCCATCGGCGCACGGATGGTGTCCCTGGAATTGGCCCTGAAGATGGTCGAGATCTGGCTGGCTACGCCCTTCGACGGCGGCCGGCACGCCCAACGCGTCCGCAAGATCGCCGCGCTCGACGGCAGTGCCCCGCAGTCCGCTCGATAGGCCGCGTACCGGCGGTGTCCCCTCACACCGTTTGCCACCCGACCGGGGAAGACGACCGGAATCCTACCTGTTTTCCGGGTTTTGGCCTAAAGACGTCCCTCGCAGACCCCGATAATATGAACAGTACCGAACATGACAACTCGGGGCTCATGAAAGGCGCGCATATGTCCATCCGGACGACGTTGTCTGTTGCCATCATGACACTTCTCGGTGCGGGCGCGGGCGAACTCCTCGCCGCTGACACGAAGGTCGAGCACAATTTCCCGCCGATCGTATGGGACTTCCAGGGCAAACCCGTTCCCGAGACCCGGTGGTCGCCCTGGCTGCCGCTGGGTGTGCAGACGGGCGTTCGCTACAAACTGGGCTTTCGCTTTTCCGACGGCACCATCTCCCTGCGATGCCCGGTTGGCGTGACGTTCACCTACGACCAGAGCAAGGCCCAGTCGGGAAGCGATTTCCGGATCAAGGTGAAGGCCACGCCCATCGGCTCCGAAAGCGACACCTTCGCCACCGCCTTCGGGATCTCTCTTCCGAACACCTTGCAGGTCGGTCTGATCGGGGTCACCGGTCTGCCGATCGAGCTGCCGTGGTTCGACCTGCCGCTGGACTTTTGGGACATGGTCGCGAACATCCCTAAGGTGGGCGAGAGCATCGCCAGCGCCGTCAGCAACATCGGCGTTAACACCGATACGCAGGATGCACTGCCGCTGGGCAAATCGGAAACGTACCACGACGAGCGCGATCTGATCAGTTTCGATCTGACGGACAAGAGCCCCGCGGAACTGGCGCCGGAGATCTTCGACGAGATCCCCGAGAACGTGCGGACCAATGCGGTGCGCGCGGTGAAGGTCGCGAACATGGTCAGCGACGCCGAAGCGATCGACATCCTCCAGGACGCGCTGGAGACGGCCCTTTCGGCGATCTACGACGCGCCCAACCTGACGCTGAGCGCCGATCCGTACTACGTCGTCGAAGGGGTGCGCCTGCGTCTGAACGTCAAGTGTTACATCCCCGACGGCAAAGGTTCAGGCTATTACACTCTGTACTTCGACCGGCCCAATCAGGAGCAGGAGATCGTCTTCAGGGACATCACGCCCTTCGTCGGCGACAACGACAAGATTCACATCGCCGTCGACAAGATCGCCTACGAATTCCGAGTCAAACAGGGCCTAACCGCCACGGTCAAGCTGTCCGTCCTCGATGTCGATCTGGACAATGTCGAGAAGGTGGTGACCTATCACACCGCCGAACTGACGCCTCAGGACGGCTTCCAGATCGAGGTCCCCCTGCGGAAGAACACCGCCACGCTCCAGAGCATGCGCGTCAATCCCGGCGCGACCTCGGCCTCGGTCAACTGGACCAGTCCGAACGTGCCGCTGATGGGCTACGTCAGCGTTTATGACAGCAGCCGCAAGTTCCTCAAGAAAGTGCAAGAGAACACCTACAAGAACGCGCACAATGTCGTCGTCACCGGTCTCCAGAAGGGCACAACGTACATCTTCGGCATCGAATGCGTCAGCAGCAGCGGACAACGATTCTCAGGAGGCGAGCTCCAGACCACCACGCTCACGGAGATTCCCACCAAGGTCAGCGACACGACGTGCAACGATCTGTCCATGGGCAGTCCGCAAGTAACGGCGGGCCTGGACTATATCGACTTCCAGTGGACTACGAATGTCGCGGCCTCGACCGAGGTGCTGTATTCCCCTTCGCCCGATCTGTCGGTGAACTACGTCGCGGCCGTGAAGAAACGCAGCGGCAACGTCGTCCAGGGCTGGGTCACGAGGGACAGCGGACGCGAGTTCGTTACGGACCACTCGATGCGCATCACCGGCCTCGAACCCGGCGTCGAGTACCATTACAACGTGGTCTCGTGGACGTTCGAAGATCCCGAGAACGAGATCGACCCGCAGGACCGCGTCGGCGTCGTCGGCAGCGTGACCACGCTGTCCATTCCGCGCCCCTCCGTCAAGGTCAAGGCGCAGTTCCGCGACGCCGGCGTTCCCGACGTCCCCGTCATCGTGACGAAGGCAGGTGATGCGGGCTATCGCATGGCTGTCATCACAGGCGTCGGCGGCCTGACGCCGCTGGTCACGTTCGACAAGGCCAGTGCAACGTACCGGTTCGCGGTCCAGGGCCATCCGGCGTACGAAGACGTCACCTCCGGACCACTGAACGTTTCGGCTTCGACGGAGGGCGAGATGCCCACCGTCACGCTGACGCTCGTCAGCCGCCCGTCCCCCGGAGGGTTCGTATACGACACTCAAGGCGACCCGATCCAGGGCGCGGCGGTCAAGATGCTCGCCCCGGTGCAAACCCAGACGACGACCGACCGCTTGGGACACTACACCTTTGGCGGATGGTTCGATTCCGTCGGCGCCGTACACCTGGAGATCAGCAAACAGGACTACGTCACGAAGAGGATCTTCGGAACAGTGGGGTCGGTCAGCTACGCGCGAATGTTCTCGGCGCCGAACTGCATCCTCCCCAGTGCGATTGCCACCGTCCACATCACCGCCAAGACACAGAGCGGCGCGCCCGTCTCCGGCGCGACCATCCTGGTCAAGGAAGGTGGGACCCAGAAGGGCAGTATCAGCACGAATGCCCAGGGCCTGGCTACTTTCGCCTGCAACTTCAACGACAACAACGCCAACGAGCACAATCTCACGTTCGAGCTCCAGCCGCCGACGGGATCGAAGATCATGGCGGTGGCCACCCGCCTGCCCGTGATCGGAGGTTCCGTCCAGAAACTGGACCTGACCGCCGTGGAAGATACCCAGGGCCCGCAGGTCTCCAATTTCGCCGTCAAGCAGATCGGCGCCCACAACATCTGCGCGACGTTCTCGCTCAACGACAGGACCGCGACCAGCTCTCTGGCCTACGAGGACCCGAAAGGGCGCACCGGCGCCACCGACTGGAGCAGCGGCTCGGGCAACCAGACCGATCCGACCTCGTTCCATCAGGCGATCCTCCAGGGCAACAGCATCGATCCCGGAAGGTACAAGATCCAAGTCAAGGCCAAAGACGCTCGCGGCAACATCACCGAAGGCCCGTTCGTCGAATTCACTCTCTTCGGCGAATCGCTCTGGAATCTCCATGCGACGAATGTCCGCCAGAACTCCGCCGTGCTGCGATGGAATCGATTCCCGGCGGCCAACGAGGCGAGCTTCAACAAGTTCGGCAAGTACGTCCTGAAGGTGGGCAATCAGACGCCGATCGAAATCACCAACGCCGACACCGCCAGCTACACCGTGCAGGACCTGTCCGCCAACACGACGTACAACGCGAGCATTCACGTCGTCATGGCCGGTTCTTCCGGGTACCTGACCGTTCCGGGAACGGCGAGCTTCCAAACGCGTTCGAGCCCGCCGGCCGTATCGAACCTGACCGTTCAGCCATCCGTCTCTCCGATGAAAGAAGACATCCAAGTGACGGCGACCATCGCGGATGCCGATACGAACGTGAAGAAAGCCACGCTGACGCTCGTCGATCCGAAGGCGAAGAAGGATCTGGCCTCCAAGACATACAACACGAACAGCGTCGCGTTCGAGCACAGCTTCAAGCTCGACCAGCCGGGCGACTACACGCTCGTGCTCACCGCCGCCGATGAGGCAGGAGAGACCGCCGCCGAGCAGAAGATCACGGTGCTCGAAACGGAGAAACCGAAGATCAGCCTCGCGAAGGTTCCCTCCACGTCGAACGTCGGCGACACGATCACCGCGACGGTTCGCATCACCAATATCGAGAACCTCAAAGGTGACCTGGAATGCCGTGTCAACTGGGGCGACGGCACGGACGAAACCGTTCCCGTCAAGGGCAAGGATAAGCTCGCCTCGGGGGCAGAGACCGAGTCAAAGAGCGATACAGTGGAACTGTCTCACGCGTACAAGAACGACGGCGCCTTCACCATCGCCGTCAGCGCCGACCTCGCCATCGCGAAGACCCGGATCACCTCCGACCCGGTCTCCAAGAACATCACGATCAAGTCCGTGGCCGCGACGGCGAGTCTGACCAAACAGGCCCAGGACAACACGTTCACGTTCCACATCAAGGCCATCCAAGGTTCGTATCCGATCGCGTCCTGGACCCTCGACTTCGGCGACGGCGCCAAAGAGAGCGGCCAGGGGCCCGTCGACAAAGACGTCACGCACGTCTATCTGAGAAAAGGCGAGTACGCCGTCAAGTTCGACGTGACCGATTCGAAAAACGCTGTGGTCAGCAAGACCACGTCTCTGAAGATTCGCAACGATGCCGCGCTCGACAGCGCTGCGCAGAATCCCTCGGGGGGAACCGTCCTCAAACCCGCAGGGGACGCGGACGCCGCACCTGGCGATGGAGACGGCGCCAGCCGTGGCGGAGGCGACCAGGAGGCCCGTGGGGACCTGGCCCTCGTGGAGCTGCAACTGCCCGACAGCATTCGCGCGGGGCGATCTGCGTCCGTGGCGGTCGCGGTCAAGAACGACAGCAACGTTGCCCTCGACGGCGTCGGCGTGACCCTGTACGTCGGCGGCAAGAAGATCGAAACGCAACAGGTGACTCTCAAGGCGGGCGAGACGACGACGCTGACTTTCAAGTACACGCCGAGCAAACCGGCGACGTACACCTTCATGGCGAAGATCACCCGCCCGAGTGGATTTGCCGACAGCAACACCAGGAACGATTCGATCACGCGCAAAGCCACCGCACAGTAATGACCGCGCAGGTCAATCCCGATACCGTTCGGAGGGGGCGACCCTGCGCCGCGCCGATGCCGCTTGGGGAAGCGGGTTGAAAGCGAGCCGACGCGGCGGTAGACTATCGGGAGAACTTTCTGGACCATGCCACGATCAGGATGGCAGAATCCCACAGGAGAACTCCATGATACCTGCGTGCAGACCTCACATCGTGCTGTCGATTGCTTTGTTGATCTCCGTCATTTGTCCGAGTGCGCCCGCCAGAGCGGCACTGCTTCTGGTCGAGGCCGAGAGCTTCGACGATCCCGGCGGCTGGGTGCTCGACCAGCAGTCGATGGATCAGATGGGCTCGCCCTATCTGCTGGCCCACGGCTTCGGCGTTCCGGTCGCGGACGCCGTGATGACCGTCGCCCTTCCGACGCCGGGCACGTACCACGTCTGGGTCCGCACGCGCGACTGGGTCGCCACTTGGAATGCCCCGGGCGCGCCGGGCAGGTTCCAATTGCTCGTCGACGGCAAGCCGCTCGTAACGACCTTTGGCACCGAAGGCGCCAAGTGGCACTGGCAGGACGGCGGCGCCGTCGAAATCCCGGCCGCCACCGCCAGGCTTGCCTTGCACGATCTGACCGGCTTCGAAGGCCGATGCGACGCCATCGTCCTGAGCAGCGATATGGGTTTTGTCCCGCCTGAGGAAGGCGATGCGATGAGCGCATTTCGGCGCAAGGCCCTGGGCTTGCCGGATCAGGCCGAGGACGCGGGCCGGTTCGACCTCGTTGTCGTCGGCGGTGGCATGGCGGGCACCTGCACCGCCATCTCCGCCGCCCGGCTTGGCCTGCAAGTCGCGCTCGTGCAGAATCGGCCGGTCCTCGGAGGCAACAACAGCTCCGAGGTTCGCGTGCACCTCAACGGCCAGATCAATCTGCCTCCTTATCCACGTCTGGGCGACGTCGTACGCGAGCTTGACTCGGGCAAACAAGGCAACGCCCAGCCTGCTTCGTACTACGACGACGAAAGGAAGCTCCGCGCGGTGCGGGCCGAGCCCAATATCCACCTGTTCCTCAACACGCACGCATACAAGGTCGAAAAGCAGGGCGACCGGATCGTCGCGATTCTCGCCAGAGAGCTGACCACGTCACGCGAGCTGCGGTTCAGTGCGCCGCTGTTTGCCGACTGCACGGGCGATGGGACTATCGGGTATCTGGCGGGCGCGGACTGGCGTATGGGCCGCGAGAGCAAGGCCGAGACGGGCGAATCGATGGCGCCCGAAACACCCGACCGGATGACGATGGGCGCTTCGGTCCAGTGGTACTCGGCGAAAACCGATCAGCCAAGTCCGTTTCCTGACTGCCCCTGGGCGCTGGAATTCAGCGAGGCCAGTTGCCAGAACGCCACGCGCGGCGACTGGGACTGGGAATCCGGCCTGAACAACGACCAGATCACCGACATCGAGCACATCCGCGACCACACCTTCCGCGCGATCTACGGCAACTGGGCCTTCCAGAAGAATCATAGCAGGGACAAGGCCAGGTACGCCAACCTCAAGCTCGACTGGGTCGCGTACATCGCGGGCAAGCGCGAATCGCGCCGCTTGCTGGGCGACGTGATCCTACAGCAGCAGGATGTGCAGGAGTTCCGTGAGTTCCCCGATGCGTTCGTGACGACGACGTGGTCGATCGACCTGCACTATCCGGCTCCGAAAAACACGGAGCATTTCCCGGGGATGGAGTTCCGCACGATCTGCGTGCAGCCGGACATCAAACCGTACCCGATCCCCTATCGCTGCCTCTACTCGCGGAACGTCACAAATCTCTTCATGGCCGGCCGCAACATCAGCGTCACCCACGTCGCGCTCGGCACCATCCGCGTGATGCGCACCGGCGGCATGATGGGCGAGCTGGTCGGCATGGCCGCATCGCTGGCGACCGAACACGACACGACGCCTCGCGGCGTCTACGCGAACCACCTCGACGAGCTGAAAACGCTCGCCACGAAGGGCGTGGGCAAAGGCGTGTGGCAGCCTCAAGCGAAGCTTGGGGATGGCGCGCCCGCGCAAGTGACTGATGCCGTCGAACAGGCCCGGCGCTCCGCTCAGATTGCCGGCTATGCCCTGAGCAAAGTCCAGCGATGGCTGCACGAGAAGGCGCTGCCGGTGATCGATCCGCAGACGGGTCTCTACCCTGCGGACGGCAAATGGAACTATCGCGACACCGCCGCCGATTGTTATCCGTTCCTCTGCTGGGCCGCGTTCGTGGTCGACAAGGTCGCGCTCGACGGCCCGGTCCGCGACGTCCTGCACGCCGAGCAGAAGCTCTGCAATCACCTTGACCGCATCCCCACTCCCTATGACTGGCAGAACCAGCAGAAGATCGAGGTCGATTATGACGAGCTGATCTTCCAGGCGTCGGAGTACGTCAAGGATGGGCTGATCGCGATCGTCGAAGTGACCGGCAGGGATGAGTGGTTCGACCGCATGCTCGCGATCGAGGAGGACATCTGGAAGCACGCGCGGTACGACACGCCTTACGGCAGGATCCCATCGAAGAACATCGAGGTCAATGGCGACAATCTCCAGTCCCTTGTGCGGCTGTACACGATGACCGGGCGTGAGGAGTTCCTCACCTGGGCCGAGCGCCTGGCGGACTACTACTTCGATCAGCCGGACTTCGTGCCCACACGGCTTCGCGATCACGGCTGCGAGATCATCGGCGGCCTGGGCCTGCTCTATGCCGTCGAGGTGCAGCAGAACCGCCCCAAAGCCAGGGTCTACGAAGCCAGGCTCAAGCACGTCTTCGACACCATCCTCGCCAAGGGCTGCAACGACGACGGCATGATGTACAACCACCTGACCGCACGCGACGGCGGCAACGGCAAGCTCAGCGATGGCTGGGGCTACAACTACGTCGGCTACCTCTGCTACGACATGGCCCTCGGCCGGCCGGTCTATCGCACCAAGGTCGAACGCACGCTCAAGAACCTCACCAAGCCCGCATACGACAACTACAACTGGGAGGGCAACTACTCGATCGACGGATTCGCCGATTCGATCGAAGGAGCGATCTACCTGCTCAACCGCGTCCCGGTCGAGGAGGGCTTTGCCTGGGTGGACCGCGAGATGGCCCGCAGTGTCACGCGCTCGAACGATCCGCTCGAGACTGCTGAGCTGTGGGGCACGATGAAGCTCGAAGCCAACGGCGTCCGCACCGTCCTGATGCACGCGCTGATGCACACCCAGGGCATCATCGCCCGCCCCTGGCAGAAAGGCCTCCAGCTCGGCGCCGCCCGCATCGCCTCTACGAGCGACGAGCGACCAGCGACGAGCGACGGCATCATCATTGTCGTTAAATCGGACCAGCCCTGGTCCGGCACGCTCTGCTTCGACCTCCCGCGCCATCGCGAATACCTGGGCTTCGCGCAAGACTGGCCCCGCATGAACACCCTGCCCGAATGGTTCACCGTCGAGCCGGCTGTGAAATACACCGTCGAGGGCCTCGAAGCCGAGATCACCACCGCCGGCCGGTCCCTCCACAAGGGCCTGCCCCTGACCCTCGAACCGGGCCAGGAAAGGCACCTCCTCATCCGCCCCCTATAGGGCGTGTCGTGCGTCCCACGAGGTGCTATCGGCATTTGGCAGGCAGGGCCCTCACCGAGGCACCGCACGCGACTTTGTCATTCCGACCGGAGCAAGGCGCAGTGGAGGAATCTGGCACCGCATGGGCTATCCTCTGCGGCCCGCGCCGGCGTTCGAGACAGAGTCGGTTGTCAGCAGTTCGAAGAGGGCCTGCACACAGGCCGGGCGACCCACCCGTTCACGGCCGGATCTCTCCACTCCGCTTCGCTCCGGTCGAGATGACAAACAGAGGACCAGTCGCTTCCAGAAGCGATATTCAGCAGTGTTGTGGGAATCTGCCACCATTTGCCGACCGCGTCCCGGGACGTACAGCTTATAACATGCCGCTGGACATACCCCGGCCGATCTGCTACAATCGTTCCCAGACTGGAACGGTTGAAGATGCTGTCGAGGGAGCACAACCATGCGGAGGATAGTCCAGCAAATCGCGTTCGTCGCGGCGTGTCTGCTCGCCGCCGTCACCCCTGCCACCGCCCAGCGCACCGTCTACGTCGATAACGATGGACCTGCCGACTTCGCCACGATTCAGGCGGCTATCGACGCCGCGTCGGATGGCGACACGATCCTCATCGCCTCGGGCACCTATACAGGCGACGGCAATCGCGACATCGACTTCAAGGGCAAGGCCATCACCGTAGAAGGCCGAGATGGTCCGGAGACTTGCATTGTCGACGCTGGCGGACGGCAGTACGTCAACAATCCGGAGGCTGAACCGGAACTTCATCGGGGATTCTATTTCCACAGGGGCGAAGACGCCAACTCGATGGTCCGGGGCTTGACCATTACCGGTGGGTATTTGCGTTGGGATGGTGGGGGCGGCATCTGCTGCGAGGGCGCAAGTCCCCAGATTATCACCTGTGTCGTGACGGCCAACGTGGCCCGCTGGGGCGGTGGTATAGCGATAACCGATTCGAATGCGGTGATCGTCGATTGCACAATCTCGGATAACATGGCCTCCTTCTACCCCTGGAACAGGACCGGGGGCGGCTCCGCTGGCGGGATCTCCATGGCCGGTGGAAATGTGACCATGCTCAATTGTCTTATCGTGGGCAACTTCGCCAGCGATGATGGCGGCGGCATCCGCACTGGTCGATGCGATTTCGTCCTCCGCAACTGCACGATCAGCGAGAATCGGGCACGCTCTCGGGGGGCAGGCCTGTACTGCGCGAGCGAGTCGTCAAATACCGGCATGCTTGACAACTGTATCCTGTGGGCCAACAAAAGCGTGAATGGCTACTCCAACGAAATCGGCTTTCTCGGCGGCATTCTGGGGTCGCCTCATCTGGAGTTGAACCATTCCGTCGTACAAGACCACGGAGATCATCTTGCCACCAGGATATACGGCACCTGGACAGGGACCGATCCATGCTTTGTCCGACCAGGCTACTGGGACCCGAACGGAACTCCAGGCCGATTGGACGATTTCTGGGTCGATGGAGATTTCCATCTCAGGAGCCAGGCCGGTCGTTGGGACCAGGAGACTGAGAGTTGGGTCCAGGATGATGTCACCAGCGCTTGCATCGACGCCGGCGATCCGTGTTCTGCTATGAGCGATGAGCCCTTCCCTAACGGTGGCGTCATCAATCTGGGCGCTTATGGCGGAACTGCCGAAGCGAGCAAATCGTATCCGGGTATCACCCGAGTGCTGTACGTGGACGACGACATCGCCACTGGCGGTGATGGCTCATCCTGGTCCAGCGCCTACCGGTATCTACAGGACGCCCTGGCTCAGGCAAGTCTCTGGGAGGGCCCTGTCGAGATCCGCGTGGCTCAAGGCCGCTACACCCCGGACCAGGGGGCTTTCGTCACACTCGGGGATCGCGAAGCCGTATTCCAAATGGCAGGAAGGATGACACTCCTTGGCGCCTACGGCGGTGCGATGGCACCCGACCCGAACGAAAGAAATGTCGATCGGCATGAGACGGTGCTCAGCGGTGATTTGGAGAACAACGACGAGCCCACAATGCTGCCGCTCAATCTGCCCGCGGATTCTTCCCGAGCCGACAACAGTCATAGCATCATAGCAATGACAGGATCCGAACTGTTCCCTTGCGTCTTGGACGGATTCAGGGTCGATTCGGCAGGAGAATCCGCCGCCCTCTCTATCAGCCTCTTCTATCCATCGATCAAGAACTGCGCCTTCATCAACAACGTAGCTGGCGCCGTCACTGTAGACCTCCTTGATGGTGGACATCCTCACTTTGTCAATTGCCGGTTCTTGCGGAACACCGCCCCCGACGGCGCTGCCATCTACACCAGTGGCGGAACGCGAGAGCCAAGCCCGACCAGGTTTACTCTAAGAGAATGCACTTTCACGGACAACCGCGCCGTCGAGTCTGGCGGAGCGATCGTTCTGCGCACGTACAAAACATCTTCCCTTCAGGACTGTGTGTTCTTGCGAAATTCAGCGCGTTTGGGGGGTGCTGTCTTCCTCGCATCAGAGGAAACAGCCAACATGGCCAACTGCCTTCTTGCCGGCAATTGGGCGGCGAAATCTGGCGGCGGCGTATACCTTGAAGGAACGCAGTTGAATGCCAAATCCTGCACCTTCGCAGACAATCGAGCAACGACAGGGAGAGCCGTGGCAAGTCCGTATGCCATCGGCTCATCCGCCGCTAGTATTGCGGCCGTTGGCTTAATCGTTCGAGATGGGGGAGACGAACTATCGAATGTTCACCACTTAGTGAGCAGACGGTACGGTATGGACGGGAATGTTGCCTTCAGCGACGTTGACGGAGGCATGGCTGGCGAAGGGAACATCGATGTCGATCCCCTGTTTGCCAATCCTGGGTATTGGGATGCGAATGGGACGCCGGACGATCCGGGCGACGACTTCTTCGTCGTCGGGGACTACCATCTCAAGAGCCAGGCTGGGCGATGGGATCCGAACAGTGCGAGTTGGGTGGCAGACGATGTCACCAGTCCCTGTATCGACGCGGGCGACCCGAACAGTCCCATTGGCGACGAGCCGGAGCCCAACGGCGGGATCATCAACATGGGCGTCTACGGCGGCACCACCGAAGCGAGCAAGTCTGGCTCCGGCGTTGGCACCACCTTGGATTAGCAGCACAGCACGTTTGTAGTGATGCCGTAAGGCATTATGATCTATGCCCCTTCGGCATTGCTCAGGGCAGGCTCTTGCGAGCACACTACGAACGGGGTCTGCGCCATCTCCGAATGACAATCCACAAACCTTTCTTTGGAGGAATCTCCGATGACCGAGACGATGTATCCCTGCGCTGACGCAGGGGCGAATCATGATTCGCCCGCGCTGACCAAGGCCAGGAATGTCTACGAAACGCTGCGACGCACCCGGCCGCGATCGAGACACGACTTGAAGAACTACGTGAAGGTGTTCCTCGGAATCGACGTGCCGGACGTGCGCATCTGCCCCGACCACAGCAGCCCGATGGACTACCTCTGGCACAGCTTCTCCATTGATGATCGATTATTGATGAAGGATGATTCAAACCATCTGTCTTCCGCCTCCAATGATCCATCATCAATAATCAATCATCAATCCGGAGACGCCGTCGTCTGGGCCAATCGTGGCGGGGGCAAGACGGAGCTGGCGGCGGTCGCGACGCTGCTCGACTGCCTGTTCAAGCGCGGCTGCCAGATCCGCATCCTGGGCGGCTCGGGCGAGCAGTCCAGCCGGATGTACGAGTACCTCACCGCGTTCCTGCAACGAGGCTTCGCAAGCGCGCTGGAGGGCCCGATCCGCAAAGGCGGCTGCCGCTTCGCCAACGGCGCTGCCGTCGAGGTGCTGACGCAGTCGGCCACCAGCGTGCGAGGCCAGCACGTGCAGAAGCTGCGCTGCGACGAGGTCGAGCTGTTCGACGAGGACGTGTTCGCAGCCGCCAAGTTCACCACGCTCAGTAAGCAGAACCTCACCGCGGGCATCGAGCTGATCAGCACCATGCACCGGCCCTACGGAATCATGCAGCGCGAGGTCGCCGCCGCGACGAAGACGGGCGTACCGGTGTTCAAGTGGTGCCTGTGGGAGACGATCGAGAAGTGCACAGGCCGCAACTGCTCGCAGTGCCCTCTGTGGTCCGACTGCCGGGGCAAGGCGAAGCACGCGGCAGGCTACCTGCGGATCGACGACTGCATCGCGCAGATGCGCCGCAGCAGCCGCTCCGGCTGGGAGGCGGAGATGCTCTGTATCCGGCCCTCGCTCGAGAACGTCGTCTTCAGCGAGTTCGACCCGACCGTTCACGTCAAGCCGGTGGATTACAGTCCCAACCTGCCTCTGTACCGCACGCTGGACTTCGGTTTCGTCAATCCGTTCGTGTGCCTGTGGATTCAGGTCGATCAGGACGGGATGGTTCGCGTGACCGACGAATACGTCCGCAGCCGGGCGACGATCGACGCCCATGCCAACGAAATGAAGACGCGCACGCCCTGCCCGGAGGAGCGAGTGGCTGCGACGTTCTGCGATCCGGCGGGCGCCGCCGCCGGCGACATCACCGGAACCAGCGTCGTGCGAGAGTTGCGCGGCCTCGGGATCGTGACGCGCTACCGCCGGAGCGGCATCGTCGAAGGGATCGAGCTGATCCGCCGGGCCATCCGCTCCGGCGACGGCCGCAGTTCGCTCGTGGTCTCGCCCCGCTGCTGCCGCCTGATCGAGGCGTTGCAGTGCTACCACTACCCCGACGACGGTCCCGCCGCATCCAGCGAGCTGCCCCTCAAAGACGGCGTCCACGACCACCCCATCGACGCCCTGCGCTACTTCTTCGCCAACCATCAGCACCCCCGCCAAGCCACCACCCGCCGGTATTGACCTGCAGGGGCGGCGTCCGCGCCGAGCGTCCGTGAAAGCATCCTGCCACACACGCCTCTCTACGCCTAAGATGGGCCTTGCCCTCTAAATTGAACGGACACCAAGCCAGAGGTCGGTGACAAATTGTGTTGCATTCGACCGGCGGGCATGTGTAGAATTGATTTCCTGGAGGTATCCTCACGGGTATTTCCTTCCAGACCTGTGAGGTGATGAAGGAGGTTGGGGCCGCACCCCAAAGGCGGAAGCAGTGACGCGGAGTCCTTCAGTGAATCGGTCGTGGGTGACAGAGTCCGACGCAGCATCCGGCCGCGCCAGCGGTGCGCGCCGGCCACCCACTACACCCAGAGGCATTCGCTCGACCGGTGCGCATCGGTCGAATCACGCGAGCACAGGAATCATCGTCCTGGAACTTCTGTGAAGGAGGATTGACATGCACCAGAGACTTCGTAGCGCAGTTCTTGTGGCCTGTGTCGCGGGCCTGGGCCTGGCGAGCGTCGCCGGGGCGGCAGATCCGAGCCTCGTAGGCTGGTGGCGGTTCGACGAGACTTCCGGCACCGTGGCGGCCGACTCGTCCGGAAACGGCAACGACGCCACGCTGTACGGCGGCCCGCAATGGGTCACCGGCACCCTGGGCGGCGCCGTTCAGATCGACGGAGGGGATGACTATCTCGAGGCCGCTCCATCGGAATCGCTGAATGTCACCGGCAGCGCCATCACGTTGACGGCCTGGGTCTACTTCGACGACGTCAGCGTCGTCCAGATCATCCTGGCCAAGGTGTTCAACAACACGATCCACACCAGCCCGTACTTCTCGTATGGCCTGCACATCCTGTCGAACGGGCGAGGACGATGCTGGCTGTCGCTGAAGAGCAACGCAGAGTCGTTCGCCATGGCCCCGACCGGAACCGTCACGGCCCAGCGTTGGCACCACATGGCCGGCGTCTACGACGGCGCTCAGATCCGTCTGTACCTCGACGGCCAGATCGTCGCGACCACCAACGCGACCGGGGACCTCAACGCCTATCCCGACACGATCTATCGCATGGGCAACAACGGCGGCCTGACCGAGCCGATGGGCGGCATGCTGGACGACATCCGCATCTACAAGAGGACGCTCAGCGAAGCCGAGCTCTACGATGTCATGCAGGGCATCGGGATGGAGACCGAATTCGCCGCCGACCCCGTCCCGGCCGACGAGGCCGTCGACGTGGCGCGTGACGTCGTGTTGAGCTGGACGCCGGGCGCGTTCGCGGCGACACATGATGTCTACCTCGGCACATCCTCCGACGACGTCAACGCCGCCAGCAGGGCCAATCCGCTGGGCGTGCTGGTCAGCCAGGGCCAGGCCGACACGGCGTACAATCCGGTCCCCGGCGCGCGAGGACTCGACCTGGGTCAGACCTACTACTGGCGCATCGACGAGGTCAACGCGGCGCCCGACAATACGATCTTCAAGGGCGCGGTCTGGAGCTTCACCAGCGAACCGGTGGCCTATCCCGTCACCGACGTGACGGCGACCGCCTCCGGCACGTATGCCGTCGGGTCGGAACCCGAAAACACGGTCAACGGCTCCGGCCTGAACGAGAACGACCAGCACTCGATCGACCTGGAGGACATGTGGCTCGGCGTCCCCAATCCCGATGAACCGCTGTGGATTCAATTCGAGTTCGACCGCGCCTACAAGCTGCACGAGCTCTGGGTCTGGAACTACAACATCGCCTTCGAGGCGACGGTCGGTTTCGGCATCAAGGGTGCGACGGTGGAATACTCCGTCGACGGCCAGACCTGGGCAAGCCTCGGTGACGTCGAGCTGGCCCGAGGCCCGGCCACGGCGACCTACACGCACAACACGACGATCAACCTGGGCGGCGTGATGGCCCGGTTCGTCCGCCTGACCGCCAACAGCGGATACGGCTTCCTCGGTCAGTACGGGCTCAGCGAGGTGCGCTTCTTCTATGTCCCGGTCCAAGCCCGCGAGCCGCAGCCGGCTCCCGGCGCAACCGATGTCCCGGTCGAGACGATTCTCGACTGGCGCGGCGGACGCGAGGCTGCCTCGCATGAGGTCTTCCTCGGCGCCGATCCGCAGGTGCTCGCCGTGGTCGACGCCGTCACCGGGACGCAGTATGATCCCGGTACGCTCGATTTGGGAACCACGTACTACTGGAGGGTCGATGAGGTCAACGAGGCCGGCGACCCGGCCCGGTGGGAGGGCGAGGTCTGGAGCTTCTCCACGCTGGAGTACTTCGTGGTGGACGATTTCGAGAGCTACACCAACGACATCGACGCCGGCAAGGCAATCTTCCAAACCTGGATCGACGGCTACGAGGACGACTCAAACGGCTCGCAGGTCGGCTATCTGGACGCCCCGTTCACCGAGCGTTCGATCGTACACGGCGGGGCGCAGTCCATGCCGCTGCTGTTCGACAACACCTCGGCCGCGACGTCGGTGGCGGATCTGGAGCTCGACGGACAGGATTGGACACAGGCCGGCATCCAGAGTCTCGTTCTGTTCTTCCGCGGCGACGCCGAAAACACCGGCGGACAGTTCTACGTGGAGATCAACGGCGTCAAGGTTGTCTACCCTGGTGCGGCTAACGTTTTGACCCGGTCGGTCTGGAAGCAGTGGAACATCGATCTGGCTTCGGTGGGCGGGAACCTGCGCAATGTCACGAGCCTGAGCGTGGGCGTCGACGGCGGCGGTTCGGGCCTTGTGTACGTTGACGACATCCGGCTGTATCGATCGGCGCCGCCTCTGCCGACGCCGGAGGACCCCGGCACAACCGGGCTGCTGGCCTGGTATACGTTTGACAACGGCGCCGTCGACAGCTCCGGCAACGGCTACAACGGCACGCTGCTGGGCGACGCCCAGGCGTTGAATGGGCAGTTGGTCCTGGACGGCGTGGACGACGCGGTAACGGTGCCGCGGATCGGCGGGGCATCTGCGACGTTCAGCACGTTCAGCTACGCGATGTGGGTCAACCCCAGCACGTCTCTGACCTCGATCGCGTATTCCGGCGGGCTGAACAGCGACGGCTGGAGCGCCGGAGGCGTGCACTTCAAGTTCCACAACGGCGTCCTGAACGTCGGCATCAACGGTCTCGGAACCGGCGACCTCGACGGCACGACCATCGTCCCCGTCAACGCATGGACCCACATCGCTCTGACGGTCTCGCCGACGGAGATCGTCATCTACATGAACGGGCAACAGGAGGATTACCGCGCCATCGGCGCACCATTTACCAACCTGACACTGGGCGGAACCCTCGGCGCCTGGAGCGACAGCGGAACGATTGACCGCGAGATGCCCGGAAAGATGGACGACGTCCGCATCTACGACCGGGCCTTGTCCGCCGGCGAGGTTCTGTACCTGGCCGAGCTGTAATTTGCAGCATTCGATCACGACGGGTGGCAGCCTCAAAGCGTAGTGCAACGGAGCTTTGGGGATGGTGGACTTGACGGGCGACGTGATGGCAGAAGGTCGCCTGTGCGCTGAACCATCCCCAATCCCGATCTACATCGGGTTTGAGGCTGCCACCCGGACGCTTCAATGGCTCAGGGGTGCCGATGCCCCAATCTGTACAAACACCGGCCTACACGCGGCGCGTGGCCGCCCTTGCAAAACCGGGCGGACAGGCTATGATAGCGGCCATGTGAAGGTGGTTTCGTGCGTGGTGGCCCGCTGTTTGAGGTGCGATTGGAAAGCTCGTTGAAGACGTTCGTCCCGCTGACGCGGATCCAGAAGCTCATCGGCAAACGGATGCTGACGTCCAAACGCACCAAGCCCTGCTTCTACCTCGAGCGCAAGGCCGACGTCACGGACCTGCTGGCGGCCCGTCACGCGCTGAGCAAACTCCACGGCGTGAAGATCACCAGCAACTCATTCCTGATCCACGCGCTGGCCCTGGCGGCCCGGCAGTACCCGCTGGTGCTGGGCCGGCTGCGAAACGACGGCGCGGACGCCTCCCTCGATTCGGCGGTGATCGACATCCCCGACGAGATCAACGTGGGGTTCGCGGTCAACAGCCCGCAGGGTCTGGTGGTGCCCGTAGTCAAAAACGCCGACCGCAAGACGCTGGCTCAGATCGCCGACGCGGAGCGGACGCTGACACAAGACGCGCGAAGCAACCGGCTGACTCTCGAAGAGATCGAGGGCGAGACGATCGCGATGAGCAATCTCGGCGCCTACGACATCGACACGTTCGTCGGCATCGTGCCGCCGGCGGCCAGTACCATCCTCGCGGTGGGCAAGGTGCTGCACTGCATCGTCCCGGCGAACGGCCATTACGAGGTTCGCAAGCAGATGAGCCTCTCGCTGGCGGTCGATCATCGCATCGCCGACGGCCTGTACGCCGCGAAGTTCCTGAACTACATCGCAGACCATCTGAACGATCCCGAACGCCTGAAATAGGAGGACTTGCCATGAACGGCCACACTCGAACGCTCGTCGGTTTCAGTTTGCTCGCCCTGCTGCTGGCCATGTTCCCTGCCGCCTGCATCGCCGCTGAGCCTTCGGTCACTGTGCTCTGGCCCGCCGGAGGGCCCGGCGCCAAGGGCGCCGCCGACGGCGACATCCCCAAACTGACGATCTATCTGCCGGACAAGGACAAGGCGACCGGCGCGGCCATCGTGATCTGCCCCGGCGGCGGCTATGGCCATCTGGCGATGGACCACGAAGGACATCAGATCGCCCAGTGGCTGAACTCCTTCGGCGTTGCCGGCTTCATCCTCCAGTACCGCCACCGCAACAGCGGCGCCGGCTACGGCCACCCTGCTCCGCTCCAGGACGTCCAGCGGGCGATTCGCACCGTGCGCAGCGGCGCGGACCGGTGGAGCGTGAAGCCCGATCGCATCGGCGTTCTGGGCTTCTCTGCCGGCGGGCATCTGGCCTCGACCGCCGTGACGCACTTCGACGACAAAGTGTATGACCCGCGCGACGAGATCGACAAGGCCGGCGCCCGGCCCGACTTCGGCGTGCTGATCTACCCGGTGATTTCTTTCGTCGAGCCGTTCACGCACGTCGGCTCGCGCCAGAACCTGCTCGGAGCCGACGCCGGCAAAGAGCTGATCGAGAAGTTCTCCAACGAAAGGCAGGTGACCGCGCAGACTCCGCCGTGCTTCCTGATCCACACCTGGGAGGATACGGGCGTGCCGGCCGAGAACAGCGTCTACTTCTGCCTCGCCATGCGAAAGGCCAGGGTGCCCGTCGAGATGCACCTGTTCGCCAGAGGCCCGCACGGCTTCGGGCTGGGCCAGAAGATCGAAGGCACCTCCGCCTGGCCGACCCTCTGCCAGAACTGGATGAAGGTCTCCGGCTTCCTCGGGAAATAGAACTGCAGCGTGGCACTCGTCACTGCGAGCTGCCGGCTCCGTCCGACGCAGGTGGCGCCGGGTCGTTCGGAGCGTCGCTGTCGGCGTGCGAATCCTGCGACCGGCGGGGCGGGGGGATCGGATAGCTCTTCAGCGGGGGCGGGTTGTACCGTCGCGGCAGCGGCGGATGGATCTCGCGAATCTCGATCGGCGCCGATTCGGAGCCTTCGGCCTGCGACTCCATCGCGCTATCGCCTTCGACCGGTGACGCGGGTGGCAGCCTCAAGTCCTGCGGACTTGGGGATGGTTCCACGCCTTCAGAGTCGCCCGGCACCGATGGCGGCTCATGTCCCCCGCCGGACCAGGACTGAAGCTCCGACTCGACGATGGCCTCGACGTCGTCGGAAGGGTTCGCTTCGGCAGCAAGCGGAACCGGCTCGCCGACCTCCCCGAGCAAGCCGTCCATCTCATCGGAGGTCACGCCGGCCTCCGGCTCAACCGTAGCCGCCTTGGGTTCCCACTCGACGCGCGTGGCTTCCGCCGGAGCGACCCGGGCGGCAGGCTCGACTTCGGGCACAGATTCCTGCTCGGCGTGCGACTCGGCGCTGAGTTCCGCCTCCGATTCGACACCCAGAAAGAACCGTGCGACGCGCCGGTAGTCCTCGGCGCCGTTGCAGGTGGGGTCGTATTCGAAGATGGTCTGGCCGTAGCTTGGCGCCTCGGCCAGCTTGATATTGCGTCGGATGAACGTCGGTACCAGACGCGCATCGGCCCACGCGCACGCCGAGCCGCGCGCGTTCTCGAGGAACCGCTCGATGTCCGCACGCACTTCATTCGGCAGCGACGCCCGCGTGTCGAACATGCACAGCAGCACGCCGCTGACCTTCAGGTCCCGATTGATCCGCCGGTTGACCAGATCGACCGTCTGGAGCAGCTTGCCGAAGCCCTGAAGCGCCAGGAAGTGCGGCTGGAGCGGGATCAGCACCTCCTGAGAGGCCGCCAGCGCGTTGAGCGAGAGCAACCCCAGCGACGGGGCGCAGTCGATCAGGCAGAAGTCGAACCGGTCCTGGCTGGCCTGCATCGCCTCGCGAAGGATGATCTCCCGTCCGACCACGCTGACCAGCTCCGTCTCGGCGCCGACCAGATCGATATTGGCGCCCAGCAGCCAGAGATTGGAGCGGACCATCATGAGGCTCTGCTCGAACTCGGCCGACTGCATCAGTACTTCGTACGAGCCGGGACGGACCGACTGAGGCTCGATGCCCAGATGGATCGTCAGGTGCGCCTGCGGGTCGAGATCGATGACTACGACCCTCTGACCCAGGGCCGCCAAGGCCGCCGCGGTGTTGGCAGTCGTGGTCGTCTTGCCCACGCCGCCCTTCTGGTTTAGGACTGCAATCGTTCTCAACCTGTCGACCTCGGCTTGTCTTCCATGCACTGCGGGTTCGTGTTGAGTCTCTTCAAAACCGCGTCGAGCACGCCGTTGACGAACGGGCCCGATTTCTCGGTACTGTACTTCTTGGCCAGCTCGATCGCCTCATTGATCACCACCTTGGGCGGGATGTCACTACAGCACTTCAACTGATAAACCGCCAGACGAAGGATGCTCTTGTCCACGGGCGACAGACGCGAGAACTGCCAGCGGATGGTCGCGGTGACGATCAGCTCGTCACAGACCTCGACGTGCTCCCACGTCCCTTGCGTCCATTCCCAGGCCAGTTTGCGGGTGCGCTCGTCGGGCTCGTTGACGGTGAAGAACTCGCCCATCAGACGCGGGAGCAGCTCGGCCCCTTGAACGTCCAACTGATAGAGCGCCTGGATCGCCAGCTCTCTGGCCCGTGTTCGTTTGTCAATATGCATCCCGATGCGAGCGTCCTTGCACAAAAGTGCGGTTGCCGCGACTATAGCTGCCCCATGACGCTGGTCATTTCCATGGCGGTCATCGCGGCGTTGGCGCCGGCGTTGCCCATCTTCGTGCCGGCCCTCTCAACCGCCTGTTCGAGCGTCTCGCAGGTCAGCACGCCGAAGACCGTCGGGACCGACGTGTCGTAGTTGATCTGCCCGATGCCCCGAACAACCTGCTGAAACACCGCTTCGTAGTGTCCGGTCTGACCCCGGATGACGGCGCCCAGGCAGATGACCGCGGCGAACTTGCCGCTGTCGGCCAGCTTCTTGGCCGCGACGGTGATCTCGCAGGCGCCAGGTACCCAGACCACCGAGATCTGCTCGTCGGAGGCGCCGTGACGCTGGAGGCAATCGATCGCGCCGCCGAGAAGCTTCGACGTGATGAACTCGTTGAACCGGCTGACGACGATGCCATATTTGCCCTTGCCGGCTGTGATCTGGCCTTTGATTTCCTGGATCATGATCTGGACTCTCCACGCTCTCGGTCGGTCACGCCAACCGATCCTACAAAACGGACCTTCCCGCCTTGTCACTTTACCGGCTTATTATAGGATGCTTGGCGGCGCGTTTCCACAAAAACCCCTGTCGCCGCCGCCGGCCTGCTCGCAAACAGGCGCAACACCTTGTCAAAAAACACTTTACGTCATCGAGAATTGGCCGGCCCTCCACCTGGCGCGCAAAGCAACGGCGGCACCGCCGATCCGGTGCCGCCTGATGGGGAACTGCCTCGAAACCACTTACGACGTTTAGCTGCTGCGGATTTGGATGCGTTTCGGTTTGGCCTCTTCCGGCTTGTTGATGCGGACGGTCAGCACGCCCGCGTTCATCTCGGCGCTGATATGGCCGGCGTCGACGTCGTTGGGCAGAGTGAACTCGCGGCGGTAGTCGCCGATTCGCGTCTCCCGGTAGACCGGCGTTCCGGACTCCTCGGGATCGACCTTGCCCGTGACGATCAGCGTGCCTTTGTCGACGGTGATGTCCGCGTTCTCTTTCCGAACGCCGGGCATGTCGTACCGAAGGGTCAACCCGTCCGGCGTTTCACTGGTGTCGACCGGGGGCACGAAATACTGTTGTGTCTGCTCTTCTCTTCGCGTCACCGCCGCGTGCTGCGGCCGGGTGATGTCCTGCTGATTCGGTGCCATAGCTCTCAACCTCCCATCAAACGATAACGGTCCTGTTGTCGCCGTTGGGTCCTCTTACGATGCAATCTTGATCTTCTTTGCCTTCGCTTCTTCGGCCTTCTCCATGTACACGCGCAGCACGCCGTCGCGGTACTCGGCCTTGACCGAGTTCGTGTCGACCGGAGTGGGCAATGTCACTGTCCGCGTGAATGCCCCCATCGGTCTCTCGCGCCGGTAGTAGCGCTCCTGCTCGGACTCCTCGACCTTGCGCTCGCCCTTGATGGTCAGCGAATCGCCCAGCACGGTCAGCTCGAAGTCGCCGCTCTTCATCCCCGGCGCCTCGGCGGTCATCACGAGCGCCTGGCCCTGGTCGTATACGTTGATCGCCGGGAAGGTGCCACGCGGCACACTCCGAAGACTCAACGGACGACCCACCGCATTGAGGATCCGATCCATCTCTTCCAGCGTCTTGCCCACGTCAAAGAATGGTGACCAGTTCTCGAACCACATCGTCAGTACCTCCCAGGGTCTCCACCAACTCTTCTGCGGCATCCATGCCTTCATGCCTTTTCCACTCTACAATCCACTGTTGCAAACTGCGTGCCAGAACACATGCACTCTTCTCAACCCTCTGTAATATCACATGTTAGACATACCCTCACGCGTGTGCCACCCCGCCAGAATCTGCCATTCTTGCAGACGCCCGCGGTGCCGTCGCGGACGTGATCTGACATGTGTGTGCCAGCAACAGATCATTGGGCTTGAGGGTTCGGCGCTGGACCTGGACTGAGCGGCGGCAGCTCGGGGGTTATGAGACGGTTTGCGCGGGGTGGAGGAAGAAGGGTTCGCGTTGGGGTTATCGGACGGGGACGGTTAGGCGGGGGTTCGGCCAAGCTTCATTCTGCAAGGGACTTATGCACAGGCGCGGGCAGCGAGCCGGGCGGGCGAAAAGGACTTCGCCGGCGGCGGAAAACGGGTTAAGAGCCTGCCGTCAGCGGGCGATATAGCCGGGTGTAGTCAGGCTGTACCCTGGGAACGCTGGAGGCAAGCAACGACGATGCTGTTCGACGATATGGAGTTCGGGACCTACGACCGCGCCGAGCGCAACGCCCGCAAGGCTTATGAGCTGTACGAAGACGGCCAGATGGCCCAGGCGCTCGTGGAGCTGGACCTGGCTCTGGAGATCAACCCGACCAACAGCGCCTGGCACTTCAACAAGGGCCTGACGCTCGACTCCATCAGCCGGTTCAGCGAGGCGATCGAAGCGTACGAGGCGGCGCTGGAGCTGAGCCCGGGCGATCTGGAGATCCTCAACTCGCTGGGCGTCGATTATACCCGCACCGGACAGTACGACCGGGCGATCGCCACGTTCGAGTACATCCAGCAGCTTGACTCGCGATTCGAGCCGTGCTACTGCAATCGCATCATCACCTACACCGAGATGGGTCTGCACGACCAGGCCGAGCAGATGTTCTACCTCGCCCAGCAGCTCGAGCCCGACTGCGCCCTGTGCTACTACAACATCGGCAACAGCCTCTTCGCACGCGGTCAGTACAAGAAGGCCGTCCAGTGCTGGCTCAAAACCGCCGAACTCGAACCGAGCCATCCGCAGATCCACTATCGCATCGCGCAGGCTTACTGGTCGCACGGCGACCCCGTCGAGGCGCGCGAGCATTTCCTGTCGGAGCTGCGCGCCAATCCGGGCGACATCGAAGTCATCATGGACTTCGCGCTGTTTCTTCTGGAGCTCGGTGACATCGCCTCGTCGCGCGAGAAGTTCCGCCGCATCCTCGAACTCGACCCGGACTTCGCGCCGGCGCTGTTCTATCTCGGCGAGATCGCATTCAATCAGAACGATCTGACCCGCGCCGAACGTCTGTTCCGGCAGGCGCTCGATCGCGACTCGACGCTGGCCGGCCCACACTATCGCATGGCCCAGTGCGCGCTGGCCAACGGCCGGCCGAAGGAGGCCCGGGCGTGCCTGATGGCCGAACTGGAGCTCGACATCGAGGAGGCGGGCACGCTGATCTCGATGGGCTCGATGTTCCTGACCCTGGGCGACAACGACAACGCCATCGGCTGCCTGCTGCGCGCCAGCAATCTCGACATGACCAATCCCGACGCCCACTACTACCTCGGCGTCGGCGCCGCCAACAAGGGCCACCTGGACGATGCGGCGCAGTTCTTCGCGCACGCCCTCGACATAGACCCGGAACACCTCGGCGCGCTGCGCGACTCGGCCTTCACGTACGTGGCCGCCGGTCGAATGGACAAAGCGGCCGAACGCGTCCGGCGGGCCCGCGTCCTGATGCCCAGCGACAGCCGGCTTCGCATGCTCGATTACAGTCTCCGCGTGCTTGCCGTGGGCCGGGGCATCACCGACGCGTTCCGCAAGCTCGATCCGCGTCGGCTCCTGAAGCGCCGCCGCTGACACAACGGCTGCGGCTCACAGCCACCCTGCGATTCTTCCATTTCTCCCAACAGGCGGGAACTTTCGCCGGCCTCCGTCCGACTTTAGAATGGACGCACAGGCATGGCACGCACGTTCCAAACCGAGTTCGATCAGTTCTGGAGACAGACCTGCGGCAAGGTCCGGGCGTACATGTTCTGCGCATCCAACAGCGCCAGCGATGCCGACGACCTGGCCCAGGAGTGCTACCTGCGTGCCTTTCGCAACTGGGACCGGTTCGACGAGCGGGGCAGCCGGCAGGCATGGCTGTTCGCCATCGCGCGAAACACGCAGACCGACTGGTTCCGCAAGCGAGGCCGCGACGCACGCGTGCTCGAACGGAGCCTTGTGGAGCGGGCATCCGAGGCTTCGCCGCCAGAGCTTGACGACGCCGAAGCCCTCTGGCGGGCGATTGGCCGACTGACCGCAGAACATCGGGAGATCGTCCACCTGAGGTTCGGGGCGGACCTGAGCTACGACGAGATCGCCCGGACGCTGAACGTGCCGGTCGGGACGGTCCGCTCGCGGCTGCATCGCGCCTTGAAGGCCATACGAGAACAAATGGAGGAAGTCCGGAATGAAACGTGAGACGATCGAACGGCTTGCCATGGACCGCGCGCTTGGCGAGCTGAACGAAGATGCCGCTACGTTGTTCGAGACCTATCTGGCCGAACACGCCGAAGCGAGGCAGTGGGCCGAACCGATGACGCAGACCTGCATCCGAACGCGCCAAGCCATCGCGCAGAAGACGCAGCCGTCATCAGCCCAATTGGCTCCGCCCAAGCCATTCCGCGTGGATTGGAGCGCGCTGGCGCGCTGGGCGGCGGTGATCGCAGTCGCCGCGATCCTCGGAGCCGCCATCGGACGCCGATCCGCGCCCTCGCCGACACCAGAGCCCGAGACTGTCATCGTTCGGACCGTCCCGCGCCAAGCCGGCGCGGAAGGCTGGCGACGCGTCCTGGGCGAGACCGAAGAGGGCTTCTGGCAGACCAAGGCGGTCGCCATGCTGCAATCGCAGCCACGCGAAGTCCAACGCTCGACCGAGTCAGGGCCGAGCCTTTGGGATCGATACCGACAGTTCAGAAAGGAGCGGAGCCGTGAAAAGGTCTATTGAGAGTTGTAGTCTGTTCGTTTTGTGCTGTGTCCTCACGTTGCTGGTGGGCTGCTTCCCCGAGGCTACTGTCGAGTGGTCGGCCGACGGCTCCTGGGGTCTGCTGCGTATCCCGGAAGAACTCTGCGTCGTCGATGGGACCAGCGGCGCGCTGACGCCGATCCAGACCGATGGCGAGGTAGGCTCGATGCCGGGCATCTCGTCCGACGGCAAACAGATAACGTACGTTGTAGCGTCGCCTTGCGCGACGCTGGAAGAAGGCCTGAGACTGTTCCCGGCGAACGTGGCCGAGATGGTCCGCCGTGATGCCCGGCGCCTGATGGACAAGGTCCTCGCCGGCGACGTGCTGCCGACCGATCTTCCCCTCGGCGAGGGCAGCAAGTCCGGCGTCGAGGAATCGTACCATCGCTGGGTGGTGCGCGCGATGTGCGAAGAGCCCAACGCGCTGCTGGTGACGCGGATCGGGCGGGACAAGCTCGAAGAGTGTCGCAAGTGCGAGATCGGATGCAGCCGCTTGATCGTGGCCGACCGAGCCGAGCCTGGACGGAACGCGACCGCTGCAATCCTGCCCCTGACGATGTTGCGGCCGAGGCTCTCGCCCGACGGGCGCTGGGTGGCCTTTCTGGTATCGGCGCCGCACGACAAGGAAAAGGTGGCCCTGATCGTCGCCTCCACCGATGGAAAGACCGATGCGATCGAGGTGGCTGACGGCGTCGCCCTCGGCTTCGATTGGCGACCTGACGGCAAGGCCATCGCCTACGTCAAACAGGATGGCGATCCGATCCTTGGCGCGGTCGAGGAGAAGGTGCTCGTCGCGGACACCGGCGTCGTTCCCACCGAAGCCACCAACCCGATCGAGGATGACACGGTCTGCACGCGCCGGTCTGCCGGAGCGGCCAAGCAGTTCGCGGGAACCTTGTTTCAACCCTTCATGAACGTCCAATATGGACTCGAGGGCCGCGTCCTGTTTTCCAGCGCCACCGCCACCATTCCTACGACCGATCTGGAGGAGCCCAGGAGCTCGCTGTTCTGCTACGACCGCCTGACGGGAACGGTCACGGACATTCTGCCCTCGGCCCTCCGCAATCAGACGAGCGAGAACGTCAACTACTTCTGTCTCTCACCTGACGGCAGGCGCCTGCTGGTGCCGCTGGAATCCAATCGCTTCGCGATCTGTGAACTGGGTTCAAAGCAAGTACAGTATCCGCTCAGCGCCGAGGAGGGGTTCGGAGATGACGACATACCCGATCTTCTGCCTTCCTGGAAGGGCAACGATCAGATCACGTGCCTGGTCCCCGAGACAAGCCACTTCCTGACCGGGGCCGACGGCAAACCCCCCCATCGCAGAGAGATCGTCGTCATCGATACGACCGGGCATCTGCTCAGGGTTCTCAGCACAGACTGGCCCGACGCGGCTGTCCCGGAAGCTTCGCAGGCTACTGATTGATAGCGCTTCTCAACAGGTGGATGGGCGTCGCCGTGGGTAACTGCTTCTGCGCCGCATCGATGGCAGCCTTCGCCTCGGCCGGACGGTCCATTTGATAGTAGATGTACGCAATCAGGAATTGCAGTTGAGGCACTCCGTCAGCTTGGATGAGCCGGTCCAGTTCGTTGAAGTGCCGGACGAAGGGATCCGGACCACCCACGAGCTGAATCAGATCCGTCCTTTGCAGCGCGGCGGGCAGGTCCAGCTCGACGGCCTTGGCAATGGACAGCGCACTGTCGAGGTACCGGCCGGCTGCCAGAAGCGCGTGGCCCTTGCCCAGATGGGCCCGCGCATCATTCGGCCGATACGCGGAGGCGAGGGTGAAGGCTTCGGCGGCCCGCTGGAACTGACCCTGTTGCATGAGTTGCCGGCCCGACTGAAGGTGGCGTTCGAACATCTTCGCAGAAGACGAATCGTTGTTCAGCGGCGACGCCGGCGTCAGTGCGGCGTTCGTGGCCGCCTTGATCGGGGACAGCGCCGAATCGCCGTCTTGCCCCAGGACACGATAGCCGCTGGGCAACTCCGCACCGGGCGACGCTTGAGGCAAAGGCATTGCCGTTTGCGGGCGTTTCAGAACCGCATTCGTCGTGTCGAAGGCCCGCGCGGTTTCCTGGATGCGCTGCACGGCAGGCAATAGACTGGTGCTCGGGCTCGCCGGGACGCCGGCGGTCTGGCGCGTGCGAGGCGCGACCAGGGCGTCGATGGACAACGGCGCTTCGGACGACGCCTGTTCCTGCTCTTCGTAGAGCCGCAGTCGGGGCTGTGCGTCCGCGACGGTGTCGGAAGCGACGCCGGCATCCGCTTGGCCGCGTGCGGCGGCGCTTTGTGCCGCAGAGCCCTCGAGCAAACCCGTCGTCGCCGACAGCAATCGCGCGGTCTCCTGCAACAGCTCCCGCCGGCGCGAGGCATCGGCGGGCGACACGGGCTGTGCAGCCTGCATCACACTGTCAGGCAGCGCCGGGGAATCTGCCGGAACGCTCCGTGTCTCCGGCTCGGCAGCCTCCGCGCCGGTCGCGATGCTCCGTTCGAGCTGTACCAGCTCGGCCTTGACCTGTGCGAGCGTCTCCTGCAACTGCCGCATCTGCTGCCGGTAGTCCTCTCGCGTCGCGACGGTGCCGTCCTGTGTCGACGTTGGCCAACCAGTCACAAGGTCGCCCACAGGAACCTCCGCCGACGCTGGGTCGCTGGGTCGCAGCCCCAGATCCGATCCCGACGCGTATCGGGACGGGGATGTTTGTCCGGTATGTGCGGTTCCCGCGCCGGGGGTCATCACGGTTCCGGTCGGCGAGTAGAACGAATCAGATGCTCCCAGGTAATCCTCTCCGGCCGTCGCGGGCGCGGTGCGCCGCAGGAACGGATCGAGCGAGGTCGAGCCCAGAGGCGCGTCGATGCTCGTCGGCGGGCGGTAGGGAAGAGCGCCGCGGAAGTGCTTGCCCCCTGTGACGTTGCCGGTGACGACGCGATCGCTGCTGTCGATGGGATCGGGCGTGTCAACGAGGCCGTTCTCGTAGCTGGTCAGCGGGGTCGTCGCTGAGCGGACCGCGCTGGGCACCGAGCCGACGCCGTAGCCGCCCGTGCGATTGCCCGACGAGAAGGACGTGACCGCGCAGACCACAATCAGCGTGACGACCCACGCGACGATCTTGCGACGGCGCATCAGCCGCCCGGCATCGGATCGACCGATGCGTCCGGCGTTCGTTCGTCCTGAAAACAGCGAATCTCTCATCATGTCACCTCGACTTCGAGAGCAGGCGTGGCGTGGTGCGAACGCGATCGTCGCCGTCGAGCGCTCAATAGCTCGCGTACTTGGGTCTCTCCGCCCAGCCGAGCTTCGAGGCCAGCGTCTGCCACGGCGTCCGCAGAGGGTTGTTCACCACGAGGAAGCTGCTCGATTCCCGTGCGACCTTCACGACGTCGTCGACGCACAGCGCTCGCGAGACCTGGCCGTCGATCGAGACGGTGGTGCCCTCGTTGATCCGCGTGCAGCAGATCTCCACGCGGCTGCGGGCGTCGATCACGATCGGACGGAAGCTCAGCGAATGGGGACAGATGGGCGTGATGACCATCGCCTCCATCGAGGCCGCCAGGATCGGGCCGCCGGCCGCGAGGCTGTAGGCCGTCGAGCCGGTGGGCGTCGAGACGATCAGGCCGTCCCCGCCGCAGGTGGCCACGTGCTGGCCGTCGACGGCGATCTTCAGCTCGATCATCCGAAACGGCGGGCCCGAGGTGATGAAGACCTCGTTGACCGCGGGCGAGTGGAACTTCTCCCGACCGCCCTGGGAACTCTCGGTGACCCAACAGCCCAGCAGCATCCGCCGCTCAATGGGCGCCTTGCCTGCTACAACACTGTCAAAGAATTCCTTCAGCTCCTGAACGCTGAATTCGGCAAGGAAACCGAGCTTCCCGAGGTTGACCCCGATGACAGGCACGTGGGACTGACTGAGGTCCCTGGCCGCCGAGATGATGCTGCCGTCGCCGCCAAAGACGACGGCGAAATCGCTCTCGCACAGGACGTCGGTCGAGCAGCCCCCGAGGCCGCAACTGGCGACGATTTCGGCCTTGCCCTGGAGGAAGCGGGTGAAATCCTCGATGGCCGTGGCGACCGGCTCTCTGGCCGGGTCCCCAAAGATGACCAGTTTGGGCAGGGTCCTTCGCTGACTCATGTCTGTGCGCGTTTGGCGCCTCGGTCGTTCAGCATTTCCTTTGCCGCGTTGACAATGTCATCGGCCGTAACGCCGACCTGCATGAGTTGCGACCGGCGAGAATCGTGCCCGATAAAGCGACGGGGCGCCGCCAGCACATGGATGCGCCCGGCGTCGAGGCCCAGTTCGGACGCCCGTTCGAGGACGGCCGACCCGAATCCGCACGCGACGTGGTGGTCCTCAACGGTAATCAGGCCTTTTCCCTTCGTCAGACCGGTCAGGATCTTGTCGTCGACCGGTGCGGCGAACCGCGCGTTGACGACATCGATAGCAATCCCTTCACCGTGCAAAGTCTGCGCGGCCCGGAGGGCTTCCGGCAGGAGAGTCCCATAACAGGCAACGGTCAGCGCCGGCCTGCGGCCACGCTTGACCAGGATGCTCTGGCCCAGCTCGAAAGGCTTGTCGGAAGCGGCCCGCACGAATTCGTCGGAAGGCACCGCGTCCTTGGGGTATCGGATCACAACCGGATGACTCTGGGCCAGCGCGAACTCCAGTGCGTGTTTCATCTCGACGGCGTCCGCGGGCGCCACCAGGACCATGTTCGGCATCATCCGCATGTACCCGATGTCCATCAGGCCATGGTGCGTCGGGCCATCGGAGCCGACCAGGCCCGCTCGATCCACGCAGAAGACCACCGGGAGGTTCTGCAAGGCCACTTCCTGGAAGACCTGGTCGAAGGCGCGCTGAAGAAAGGTCGAGTAGATGCAGACCACCGGTCTCAGGCCGGTCTTGGCGATGCCGGCGGCGATGTCCACCGCGGCGCTCTCGGCGATGCCCACGTCGTAGAACCGTTCGGGGTGTTTCTCGCGAAACGTGACGAGACCCGTGCCGTCGCACATGGCCGAGGTGATGGCCACGATTCGGTCGTCCCGCTCCGCCAACTCGGCCAGCGCCGCGCCGAACGCCTCGGTGAAACTCTGGTGCGTGCTTTCCGGCGCGGACTCGACGCAATCGCCGTTGATCTTGAAGGGACCGGTCGAGTGGAACCGAGTCGGCCCTTCGTCGGCGGGATCGAAGCCTTTGCCCTTCTTGCTGTAGACGTGCAGCAGGACGGGGTGATTGACCTCTTTGAGCGCCTCGAAGAGTCGAACCAGCGACTCGATGTCGTGCCCGTCCACCGGCCCGAAGTACGGGACGTTGAGGCTTTCGAACAACTGGCTGGGCGGCAGGACCATGCGGATGGTCTTCTTGATCTTCTCGACCGCCTCGTCGACGCCGCGACCGATGCCCGGCACGTGTTCGAGGATGTTTCGCGCGGTCCGCCGCATGTCCTCGTACGTGTGGCTCAGACGGAACCGCGAGAAGTACTTGGCGACCGCGCCCACCGTCGCGTCGATGGCCATGCTGTTGTCGTTGAGCACGATCAGCAGTTGGCGTTTGACCAGCCCGAGGTTGTTGAGCCCCTCGAACGAGGTCCCATTGACGATGCTGGCGTCTCCGACGAAAGCAACGATCTTGGGTGCGGCCGGCTCAGCCTTCCGGGGTTTGCGGCGCACCCCGCCGTTGTTGGACTGGGCCACCTTCTCTTTGAGCTGCTCGCCGAGGGCCATCCCCACGGCGGTGGTCACCGACGTTCCGGCGTGGCCGACGGCGAACTGGTCGTATTCGCTCTCGGTGGGGTTGGGGAATCCGCTGATCCCCCCGACCTGCCGCAGCCGCTCGAAGCCCGCCTTGCGCCCCGTGATGATCTTGTGCGTATAGCACTGGTGCCCCACGTCCCACAGGAGCTTGTCCCGCTTGAAGTCGAAGACGTAATGCAGGGCCAGAGTCATCTCCACCGCGCCCAGATTGCTCGCCAGGTGCCCGCCCGTCTTACTGATCGAACGCAACATGAACTGGCGAATCTCCTCCGCCAGCGTCTCCAGCTCCGGCACCGTCAATTTCTTCAGATCCGCCGGGCCGTTGATCTGCTCCAACAAACTGCTCATAACAGAAATCACCCTAATGAGGCCATCAGTCCGCACATTCTAATCGAAAGCGCCCCGACGTGCAGCGAAATCGCGACGGGGGGGCAAAAAAGGCCGACCCGGTCGCCTCGGACGGTCCGGGCAGAAAAGGACCTGCACCGCGTGGAAGATGCGGTTCGTCCCGATCAGTCGAAGTGATATCCGCACGTATCCCCGGTGATCAGCTCCGACTCGGTTCGCGGGTACTTCCGGCAGTTCAGCGGCCGCAAGGGGTACCGAGCAGTAGATCTTGCCGTCCCCATTGCTCTTGATGAACGGACAAGGATTGGGCAGCTTGCAGCAGGCGCCGCAATGAACGCACTGGCCTTTGCGCCGCTTGGAAACCGGCAGCACCGACGTGAACGTCCTCTTGATCTTGGCGCCCCAGGTGTTTCTTTTGTCATCAGGCATCGAATGGAATCCCGATAGGTTTCTTGCTCCAGAGGCTATGGGTTATACCGGCCTGGGCCGTGCGGGTCAATAGACGAAGCGATCTCTGTACGGGCCGGCAATGGGTGGACGCCGTCGCAGGGCATCGAGCCGGTGCGCAGCGCCGGCCCAAGTCAGCGGGCGATGCCGTCTTCCAGGTCCGCCAGGACCGTTTGGGCTTTGACCACCTTGTTGCCGTGCGGACCCTGCCAGTTGACATCCTCGTTCCGTTGGAGCAAGTCCTCGACCTTCCTGCAGGCCACCAGAACGGTGGCGTGATTCTTGTTGCCCATCGCCCGACCGACCTCCGAGCTGGACATCTTGGTGTGCTTGCGGATCAAGTACATGCTGAAATGCCGCGCCAGCGAGACGGTGCGGTCTTTCTTGGCGGAATGAAGCGTCGCGGCGGTCGTTCCGAAGTAGGCGGCCACCGTGCTTTCGATGTCACAGACGTGCACGATTGGATCGCAGCGCTCGATGTGCTCGGCCAGCACGCTCTGGGCCATCGCCAGGGTGATCTTCTCGTTCTGGAGGGCGGCGTAGGCCACCAGCTTCAGCAGGGCGCCTTCGAGCTCGCGTACGTTGGTGCGGATGCGTTCGGCCACGAATCGGACGACGCCCTCGGACATCGCTCCGGCCTGTGCGGCCTTGCTGTCGCCGAACGCGGTGGCGACCATCCGCTGGGCGAACTGCCGGCAGATCTCACATCGCGTCTGGAAATCCGGCGGCTCGATCTTCACCACCATCCCCGAGACGAAACGGTTGACCAGCTTCTCCGACAACTGGCCGATCATCTTCGGATGGGCGTCCGAGACCAGGACCACCTGTTTGCCTGCCAGATTGATCGTATTGAAGGTGTGCAGAAACTCCTCCTGGGTCGACGGTTTGCTGGCCAGAAAGTGCACGTCGTCGATGGCCAGCAGGTCCGTCTTCCGCAGGCGGGCGCGAAAGGCTTCAAGCTTCTTGGTCTTGAGCGCCAGCACGAACTGGTTGGCGAACTCCTCGGCCGAAAGGTAGAGCCAGTTGGTCTGCGGGCGGGCTTCGGTGACGCCGTTGCAGATGCCCTGGAGCAGGTGGGTCTTGCCGACGCCGTAACCGCCGTGAATGAACAACGGATTGAACGGACTGTGCTGCTCTCGCACAACCGCCCGGGCGGCGCTGTAGGCCAGTTCGTTCGAGGGCCCGACGATGAAGGTATCGAGCGAGAGCCGCAACCCCTTGGACGACGGCGAAGAGGCCGCCTCGGCTGTCTTCCGCGGACCGGCGGGCGCCGCAGCCACCGCTTCGACCGCGGGACGCTGACGCTTCTCCGAAAGCTCCGCGTCGATCGCAAACGAAATCGTCGGGTGACCGCCCGTGGCGGCGTGCGCGGCCGCCTTGATGTCGCGAAGGAAATGGCTCTCGAGCCAGTTGGCCATGAACGGATTCGGGACGCCGATCTTCAGACACCCCTCGGCCAACGTGAACCGCGCACAACTCTGGAACCAGATCCTGTACTTCTGGGGACCGATGCGTCCCACGAGCGCTTCGGCGATCGCCTCGGCGCCGGGTCCCGCCGTGCGGGAACCCTCATCCATGATCGTGCCCTGCATCGACATCTCCGTATCAATACTGATAATCAGGCTCTTATCAGCCATGTCTTGCGGTTTCAAAGAGGGTCCGACCCTCCCATGGAAATCCGAACGGCGAAAGAGCCTATTATTTCGCGGACGGCCCTTGAATCAATGCCATTCCAAGTCGTTTCTTTTCCACGAACCAGAGGGACTGAGAGCCACTGGCTTTGCGCACGAAAATTTTTAGTTGTCAACACGTTTTGCACGATGCAAAACCGTATTGTGGAAAACCTGTGCATGGGCGTGACGCTGGACCTGGAATCCGCGCGGTCTCCATACTGAAAACCGGGTTGCGATCCCGGCGTCGGAACGGCAGTACATCGCGGAGAACCTGTCACGGGGGACGTTGGAAATGCATCCGACGCCGCGGCGCGCGCCGCCCGTCGAGGGCGAGGCGCAGCGCCGGCGTTCGAACGTCTGACAGACGCCTGGACGTGGCCGCGTCGATCGTGCCCCCCAATGCCCGATCGCTTGGCCCGCAGGCGGAAACCACTCATGCTACGCAGATTGTCACGCCTGCGACGAGCCGCCGACCGCGGCGCATCGGGCGACGGCTACTCTTGTTCCTTCGGCGCCTCTTCCTCGGCCTGCTCGGCTTGTTCGGCCACGACCACAACGTTGACGGTCGCCGTCACGTCGTCGGTGAATTTGAGCGTCACGCTGTGAGAGCCGACCTGTTTGATGTGCTCGGGCAGACGCACCACTTCGTCGGCCACTGCAAATCCCTGCTCGCGCAGGTTGGCCGCGATCATCCGATCGGTAATCGAACCGAACAGGACGCCATGCTCGTTCGCCTTGGCCGCCAGCACCGCCTCGGCGCCGTTGACCGCCTCGGCGGCCGTCTCCAGACGTTTGCGCTCCTTCAGCCGCTCCGCCGCGCGTTCGGCCTTGGCCTTGGCGATCGCCCGGATGTTCCCCTGGGTGGCCACCTTCGCCAGGCCCTGCGGCAGCAAGTAGTTCCGCGCATACCCTTCGGTCACGTCGACGACGTCACCGAGCCACCCCAGTTTCCTGATATCTTCGCAAAGCAAAACCTTCATCGTCTATTCCTCGTAACGTTCTCTCTTACGGCCAAGGCCCGGACCCGGCGCTCGGACGCCGGCGCAACGGGACCGGCTATGTGGAATACGGCAGTAGCGCCATGAACCGGGCCCGTTTGATCGCTCGTTTGGCCTTTCGCTGGCAGCCGGCACAGTTGCCGCTGCGTTTGCGCGAGTAGATCTTGCCCCGGTTGGTCAGCAGCTTCTGGAGGGTGTCGATATCCTTGTAGTCGATGTAGCTGATTCCGCCCCGGCAAAAGCGGCACTGGGTCTGGTCGCGCGCCCCGGCGAATCCCGGTCGTCTTCTCTGTCGTTTCTTCTGTTGTTGTGGTCGTGGTGCCATCTGTTTACCTCATCGCTATCAACGTACGCTGCATTTCGAACGGACTTGCACTAAAACGGTATTTCATCGTCGCCGACCTGGTTGGGCGACCGTGTCTGCGGCGCTGCCTGGTCCCCGCCATAGCTCTGATCGGCCTGGTCGGGCCCGCCGCCCCCGCCGGCGCCGGGCATGAACTGGAAGTTCTCCACGGTCACGCGATGGCGACTGCGCTTGGTCCCGTCCTGGGCGGTCCAGGTGTCGTAGGTCAGCCGACCCTCGATGAAGATCGGCTTGCCCTTGCTCATGTACTTGTTCAGGTTCTCGGCCATGCGCCCGAACGCACGGCAGTCGACGAAACAGGTTTCATCACGCTGGCTGCCGTCCTGGGCCGTCCACTTGCGGTTGGTCGCCACGCCGAAATCGACCACCGCCGTCTGACTCGGCGTGTACGAAAGCTGAGGGTCCCGGGTCAGGTTGCCCATCAGCAGAACTTTGTTGAAACTGGCCATAGTCCACCTCTCCGTCAAATCTCAAACCCGGCAGGACGTCCATCCCCTGCCCACGGACGCGGCGCGCCGACGCGGGAGCGACGTGGCGTCACTACCTTTCCATCCTGCCCGTGTCGTCGTCGTTGTCGGCCAGCGTCCGCGGACCTCGGAACGTCCTCGGCTCCGGAGCCCCTTCCGGCGCGCCCGGCAACTCCGGGGGCTTGGCGATCGGCTCGCCCTTGATGTCGCGCTCGATCATCTCGGCCGGACGCTTCTCCGTCGTCAGGATCAGCGCACGCATGACCTTCTCCGACAGCAGAACGTCCTTCTCGATCCCCGAGATCCGACGCCCATCCACCTTGAAGTAGCACAGAATGTACGTGCCGCGCGAGGTGCGGTCGATGTCGTACGCCAGCTTGCGCTCCTGCCACTTGCGCAGCGAGACGACCTCGGCATCCGCACGCTGGAGGATGGTGTTGATCACGGAGAGCGTACCCTCCCAATCCGCCGTCGCCTGCGCCGAGTCGACCAGGAACATGCCTTCATATAACCGCTTCGCAACCGTTTCCAAACCTGTTACCTCCTGATTCCAAACAGCAATCTCAGAAATCCAAGCTTTATGCGAACCACGCCGACCCGGTGCCTTCGGTCACACCGGAGGGCTGTTGAACTCACTCATCGCCCTGTCGATCCCCGATTCGAGCCAGCACAACACCGCGTCGCGCGCCCGGACAATCGCCTCGTTGATCAACGGCCGTTCCTCTTCTCGCGGCCGGCCCAGCACATAGTCCACCGAAAGGGCCCCCGGACAGTCGCCGATGCCGACCCGGCAGCGGGCAAATTCGTCGCTGCCCAGCCGGGCGATGATGTCCGACAGGCCGTTGTGTCCGCCCGCCGAGCCTTTCGCCCGGATCCGAATCCGGCCCGGCGCCAGGGCTTTGTCGTCCGTAATGACCATCAGGTCCTCAAAGCCGAGTTTGTAGAACCCGACCGCCGTGGCCACCGCCTGACCGCTGCGATTCATGAACTGCCACGGCTTCATCAACATGACCTTTCGCTCACGATACCAGCCTTCACCGATCCGCGCACCGAACTTCTGCTGCTCGACCGCGATCCCCAGCGCCTCGTCCAAGGCCTCGATCACCTTGAACCCGAGATTGTGACGCGTCTCGGCATATTCCGGCCCCGGGTTTCCCAAGCCGACCACCAATCTCAGATCCGCCATCGGTTCCGATCCAGCGCGCCGTTCACGGCCTCCATCTTACTCACCGGACTCCGCAGGCTCTTCCTTCTTCTCGCCAATGACTTCCGGCGCCACCGGGGTCTCGGCCTCAAGCTCCTCCGTCGTCTTGGCCGCCGCGACGACGTGGCAGGCCGCCAGCAACATCTCCGGCGGGCTTACCAGAGTCACGCCCTCCGGCAGGGCCACTTCCCCGGCGTGGATCGCCTGGCCGACCCCCAGTTCTTTGACCGAGACCACGATGGACTCGGGCATATTCGTAACCAGACACTCGATCTCAAGCTGGCTGGCGTGCTGCTCGACGATCCCGCCCTCGTGCGTCCCCTTGGCCGTACCCTTCAGCTCGATCGGCACGCTCACGCGAACGGCCTCCGTCACGTCGACACGCATCAGATCAACGTGCACGATGTTGCGGCCGAGGTGGTCGTACTGCAATTCCTTGACGATCATCTTTTCGGTCTTGCCGCCGACCGTGATGTCCATCAACCGATGCCCGTGGTGCAGGCCTTCCGAGAAATCGTGGGCGTTCAACAGAATCGCCACCGGGTCCTGCTTGTGCCCGTACACGATCCCGGGGATCTGGCCCTGCTTGCGGACGCGCGCCGCCGCCTTCGAACCGGTGTGCTCTCTGATCTGCGCTTCTAACAACAACGTCTTGTCCATAATCTCTTCACCCGAAAAAACGTGATTCAGACAGTCCTATCAGATCGAATCTCTCATGATCGCAATCCATGGCTCTACACGCCCTGGCTGAACAGGCTGCTGACCGATTCATCCCTGTGAATCCTCTTGATCGCCTCGCCCAGCATCGCGGCGGCGCTGAGAACCTTGATGCGGCTGACCTTCCGGGCCTCCTCCTTCAGCGGAATCGTGTCGGTCACCACGATTTCGTCGATCGGCGCCGCGGCGAGCCGGTCCAGTGCCGGCCCGGCGAAAACCCCATGCGTGGCGCCGACGAGGATCTTCTTGCACCCGCGGCTCTTCACCAGGTCCGCGGCGCTGCACACGGTCCCTGCGGTCGCGATGATATCGTCGCACATCAGGACGTTGCGCCCTTCCACGTGGCCGATCAATTCGTCGGCCTGGACGCGATCGCCGCTGAATCGCCTCTTGTGGACGATGGCCAGGTCGCCCCCAAGGTGCGAGGCATACCGCGCGGCGGTCTTGATGTTGCCCACGTCCGGCGAAACGACCGTGAGGCTCTCGATCTTCTTGTCGCGGAAGTACCGGCTCAGCACCAGCTCTCCCGTCAGATGATCGACCGGGATGTCGAAGAAGCCCTGCAACTGGTGCGCGTGCAGATCGATCCCGAGCACGCGGTCGGCCCCAGCGGTCGCGATCAGGTTGGCCACCAGTTTCGCCGTGATCGGCACCCGACCCTCATCCTTGCGATCCTGGCGGGCGTAGCCGAAATAAGGGACGACCGCCGTGATGCGCTTGGCGCTGGCGCGCCGCAGACAGTCCAGGTAGATCAGCAGCTCGACCAGGTGCTCGTCCACGGGATTGCACGTCGATTGCACGACGAAGCAGTCCCTTCCCCGGACGTCGTCCTCGATCCGGATCAGCTTCTCCCCATCCGGAAAGCGGCTGAGCTTGGCGCCGCCCACGGGGATGCCGAGGTACTTGCACACCGCACCGGCCAGAGCCGGATTGCTCGTTCCCGAAAATATCTTCAGGCTGTCGTTCAAAAACATCTTCTGTGGGCCTCTCGGCGTAGCTGTCGGGCAACCGGCGCCTCCGGCTACCCCTGTTTTGGCTTCTCTTTCAGTTCGTCGACATTCTCCTGCGAAACAACCATCCCGGCGCCGATATGCGCGCCGGGCTTGAGTGCCAGCGGGGCGATCAACACGGCGCCCGAGCCGATGTAGCAGTCATCCCCCACGGCCGTCCGGTTGATGGTCTGGCCGTCGAAATTGGCCGTGATCGATCCGGCGCCGATGTTGACGTTCCGTCCGATGACCGCATCGCCCAGGTAGCTGTGATGTCGCGCTCGCACTCCATCGGCCAGGACGACATCCTTGACCTCGGTGAAAACCCCCAGAACGACGTCGTTCTCGATCACGGTTTCGTTGCGGAGAAAGGCGAAGGGGCCGATCCGGCAGTCGCGTCCGATTCGAACCGGGCCGTGAATGTAGGTAAACGGCTCGATCACCGTATCCTGGCCGATCTGGGCCCGGGCGTCGATCCAGGTGTTGTCGGGGTCGACGATGGTCACGCCCTTCTCCATCAGCTCCTGCTGGACGCGGTGCTGCATGATCTTGCTGGCGACGCTGAGCTGGGCCCGGCTGTTGACGCCCATCGCCTCCTCGGGGCGCACCGCCGTGATGGCGACAACCTTATGACCGGTGGCGATCAGCACCGACAGCGCATCGGTCAGGTAGTACTCCTGCTTGACGTTGTCCGGCTTGACCTGCTCCAGCGCCGAAAACAGCGCCTGGTTGTTGAACAGGTAGTAGCTCGGGTTCACCTCTCGGATCGCCTTCTGCGCCGGCGTGCAGTCGCTGTCCTCGACGATGCCCTGGATGTTCCCGTAGGCGTCCCGAACGATGCGCCCGTAGCCCGTGGGGTCGTCCAGGACCGCCGTGGCAAGCGTCGCCGCCGAGTGCTCGGCCTGGTGCTTGTCGATCAGCGTCTGGAGCGTCTTGGCGCGAATCAGCGGTCCGTCGCCGCACAGGACCAGCGTCTGGCCCCGGAAGTCTTTCAGATGCTCCTTACAGCACTTGACGGCGTGGGCCGTGCCCTTCTGCTCGTCCTGAGGCACCCACACAATGTCCGACGCGTCGGCAAAACGCTCCTGAACCTGATCTGCGCCGAAGCCTACTACGACGTAAATCTTTTCTACGCCGACACTTCGACACGCGTCGAGCACATAGGCCAACATCGGCCGGCCGGTCACCTCGTGTAGCACCTTTGGCAACTGGGTGTTCATCCGACTGCTCACCCCGGCCGCCAGCAGTATCGCTACTCTCTCAGCCATACGCCCTTTTCCAAATCCACCGACGATCAATTGCCCTAATCTACCCGGCCAGGGCTCGAACCTGGAATATGGGTACCAAAAACCCATGTGTTGCCGATTACACCACCGGGTAATGGCCCGTGGAAATTGTCAATTGATGATTGGCGATTGATGATTTGCAGGCGAATCTCCTCTGCGAACCAATAATCGCTAATCAATCGTCAATAATCGATACTCCTGCTGTCACGGAGACCGCTTTGGAGCGGTCTGGTAAGGTCTTGCCGGAGGCTTGAGCCAGCCATGCCGTGATCCTGCTGACCCCGATGGCCGTCTATCCGGCCCGAGTCTACCCCTTGCGACAAGACTACCGCAAAGCGGCAACTATACCGGATCGTCCAGGTCAATGCAACTTTTTTCGCCTTTTTTCGCAGTGCCTCTGCGAATTCCACGGCAAGGCCTACTTCCAGCGAAGAGAGCCGTGTGTGGCCGCGGTCCCGATGGCCATCGGGGGAGCAAGGCGGAGTTCGCCGATGGCCTCGACGGCATGCGTATCACCATCGGCAAGCCTGCACTTGCCACTGCCACACGCATGCCAGGATGCTTTCACACACACCAGCAGAACGAGGCCGGCAGACCATGTCGTTGGCTTGTCCGGTTCTGTCTAAGTGGTTGTCCGGTCAGAGGTTCCGCACATTTGCTGCGACCTTGCGTCTGGCCCGGGTCCAGGTTTGGGTATCGGTCCAGCCGTAGGCGCGGGCGGTGGCGACCTTCAGGGCTTGCTCCAGGGCGGTGCGGGCCGGACGCTGTTCCGCCACGGCGGCCAGGAAGCCGGCCAGCAGGTAATCGCCGCAGCCAACGGTCTCGATCACCTTGCCCCGGCCGGTGGCGCGGCCGCTCCAGACCCCATCCTTTGTCACAACCATCGCGCCCTTCTTGCCCCGGCTGATCAGAACGACCTCCACTTTCCCCAGCAGGCTCCGACCGGCGGGGGCCAGTTTCGCCGTCGTGTCGGGTATCGGCGAGCCGAGCAGCTCGCCCAGCTCCTCCACGTTGGGTGCGATCAGCCAGGCCAGTTGCGCGTCGACGACCGCCTTGAGAACCGGCCCGTGTGTGTCGACCGCCAGTCGCGCCCCGAGTTCGCGGCAGGCCAGCACGCACGCCATAACCGGGTCGAGCAGAGGCCCCGCCGGCATCGCTCCGGCGAAGACGCAGATGTCGTCCCGCCCGACGAACCGGAGCAGGTCGCAGCGCAGACGCCGCAGCGAAGAGGCGGAAGCCAACTCGCTGGCCTTGCGAAGGTGCATCTCCCGGCGGCCGCGTGTGTCGGCGACGGTGACGTTCAGCCGCGTGTGCCCCTCGGCGCGCGTCATCCGGACCTGCACGCGACGATCCCATCGGGCGACGTCACTGCACATCTGCTCGTGGTCTTCGCTGCCCCACAGACCGGCCGCCGTGCTCTCGCCGCCCATCCAGGCCAGCGCCGACGAGACGTTCAGCGCCTTGCCCGCCGGCCGGATCACCTGCTCGTCGATCTGGGCATGAAGCCCCCAGTCAAACCCACGCCCCCGGCAACTGACGTCCCACGCCGGCGACAGCCCAACCGTGATGATCCGCCCTTCGGGTTTCACTTCGCGATTCCAATAGACGACAGAGGCTCGGCCAGGGTCAGTCCCACTTGTGGCGTCGGACGGCAGTGAGGATCTTCTGGGCGCACTTGAGGGCGGCCAGACCCTCCTCGGCGCTGACTTCCGGCGTATACGACCGGTCCCTGACGGCGCGCAGGAACGCCTCCTGCTGGAGGCGCACCGGCTCCTTGTCGTCGATCGGAAGCTGCTCGATGTGCAGCAGGTCCGGCCAGTTCACGCTTGTCCAGTCGAAGTCGCCCTTCTCGCGCTGCTGCTTGATCCATTCAACCACGTTCGTGTTCGGCGCCGTCTTGATGACGATCCCGCTCTTTTTGAGATAGTCGACGCTCAGATAGGCCTGCCGCGAGAAGACGCGGACGCGACGCTCGGTCTTCAGCGCCAGGCGCGAGGCGGTGATGTTCGCGACGCACCCGTTGTCGAACGCGATCCGCGCGTTGCAGATGTCCTCGGCCCCTTCGATCACGCCGACGCCGACCGCATCGACGCGCCGGATCTTGCTGGCCGCCAGCGACAGGATGATGTCGATATCGTGAATCATGATGTCCAGCACGACGCCGATGTCGGTCGAGCGGAAGGGATAGGGACTGACGCGATGCGCCTCGATGAACTTCGGCTCGATGCTCAGCCGCTTCATCGCCTGGACGACGGGATTGCAGCGCTCCGAATGCCCGACCGCGACGACTGTGTCGAAGCGGCGCGCCAGAGAGACGATCTTGCGTCCTTCCCGCACGCTCGCCGCGAGAGGCTTCTCGATCAGGACCGGGATGCGCTGTTTCAGGAAGAGCTTGGCCAGTTGCAGATGGGTGACTGTCGGCGTCGCGACGGTCACGGCGTCCACCTTGCCGAGGAGGTCGGCGCAATTCGTGTAAGCGGTGCAGCCGTATTTCTCCGCCAGTTGCCCGGCCCGATTCGCATCGGTGTCGACGACGCCTACCAGTTCGCTGTCCGGCAACTGGCTGTAGACCTTGGCGTGGATCGACCCCATCTTGCCGGCGCCGACGACGGCCGTGCGTATTTTCGCTGTCTCGTCCATATGTGCTAATTCGCTATCTCCGTAGACTCTCCAGATACCGACCGAAGCGATGCTCGCCGCTCCGCAGAATGGCGTCGACGATCAGCCGGACGTTCGCATCGAGCCCGTCTTCGCGGGCCAGCGCCCGGGCGGCCACCAGCAGCGGCGTCCCTTCGCGATACAGGCGATGATAGGCCTCGAAAATGCGCTCCTGCTGCTGCTCGTCGAGCCCCGCCCGGTGCAGACCGCGCTTGTTCACGCCGCGAACGCACGACGGGTAATGCCCGCTGACCATCATATACGGCGGCGCATCGTGCGTCAGGCCGGCCAGGCCCGCCACGAAACACCACCGTCCCACCGTCACGAACTGGTGCATGCCGGCCACGCCGCTGACCCACGCCCCCTCTTCGATCTTGCCGTGGCCGCCCACCTGCACGCTGTTGCTCAGGACGATCTGGTTCTCGATGATGCAGTCGTGCCCGATGTGCGTGCCGACCATGATGAGGTTGTCGCTACCGATCTGCGTGCTGGCGTCCTCGTACCGGCTCGGATGGATCGTGACGTTCTCGCGGATCACGTTGCGGTCCCCGATCACCAGCGTGCCAATCTTCGTGCCCGGATCGAAGCCGAGAACCTGCGGACAGCAGCCGATCACGCAGTTCGGATAGAGGCGATTGCCCTGTCCGATCGTGACGCGATCGGCGATCACGACGTGCGCGTCGAGGACGGTCCCGGCGCCGATCGACACGCCGTCTCCCACCACAGACAGGGGCCCAATGACCACGTCTTCTGCGAGTTGCACGTTCTTCCCAACGACTGCCGTGGGGTGTATCTTCGCCATCTTGTCGGTTCCTGCCTCTCAGGGAGCTTGCACTTGGAACAAAAAATCGGGCGGCCGCCCATCTACATCTTGTCGTCGTCCACGAGCATGAATTTGATCTCGGCCTCGGCGGCAACCGCGTCGCCGACCATGGCCACACAGCGGCAATGGGCCGTTCGTTTTCGCAGCCGAATCGTCTCGGCCGACAGGATCAACTGGTCGCCCGGCACGACCGCCTTGCGCAGTTTGACGCCGTCCATGCTCAGCAGCAGCGCCAACTGCCCGGTGTGCTCCAGCTTCTGGGCGAACAGAAGGCCCGAGACCTGCGCCATCGCCTCGACGATCAGCACGCCCGGCATGATCGGCGTCCCGGGAAAATGCCCCTGGAAGAAGATCTCGTTGAACGTCACGTTCTTGACGCCTCGGATCTTCGTGTCACCCTCGATCTCGATGATCTTGTCCACGAGAAGGAACGGATAGCGATGGGGCAGGATCTTCTGGATCCGCCGGATGTCGAGAACCGCATCGGTCCCGAACTGCTCGATCCGGTCCTGCTGCTCGGCCTGCTCGTACAGCTTGCGCGCCAGTTGCTGGTTGAGCGCGTGGCCGCTTTTGTAGGCCACCACCCGACCCACGATCGGCCGGCCGACCAGCGCCAGGTCGCCGATCAGATCGACGATCTTGTGCCGGACGCACTCGTTCGGAAACCGATACGTGTTCTTGATCGGTCCGTCCGAATCGATGACCAGAAGGTCGCGCGGACTGATATGCGTGCCGATCCCGCGGGCCTGAAACTGGCGGGCCTCCACTTCGAGCAGAAACGTGCGGGCCGGCGCCATGGTGGTTTCGAAGCTGTCCGGCGTCAGCCGATAGCTGTAGATCTGCCGGCCGATCCCCGTGTGACCGCTGTAATCCAGATCGTACGTGATGTTGAGCCCGGGGTCCGAGTACGGCAGCGCGTAAATCGTGGCGTCTCCGGCACTGACCGTGATGGGTTTCTTGACGACGAACTCGCGGCGCGGATTCTTCTGCTCGACGATCTCGGCGCGTTTGAGCGTCTGGAAGTAGTCGGCGCTGCTGCAATCCAGGGCCGGCAGCTCGGGTCCGTCGATCTCCACGAGAAGGTTGTCGATCTCCAGGGCGCTGATGGCGGCCATGCAGTGCTCGACGGTCTCGACGCTGACCTCGCCCTTCTTGATGCTCGTGCGTCGGCTGCGCTCCGCGACGTTCGGGACGACGGCGGGAATGCGCACCGCGCCGGCGACGTCGGTCCGCACGAAGACCACACCCGCGTCTTCGGGCGCCGGACGAAAGGTCACCCGCGCCTCCTCGCCCCCGAACAGGCCTTTTCCGGCCAGCTTCTCCTCACCCTTGATCGTCGTTTGCAGCTTCAAGTTTCTCTACCTTCGCCGTCAGGCGCTTCATCTGTTGCGCGAGTTTGGGCAGACGGAACATATGCGCGAGGATCCGGGTGGCCTCTTTCGCATTGACGGCGGGCGACCAGAGGAGTCGCTCGCCGGCAGGCACGTTGTTCATCACGCCGGCCTGCGCCCCAACCATCGTGCCGGAACCGATCTCGATGTGGTCGGCCAGGCCCACCTGTCCGGCCAGGACCACCCCGTCGCCCACCCGGCAGCTGCCCGCTATGCCGACCTGCGCCGAGATCATGCAGCACTTGCCGATGACCACGTTGTGAGCGATCTGGACGAGATTGTCGATCTTCGTACCGGCGCCGATTATCGTATTGCCAAATTTCGCCCTGTCAACGCATGTGTTGGCGCCGATCTCCACGAAGTCCTCGATCACCACGCCTCCGTTGTGCGGGACGAACCGCTGGCGGCCGTCGATGAAAGCGTATCCGAACCCCATCGAGCCGATGGTGCTGTGGCTTTGGACGATCACGTGGTCGCCGATCGTGCACTGATGGTAGACCGCCACGTGGCTGTCCAGCCGGCACTGAGCGCCGATTTTCGTCCCTTCGCCAATGGTGCAGCCGGGACCAATCACCGTCCCGGGACCGATCTCGACGTGGTCGCCGATCACCACGTGCGGGCCGATGCTGACGTGGTCGCCGAGCCGGACGTCGGCGCCGAGGCGCGCCGTCGCGTCCACGCCCTCGACGGGCGGCGCCAGCCGGGGCGCGAAGCACTCCAGCGCCGCGATGAGGGCCGCGTTGACGTTCGGGACGACCAACTGCACCGCCGGCACGCCGACGATCGGCTTGCCGACGATGACGGCGGCCGCGGCGCACTTCCTGGCCGCCGCTTCACGCCTCGCATCCGTCACGAAGGCCACGTCGGCCGCACCGGCCGCCGCCAGTGGCTGAACCGACGACACCGCACGGTCCAGGCCTTCCGGGCCACCGACCACGTCAGCGCTGAGCCGCTTCGCCAACTCTGCTACTGTCAAGGCCATTCGAACCCCGCCAAATCCATCCACATCATAGAATGCGTCCGAGCCGCCTGCCGCTCACGGCTTGAGGTCTTTGAGCTTGTCCAGACGGGCAATCACCTCTTTGGTCAGATCGACGCAGCCGTCGGCATACAGAACCTTGTGCGTGCTGAAAGTCGCCATCAATTCCTCGCTCGAGATCGGAAACTCCGGATCGGTCCGTTCCAGCACGACGTCCAAGCCCTTTTCCTTGGCCACCGCCGCGACGATCTTGAGCGTCTCCTGGTACAGCTTCTCCATCCACTGCTTGTCTTCCGTCAGCCGCTGCTGCTTGAGAAACTCCTGCTGACTGTCCAGCTCGGCGCGGCCCTGCAGGACCGACTGCAACTGCTTGAGGTAATCGGCCGTGCCCGCCTTGAGCGTCTTCAACTCCGCCTCGGCGGCCTCGATGTTCTTGGCCTTCGCCTCCAGCTCGGCGCGGGCGCGATTCTGCCGGGCGATCGCCTGGGTGCGATACTGCCCCTGCTGCTGGCACTCGTTGAAGGCGGTGCGAATGCTGACCACGCCGATGCGCGAAGTGGACGCGGTCGCCGCCCCGGCGCGGCCGTACTCGAAGGTCGCCAGCACCGCCACGACGCTCAGCACCACGCCCATCAGGATCGTTCTTCGGTTCATGAAATCCCCTTTCCCTTGTTCGGTCGGCCGACCCGTCGGTTCGGCACGACGTCTGGTTCGTGTTAAAACATGCCGGCGGCCGAGAAGCTGAAGACCTGCTCCTTGTCGCGGTCGTCCTCGAGCACCGGGGTGGCAATCTCAAATCGCATCGGCACGTCGCCGAAGAGCTGGGGCACCATGATCTGGAGGCCCGTGCCGAGCGAGACACGATAGCGGCCTGTGTCGATCGTCCCGCTGTCCACGAAGAACAGCAAGCCGAAGTTGTCGCTGATCACGGGCACCGTGACTTCGGCGCCGGCCAGGAAGATCCAGTCGCTGCCGATCGGGTCCTTGTACCGGGGCGACGCGACGTTCGTCTGGAGGCCACGCGTGCTGACGCCGCGATACTCGAAGCCGCGCAGCCCGTACGGCCCGGTGCCGCCCCCGTAGAACTTCTCGAACGGCGGCGCGTCGCCCACGATTGTCGCCGCCCGGACCTTGCCGGCCAGCACCGTCTTATGTCCGAGCAGATTCTCATGAATCGTGAAGTAGCGGACGTAACTGCCTTCGAGAATGCCGAAGGTGTAGTCCCCGGTCACCTGCTCGTACTCGAAGTTGAGGACGTGGCCTCGGCTCGGGCGGTAGCGATCGTCCAGGGCCGTCTCGCCGAGTCCGAACCGCACGCCGAACAGCGCGGTATGGCCGCGGACGTCGATGATCTCCAGCGGCGCATCGTAGTCGAGATCGTCGATACGGACGTTCTCGGCGCGGAAACCGATGCTCCGGCTCCAGCGCCCCTTGAGCCGCTGCTCGAAACCAACGTAGCCCTTGAGGCGTTCTTCGTCGTGGCTCTCGCGGTAGCGTTCGTAACTGCGGCCGAGAACGTCGAGCGTCACCGGAATATCACGCCAATACGGGTCCACGAACTCGACGTAGTACTGGCTGTATTCGGTGCCCGGTTCAAGCGTCACGCTGAAGCTCTGGCCGGCCCCTTTGAAGTACTTCCAGGGGGTCAGCAGTCCGCTGGGGTCGTCGGGCCAGTCGGTGATGTCGAAATTCCGCTGCCGATAGATCAGGCGTCCGATGACGCCACTGTCGCTGCTGACGCCGACGCCGGGCATGATCATGCCCGTGCTGCCCTCTTTGATGTCGACGCGAACGTCCTTGCGGTCCGTGGCGCCGCTCTCCGGCGTCACCGGGCGGATCAGCACCTCCTCGGCCACCGCCGCCCGCTGGACGTATCGCTCCATCAGCCCGCCGCCTTCTTTGGGGGCGATCCGGCCGTTATACCAGTTTCCCGGCGTGAAGTCATACTCGTCGAGCACCCGGCGAGCGACCTTGTCCTGCGTCTCTTCGTTTCCCGTCACGTCGATCCGACCGATGCGGAACCGCCCCCCCTCGACGACGTCGAACGTCACACTGACCATGTTCTGCCCGGTCACCGGGCGGAACCGGGGTCGCTGATGAACCTCGGCGTCGATGTAGCCGATCTCGCGGTACAACCGCGCGATTTCCCGGGCGTCGCGAACCGCCGTCGGCTTGAGGTAGACCTGGCCTTCGCGCAGCGTCATCATCGTGCGCAGCTCGTCGCTGGTGAAATGCGTGTTGCCCGAAAGAACGATGTCGGCCACGCGATAGACCGGCCCCTCCTCGATGACAAACGTCACGCGGACCCCGGTCCGGTCCTCCGTGAATTCCGTGTTGGCGGTGATCTTGTAATCGAGATATCCGTGGTCGTAGTAGAACTCGCGAAGACGGTCCAGGTCCTCTTCCACCGCGTCTTCCGTGTAATAGAAGGGCCAAAGCAACCATTTCCGCTCCGTCGTCTTGACGACCTTCTCCAGCGTTCCCGAGTCCATGACCTCGTTGCCGACGAAGCTGACCGATTCGATCTGAATCCGGGTTCCTTCGTCGATGCGGTACAGCAGATCGCCGCGCGACATCCCGTCGCGGTCGAGCGAGACGTTCACGAAGGCAAAGCCGATCTTGCGATAAACCTCTTCGATGGTCAGGCGTCCCCCTTCGGCCAGAAACGCGTCCAGTGGATCGCCCAGTTCGAAACCGAGCCGCTGCCGGAGCACGTGGTCCTTGAATTTGCGGTTGCCCTCGAACTCGATGGACTTGATGATGCTGCCGCGATCCGGAGGGGGCGCGTCGACCGCGGCGGAGGGGGTTTCCGCCTCGCCGGCGGGCGCCTCGGCCGACTCACCGGCACGCGCGCCGCTCGAAGCGGCCAACACCATCGATATGAGGAGAACGAAAATCGTGTCCTGCATTGGTTCTCTCGTGGACGGCGATCCGCCTGCGGCGGACGGCGTCGCGAGGCCACGGGCTAAAACGGCACCGATTCCTGCTCGATCTGCGCCAGGTTCTCGAATCGCGTGCACTTGTCCCGAAACGTCAGTTCCACGGTCCCGGTCGGGCCGTTACGCTGCTTGGCGATAATGATCTCGGCCTTGTTGTTCGGCTCATAGTCCGGCTCGCCGCGATGGTAGTAGTCCTCGCGGTGCAGCAGCATCACTACGTCGGCGTCCTGCTCGATGCTGCCGCTCTCGCGCAGGTCGCTCATGCGCGGGCGATGTCCTTCCCGGCCCTCGGCCGCCCGGTTCAACTGGCTCAGGACCACCACCGGAACATCCAGCTCCCGCGCCAGCGACTTCAGGTAGCGCGAAATCGTCGAGATTTCCTGCTGGCGGGACTCCACCCGAGTGGTCCCCAGGTGCATCAACTGAAGATAGTCGATCATGACGCACTGGATTCCGTAGGCGCTCTTCAGCCGCCGCGTCTTGGCCCGGATCTCCAGAGGCGTCAGCGCCGAGGTGTCGTCGATATAGATCGGCGCCTCCGAGATGGCCCCGCACGCCTCGACCAGTTTCTGATAGTGCTCCGTGTCCAGCATGCCCTTTCGAACCAACTGCGCGTCGACGCCGCTGTAACTGCACAGAAACCGCTCGGCAAGCTGCTGCCGGCCCATTTCCAGCGAGAAGATGGCCAACGGCTGTTTGTCCAGGATGCCGATCCGCTCGGCCATATTCAACACCAGCGCCGTCTTGCCCATACTGGGCCGGGCGGCGATGATGACCATTTCTCCTTTTTGCAGTCCACACGTCAGGTCGTCCAGCTCGTAGAAGCCCGTCGACAGGCCCGTGACGTGACTGCCTTCGCGTTTCTCGATCAGCTCGTAGGCCTTGGTGACCAGGTCCTTCAGCGCCACGGCGGCGTTGGTGATCCGCTTGTCCGTCACCGCGAAAATGCGACGCTCCGCCTCGTCGAGCTTCTCGGCCGCACTGCCCGACTCGTCGTAGGCGTCATTCAGGATGTCGGTCGCGGCCGCGATCGTCTCGCGGAGCAGCATCTTCTCCTTGATCACGTCGGTGTAGTACGCGACGTTGGCGGACGAGGGCACCGTCTCCATCACCCGGCGGAGGTAGTCCAGCCCGCCGACCGTCTCCAGTTGGCCGTTGCGTTCCAGCTCGTCGCGGACCAGAAGCCCGTCGATCCCCTCGCCGCGATTCTTCTCGTACAGCGCCAGGATCGCATCAAAGATGATCTGATGCTCGCTGTGGTAGAACGCCGTGCGATCAATCCGCTCGACCACGTCCCCGATGCAGCGAGGATCGACGATCATCGAGCCGAGCACCGCCGCCTCTGCCGGCAGCGACTCCGGTATACTGCGCAGCATCGCCATCTCCGCCGGGGTTGCCGCCGGAGCAGTCGCTGCGCGCGAGGCTCGTTTGTTCTCCTTCAGTGGCAAAGTCGGCCCTCCTTGTCGGCCGGCTGTCGATTCAAGACCAGACCCTCGCCTTCGGGCCAACTGGCAACCCGGGAAGGCGGGATAAACCGGCATTCTACCCGCCTGCCCTACCCAGCGTCAAACACTGTTTCGGCCGCTCGAACTTGCGGTTCCTGCGGTGGAGGCAGGAGCGTTCGCCCTGAAGGAGTGGGCCCACAAACACCGGCGCCGCAAGGGCTTCCGGCAGCGTGGGCCACGAATGGCGATCGGTCGGACCCGGTCAGTTCTTCAGCCACCGGTCGAGCCAGGCGAGGACCGTCTCGTGCCACTGGATCGAGTTGTGCGGTTTGAGCACCCAGTGGCCCTCGTCGGGGAAGTGCAGCAGCTTGCTCGGGATGCCCCGCCGCTGAAGGGCGTTGAACGTGCCGAGGCCCTGCGTATCGACGACGCGGAAGTCCTGTGCGCCGTGGATCACGAGCATGGGCGTCTTCCAGTTCCCGACGAATCGCAGCGGATTGTGCTTCTCGAAGCCTTCGGGATTGTCCCATGGCGTGCCCATGTGGTCCCACTCGGGGAACCACAGCTCCTCGGTGTCGAAGTAGGCCATGCGTTCGTCGAGGTTTCCGTCGTGGTTGACCAGGCAGCGGAAGCGATCGGGCCAGTTGCCCGCGATCCAGTTGACCATGTACCCGCCGAAGGACCCGCCCAAGGCGGCGACGCGGTCACCGTCCATCCACGGGTACTTCTCGAGCGCTGCGGCCAGACCTTTCTGGAGGTCCACCAGCGGCTTGCCTCCCCAGTCACCTTGGATCGAGTCGCAGAAGGCCTGCCCATAGCCGGTCGAGCCGTGGAAGTCGACCATGACCGCGGCGTATCCGGCGCCCGCGTACGCCTGCGGGTTCCAGCGGTAATGGAAGACGTTTCCGAACGAGCCTTGAGGCCCGCCGTGGATCAGGAACGCCACGGGATACTTGCGAGCGGGATCGAAGTCCACGGGCTTGACAACATAGGCGTAGACCGTTTCCCCGTTCCAGCCGGCGAAGGTGAATTGCTCGAAGTCGCCCATCTTCGCGGCCGCGACCTTGGCGCCATTGATGTCGGTCAGCTTCCTGGCGCCCGCGCCGTCCGGGGCGACGCTGTACAGCTCGGCCGGCGACTGCATCGTGCTCAAGGCATAGACGATCCGCTCGCCGGCGACGCTCAACGCGTGAACGTGCCCGTCCCGGATGATGGTTTGCACGCTGCCGCTGGCAACGTCGATCGAAAAGAGCGAGTGCTGGCCGAGGTTCGCGGCCGATGCGTAGAGCGTGCGCCCATCCGCAGAAAAGCAGATCGAGGACGGACTGCGGTCCCACTGCGGCGCGAGCACGCGTTTCGAACCGCCGGGCCAGTCGTGCAGCACGATTCGGAACTGGTCGGACTCGTAGCCAGGCCGGCTCATCGCCAGGTACGCCAGCGTCCGGCCGTCGGGCGAGAACACCGGCTGCGTGTCCCACGCCTCGTTCTCCACCGTCAGGCACTTCGGCGCTTCCGAGCCGTCGGCCGGGCTGTAGTAGAGGTCGAAATCCGTTGACCACGCCTCCTCGCGGCCCGCGTCCTTGGCGCTGAAGACGACCCCTCTGCCGTCCTGGGTGAAGGTCATCTCCTCGGGCCCGCCGAACGGGATCGAGGGCGTGTCCGCGTCCATGCCCGCCATGACATCAACCGCCGGACCGCCGTCGATGGCTTTGACGAACAGGTGCGATCTCCGGCCGTCGCTCCACCGGTCCCAGTGACGCACGAAGAGCCGTTCGTAGACGCGCCCCGTCGCCTTGCGTTGCTCGATGGCATCAAGCCGCTCCTTGGTGGCCTGGGCCGTCGCGCCGTCGGGAAACACCTCCATCGTGAAGCCGACGTACCTGCCGTCGGGCGAAGCAATCAGGTTGCCGGCGTCGAGCGGTTCGTCCGTCACCTGCCGGGCTTCCCCGCCGTCGATGGCAATCCGCCAGACCTGAGAGGATCCGGATCGACTCGAAAGAAACCATATGGTCCTGCTGTCGGGAGCCCAGCGCGGACTGGAATCGGAGTCGGGATGCGACGTGAGCTGGCGAAGGTTCGCGCCGTCGCTGGAGACCAGCCACAGATCGGTCCGCCCGCGGTTGGCCTCCAGGTCCGTCGTGCGCACGACGAACGCGATCCACTGCCCATCGGGCGATGCTTGCGGATCGGAGATGCGGTCCATCGCGAGCATGTCATGGATGGAGAATGGGTGCGGCGTCTGTGCGCCTGCCACCGCCATCGACAACGCCAGAACGATGATTGAGACGAAACAGGTTCCACGCGCTCTACAGGTCCGACGCCTGTTCTTGTGCATGATTGTCTCCTTCTTCGTCGAATGAGGTTGCTCGCATGTGGGAATCGAAAAGGGACGTCTCTTCGCCTGGGGACAGCCGGGCCGGGATGTCGAGCCAGAACGTCGAGCCGACGTCCACCTGGCTCTCCAGGCCGATCGTGCCGGCCAGCATCTGCGCCAACTCCTTGCAGATCGACAGGCCGAGTCCGCTGCCCGGCGTCTCCCGCGTCAGCGAGCCGTCCACCTGCCGGAACTTCTCGAAGATCGTCTCCCGGTCGGACTCCGCGATCCCGCAACCGGTGTCGGTGACGGCAATGCGCACCGTATCGGCATCGAGCATCTCGGCGCGAATCTCGATCGAGCCCCGCGCCGGGGTGAACTTCACCGCGTTGCTCAGGAAGTTGTAGAGCACCTGCTGCACCTTGCCCCCATCGGTCACGAGGATGGGCACATCGGGGTCCACCTCTGTTCGGATCTTGATCCTCTTCTTCTTCGCCAGCAGCGTGAACGCCGAGACCAGCGACTCACAGAGCTGCGGCAGGGACACCGGCTCGATGCGCAGCTCCATCCGGCCGGCCTGCACCTTCGCCAGGTCGAGCAGGTCGTTGATCATGGCCAGCAGGCTGTTGCCGCTGCTGATGATGTTCTCGGCGTAGCGCTGTCCCTTGTCACGCCGCAGCAGCCCCGGCTTCTCCCGCAGCACCTGCGCAAACCCGAGAATGGCGTTCAGCGGCGTGCGAAATTCGTGCGACATGTTCGCCAGAAACTCGCTCTTGAGCTTGTTGGCCTTGTACAGCTCGATGTTCCGCTGGCTCAGCTCGGCAATCTTCGCATCGAGCTGCCGGTTGGCCTGATGCAGATTCTCCTGGGCGGCCTGGAGGTTGTCGAGCATGTGGTTGAACGCCTCGCTGAGCCGCTCGTACTCGTCGGCGGTCGCGATCACGCTGCGGATGTCCAGATTGCCCTCGGCGACGTTGTTGGCCAACGCCCGCAACTGCCGAATGGGCCGCAGGATGACCCGCTGCGTGATCCAGTAGAACGCCACCATGGCGCCGGTGGCGCCGATCAGCCCCGCGATCACCGTCCAGACGCGATTGAGGAACACCGTCTTCCTCAGGTCGCTGCCGATCCCGCGGGCCCGGACGGCCGCAACGCCCACAACCTCGTGCAACGCGAACGCGCCGGCCGACCCTTGGACGTTGTGACAGCTCACGCACGTTTCCGTCGCGCGAAACAAACGCACGTAATCGCTGCGCCACCGCCCGTCCACGCGGTTCAGCTCCAGACCATCGTCGCGGGTTTCATCGGCGATCAGTTCGTCGAACAGTCTCCGTTGCGCGTTGTTGAGGCGTTCGAGTCCCTCCTGGCCGGCGCGGCCGCGCAGAGGGATCCACAGCACGCCAGGCTCGTTCGGATCTCGCATCGCCCCCTGGCTGTTCAGCTCCGGCCGCGTCATGCGCGACAGCTCCTCCAACTGGAAATGCGTCCGAAGAAGGACCGATTCGACGCGCATCTTGTTCGTATCGAGCAGGACCTTCTTGGTCAGTTGGCTCATCCAGATGTACGGCAGCAGCAGCGCGATGCTCAGGCTGAACAGCACGGCGGCCCCGAACATGATCCGACACTTCTCCGCCAGCGACAGAGGAGTCAGGTGCAGGAACCGGAGAACGCGTTGGAGACTCTCTCTCAGGTCGATACGCATCATTCTCTACTGACGATCGAAGAGTACGGGCGAATGATGATCCGCCCCTGCATTCGACCGGGGCCGGGACGTGCCCGGGCGCCCGGTCAGCCTGGGTCGGCTGATTCCCACGATCAACGGCGCGATCGCGGATCAATTCTCCGGCTTGGGCTCCACCGCGTGCAGATGCTTCTGCGTCCGCAGGTTCAGCTCATCGAGCTGTTTGGAGTCCACCTCGCTGGGCGCATCGGTCATCAGACACTGGCCGCGCTGCGTCTTCGGGAACGCGATCACGTCGCGGATGTTCTCCGTGCCGGTCAGCAGCATGGTGAGCCGGTCCAGGCCGAAAGCGATGCCCCCGTGCGGCGGCGCGCCGTAGTCCAGCGCCTTGAGGAAGAAACCGAACCGGTCCTCCGCCTGCTTCCGCGAGATGTTCAGCAGGTCGAAGACCTTCTGCTGCACTTCGGGCCGGTGGATACGAATGCTGCCCCCGCCGATCTCACTGCCGTTGACCACGATGTCGTACGCTTGCGAACGGATGTGCGCCGGGTCGGTTTCGAGCTTGCCCAGGTCCTCGGGCACCGGCGCGGTGAACGGATGGTGAAGCGAATCGTAGCGTTTCTCGTCGGCGTTCCACTCGAACAGCGGGAAATCCACCACCCACAGAAAGGCAAAGCTCTTCGGATCGTACAGCTTCAGGTCGCGGGCGATCCGGCAGCGCAGCGGCGCCAATGCCTTGTTGGCGATGGATTCCTGGTCGGCCACCAACATCAGCACGTCTCCGTCCTTGGCGCCGAACCGCTGCACCAACTGCCGACCGAGATCGTCGCTGAAGAACTTGCCGATGCCCCCGATGAACGTCGGAGCGCCGTCTTCCATCTTGACCTTGAGCCACGCCAGCCCCTTGGCGCCAAAGTCGGTCACCAGGGTGGTCAGCGTCTTTTCGATGTCGCTGCGCGAGTAGAACTCGCCCGAAGGAGCGCACAGGCCCTTGACCACTCCGCCGTTCTCGATGCACGAGGTGAAGACCTTGAACGTGGTCTGCCTGGCGAGGTCGGAGATATCCTTGAGCTTCATGTCGAAGCGCACGTCGGGCCGGTCGATTCCGTAGTCGGCCATCGCCTCCGCATAGGACATCCGCCGGATCGGCAAGGCCACCTCGACGCCGAGGACCTCTTTCCAGATGCGGGCGACCAGCTCCGAATGGATCGCGATCACGTCGTCGACGTCCACGAAGCTCATCTCGACGTCGATCTGCGTGAATTCCGCCTGGCGGTCGGCCCGCGGGTCCTCGTCGCGGAAGCAACGGACGATCTGGAAGTACTTGTCGACGCCGCCGACCATCAGGATCTGCTTGAACAACTGCGGCGACTGCGGCAGTGCGTAGAAGGTGTTGCGCACCAGGCGGCTGGGCACGAGGAAATCGCGGGCGCCTTCCGGCGTGCTCTTGGCCAGCATCGGCGTCTCGATCTCCCAGAAACCCTTCTCGTCAAAATAGCGGCGCGCCAGCGACGTGACACGATGGCGGACGCGAAGCCGCTGCTGCACCTCGGGCCGACGCAGATCGAGGTATCGGTACATCAGCCGCGTCTCTTCGTTCGTCCTGCTCGCGTTGTCCAGCTCAAACGGAGGGGTCTTGGCCATGTTGAGGATTTCGAACCGCTCGACGACCACCTCGATCTGTCCGGTGGCCAGCTTGGGATTTTCCAGTCCCTCGCCGCGCGGACGGACCGTGCCGGCCGCGGCGATCACCCATTCACATCGCACCGTGCGAGCGAGCTGGTGCGATTCGGGACTGGTCTCCGGGTCGAACACGAGCTGCGTCAGTCCCTCCCGGTCCCGCACGTCGAAGAAGACCAGGTTGCCATGATCCCGATACGATTGGACCCAGCCGGTCACCACCACGCTCTTTCCGGCATCGGTCAGCCGAAGCTGGCCGCAATGATGCGTTCTCTTCAACATACCCAGAATCTCTCGGTGTTCTTCCGTCCAGACAAGCCACGGGAACAACCCGCAGGCAAGATGTAATCCGTCAGGATAGCAAAACTGGGGGGGCGTCGTCAAGAATCGGCTCGACGCGATTGCCCGTTTTGGCGCGAACCGGCGGGGGCCAGGCATGCCTTGCCCGTGCGGGCACGCCAGAGGCACAAGAAAGGGCCTGCCCCATCGTATGGGGGCAGGCCCTGTGTGATGCCTTCGAAGCAGCCGGTGTGCTGCCCTTTTCGAAGCGTTACTGAGCTGCGGGTCGGCCGAAGCCGATGTCGTCGACGTAGACCGTGCCGGCGCCGCCGGCCTGCGGGCTGGTCGCGCTGCCGACGCCGATGACCATCTTTTCGATCCGGCTCAGATTCACGCCGGCCAGATCGCTGTACGGAATCGCCCATTCCTGCCACGACGGACGCAGGTTGATCGACTCATCCGCGTTCACCACCGTCGCGCTCTTGCCCGCGGCGTCCTCGATCCGCACATACATCGGCTCGGCCACCGAGTTGC